>JANYCN010000052.1 GCA_025360225.1 Actinomycetes bacterium | reverse complement strand
CGCTCCCGCGAAGCCCACGGGCCAGCACGCGCGGACGGGACGGATCGTGGTCGCCGCAGCTGGATGGCGGAGCCACCCAGCGGGTGGCGCAGTCAGCCAGCGCAGGACGATCGAGGGGCGCGAATGACCGCGCCATTTGGCAATCAGACCACGACGTGCGCATGCGGGTGCTGAACCGGATTTCCGAGCCGTGGCGGGTCGCGATCGCGGCAGGGGTGTTCGCGACGTTGATCATCCTCGCGAGCCCACCTGACGACGCGTCCGCGCACCTCTACCGCACGTTTCTCGTGCGCGGCGACGCGATCGTCTGGGACAACCTCTGGTACGCCGGCGGCTACCCGCTCGCCTCCTACAGCCTCCTCTACTACTTTCCCGCCGCGCTGGTCGGCGCTGCCCAGGTCGCGATCGTGTCGATCGCCGTCGCTGCCGGCACCTTCTCGTCGATCGCGGTGCGCCAGTGGGGGGCGACCGCGGTCTGGCCCGCCCGTGCGTTCGCGGTGTTCGCGCTCGGGCCCGCCGTCACCGGCACCTACGCCTACGCCCTCGGCCTGGCGCTCCTGTTCGTCGCCCTGCGGCTCCTGCAGTCCGGCCGCGTCACCCTTACGCTGCTCACGGCGGCGTTGACGCTCGGCGCGAGCCCGCTCGCGTTCGTGTTCCTGTGCCTCACGCTCCTCGCCGTGTTCGTCGTGCGGCCACGGTTCGATCGACGGGTGACGGCGGTCGGGCTCACGCTCGGTGCGCTCGGCGCTGGCCAGGTCGCGCTGATGCACACGTTCCAGACCCCAGGCGTCTACCCGTTCCTCGTCTGGAACCTCGTCGGCGTCGTCGCCGTGTCGGTGTTCGGCGTCCTGATCGCGCGGCGAGTACCGGAGAACGGTCGGCTGCTCGCGGCGCTCTTCGGCGTGTGGGGTGCTGCCTGCGTCGCCGGCTACGTCGTTCGCTCGCCGCTCGGCGACAACCTCGACCGCCTGCGCTACGTCGCGTTCCCGCTCCTGCTGATCGCCGCCGTCCGGGTGCCCCGCCGCCACCGGCTCCTGGTCCTGACGGGCGTGCTCACGGCGTTCGTCTACGCCGGCGTGCCTGACATCGCCACGGTGCTGGCGCGCGACCCCGGGCCGGCAACGACCCGCCGCTACTGGCAGCCGGCCGTCGAGTACCTGAACGCGCACACGGGCCACCAGTACCGCGTCGAGGTGGTGCAGACGAGCGGGCGCTGGGAGGCCTACTGGCTCCCGAAGGCTGGCGTGCCGCTCGCCCGTGGCTGGTACCGCCAGCTCGACCTGGCGCAGAACGCCGAGCTCTACCGACGCCAGCTCGACGCGGCGACGTATCGCCGCTGGCTGAAGCGGATGGCGATCGGCTACGTCGTCCTGCCGCTGACGCAGCTCGACACGGACGGCGCAGCGCCGGAACGCCGCCTGCTCGAGTCGGGCCGTTCGGGGCTGCTCCTCGTGTTCCGTAGCCCCAAGCTCGAGATCTTCGCCGTGCCGCACGCCGACCCGCTCCTGAGCGGTGTCGGACGCGCCACCCTGACGGAGTTCACCCATGATCGCATCGGCGGGAGCGTCAGCCGTCCGGGCACCTACACCCTGCGGGTTCGCTACATGCCCTACTGGACGCCGGCGAAAGGGTCGCTATGCCTTGAGCGCGCGCCCGACGGGATGACGACGATGCGCGTGCGCCGTGCCGGCGCGTTCCTCCTGACGGTGCCGGACGAGCCGCTGCCGCTCCTCGCCGCGCTGCTCGCCGATCACCCGCGCACGCGGTGTCGGTAGGCGACCTGGCGGACGGCGTCGCGGTCGCCTTCACGCGCGCTGACCAGCGTTCTCGCGACCTCGCCGCGGCGCTCGGGATCCCGGCGGCGAGCATCCTCGCCTCGTCACGCGGCGGCGGCCCGGCCGTGGCGCGCCACGTCGTCGACCTCGCGCGGACGATCCTTTTGCTCGGCCGGCGCCGACCTCGCGTCGTCCTCGTCCAGGCGCCGCCGGCGGACGCCCTCGTCGCGGTGCTCGCCTACGCGGCGATCGCTCGTCGTCGCGTGATCGTCGATGCGCACACCGGAGCATTCCTCGCCGGGCGCGTCAGCACCGTGCTGCTGCGGCTCGCAGCGCGCCGCGCAGCGGTCACCCTCGTCGCGACGCCCGCGCTCGCCGGTCGCGTCCGAGGCTGGGGTGGTCGGCCCGTCGTGCTGCACGAGCCGGCGCCGGCGTGGACGGTCACGCCGGCCCGTCCGCTCGTCGGTCGTGCCCGTGTCGTCGCGATCGGCCAGCTCGCCGCCGACGAGCCGGTGGCGGAGCTCGTCGCCGCGGCGCGCTCGCTTCCCACCGTCGACCTGATGCTGCTTGGCGACACCCGACGGCTCCCGGCCGCCCTTCGCGCCGCGCTCGACGGCGTCGCCTGTCCCGGGTTCCTGCGTGGGGAGGCGTACGCCGCCGAGATCGCCGCCGCCGACGTGATCGTCGCGCTGACCGACCGCGAGGAGGGCGTGATGCGCGGTGCGTGTGAGGCGGTCTGGGCGGGCCGCCCGCTCGTCACATCGCGCACCGCCACCGCCGCCGTTGACTTCCCGCAGGCAGTGCTCGTCGCAACGAACGTCACCTCGATCGCGGACGGGCTCGCGCAGGCGATCGAGCGTCACGGCGAGCTCGTCCGCGCCGCACCTGCTGCGCGGGCGGTGCAGGAGGAGCGGGCACGGGTCGCGCTCGACGCCGTTCGTACTACGCTGTTGCGATGAGCGGTCGCTGGCTGTCGCTGTCGTGGATGCCGGTCGTTGCGGCGCTCGTGTCGGGCACCGTCGCCTACGCGGCCGGCAGCGCGCACCCGCCGCCGTACGTTGCGTCGGGTGTCGTGGCGCTCCCGGCGGGCGACGCAGCACACGCCGATGGCCGGGTCACGGAGGCGCTGACGATCAGCCAGATCCTTGCGTCCGACGAGCACGTGCAACGTGAGCTCGCGCGCCGCGTTGGGCGGACCGCCGCTGACCTCGTCGGCGACTACGGCATCGAGATCGTCGACTACACGACGGTGATCCGGCTCACCTACGCCGATCGCACGGCGACCCGGGCGTCGGTCGGCCTCGTCGCTCTCGCGGCGATCGTCACCGCCCGTCCGTCGATCGCGTCGGGCGTTCCCGACGGCGCGCTGGTAGTTAGTCGTGTGAATGATCAACCGGTGCTCGACGGGACGGCGCCGGCCGAGCTTGCCGGCGTCGGGCTTCTCGTCGGGCTCGGGTTCGGCTCGGTGCTCGCGGTCGCGCGCGAGCGACGCAGGGCGTGAGCCGCGCGACCTGGCCCACGGCCGTCGTCGGTGGCAGCACCATCCTGGGTCTTGTTGCTGCGCGTTCGCCGCTCGCGGCGCTCCTCGCGGTCCTCGGCCTCGCGGTGACGATCAGCGTGTGGCGGGCACCGGCGTTCGGCGCAGCGCTGCTGCTCGGGCTGGTGCCGGCCTCGGCTGGGATCCGACGCGGGCTGCCGCTGCCGGGCGTCCGTCCGGCCGAGGCCGCCATCGCGGTGCTTGCCGGCGTCGTCCTCGTCCGCCTTCGCGGGCCGCGCCCTGATCGGATCGATCTCGTCGCGGCGCTCTACGCGACGGCGGTTGCCGTCCTCGGCCTGGTTGACCTGCTCGTCGTGCGCGGCGACCCGATCTCGGGCGAGGCCCTTCAGGTGCTCGGCGCGCCGGTCGGGATGCTTCTGGTCTACCGCGCCTGCCGTGTTGCCTTCTCTGAGCGCCGTGCCCTCGTCCTCGGTCTGCGCCTCGCGCTCGCCGCGGTGCCGCTCGTCGCGGCGAGCGCCGTCGCCCAGGAGGTCGGCGTTCCGGGCGCGCGGGGCCTGCTCGCTCGGCTCACGGCCGGCGATGGCTACGGGCCGTTCGGAGCGATGCTCGACCAGGGCGTGGCGCGGGCGACCGGGCCGTTCGAGCACCCGCAGACGCTCGGTGCCTACCTCGCCGTGATGGTCGTCCTGACGACCGCGCTGCTCGTGCGCGATCGCTCGGTGGCTAGCCGGCCGGTGCTCGCGGCCGTGGTCGTCAGCGGCGCAGCGGGGATCGCTGCAACCGTCACGGCCGGGACGGCGGCGTTCGCGCTGGTCGGAGCGCTGCTCGTCGCGACGCGCGCCGGGTTCGGGCGCAAGGCGTTCGTCGCCGGCGGCGCGCTCGCCGCGACGGCGGTCGCGCTCGCCGCCCCGCGGATCCTCGGCCGTGTCGCGATGCAGTTCGACGGCACGGGCTCGCTCGTGCCGCAGAGCCTGCGCTACCGCCTCGTGCTCTGGCGCGACCAGTTCCTGCCGGCGATTCGTGGGCACTGGTTGACCGGCTACGGGCCGGGGTTTCCGGCGCGGATCACCTTCCCGTATGCCGAGTCGCTCTACGTCGCGCTCGTGTTCCGCGGCGGTCTCGTGCTGCTCGCGGTCTACGCGGTGCTCCTCTTCCTCGCCGTCCGCGCCGTCCGCGGGTGCACGCCCTCGGACGGCGTGTCCCACGCCCTGCGCGACACCTTCCTCGTCGTCGCGCTCCTGCTCGTACCGTTGCACGTGATCGGCTCGTACTGGCTCGATGGCGGGGTCGGTCAGCTCTGGTGGGCGCTGCTCGCGGCCGCGCTCGCGACGGGTAGCCGTCGCGCCGTCCGCGAAGATGGGTAGGGTGTGAGCGATGGGCACCGCCGCAACAGCCGATGTCGGCGCCCCGCTCGCCGGCGCCCGCATGCGCGCCGTCGCCGGGCGCGTGATCGCCTGGAAGGTGCGCGCCGGCGTCCCGTTCCTAACGATCGCCGGTGGCGCCCTCGCGAGCGGCGCGAGCGAGCCGACGAGCTGGGGCTGGATCGCGTTTGCCCTGTTCGCCGTCGCAGGTGTCGCCGCGTTCGCCGCGCCGGTGCAGGTCGGCTGGCCCGACAGGTTCCTGCTCCTCGGGCTCGCGGCGCTGCTCGCCCTCTCAGCCGCGTCCAACGCTTGGACCGATGACCTCTCGCGCACCTGGGTCGAGACGGAACGGTTCGGCGTTGATCTGGCGGTCGTGCTGGCGATCATGTTGCTCGCGACGCGCGCGTCGCTTGCGGTCGTGCTCGGCGGCGTCTGGGCCGCGTCGGCGGCGATCTCGCTGTACGCGCTGCTCCACCGGCTCTACCCGGTGCGTTTCGGGATCAGCGACGTCGGGCTCGCGACGGGCTACCGGCTCGCCGACCCGTTCCCCTACTGGAACATGCTCGCCGCCCTCGCCGCGATCGGCATCGTCCTCGGGCTTGGGATCGGCGCTCGCGCGACGCACCTGCTCGCCCGCGCCGCGTCGGCTGCCTCGCTCGTTCCGTTGTCCCTCACGCTCTACTTCACCTTTAGTCGTGGCGCTGTTGGTGCGCTCGCCGTCGCGCTCCTCGCGCTCCTCGTCCTCGACGCTCGGCGTGTGCACCTGACGCTCGTGGCGCTCATCCTCGCCGCGCCGACGACCGCGGCCCTCGTCGTTGCCTCGCGGATGCGCGGCATGACGAGCCCGACGGCGACGCTCAACGCGGCCGCCCACGACGGGCGTCTGCTCGCGGTGATCGCCGGCGTCCTGTCACTGCTCACCGCGTTTCTCGTGCTCGTCGTCGTCGCGATCGAGCGGCGCCGCAGCGCCAGCCGGCGCGCGCGTACCATCCTCGGCGTCGTGCTGGCGGTCAGCGTCCTCGGCGCTCTCGCGAGCGCCGGCGTGGCTCGCGGCGGTCCGGCAGCGGCCTGGCGCTCGGCCGTCGCCTCCTTCAACGGCGCGCCCGTCACCGCGCGGACCGACCTGAACGATCGCATGTTCAACCTGTCGTCGAACGGCCGCAGCGACCTCTGGACGGTCGCCCGCGCCATGGCGCGCAGCGCGCCGGTGAAGGGCCGTGGCGCCGGCACCTTCGAGAGCTACTGGACGTCGCACCGGCCGATCGCGCTCGATACGCCGTGGGCCCATGACGCCTACCTTCAGCTGCTCGCCGAGCTCGGGCCCGGTGCCCTCGCGGCCCTCGCTTTGGCGATCCTCGGCGTCCTCGTTGCCGCGGTCCGCGGTCGGCGCACGCCGCTCGTCGCCGCCGCCTTCAGCGGCTTTCTGCTCGTCCTCGTCCACGCGATCGTCGACACCGACCTGCAGTCGCCACCGGTGATGATCGCGGCGCTGACCTGCGCCGCGTGCGTCGTGGCTGGCGCTCGAGCACCGCGGGACGCCGATGATCCTGGGCCGGCCCGGATCCCGACGCGCGTCCTCCTTCTCGTCGTCGCCGTCGCCGGTGCCTCCACATCGGCCTACGTGCTGCGCGGTGACCTGGCGGTCGACTCGGCGAGCGCGAACGTCGTCGCCGGCCGGCCGTGCGCTGCCCTGGCAGACGCGACCGCCGCGACGGTGCGAGCGCCCTGGCTCGCTGCGACATGGCGTGAGGTCGCCGCCGTCGACGAGGTTCTCGGCGACACGGACGGCGCCGTCGCCGCGTACCGACAGGCGATCCGCCGCTCGCCGACCGACCTGCGGCTGCGCCTCGATCTTGTCGGCGTCACGCGCGGTGCCGACCGGGCAGCGGCGTCGGCGGCGTTGATCGAGCTCGACCCGATGGATGGCATCAACCTCGTTGCGGCCGCACCGATCCCCGGCAACGTGCGGCGGACGGTGTGTCGCTAGTGCAGCGTCCGGTCGATCCGCTCGCCGATCCCGAGGGCGCGATCCGCCGCGTCTACGCGTACGTCGCGTACCGCATCGGTGATGGTGCAGCCGCCGAGGACGTCACGTCCGCGACGATCGAGCGGGCGCTGCGGTACCGCGCGAGCTACAACCCCCGCAAGGGCGAGCCGATCGCGTGGCTGCTCGGCATCGCTCGGCGCGAGCTCGAGACGAGCTATCGCGCTCGCATCGACGCGCCCGAGGCGATCGCTGAAAGCGGCGGCGGGCGCAGCGAGCCGTTTGAGGACGACGTGCTGGGACGCCTCGACGCCGGCCAGCTGGTAGGACGGCTCGCGCCGCGTGACCGCGAGCTGCTGGCGCTGCGCTTTGGCGCTGACCTGACGGCGAAGCAGATCGCAAAGGAGGTCGGGATGAAGCCGAACGCCGTCGAGGTTGCGATCCACCGTGCGCTCGAGCGTCTACGCGACGTGATCAGCCCGAAGGTCGCCGTTCCGGCGATCGTGGCTCCCTCGACGATCGCGCCGATCGTCCTGAGCGAGCCGGAGCCGCCCGCGCCGCCCGCGCCGCCCGCGCCTTTGCTGGCTCCGCCGCCGGTTCCTGAGCCTGTGGTGCCTTTGGTCGCCGCGCCCGAGCTGACCGAGGCGCGTCCCGAGCCGACGCTTCGCTGGTGGGAGGAGCCGTACGTCCCGGCAGCGCCCGTGGCGTCCACCGCCGTTGTCGCGACACCCGAGCCCGAGCCTGAGCCGGCACCGCTGCCGACCCCTGAGGCCGCACCAGCGGCGAGCCCGCTCTCACGCGAGGATCTCGTCGCGCGCTGGTCGAACCTGACGCGCGCCGCAGATCCGGAGGCGCCAGCGTCTGACCTCGCCCAGCGATGGGCCAACCTCTCGCGCGGCACCTCACCCGACCCGGCAGCGGCGCCGCCGGAACCTGAGGGGCACCTGTAAGGAATTCGCCGTCGCTCGTGGTAGTAGTTCGTGATGAGCGATCTACCGGGAGATGGTGCACGGATGGGCGAGCTCGACGACCTTGCGCGTGACCTTGCGAACGATCGGCCCGTTCCGGGCGCTCAGCTGCTCGACCGGCTCTGTCAGCACGTCGAGTCGACGCCTGTCCGGCGCGTGCGCAGCTCCTGGCATGCCCGGCTCGGGCTCGTCGCGGCAGCTGGCGTGCTTGCGGCGTTCTCAGCTCTGGGCGGCGTCTCCGCGCTCGCGAGCGCAGCTCGCGCCGGCGCACACCGCGTGTCGACGGTCGTCTCGACCCCGGCGCCTGCACTCGTCCACCACGCGCGGGTGGTGCGCCACGACAGCGACGATGTGAAGGTCTGCGAGCGAGATGACCACCGCGTGCACCACGTCACCCATCGGCAAGCTCGCTACCTCAAGGCCGCACACCTCGCAGACGACGCGCCCTGCCCGGTCCCCTGAGCGACGGGGTCGGGGCTACGAGGACAACGGCGGCAGGCCTGTGCCTGGCGCCCATGGCGGCGCTGGGTACTCGACCTGGTCGCCGCGATGCTCGCCGACCGTGAGGATCCGCAGCTCAACGTCGCCGTCGTTGATGAACTGGTGTGCACAGTCGGGGCCTTCGGCCTTCGCGAAGAAGTCCCCTGGGCCGATGGCGAACGTCGCCTCGCCGACCTGCAGGATGCCGGTGCCGGAGAGGATGAGGAAGCACTCCTCCTCCTCGTGATGCCAGTGAAACTTCGTTGACCGCTCGCCGGGGCGCACGACGTCGAGGTTGACGCCGAGGCGACGCAGGCCGGCGTGATCGCCGATCCGTGTCGAGATGCCGAACGTCTCACCGCCCGGCTCGTACTCGCCCTCGCCCGACGGCGCCTCGGTCATCGACACGAGGAACGATGGTCGCCCGTCGGCGCGACGCAGCAGACGCTCGGCAGCGAAGCCCTGCTGGTCGGAGACGCCGTACTCGCCCGCCGGTAGCTGGCGCACGCCGAGCCACCGTGACGGGCGAAACGTGCCGTCGACGACGGTGCACGCCGCCTCCCACGCGCCCTCTCGGTCGACGAGCAGGAACACCTCGATCTCACCACCGAGCGTTCGTCGCAGCTCGGTCGCCGCGGTCTGTGCGTCCGGCCAGTAACGCGGGTGGCGATCGATCAGCGCGACGATCCGGGTCGGTCGTTCAGCCATCCGGCGGATGGTAGCGGCGGACGTGGCACTCGGGGTCTGACCGCATCCGTCACTACACTGCTTCCGTGGTCATCATGGGCCTCGATCCAGGGATCGCGGCGACGGGCTACGGCGTCGTCGTGACCCAAGGCAGCCGTTTCGGCGTGCTTGCGCACGGGGTGATCCGGACGACGACGCGCCAGACCCACGTCGCGCGGCTCGCGGTGATCCACGAGACGGTTGGTCGGCTCGTCGAGGAGCACGGGGTGGAGGGTGCGGGCGTCGAGGAGGTGTACGTCGGCCCCGACCCGCGCAGCACGATGCTGCTCGGCCAGGCTCGGGGAGCGGCGCTCGCTGCGCTCGGTGCTGCCGGGCTCGAGGTCGGCGAGTACGCCGTCGCGACGATCAAGAACGCGGTCTGCGGCTACGGTCGGGCCGACAAGCTGCAGGTGGCGCGGATGGTGCGCGCCATCCTCGCGCTCGACGGCGACCCCCCGAACGAGCACGTCGCCGACGCGCTCGCTGCGGCGATCTGTCACGCCCAACGCCTCCCGATCGGCGGCCGGCGATGATCGCCCACGTCACCGGGCGCGTCGCAAGCCGTGACGGCGACCACCTGGTGATCGACGTCGGCGGTGTCGGGCTGGAGCTCGCCGCGACGCGCAGCGCTGAGCGCGCGGCCGTGCCGGGCACCGTCGTGACGATCGAGACGTTCCTGCACGTCCGTGAGGACGCTCTCGTGCTGTTCGGCTTCGGGAGCGCCGCCGAACGCACCCTGTTCCGCCTCCTGATGGGCGTCTCGGGTGTTGGGCCAGCGCTCGCGCTCGCGATCGTCTCGGCGTACGCTCCCGAGCAGCTTGAGCGTGCGATCGTCGCGCAGGACGTCGACCTGCTCTCGTCCGTCTCGCGCGTCGGGAAGAAGACCGCACAGAAGATCTGCATCGACCTGAAGGACAAGGTAGGCGGCGTTGCCGGCGCCTCTCCGGCTGGGGGCGCGACGCCGACGACGACGGCGACGCGGATCCCCGTGGGTGCTGACCTCGGCGACCCGTTCTATGCGGCGCGGGAAGGGCTCGTGGCGCTCGGCTACGCGCTTGGCGACGCGGAGTCGGCGCTCGACGGCCTCGAGGGCGAGGTCGATGAGCGCATCCGCGCCGGCCTGCGTCGCCTGCGCGGACCGGTGGCGCGATGAGCGACGACCGCATCGTCGCGGCGGCGTCGACCGGGCTGGAGGAGGAGGTTGATGCCACGCTCCGCCCTCGGCGGATGCGCGAGTTCCTCGGCCAGCAACGCGTCGTCGCGCAGCTCGAGGTGTACCTCGAGGCGGCGCGGGGCCGCGGTGAGGCCTGTGATCACGTGCTTCTCGCGGGCCCACCGGGGCTCGGGAAGACCAGCCTCGCGCACATCCTCGCGAACGAGATGGGCTCTCAGATCCACACGATCTCGGGCCCGGCGCTGGAGAAGAAGGGCGACATGGCGGCGATCCTGACGGCGCTCGAGCCGCGGGACGTGCTCTTCATCGACGAGATCCACCGCACGCCGCGGGCGATCGAGGAGCTGCTGTACGGCGCGATGGAGGACCGCGTGATCGACATCGTGATCGGCTCCGGGCCCGGTGCCCGCACGCTGCGCCTCGACCTGCAGCCGTTCACGCTGGTGGGCGCGACGACGCGCGCCGGGATGCTGACGAAGCCGTTGCACGACCGGTTCGGCATCCAGTTCCGGCTCGAGCACTACCTACCGGACGATCTCGCCCGCATCGTCCGTCGATCAGCACAGATCCTCGGTCTCGTCGTGACCGCGGAGGCCGCGGACGCGGTCGCCCGCCGGTCGCGGGGCACGCCGCGGATCGCCAACCGCCTGCTTCGACGTGTTCGCGACGTCGCGCAGGTACGTGGCATCCTCGAGGTGGACGACGTCGCTGCGGCGCAGGCGCTCGACTTCCTCCAGGTCGACGCGGACGGGCTCGACCACGCCGATCGCACGATCCTGCAGGCGATCGGCGTCACGTTTGGCGGTGGGCCGGTCGGCCTGTCGACGCTCGCGGTGGCCCTTGGCGAGGACGAGGGGACGCTCGAGGAGGTCTACGAGCCGTACCTGATCCAGCGGGGGCTGATCCAGCGCACGCCGCGCGGCCGCGTCCTCACCGCTCGCGGGCGGGAGACGGTTGGCATCGAGCCGGCACCCGACGCGCCGGCGCTCTTCCGCTAGTGGTGTGATTGTCAGATGGCATGGTCATCGGGTGTCTGGAGCGAGCGGGAGCGTTGCGCGTCGCGCAGGGCTTGCTGATCGCGGGCGTGCTGGATAGCACGCCCGCTCGCACGCGTGTCAAGGCGAAGGCCTTGACACGCTA
>JANYCN010000050.1 GCA_025360225.1 Actinomycetes bacterium | reverse complement strand
TCTCTAGGAAGGCAGGTGGCGGCGTGCGCTTTGGCAGCGTATTCGCTCAGATCGGTGGTGTCGAGGGAGGGGTCGTCGAGGGCGTCTCCGTCGAGGATGGCGTCGTTGTGCTGCACGCCCGGCCATGCGCCAGGCGCCGTTCGCGCTGCGGGGTCTGTGGCAGGCGCTCGCCGGGGTACGATCAGGGGGCTGGTCGGCGGCGCTGGCGCTCGCTTGATCTCGGCGTGACGCAGTGCTTCGTTGAGGCCGACGCGGTCCGTGTCCGGTGCCCCGAGCATGGCGTGACGACCGCCAAGGTCGGTTGGGCTCGGCACGGCGCGGGGCATACCCGCGCGTTCGACGATACCGCGGCGTGGCTTGCGACGCAGACGTCGAAGACGGCGGCGTGCACGCTTTTGCGGATCGGCTGGCGGACGGTCGGCGCGATCATCCGTCGCGTTGTCGCGGACGCCGAGCAGGCTGCTCCGGATCGTCTTGATCGGTTGCGGCGGATCGGGATCGATGAGATCTCCTACCGCGTCGGTCAACGCTATCTGACGGTCGTCGTTGACCACGACACGGGCCGGCTGGTGTGGGCGTCGGAGGGTCGCGACATGAAGACCGTGCAGCGCTTCTTCGACCTTCTCGGCGTCGAGCGGACAGCGCGGATCGAGGTCGTCACGAGCGACCTGGCGGCGTGGATCACCCGTCAGGTCGACGATTCCTGTCCGAACGCGACGCGGTGCATTGACCCGTTCCATGTCGTCTCCCTCGCGACGACAGCGCTTGATGTCGTGCGTCGCGAGCTCTGGAACGACCTGCGACGCGGGGGTGACAAGCAGGGCGCGCGGTTCCTGAAAGGCGCGCGGTTCGCTGTGTGGAAGAACCCGGAGAACCTGACCGAGCGCCAAAAGGTGAAGCTCGCAGACCTGCAGAAGACGAACAAGCGGTTGTACCGCGCGTACCTGTTGAAAGAGGCGTTGCGCGCCGTGTTCCACGCCGACACGCCCGACAACGCGATCAGGCTGCTCGACCGGTGGCTCTCCTGGGCGCGGCGCTGCCGGATCCCGAGCTTCACGAAGCTCGCCAAGACGATCAAGGAGCATCGCGCGAGCATCGAAGCGACGCTCCGGCTCGGTCTCACGAACGCCAGGATCGAAGCAGTCAACACCACGCTTCGGCTGCTCGTACGCCGCGCCTACGGCTTCCACTCCGCCGACGCGATGATCGCCCTCGCGATGCTCACCTGCGGCGGCCTACGCCCCACCCTCCCCGGACGCGCATGAGCGGCCCTCCGGGCCGCTGCGGCGATGCTCCGCCAGCTCGACGGGGCGGCGCTCCGCATCGCCGCACAGAACACCCGTTCGCCCACATCTACGACAGGAGCCCCCAAAAAAAAGCCGGTTAGGCCACACGCCTGAAACCTTTCATGAAGTCAAATGTCCATCCAGCGGCGCCGTCTGGGATGACCTGGTCAGTCAGCTCCTCGCGGACGATTGCCCACCCGAGGAACAGCGCCAGCGAAGCTGAGTGGTCGTTGAGAACTACGCGCGGCTCTCCCGTAACCATGTGTGTTCGATCGGACACACACCAATGCATCCGAACACGCCACCGCATTCGGAAGTGATGCGTGCGTGCAAAATATTGATCGAACTGGGCCTCGTGACAGGTGACACCGTTCCTGCTAAGGCCTTCAAGGTCTTCGCAGTTGACGGGGTCGGCGCCACAGTAATCGTACGCGGACGCGGAACCGCCATCGACGGGGTCGACGCTGAGGAACCGGCCAAGCTGAGGATCGTACAACCACGCGCCCATCAGCACCAGCCCGGACTGGCTATCGGTGACGCGCAACGCGGCGCCCTTGAAGCCGTAGCGTGGAAGCGGCGTCGCCGGGTTCCCGGTCGCCCCGACACCGACCGGCTCACCGGTCGGCGCGTACTGCACGCCAACGCTCAGCGTATCGGCGACCATCGGGTCGCTCGAGACAGCGTCGGTCGCGAGGACGTCGCCATGCAGGCTCGCGAGGTCGATCGTCGTTCCGGCGACGCTCGAGGTCTGCGCGAGCGCGCCATCCAGACCCTGCACGTTTGCGACGGCGGCACCACCGGGCTCCGTCGACCACGCCGCAGCATCCGAACTCCCGGCGTAGTGCTCGGTCGTGGTGCTCGACGCGGAACCCCACCCGGCGTACCGACCACTACTATCCGTCGTGTACGAGCGCTGCACGCCGGCGACGGTCTCGCCCGACACGTGATCGATCGCGTCGTAGCTGAGCGTCAACGCCGGGCTCGCGACACCCGACCCATCAACCACGCTCGGGACGCTCGTCGTCCTACCGAGCGCGTCATAGGTCGTGCCAGCACTCGTCAACCGATCAGCCTGATCATACGTGTACGCCTGACTGGCGACCTGCACGCCACACGACCCATCAGACCGGACAGCGTTCACCGTCAACAACGTCCGGTTCGTGTCCGCGTCATACGTGTACGCCGGGCAGCTGTTGCCGGAATCGACCGTAGACACGAGCCGCCCAGCACCATCATAGGTATACCCGACGGAGTAGCTCGTCGGAGCAGACCCGGTGTCCAGAGACACCAGCCGCGAGCGCCACTGCCCATAAACGCTCGAACGAGCCTGCTCACGCATCCACGAACACCTCGACACCTGAGCACACACCGACGCCGGCGCGGTAACGACACGACCGACCGGCGCACCGTCAGCATCACACGCAGCCATCTACGACAGATCCCGCGGCCCAGGCTCACACCCAAGCCGACGAGCGTCGGCAACAGTGTGAAACCCGTGCTTGTTCCTGGGGTCACGGCGGGCATAAGCAGACGCCCGAACTTCGGGCGCCACCCCGGCGTCACCAGGACAACGCCACACCCAGTCCGGCCCCTCGACACCAGCACCAATATACACGCCGACGTCGCCCCACACGAACTCGTGACCCCGAAAGAGAAAGGGGGCGGCCGCGTGTTCGTGACCCGCTTTCTCGATCCACCACACGCCAACCGCGGACGGAGACACCGCCTTGTCGCGAAGGTGCAAGTTGATCGTGCAGCCAGTCATGCCCTCCTTCGTCCCCGGGGAGCGCGACCACGACTCATAGTCCGGGATCGCGTACCAACAGTAGATCCCGATGCTCCCGAGCTGAGGTGCTCCGGCGAACGAACGTGCTTCGGCTACCGGGTCCTCCGGCAGATTCTCGGTCGGGGCGAAGGAGCATGCCGTTAAAAGCATGATCGTCATCGACACCACGCACGAGCGATTCAAACCAACCACCACACGGGCAAGGGGTGCCTTGTCACCCGTTGGTTGTTCCAGCTCAGGTAGTACGGAAACCACCCAGACGCGCGAACGGCTCTGAAGTAGACCCCCGCTATGACAGGGCACGCCTCCGTAAGAAACCATGTGCCCCAGTCGTCCGAGCATGCACCAAGGATGCCGCGCCAGAGTCGAACGTCGCAGGCAAGTCGTGGGCGTCTCGGCCCCGTCGCCCACGCCTCGTTGAACCCGTAACACAGGTCATGCTGCATGCACGCATCTGTGTAGTCACCGAACCCCGGAATACCGTCTGGCGCGAACGTACACGCATCGTGATAGAATGACCACCGGCCGAACGTCCGCTTCAGGCATCCCCAGTCGGCGTGCAGGATGCAACGGGCAGCGTCACCAAGCAACGACGTCCCGGCTATGTCCTCGCAGTTGACGGGGTCGGCATTGCAGTAGTCGTACGCGGACGCGGAACCGCCGTCGACGGGGTCGACGCTGAGGAACCGGCCAAGCTGGGGATCGTACACTCGTGCGCCCATCAGCACCAACCCGGACTGGGTGTCGGTGACCCGCAACGCTGTGCCCTTGTAGCCGTAACGTGGAAGCGGCGAGGCGGGGTTCCCGGTCGCCCCGACACCGACCGGCTCACCGGTCGGCGCGTACTGCACGCCGATGCTCAGCGTGTCCGCGACAGCCGGGTCACTCGAGACAGCGTCGGTCGCGAGGATGTCGCCATGCAGGCTCGCGAGGTCGATCGTCGTTCCGGCGACGCTCGCGGTCTCCGCGAGCGCGCCATCGAGGCCCTGCACGTTCGCGACGGCGACACCACCAGGCTCCGTCGACCACGCCGCAGCATCCGACCCACCGGAGTAGTGCTCAGTGGTCGTGCCCGACGCGGAACCCCACCCGGCGTACCGGCCACTGGAATCGGTCGTGTACGAGCGCTGCACGCCGGCGACGGTCTGACTCGAGACGTGATCGATCGCGTTGTACGTCGAGCTCAACGCCGCCGTCGAGACACCCGACGCATCAACCACGCTCGGGACGCTCGTCATCCGACCGAGCGCGTCATACACCGTGCCAGCATTCGTCAACCGATCAGCCTGATCATACGCGTACCCCTGGCTCGCGACCTGCACACCACACGACCCATCAGACCGGACGGCGTTCACCGTCAACAGCGTCCGGTTCGCGTCCGCATCATACGTGTAGGCGGTGCAGCTGTTGCTGGAGTCGACCGTTGACACGAGCCGCCCGGCACCGTCGTAGGTATACCCAACGGAGTAGGTCGCGGGAGCAGACCCGTTGTCCAGAGACACGAGCCGCGAGCGCCACTGCCCATGAACGCTGGCACGAGCCTGCTCACGCATCCACGAACACCTCGACACCTGAGCGCACACCGACGCCGGCGCGGTAACGACACGACCGACCGGCGCACCTTCAGCGTCATGGGTATCGGTTCGCGTTACGCCGTTCCCGAACGTCTCCGATGTCAGCTGCCCATCGCCATCGTACGCTGCCGTGATCGACGACCCGGTACCGAACTGCTGCGTCGGCAACCCACGCGGCTCCACCCGCCCATCGTACACCGTCTGCGTCGCAAACCCGCCCTGATTGAGGTACGTCACCCGATCCTGCACGTCGTACGCCGTGACGGTCATCCGCCCGGCGTCATCCGTCGACGTCACGGTACGACCAAGCTGGTCCTGCGTCTCGGCGCGACCCGACCCGAGCACGAACCCCGGAAGCCACCCATGCGGGCCAAGCAACGCGAGCGACGGGTTCGTCACCTGAAGGGACGTCGTGAACGCGCCGGTGAGGGCGTCGTAGCTGGTCGTCGTCGCGGGCACCGCGTCGGCAGCGGTACCGATGCCCGTCGTGGACGTCCATGCCGCGACGACGCGACCGGCGGTGTCGTATCGCGCAAGCGACGAACGACTCACCGTACCACTGGTCTGCGTCGTTGACACCACGCCACCAAGACGGTCGTACGTCATCGTTCGGGTCGGGAGCGCCGGCAGCGTCGAGCCGGTGATCTGTCCACCAGGCCCGACCTGGCACACCATCCCCGCCCAAACCGCAGCAAGGGTGGTGCCGCCGCACGGCGCCGACCCCGTCGCGGTGTAGTACGTCGTCACCCGCGTCCGCGGATCGGTCGTCACAACACCACCCGCGCTCGGCTGCGTCACCGCCACCACCCGCCCGGTCGCGTCGTACAGCGTCGCCTGCTTCAACTGCAGCCCGCCAGCCGCTGCGTCGGTCGTCGTCAGGGTCGGCGCAGCCAGCGTCCAGCCAAGGCACGACTGGCCGTCGTAGCTCGTCGTCGTGGTACGCACATCCGCATCAGCGCCCGCGCCGCTCACCTGCGCACCAACGGTGGTCTGCGTCACCAGTTGCCCGCTCATCGACCCGGCAGCGGCGGCGCACGCCGCGCTCGCCGGCGCGTAGCTATACACCGAGTGCCGACGCGCCTGCACCGTGGAACCATCCGCCACAACGACGCTATGCAGCGGATCGAGCGACTCAAGGACCCGCATCCCGTCGCTCGAGTACGTGCTCTCCGCGTCCAGCTGCAGCGCGAGGCTCGCACCCGCCGTCCCCGCAGCAAGCACCCGCTCACGGTTCGCCGCAGACAACGACCGCACGACGTTGCCGTAGGAGTCGTACTCCGTTGTCGTGATGTGCCCACCCGGCGAAGCGACGTTCGTCTCGTTCCCACCCGCATCAAGGTAGTGCACCTCAGCAGTCCCGTACGCGCCCACCGGATCACCCGCCATCGCCTGCGGCACGATCGCCGTCGCAACGACCGGCACGTCACGGCTCTGCCCCCACGCCGCCACCGAAGCGCTCGACATCGCATACGGCCCACCCGCCGCGACCGACAACGGCACCTGGTAGATGATCGTGGTCGCGGCTGTCCCGCTCACCGTCGCCGCCCCACCAAGCCAGTCCGACACCAAGCCCGGGTGACTGACCGCGACAACCCTCCCGACCGCGTCGTAGCCGATCGACACCGTCAACCGCCCGCTCGGGGTAACGGTCGCGACACGCCCAGCAGCGTCATAGGTGTAGCCGACCGACACGCCGGCAGCGTTCAGCGTCACCTGCGACAGGCGAGCCGTCGACGAGGCGGCGGCGTAGGTGTACGTCGCGACCGGCGTCGTCACAAGCACCGGCGACGGCACCTGGGCGGCGGTTGCCGGTGCTGTGTCCGCCGCGACGAGCGACACCTGGCTCAGCAACCCGCTCGCGTTGTACGTGAACGTCAACATCCGACACCGCACATCCGTTGACGCGACCGTGCAGACAAGCGACCCCGCGCCGGGCGGCGTCACCGCGTACAACGACGGGCGCAGGATCCCGTTCGCGAGCGTCCACGTCGTCTGCGAGCTCCCGGCGTTCGCCGACGCCGGGCGCGAGCTCGACTGCTCCGCCACCAGCACCACCCCGATCCCGCCAGACCCACCAACCGGCGTCGCCGCACGGTTCGCGAAGACCACGAACGACCCGTCCGGCTCCGTCAACGTGAACGTCGGTGCTAGTCCAGGCGTCGTCGCGTCCGTCCGCACCAGCGTCGCGAGCGACGCATCCGCGGCGACGGTCCTGTACGTCGCGCCACCACTCGTCGTCGACTGCACCGCGTACGTCGTCTTCCCACCGGCCGCGTCGGTGATCGTCACCTGCTTGCCCGCCGTGTACATCGACGCGGTCCACGTCGCGGTCGTGTCCTCCAATGACCGCTGAGAGGCCTCCGGCAGCGCGATCTGCCATCCCGTGCCGAGCGCACCCACCACCCCCGGAGCGAACGCGTCAAACGAGCGCGACACCGACAACGACCCACCCGAACCGCCGACCGACACGTCGCTCGCAGACAGCAGGTACTGACCTGTCTCAAGGTTCACGACACCAGGACCGACAGCCGCCGAAGCAGCGTTCGACGCCGCCGGATCAAGCGTGAACGACACGCTCGCAGTCGTCGCAAGCGGCGTCGACGACACCGCGTCATACAGCACCGCCTGCACCTCGACCTGCAGACGCTGGTTCACCAGTCCCGGCGTGCTCGCGGTATCCCACGTCAACGGCTGCGAGGAGGCAGTAACCGGCCACCCGGCGACGATCGGGCCGGTCGATGTCGCCACCTTGCTCGGCGGCACGTCAACGAACACGTCGGTCGGAGCGAGCCGATACTGGTAGCGCACCCGCGCGACCGCCGGGGCAACCGTCGCGCTCAACACCACCGACCGAGCAACCTCGTCACCGACCCGCGGCGACGATACGAACCCGGTGCTCCCGACGTACGCGACGAGCGCCGGAGCATCAGCGACGTTCCCGGCAGCGTCAGACGCTCGAACATGAAGGTAGGCAGTCATGCTCGTCGCCGGGAACGACAGCGCCTGGCTCAACGCGGTCGTGGACACCGCCGACGATGGCGGCGAGCCCGCGACCGCCGACCCGTCAAACCACAACGTGTAGGACGTCACCCCCGACGCGTACGGCCCCGCCGGAGCCGCACCGCTCAACGGATCGCGCGACGCGCCCCACGACACCGTCGTCGCCGACGACGGCGCAACCCACCCGAACACCGGTCCCGACACCACCGCCACCGACGGCGCAACGGTATCGACGGTGAACGCCGTGCACGCCGATAACGGGCCCACCACGCTCTGCGCCTGGCCAACAGAGTTCGTGTACGCCATCACGCTCTGCGCCCGATAGCTGTACTGGCCATCCGACAACGCCGCCGGCGGCGTCACCGTGACGGTCGTGCCGCTCGTCGCACCCCCAACGGAGTCCAGCGTCGTCGCAGCGCCACCGCACGCCGCCCCGGCGTACCACGCCACCCGCAGCCTGCCGTACGGCGCCGAGTCCGGCGCGGTGTACACCCCCTGGAACGTCGGTGACGCCGCGAGCTTCGCGCCGTTCGCCGGCACCAGCCCCGCCGGCGCCGTCGACGGCGGCGCCGCGTACGCGACAGTCAGCTGCGGCGGAACAAGACCCTCCGACGACGAGAACTTCTTCCAACTATTCGTATCCGTCGTCTCATTCTGCGCGGACAGCAACACCCCATAGTTCGGGCTAGACCCAGAGATCCACTGCTCAACCAGCTGCCCAAGCGCCCGGCTCGGCGTCGACGAGCACGGATCAGTGCTCCAGATATCCACCGCGTGCGCGGACGTCCACACCTCAGACGCGGTCACCGACGCGTTCGGTGCGGCGCACGGCGGCGTCACGACCGCCGGGCACGCCGACCCCAGATACGTCGTATCCCGCGCCGCCGCGTCCCGCGCCGCGTACGTCCCGCTGATCGTCGGCTGACCTGCAGACGTCGCGTGCACGCTCGTGCCCGGCGCCCACGACACCGACGGATTGTTCGCGTAGAACATCGTCGGCGTACACCCGCCCGACCACACCTCGTAGAGCCGAAGCGTTGCCTTCAGCACCTTCGTCGACGGGTTCACCGCCCACGACGGCGTCGTCGTCGTCCAAAACTGGATCAACGACCGCGCGACGTCCTGACCACGCGAGTACGTTCCATACGTCCCGACCCGAAGCTCCGGGTCGGCCGCCTCACCACTCGACCAGCTCGACTGCAAGAACGTGTCCGCCGTCGGCGTCAACGTGCCCGTCGGCGGATCCACCACCACCGGATACACCAGCCCCGGACGATCAAAGAACGCCGGATCCGGCCGCACCTCAAGGACCGGCCCCGACACCGACATCACCAACGACGTCGCAACACCAACCATGCTCACCGGATCACCCGACACCGGATCCACGCTCGAATCGAACATCCGCGCACGATCAGAGTCAGCAACCACCTCCCCCGACCGCAGATCCACCAGCTCGATCGACCCGTCCGCAGCAGCACGCGCCGACAACCCCTTCAACCCCAACGGGATCGAGAACACCAACGGCGACGACGGCCGCGAGCGGACCACGAACGACTGCTCGAACCCGGAAACACCCGCCCGAAGCGTCACATCGACACCCGGCCACACGCTCGCATACGTCGCCGTATCACCATCGATCGTCGGCCTCGGCAAGGACCGCAGCCAGTCGAGCGACACCTGATCAGCACCAAGCCCAAGCCGAGCAAGGAACCCGTCCGAACCCCCATCGCTAAACGACATCGGCACATCAACGCGCGTCGGCACGACCTCCGACGACGTCATCACCAACGACGTATCAACCGGCGACCACCCCGACACCGACACCGGGTCCGGCTCCCGAACAACCCCCGCCGCCACCACAGCAGAATGCGACCCGTCAGGATTCACCATCACCTCATCCGTCCGCGACAACGACGACATCACGACGACCGACTGACCCGACGACCGCGCAAGCGCCAACGCCGCCTGCTCCGTCGGCGCCATCAAACCATCAGCACGCGCAGACGCCGCCCCGGCGAACCCCGCCACAACGAGCATGACCACCGAGAGAGAGAGAGAGAGAGCCGACGCGAAGAGGAGTCCACTTGAAGCAGCCTGCCGCAGACCGTAGACCAACCGCGACCGCATGTCAACCTTGATGACGGAATGGTCATAATCCGCAGGTGCGCACCGGGCGAAGCGGGCGGACGCCGTGCATGTCGGCCGCCCCCACCAGCCGGTCGGGGTGGTGGCGCACGGTGCTGGTGATGCTCTGGAGGGTCTCGCAGACGCCGCTGCCGTGGTCGGCGTTCGTGCCGACGCTGGCCTTGCCGTGGATCACGAGGCGGCGGACGGCGCGTTCGGCGGTGTTCTTCCTCGAGTCGACGCCGGGGGTGGTGAGGAACGTCCCGAGCGCGACGTATTGACTAGCGCGTAGGCGTAGCGCCGGGGTCAGGGCCTGACGCGGGCGAGGGCGGTCAGCATCGCGACGCCGTCGGCGACGGTCGTGAGCGGGTTCATCACCGTGATGCGCAGCGTCGGCAGGCCGTCGAGCGTCGTGAGGGTGATGTACCCCGCCCCGGACGCGTTGTAGGCCGCCCGCCGGGCAGCGTCGTCGCCCGCGTTGGAGCGGAAGCAGAGGATGTTGCACTCCGGCTCGTGCACCGGCACGAACTGCGGGTGCTCGCACACTGCCGCGTAGATCTCCCGCGTCGTCGCGCAGAGGCCGTCATAGAGGGCAGCGAACCCCTCGGTGCCGACGCGCTGCCACGCCACCCAGAGCCGCAAGGCGTCGCCTCGCCGCGAGCACTGGAAGCTGCGACGCCCCTGGTCGGGCACGAGGTCGGCCTCGCCGTGGAACAGGTACGGCGCGTGCTGCTGGAAGGCCTGGTCGAGCAGCGCGCGGTCACGCGCGAGCAGCACCCCGGTGGAGAGCGGCAGCAGCATCATCTTGTGCGCGTCCCACGCGAGGGTCGTCGCCTGCTCGATGCCGGCAACGCGGTGACGGTGCGTAGGTGACAGGAGCGCGGAGGCGCCATGGGCGCCGTCGACGTGGAGCCACACGTCGTGCTCGGCGCAGATCGCGCTGATCGCGACGAGGTCGTCGAACGCGCCGACGGCGGTCGAGCCTGTGGTCGCGACGACCGCAACGACCGTGCGCCCCGCGTCGCGGCACTCCACGAGGCGGGCACGAAGCGCGTCCGGATCGAGGCGGTAGCGGTCGTCGCTCGCGACCTTGAGACAGCGCTCGCTGCCAAGCCCGAGCATCGCGACGGCGCGCGACACCGAGTAGTGCGCGTGCTCGCTCGCCAGCACGACCGCGTCGACGCCAGCGACGCCACGCTCCCACGCATCGGGGATCGCCGTTGCTCGCGCCGCGAGCAACGCCGTCAGCGTCGCCTCGGTGGCGCCGATCGCCAGCGTGCCGCCCGCGCGCTCACCGAGCCCGGCGAGGTCGGCGAGCCACCGCGTCACGCGACGCTCGAGCGCGGTCGCGGCAGGGGACAGCTCGGCGACCGCCATCGACTGGTTCATCGCGGAGGTGAGCGCGTCGATCCAGATCGCCGAGGCGACCGGCGGCGAGAGCTGGTGTCCGAGGTGCGTCGGGTCGTGCAGCCACGCAGCGTTCGGCACGACGTCGCGGCGCACGCGGTCGAGGACCGCGGTGAGCGGCAGCCCGCGGGCCGGCGGCGGCTCGGCGAACAGCGCGTCGAGCTCGGCCATCGGCCGCGGGATCGGTGCCGGGACGTCGCGCGAGCGGGCATCGGCGAGGAACTCCGCCACCAGGTCGGCAACCGCGTAGCCCGCATCCACGCCGTGGTCGTCGTCGGCGATCACGTCCGCTTCCGGGTCCCGATGAGGAACTCCTCGACGCTTGAGCTGCGCGTCGCCGGCGGCTTCATGACCTTCACGTCAGCGTACACCTCGCGCACGGCCGTGCGCGCCTCCTCGAAGTCGCCGGAGCGAAACAGCTTGCCGACGAACGCCGAGCCCGGGGCGCCAAGCGCCTCGGCCACGCCAAGGGCGCGCAAGAACAGCTCGTGGCTCCGGGCCTGGTCGGTCGCCTTGCTGCCCGTGGTGTTCGGTGCCATGTCGCTCAGCACCACGTCGTACGGCGCGTGGAGGGCGAGGTCATCGTTCGTCAACGACAGCGCGTCACCGATCCGGGCGGTGGCGTGCGCGGGCAGCGCGACCGTCAGCTCCTTCAGGTCGATCGCGAGCAGCCGGCCGCTCGGGCCAACACGCTGCGCGGCGTACAGCGACCACGAGCCCGGCGACGCCCCGAGGTCGAGCACGCGCTGCCCGTTCCTCAGCAGCCGCACTTTGCGGTCGATCTCCTCGAGCTTGAACACGCTCCGCGCCGGATAGCCGCGCTCTCGTGCCTCGTGGGTGTAGCGGTCGGCGCGCTGGTAGGGGTTCGCCACCTACTCCGCCTCGCGTCCGGAGATCAGCTTCGCGATCGGGTACAGGCGCGACGCGCGCCCGGTGTGCTCCTCGTTACGGTCGGCGCGGTCGACGAGCCCGTACACGAGGTGGGTGCCGATCATGCGCAGCGGCTCGGGCTCCCAGCTCCGCGGCTGGGCGCGGTTCACCATCGGCAGCGCCGTCAGCTCGCTGCGCTCGCCGACGATCAGGTCGCGCAGGATCCTGCCCGCGAGGTTCGTCGCGGCCACCCCCTCGCCGACCCAGCCACCCGACCAGGCGAGCCCGGTCGACGGATCAGCGGCGACGGTCGGCGCCCAGTCTCGTTGCGCCGCGAACACGCCCGACCAGGCATGGGCGATCGGCACGCCGCGCGTCGCGGGCCAGAGCGCGTGCAGCTTCTCGACGAGGCGGCGTACCGCCCACGCCTCTACCTCGCCGTGCTGGTCGTGCCCGGAACGCCAGTAGTACGGCCGTCCGCGTCCGCCGATCGCGATCCGTCCGTCGGCGGTTCGCTGGATGTAGGCGTAGGAGAGGGCCGCATCGGCGATCAGCTCGGCATCGTCCCAGCCGATCTCTGCCCACACGTGCGCCGGCAGCGGCTCGGTGACGACGATCGTCGAGCGGAGCGGGATCAGCGTCCGAGCCAGCCCGGGCAGGGACGGGGTGTAGCCCTCCGTCGCGCGCACGATCCAACGCGCCGTCACCGATCCCGCGGCGGTCTGCAGCTCCCCGGCATCGATCCGGGTGACGTCGGTCCCCTCGTAGATCACCACGCCGAGGCGCTCGACCGCGTCGGCGAGCCCACGCGCCAGCGCCGCCGGCTGCACGCGGGCGACGTGGGGGTCGAACACCGCGCCACGCGCCCCAGCGATCCGCACCCGCGCGTCGAGCGCACCGCGCTCGACGAACGCCGCTCCCCGGGCCAGGGGGTGTGCCCGCAACCGACCGAGCTGCAGGTCGTTCGTCGCGACGGCGAGCGCACCGCCCTTGTGGAACGCGCAGTCGATCCCCTCGGTGGTGACGACCCTGCCGATCTCGTCGACGGTTTCCCGGATCGCCGAGGTCGTCGCGTCGTCGTGGAACACCGAGACCTCGCCGGCGACCCAACCGCCGTTCCGGCCGGACGCGCCGTACCCGGCGACCTCGCGTTCGAGCACGACGACGTGCAGGTCGGGCCGCGCCCGCTTCAGGTAGTACGCCGCCCAGAGGCCGCCATACCCGGCGCCAACGATGGCGACGTCGGACGCCAGCGACCCCGTGAGCGCGGGCCGCCGCGGCGGCAGCCCGCCGAGCTCGTGGAACCAGAAGGAGGGGCCGCCGACAAGCACCGCGTCAGGGTATCCTCGGCTTCATGACGAGGGTCCTGATCATCGGCTGCGGCGACATGGGCGAGCGGTTCGCAGCCGGTCTCGCAGCCTCCGGTGCGGTGCGCGAGCTGGTGCTGGCCGACGCGTCGACCGACCTTGCCGCCCGCGCAGCGACGATCGCCAGCGCGCACGCGGTCCGCGTGCGCCAGACGACGATCGATGCGCGCAACCAGGGATCCGTCGAGCGCCTGCTCCGCACCCACCAACCCGACCTGGTCGTCCAGGCCGCCGCGCTGCAGAGCCCGTGGGTGCTCTACGGGCGCACCGACGCCGTCGCCCGCGCGGTGAACGCCGCTGGCCTCGGTCTTCGCCTCCCGTTCCAGCTCCCGGTCCTGCTCTCGGTGATGCGCGCAGTGCGCGCCGTCGGCCATGAGGTTCCGGTCGCGAACCTCTCCTTTCCGGACATCGCGAACCCGATCCTCGCCACCCAGGGCCTCGCTCCGACCGTCGGTCTCGGCAACGTCTCGATGCTCCTGTGCCGCGGCCGGGCGGCGCTGCTCGAGGAACGTCCGGACGAGCCGCTGCCGCTGGCGCGAATGGTCGGCGCGCACCACCACGTGTACGGCGTGATGGCGTCGACGCCGCCCACCGACCCGGCCGATCGTCCATGGCTCTTCCTCGGCGAGGACGGCGGCGAACGGCGCGACGATCTTCCCTACGCCGCACCGGCGATCGCGCCCGGGATCCGCTACAACGCCGTCACCGCCGCGGCAGCGCTACCGGTCCTGCTCGCGCTCCTTCCGGGCGCTGCGCCGTTGCGCTGGTCGACCCCCGCACCGCTCGGCCTGCCCGGCGGCTACCCGGTGCGGGTGGAGAACGGCGCCGTCTCGCTCGACCTTCCCGCCGGCGTCTCGCTCGCCGACGCGGTCGCCTTCAACGAGCGCATCGCTCGCGGCGACGGTGTCGAGTCGATCGCACCGGACGGCACGGTGCGATTCACCGAGAACGTGTGGGAACGGGTCGCTCCGTACGCTGCCGACGTCGTCGAGCCGCTCGCGCTCGACGCGCTTGACACTCGCGCCGCTCGGCTGCTCGACCTGCTGCGCGCGCCGTGATCGACGTCGAGGACCCGACGGACGAGCGCCTCGCCGACTATCGGGCGCTGCGCGATCCCGAGCGTCGGATGCGCGAAGGCGCCGACGGCGGGTTCCTGATCATCGAGGGGAACAGCTCGATCCGCACGCTGCTGCAGTCAGGCCGGACGATTCGCTCGATCCTGCTCACCCCGGTCGAGCACGATCGGCTTGGCGCGGTGCTCGACGAGGTCACGGCACCGATCTACATCACCACGCGCGCCGTCCTGCACGCGCTGACCGGGTTTGACGTCCACCGTGGCGCGCTTGCATCAGCGCAACGGTGGCCGGCCGTCCGCACAGGCGACCTCCTGGAGAACGCGCGGCGGATCGTGCTGTGCGAGTCGATCACCGACAACACCAACCTCGGCACCGTCTTTCGCAGCGCCGCCGCGTTCGGCTACGACGGCGTCGTGCTCGACGCGCCGACGGTCGACCCGCTCGCACGCCGCAGCGTCCGCGTGTCCGCAGGCCACTCGCTCACCGTTCCGTTCGCGCGGGATCCGACGATCCTCACCGCCGTCACCAACGCGCAGACCCTCGGGTTCACGGTCGCCGCCCTGACACCGGCGCCCGACGCGTGCGACCTGGCCGACCTCGAGCCGGCGCCCCGCCTCGCGCTCCTCCTCGGCACCGAGGGTTCCGGGCTGAGCAAGGCGGCGATGGACGCCGCCGACGTCCGCGTGCGGATCCCACTGGCTCCGGGCGTCGACTCGCTGAACGTCGCCGCGGCAGCATCGATCGCGATGTGGGCGCTCGCACGAGCAGCGCGCTGACCTCACAACACGAGCAATGCAAGGGTTCTAAAGGGGTTGATGCAACGAATCCATCAACCCGGGAGCCCGTCAGTGCCAAGCGCCGCGAACCGCTCGTGCAGCAACGCGGCGAAGCGGGGACGGTCGACGATCGCGCCGTAGTCGATCGTCAAGCGAGATGGGGCACGGTCGATGATCGTCGCACCACGGGCAGGGCCGAGCCCGCACTCGACCTCGATCGCAACCTGCTCGAGGGTCACGAGGGACGGGTCGACGAGCAGGGCGACCGCCAGCGGATCATGCATGGCGACGCCCTCGCGCCCCTCACGCTCGGCGAAGTCGAGGGAGAACCGCAGCATGCCGGCGGCGACGGCACCGATGCGACCGACCGTGCCGAGCCTTTCCACCTCGGCAGCGCTGAGCGTCGCCTGGTGCGTGGCGTCGAGCCCGACGACGGTGATCGGCATGCCCGAGGAGAACACCCGGGAGGCGGCCTCGGGGTCGAACCAGGCGTTGAACTCGGCTGCCGGCGTGACATTGCCGCCGACGCCGGAGCCACCCATCACGACGATCCGTTCGATCCGTGCGGCCGCCGCGGGATGGCGCGCAAGCAGCAACGCGACGTTCGTCAGCGGCCCGACGGCGACGAGCGTCGTCGGGCGCTCGACGGCGAGGCGCGCGATCAGTTCGACGGCGTGCTCGTCGACCGGCCTCGCGGTGGGACGGGGAAGGCTGACGCCGCCGAGCCCGTCCACCGCGTGCACCTCGGACGCATCGCGATCGCTCACGCGGACGAGCGGGCGATCACACCCTGCGGCGAGCGGCACATCGCCACGACCGGCGAGCTCGAGCAGCCGCAGGCCGTTCGCCGTCGTCCGGTCGAGCGACACGTTGCCCGCCACGGTCGTGATCGCGGCGACGTCGAGCTCGGGGCTCGCCAGGGCGAGGAGGATCGCGATCGCGTCGTCGATCCCCGGATCACAGTCGATGATGATGCGCGTCACGTCGTCACCATGATCGCAGCGAGCTCAGCCGCCGTCGGAAGCGACGGCTGGGCTCCGTGCCTGGTCGCAGCGATCGCACCAGCCGCACACGCGCGGCGCAGCGCCTCGTCGTCGCAACGCCCCTCGAGCAGGCCAACGAGGAGCGCGGCGCAGAACGCGTCGCCCGCCGCCGTGCCATCGACCGCGACGACCGGCGGCGGCACGGCCCGCGCGACCTCTCGACCATCGCGGAGAAGCCGCGCACCCGCTGCGCCGCTGGTGATCGCGACGAGCCGCGCGTCGACGAGGCCGATGATCGCCGAGTGCTCCTGCTCGTTCACGACGATCAGGTCAGCCCGCGCGATCACGTCTCCGCTAACGGCTCGCGCCGGCGACGGGTTGAGCGCGAACCAGCCGGTTGCCTGGCGGGCGGCCTCGGCAACGACCGCATCGGCGACCTCGAGCTGACAGAGCACAGCATCGCCATCGCACGCCGCGACGTCGCTCGGTTCGAGCCGATCGTTCGCACCGGGGACGATGACGATCGTCGTCTCTGCCGACTCGTCGACGACGATCAGGGCGAGCCCGGACGGCCCGGGAACGACACGCACGGCGCTCGCGTCCACCCCCTCAGCGCGGAGGCCAGCGAGCAACACCTGGCCATCACCGTCATCGCCGACCGCGCCGACGAAGGTCGTGACGGCGCCAAGGCGGGCCAGCGCGACCGCCTGGTTCGCGCCCTTACCGCCGGGAACGCGGGCGAAGGTGGTCGAGGAGATCGTCGTCCCCGGCCGAGGAAGCGCCTGAACGCCGGCGACGAGATCGATGTTCGCCGAACCGACGACGGTCACGCGAGGTCCGGCCACGGCGGTAGTATCGCTCGCGTGACCCCCGTTCCCCTCGATCGCGCCGCGTTCCTCACGACCGACACCGCCTACTTCGCCGGGAACTCGCTCGGATTACCGCCGCACGGCTCGCGCGAGGCGGTGGAGCGGGTGCTCGACGAGTGGGGAAGCCACGGCGTCGAGGGATGGTTCGAGGCCGGCTGGCTCGAGGCCGGCACCACGATGGCGGGTGCGATGGCACGCGTCGTCGGCGCAGAACCGCCCGACGTCGCGGTGATGAACACCCTCACCGTGAACCTGCACCTGCTGCTCGCCGCGCTGTACCGACCGACGCCGGAGCGCTACCGGATCGTCATCGACGCCGACGCGTTTCCGTCCGACTCGCACGTCGTCGCGAGCCACGTCGGCTGGCACGGGCTTGACCCGGCCGACGCCGTGGTGCGCACCGGCGCGGCGGCGATCGACGAGACGGTGGCGGTCGTCCTCCTCGCTGGCATCTCGTACCTGACCGGCGAACGAGCGGACATCGCCGCGACAACTCGCCGGGCACACGACGCCGGCGCGCTGGCGATCTGGGACCTCGCCCACTCCGCAGGCAACGTGCCCGTCGACCTGAACGCGGCCGGCGTCGACGCGGCTGCGTGGTGCACGTACAAGTACCTGAACGGCGGGCCGGGCGCACCGGGCGCGGTGTTCATCCATCGCCGCCATCACGACGCGCCGCGCCTCGCTGGCTGGTGGGGCGTCGACCCGAAGACACGCTTCGCCATGTCGCCGGAGTTCGTCGCCCGCCCCGGCGCCGCCGGGTTCGCCATGTCGACGCCTTCCGCGTTCGCCTTCGCCTCGCTCGGCGCCGCGCTCGAGATGTTCGACCGGCACGGGATCGCGGCGGTGCGTGAACGGTCGGTGGCGCTCACCGACCACCTCGAGGCGATCGTCGGCGCGATCGCCGGTCGGCGTCCGATCAGCGTGATCACGCCGACCGACCCCGAGCGCCGCGGCGCGCAACTGTCGCTACGGGTGGCTGGCGCGCGCGCCGTCGCCAACCGGTTACGGGTCGAGCACGCCGTCCTCTGCGACTTCCGCGAGCCCGACGTCCTGCGTTTCGCGCCGTCCGCCCTGTACACCACGGCAGACGAGTGCGCGCGCGCCGGCGCGGCGCTTGACGTCGTGCTCGCATGAGGACGCTCGCCTATGGGGCGCACCCCGAGCAGGTCGTCGACGTCCACGCTGCAACCGGCGAGCCGCGCGCGTCGTGCGTCGCGCTCATCCACGGCGGTTGCTGGCGAGCGCGCTACGACCGCTCGCTCTCGGCGCGACTCGTCGCCGACCTCGTGGGACGCGGCTACCAGACGTGGAACCTCGAGTACCGCCGCCTCGACGCCGGCGGCACCTGGCCCGAGCCGATCGACGACGTCGTCAGCGCCCTCCGCCTCTGTCCCACGCCGCCCGCCGTGATCGGCCACTCCGCCGGCGGCTACCTCGCGCTCCTCGCCGCTTCCCGCCTGCCGCTGGCGGGCGTCGTCGCGCAGGCGCCGGTGTCGGACTTGCCCGCCGCCCGGACGCTCGGAGCATGTCACGGAGCGGTCGACCGGCTGCTGGCTGCCGGAGCGCCCGCCGTCGCGCGTGCGGCGCGAGGCGTGCCGACGCTGGTCGTCCACGGCGACGAGGACACGGACGTGCCGGGCAGGATCTCAGCCGGCGACGAGGAGGCAGAACGCGTCGAGGTGCCGGACTGCGGACACATGGAGCACCTCGATCCGACGACCCAGGCGTGGCAGCTCGTCGTCGAGTGGCTGGAGCGCCGCACGTGAGCGAGTCCACCTTGCGCGACGAGGTCGTCGGGCTCGCCGCTGCCCTCATCCGTGCGGACACGACGAACCCTCCCGGTAACGAGACCGCGGCGGCAACGATCATCCGCGACTACCTGTTGCGAAACGGCGTCGCCGCCGAGCTCGTCGCCAACGATCCAAACCGCGCGAACGTCATCGCCCGTCTCGCGGGCTCGGGCGGCGGGGCGTCAATCGCGCTTGTCGGGCACACCGACGTCGTCCACGCCACGCCCAACGAGTGGACCGTCGATCCGTTCGCCGGCGTCGTCCACGGCGACCACCTGTGGGGGCGCGGCGCGCTCGACATGAAGGGTCACGTGGCGTGTAACGCCGTCGCGATGGCGCGGCTCTCCCGTTCAGGCTTCCGCCCGCGCGGCGACGTCGTCCTGATCGCCTCCGCCGACGAGGAGGATGGATCGAGCGCCTGCGGACTCGACTGGCTGGTCGGCGAGCGCCCTGACCTGCGGACGGACTACGCCCTGAACGAGGGCGCGGCCGGTCGGGTGCGGCTCAACGACGGACGTCTCGCATACTTCCTCGCTGCCGGCGAGAAGGCGACGATGCCGGTCCGCCTGGTCGTGCACGGCGCCGCGGGACACGCGTCGCTGCCAACCTCTGGCGACAACGCCCTGCTGAAGCTCGCCGCCGTCCTGGATCGCATCGCGGCTTTCGAACCACCGATCGACCTTCAACCCGAGATCGCCGCGCTCCTCGACGCGCTTGTCCCCGGCGACGCGCCACTGTCGGAACGCATCGACCAGGCGCGTCGGCTGCATCCCGTGATCGACGCGACGCTGCCGGCGCTGATGGCGACGACGCTCGTGCCAACGATGACTCGAGCGTCCCTGAAGCGCAACGTCATCCCGTCGCGCGCCGAGGTCACGTGTGACTGTCGGGTGCTTCCCGGGACGAGCCGCGACGAGCTGCACAACGAGCTCGAACGGCTGCTCGCTGACCTCGACGTGACGGTCGAGGAGGTCGAGCCGCCCCGCGGTGGTACCCGCTCGCCCATCGATACGCCGTTTGCGCGGGCAATCAAATGTGGCATCCGTGAGCTCGACCCGGACGCCATCGTGGTGCCGATCCTCTGCACCGGGTTCACCGACTCACACCACCTCCGTGCCGCGTTCGATACCGTCGCGTACGGGTTCTTTCCGCTCCCCCACAGCGACCCGTCACTGCTCGGAACGGTGCACGCCGCCGACGAACGAATCCACGTCGCCGACCTCGTTGACGGCACTCGCTTCATCGAGGGCCTCGTCCGCCGCGTCGCGACCTGACGTACGTGCCAGACGACCGCAAGCGCTCGCTTCGACGACCGGAAGGTACCTCGCCGAGTCTCATCAGTCTGCGGAATGCCTCGTTCGCGTACGAGCCGGGGCGGGGCGTCCTGGTCGACCTCGCGCTCGACGTCTCGGACGGGGGTGACGTACCCGCTTCTTCGACCGGCTCCTAGACCGAGGGTTGCCGGAGTGGCCTGTGCCGACCCTACTCGGCGCTGATCGCGCGGATCAGGCCGCCGCGCTGACCAGCAACACGACGCTGGAGAGGGCAGCGAACACGAGCACCGCGGTGCGCATCAGGCCACCGTCGAGGAGCCCTCGGGCACGGCCCGAGAGCGCGAAGCCGATGAACGTGCCGGGAAGCAGCTCGCCCGCCAGCCTCAGCTCCTGCAGGCCGGCGTGTCCGGCGATCCGCAGGCCGACGAGCGACATGATCGTGCCGAAGACGAAGTAGAAGCCGAGCGTCGCACGGATCCGTGATCCGCTCTCGCGTTGGTACAGCAATGCGATCGGCGGACCACCAACAGAGGCGGCGGTCGCCATGAACCCGGACGCGAGCCCGGCGATCGACAGCGACAGCGGCGACGGCCGAACGTCGATCGACGGCACGAGCGAGAGTCCGACGGCCACGAGCACGCACACCGCGACGATCACCTGCAGACGTCGTTCCGGCACGACCGCGACGGCAGCGGCGCCGGCCGCGATGCCGGGCACCCGGGCTCCGATCGCCCACGGCAGCCCTCGGTAGTCGACCGATTCGCGCTCCCGCCACGCAACGAGAAGGGACAGGGGCAGGGCGACGATGAGGAGCGGCGCAGGCACGAACGCCGGGTCGACGAGGGCGAGCAGGGGCGCCATCAGCAACGCGTTGCCGAAGCCGATCGACCCCTGGATCGCGGCCGCGAGGGCCGAGAGCGGAAGCACGAGCAGCGTCTCTCTCACGCGGCGACCCCCGCGGCGGCCGCGACGATCGCGACCCGGGGCGCCTCGTCGAACGGGACACCGCACGCAACGAGGGGCCGCCGCCCGTCGTGGACGCGCGCTGCGAGACCCAGCACCTGGCCCGCGATGAAGATCTGCCCCTCGACGACGGGCACGGGACGTCAGCGTCCCCGGAGGACGAGGTCGCGCTCAGGCTCGATGTGCCAACGAGCGGCGGACGCGCGTAGGTCGTCGTAGAGCGGCCACTGGTCTGGCAGCGGGTCGCCCGTGTACGCGGACGAGCCGCCTTTCAGCCGCATCGAGCCAGCGTTGTCACCGATCCGTGCGATCTCGGCAACCTCGCCCGCGGAGAGGACGACCTCGGCGGGAACCGAGGCGAGCTCCTCGCGCTTCTGCTCGACGGGCTTGGCGCGTTCGCCGCCCTCCTGGATCAGCGTCGGCACGACGGTCGTCACGCCCGGCTGTGCGAGCGTCCACTGGGCCGACAGCTGCAGCGGCGTCAGCCCGTGACGCACCGCGATCGGCCGAAGCTGCTCGAGACGGTCGCGCCCAGCCTGCACCCAGCCAGCCGGGCGGTAGGTGCGGTGGTCGGTGCGTCCGAGAAGCGCCTCGTCTGGCACGTCGTCGTGAAAGATGCCGCCGTAGTCGACAACACGCGCGATCACCTGCACGCCGTTCGCGACGCACGCCGGCAGGACGTACGATCCGGGCCAGGGCTCGAACGGGTTGAGGATGAGCATCGCGACGTCGATCACCGCGCCGAACCGTTCGACACAGGCGATGACGTCAAGGGAGAAGCCGTTCGCCGGGCCGGGAGCGATGCCGAGCGCGCCGGCGAGGCCCTCGTCCCGGAGCGTCGACATCGCGCTCCAGACGTCCTCGGACGAGTAGCCGATCCGGTCAGGGTTGTGCAGCAACAGCACGTCGAAGCGGTCGACACCGCAGCGCTCAAGCGAGCGTTCCGTTGCCATGCGCAGGTAGTCGAGGTATCCGCTCGGCCCGCGCAGCGCCGGGTCGGTGAACCGCGGGAAGCCCTTCGAGCCGTCGCGTAGCCCGCCGTAGTAGTCGTGCCCGACGATGCCGACGAGCCGGAACGCGTCGCGGTCGAGGCCAGCGAGCGACCGCCCGACGATCTCATCGGCGCCGCCGCTGCCGTACACGTCGGCGGTGATCACGGTGCGCAGGCGCTGGTCTGGACGCAGCAAGGCAACGAGCCGATGCTCCTCGAGCGCCTCCCCGAAGTGCATGAACCGCCCGCCGCTCCACGCGCCGAGCGCCGCCTGCCCAAGATCGACCATCACCGTAGGGTAGCTGGCATGCTTAGACGGCTCTCACGCAACGCTGCTATTCCTCGTAACATGAACCTCACTCGCCACTGGTCCGCGATCGCGCGGGTGTCCTTCGCGCTGCTTGGGCTGCTGTCGTTCGCCGCGGCGACCGGCTTCGCGCGCGCGAACCACCCGAGCAAGGCCAAGCACGCGGCGGTGCCGCTCAGCGCCCCCTCCTCGTTCCTCGATGAGGTCTCGAAGGCGCAGCTCGACGCCGGTCAGATCGCTCAGGCGCAAGGCCCGAGCGGCCCGGTGTCCGGCACCTCCTGATCCTCATCGCCTCGCCGTGCACCTGACCTCGAACCCGATCGCCTGGTATGCCGCGCGCGGCGCCGGCGTCGCTGCCTACGTGCTGCTCTCCGCGGTGATCATCGTTGGCCTGCTGCTCGCCGGCCGGGCGAAGGTGCTCCCGACGCCGCGACGCTCCGTCGTCGACCTGCACCGGTTCGGCGGCATCCTGATCTCGGCGTTCATCGTCATCCACGTCGGGGCGATCGCGATCGACACGTACCTGCCGTTCTCGATCGGCGACCTGCTGCTGCCGTTCATCTCGAAGGTGCGGCCGTTGTGGATGGGTCTCGGGATCGTCGCCGCCGAGCTGCTGCTGGCGCTCGGCGTGACGAACGCCCTCGTGCGTCGCAAGAAGGTGCCGTACCGGATCTGGCGCACGATCCACTACACGAACTGGGGTGTGTGGGCACTGGCGACCGCCCACTCGGTCGGCATGGGTACCGACCGCAGCTCGCCGTGGCTGATCGCCATCACCGCGGTCTGCGTCGCAGGCGTCGCCGCTGCGGCCACGTGGCGCACGACGCGACGACGCGCCCGGTGGCAACCCCTGGCCGGAATTGCCGCCGTTGGCTGTGCTGCGCTGACGACCGGCGCGACGCTCGGCCCCCTCGCCGTCGTGAACCGCCCGTGGGACGGTGCGACGTTCGACGACACCCTGACCGGCACGATCCAGACGCAGAACGGTGGCTCACGCGGGCTCATCTCTCTTGCAGGCGACGGCTCAGGCGACCAACGGGTGTTCGTCCGTGTTGACCTGTTGCAGACGCCCGCCGGCACGAAGTCGACGTCGCTTCAGGTCGAGTACCTGACGAGCGGCAACCACTGTGTCGGCGTCGTGACGAAGATCGCCGATGACGGCTTCGGCTTCACCGGAACCTGCACCCTACCGGGTGGCAGCCCGGCGAAGCGCACGATCACGGGCCGTTGGGATCCGAACCAGACGACCTCTCAGCTCGTCGGCACGATCACCTCCCGGCCGGCGTAACGTCACGACGAGTCCGGTCGCCTACCGGAGGATGCCGGTGTGCCCGAGCGAGTAACGGCCGGGCTGGGGCCAGACGGAGAGCCCGTGCGGACCCGCACCGACCGGGATGCGCGCGAGCACGTGGCCATCCGCGGTCGCGATCGCGAACACCTCGCCCGTGTAGCGGCTCGAGAGCCACAGCACCGAGCCGTCGGCGTTCACGCCGCCCATGTCCGGTGAGCCGCCGGTGTGCCACGTCGTGACGACCTTGCGCGTCGCGAAGTCGAGCACCGAGATCGAGCCAGCGATGCGGTTGGAGATGTAGAGACGCTTCGCATCGCGGCTCGGATACAGCCCGTGCGCGCCGGCGCCCGTCGGGACGAAGCCCAGGATCTTCATCCGGCGACCATCGATCAGGTAGATCCCGCCCCGGGTGTTGTCGGCGACGTAGAACACCTTGCCATCCGGGGAGAGCTTCACGTCCTGCGGCATCGCGGCGAACCCGAGGCTGATCGCGGCGTGCACCTTCAGGGAGGGGAGATCGACACGGATCACCTTTCCACCGCCGAACTCGCAGCTGGCGACGAGGTAGGAGCCGTCGGCGGCGAAGTCCATGTGGTCGACCCCATGACACGGCACGGGCACCCGACGGTCAAGCGCCCAGGTTCGCGGGTTGCGGAAGTCGAGCTCGTTGTTGCGCTCCGCGACGACGATCGCCCAGCGCCCCGTCGGGGTGTAGTAGAGGTTGTACGGGTCCTCGATCGGGATCGGCGCACCCTTTGGCTTCCCCGTCATCGGGTCGACCGCCTGCAGGCTGTTTCCCTGGTTGTTTGACAGGTAGAGGGTCTTCAGGTCGTACGACGGAGTGATGTGCTGCGGCAGCCGCCCCATCGGGTAGCGCCCGATGATCTTGTAGGTAAGCGGGTTGATCACGACGAGGTCGTTCGATCCGCCCTCGGGCACGTACACCCGGTCGAGCGCGTGCTTCGCGGCGCCGGTCAGCATGTTCGCGCCGTCGTAGGCATAGACGTTGCCGGGGACCGTCGTCATCGCGCTCGGCACCTGGCCGCTCGCGCTGGCGGCGGTCGTAGCGACGAGCGCGAGGCTGCGCACCCGACGCGTCGTGCCACCCTTGCCGGTGCCTCCCGCGACGAGGATCCGGGCATCCTTGGTCACCGCCGCGAGGTCGGAACGCGGCTGGTCGAGGGCGGCGACCGTCCGTACCGAGCCGGCGGCCAGGTCGATCGCGACGATCCGTGCCGTCGCCGAGCCCAGCGCCGACCCGCGACCACCGATCGCGTAGGCCGTGGCGCCGAGCGTCGCCGCCGCGCCGTGGGTCGTTGGCGCTGGCAGGCGCCCGACGGTGCGCACGACGCCCGAGGCGGTGTTGAACGCCAGCACCGTTGCGGTCGCCGAGCCGGACGGGAGCGTGCCACCAGCGATCACGACGACCGAGCCAACGGACGTCACTGCGGCATAGCGAACGCCGTACGGGAGGTGCCCGGCAATGCGCAGCGGCTTGCCAGGCGTGAAGGCGACGACGGTGTCGAGCCAACGGCTGCCGTCGTAGCCGCCGACGACGTAGGCGGTGCCGCCAACGACCGCCGCAGACGAGTCGCTGCTGGCCGACGGCAGCGTCCCAACCCGCTTGACGGCGCCGGAGGCCGGGTCGAAGCGGAGGATCTCGCGGCGCTGGCCAACGCCGTCGCCACCGCCAAAGAAGTAGACGCGATCGGCGACACGGGCGGCTGCCGCGTCGTGCAGGCGCGCCGGGAGGTGACCAACGAGCCGCGCGCCGCCTGGCCCTGCGACGACGATCCGGTCGGTCGAGGTGTCGCTCGCCGTGAGCCCGCCGAGCAGCAGGATCCCTGAAGGGCTGGGCACGGCAGCAGCGTCCTGCACCGCGACCGGTAGGCTCGGCAGCGCCGAGACAACGAGCTTCGGTGCCGCGGCGTGCGCAGAGACGAGCGGCGCCGTCACCGTCCCGGGCGTCGAGACAACGACGGGACTCGACCTCGCCGGTCGCTTCGGCGTGACGGGTTCCTTGCCGGCGCCGGTCGCGAGGACGACGCCGATCACCGAGACCGCGCCAACCCCGCCGCAGGCGATGGCTGCGCGTGTGAGGCGTCGACGCCGAGCCGCGCGGGCGCGGATCAGAGCACGACGAGCGGTCCGGTCGGTCGCGTCGGGCAAGACCCCGACAGAATACGCCGGTTCGATGAGAGCTGGCTAACGAACCGGTCGCAGGCTGACCTCGACGCCATGCACCGCGCTCGAGGCGCCGAGGTCAGAGCGCGCGCCCCCGTTCATCACGTTGACGTTCGCGCGCGCCTCCTCAAGGCGCGGCCAGCGACCCTTCGCCATCAGACACACACCACGCGGAACGCGTGGTGAGACCGAGGCGCGCGCCCGCAGACGGCCAGTGTCGTTCACGAGCTCGACCTCTCCCCCGTCGACGACGCCACACGCTGCCGCGTCAGCTGGGTGCACCTCGACGGTGCTCGGGCCGAGTCGCCGGACGATCTTCGGATCGTTGCCGAAGCTGCCGTTCATCAGCCACGGCGAGGCCGGGCTGAGCAGACGGAGCATCCCAGGGGCCGGCCGAGCGTCCACCCACGGCTGCGCGACACGCGGCGCGCCGAGCTCCACCGCGCGTTCAGACGCGAGCTCGATGCGCCCGCTCGGGGTGTCGAAAACGCCGTCGGCGAACTGCACGAGCACCTCAGGGTGGGGCTCGACGGTGCCCTTCGCCGCGAGCGACGCGAAGGTCTCGCCGGTGCCGCTGCCGGCGAGGATGCGCTCGAGGATCGCCCCGTCGGGCTCGTACAGCTCACGCTCGGCGTAGCCCATCGCGCGCGCCAGCCGGCGGAAGATCTCCTGGTTCGGCAGCGCCACACCGGGGGGGTCGACGACCTTCTGCTGCGCCGAGATGGCGATGTCGAAGTACGGCGCAACGACGTCGTCGAACTCGAGGAAGCTCGCGGCAGGAAGGACGATGTCCGCGAGGTCGGTCGTGTCGGTCGCGAACAGGTCGATCGCGACGTGGAAGAGGTCCTCGCGGCAGAGCGCTCGGCGTAGCCTGGCCTGTTCGGGACTGGACTGAGCGATGTTGATCTGCCACGTGATCAGGCCGCTCGTGCGGGTCGGGTCCTCGAGCCACGCAGCGAGATCCATCTGGCTGATCGGCTCGGGTGGGTCGCGGTTGGCGATCGCGGCGCCGGCAAGGTCGTCGTGGTCGACGCCGACCCGAGCGCCACCGTTCATGTAGCAGAAGCCGGCGCCAGGGCGCGCGAGGTTGCCGGTCACGGCAGGGAGCGACGCGACGGCGCGGAACACGTTGCCGCCAAGCGGCTGACGTTGCAGGCCCTGGCCGAGCCACAGCAGCGACGGCCCTTGCGCGTAGAGCCGCGCGACGCGCTCGATCAGCTCCGCTGGGACGCCCGTCTCCGCTGCCGCCCAGCTCACGTCCGTCGCCTCGACGATCGGCCGAAGCTCATCCCAACCGACGGTGTGGCGGGCGATGAACGCCCCATCGATCAGCCCATCGCGCTGCGCAACGTGCATCATCGCGAACGCTAGGGCTGCGTCCGAGCCCGGACGCAGCTGCACGTGCAGGTCAGCGGCGATCGCGGAGTCCGTGCGGATCGGGTCGATCACGACGACGGGGCCTGGCGAGCCAGACAGCCAGTGCTCCTGCTGATGGGGCCCACATGCCGACGGGTTCGCACCCCAGACGATGACGCACCGGCTATCGGCGATGGTGCGGGGATCGAACCCGACCTCGGACGCTCCGTAGAGCAGGTCGAGCGCCACGTGACCGGCCTTGTTGCACACCGTGTCGGGGTCGACCTCGGTCGCACCGTACCGACCGAAGAACCGCTGCGGGAAGCTCGAGGCGATCAACGACAGGGTGCCGGTGTAGTGGCTGTTCAGCACGGTCTGAGCGCCTGGTCCGTCGGCGATGCGCAGGAGCTCGGATGCGACGCGCTGGAGGGCATCCTCCCACGAGAGCTCGCGCCAGCGACCATCACCCTTTACGCCAACCCGTTCGAGCGGTGTCGTCAGCCGTGCGGTCGGGTCGAGGAAGACGCCGTTGTACCCGATCGAGCACTTGCGGCAGAGCTTGCCGCGGCTGATGCGATGCTGCGGGTCGCCGCGGACGTGACGGATGACGCCGCCGACGCGCGAGACGAGGATGCCGCAGCCGTCGTAGCAGTCACGGGGACAGGTCGTGCGAACGAGCTCCTCGCCAACGGGCGCCATCAGGCGTGACGGTGCTCGCCCGCCATCCCGAAGAGCCGTACGGTCTCCGGTCCGGCGTCGACCTGGATCAGCACGCAGGCGACGTCACCAACCACCCACCCGTCGTGTCCAGGCTCGAGGACGACGGCGCACGGGGCGGTCAGCGACAGCTCGCAGCCGTCGGTGTAACGGACGACCATCGAGCCCTGTGCAAGGAACCCGATGTGCGCGTGTTGGCAGCTCGTCGTGCCGGTCACCGGGGCCATGTGGTCCTGCCAGTGCCAGCCTGGCGGGTAGATCACGCGCTTCACCCGGCCCGTGCCGGCGCGAACCTCATCGATCACCAGACCGCCGATCGTCGTGCGGCGGGCACCCTCGATTGGCCCCTCGAGATCGCTCATGCCGGCAGTATCGCCGATCACCGGCAGCCGCGAGCGTGGCCGCCGCACGAGCTGGCCGGACGCCCGTACACTGCCGCGAATGCCGCGGACGACGCCATGAACCTCGCTGCCATCGCCGCCGGCCTTGGCGGGTTCATCACGATCTTCGACGCTGCGCCGTACGTCCGCGACACGCTGCGCGGAACGACACGACCGCACCGCGGCGCGTGGCTGATCTGGACGTCCCTCTCGCTCGTCGCGCTTGCATCGAACGACGCCGACGGCGCGGTGTGGAGCCGCTTGCCGCTCGCGGCACAGGCGATCGGCTGCGTGGCGATCCTGGTGCTCGCGATCCGACGGGGCGAAGGCGGCGTCTCGCCGCCAGAGCTCGCCACGCTCGGTGTCGCTGCCCTTGGCGTCGTCGGCTGGATCACCCTGTCCGACCCGACGCTCGCGACGGCAGCGGTGATCGTCGCCGATCTGATGGGCGGCCTGATGATGCTCCCGAAGACCTGGCGTGACCCCGACTCGGAGACCGCGATCACCTACGTGCTCGGCACGGTCGTCGGCGTCTGCACGCTGATCGCGGTCGACGGGTGGAAGGCGTCACTGATCGCGTACCCGTTGTACTACGTGGTGATCAACCTGCTCATCTCGGCCGTGATCATCGGCCGAAGAAGGGCAGGAGCCAGGCCGGAAAGCCTGGCCCCTGCCGTCGACGAGAGCTAGTGGTGTGATTGTCAAATGGCATGGTCATCGGGTGTCTGGAGCGAGCGGGAGCGTTGCGCGTCGCGCAGGGCTTGCTGATCGCGGGCGTGCTGGATAGCACGCCCGCTCGCACGCGTGTCAAGGCGAAGGCCTTGACACGCTA
>JANYCN010000049.1 GCA_025360225.1 Actinomycetes bacterium | reverse complement strand
TTCCTCCGTGAGGAAGGCGTGGGCGCAGGTGACGAGTGCGCAGTGGTGGTGCCAGCCGATCCAGGAGCGGCCTTCGTAGTGGTCGAGACCGAGTTCGCCTTTCAGTTGGCGGTAGTCCAGTTCGATCGTCCAGCGTCGTCGCGCGAGGCGTGCGAGTTGTTCGGGGGACGACCCGTTCACCCGCCTCCAGCTCAGACGCCGATCATGCCCTCGTAGCCGGCCTGCCAGATAGTTGAGGCGGGACAGCTTCACGCCACCGGGTACAGCGGGACCGTGCACCTCGCCCCGTCCGGCGCCAACGCCAGCCTGGTGCCGGACGACACCTTCGTCGCCTCTGACCTGGGCGTCTGGATCTCGTCGGTTCACGTGGCCCAGCTCGCTGCCGTCACGATCTTTGCGACGGACACCGCCGGTCCCTCGATCAGTGGGTTCGTGCCCTTCGACCTGGGGCTCTTCTGGCGCCCGTCGGCGGCGGGCAGGTCAGACCGGCCGCCACGTGAGCGCCTGCTGGCACGACTCGTGGCGCGCGTGGTCGATCTCCGCCCGGCACGCGTTGCAGTAGACCGCGTCGGCGGTGGCGTCGTACCAGCGCGCGGGGCGGTTGACGGAGCACACCCCGTCACCGTGTCGGAACTCCAGGAGCGGCCCGATGTCGCAGGTCAGGAGCGGCTCGAGGCTCTCGATCAGGGCGCGAGCGGTGGCAGTGCTGGTGTCATCCATACACCGATGAGCGCCGGCGCGTCGCCGTGTTACGGGTCGACGTCTCCGATCCGCTCCGTCCGGGGCCCGTGCACAATGTCGGAACGTGAACGTCGAACGCTTGCCGACCCCGAACGATTCCGCGCTCGGGCGGGTCGCAGGACGATGACGACCGTCGGCGAGCAGGTCGTGCGGTTCGCGTCCGACCTGCGCTGGGAGCACGTCCCTGGGGTCGTGCGGCGCCGCGTTGCGTTGTTGCTGCTTGATCACGCTGCCGTGGTCGAGGCCGGGCGCGTTGCACCTGCGGCGCGGATCGCCGCTGATCACGCGAGCGAGGCGCACGGTGGCGATGCTGCGACGGCGCTCCTCGACGGGCGGCTCCTGTCCGTGCCGGGTGCCGCGTGGGCGAACGGCGTGCTCGCGAACGTGCTCGACTACGACGACGGGCATCGGCTGACGAAGGGGCATCCGGGCGCGATGATCATCCCGTCCGCGCTCGCCGTCGCGGAGAGCGTCCGTGCGTCGCCGACGGCCTTCTTCGAGGCCGTGCTCGTCGGCTACGAGGTGGCGATCCGTGTCGGCATCGCGCTGCACGCGCGGGAGCAGCAGTATCACGCGTCTGCCGCATGGGGGTCCGTCGGTGTCGCCGTTGCCGCCGCCCGCCTGCTCGGTCTCGACGCGCAACAGATCACGCACGCCGTCGGCATCGCCGAGTACCACGCGCCGATCGCGCTGATGCCGCGAGCGGTTGCCGACCCGGCGATGACCAAGGACACCTGTGGGTGGGGTGGTCTGATCGGCACGACCTCCGCGCTCCTCGCCGCGCGCGGCTTCACCGGCCTCGGCAGCGCGTTCCTCGAGAGCGCTGAGGAGCTCGCGCTGGGCGAGCGCTGGGAGGTCGACGAGATCTACCTCAAGCCGTACCCGTGCTGTCGCTGGTCACAGCCGGCGATCGACGCGGCGCTGCGCCTACGCGTCGACCCGCACGCGATCGAGGAGGTGACGGTGCGCACCTTCGCCGCCTGTGACCTGCTCTCGACCCGAACGCCGTCGAACACCGAGGAGATGCAGTACAGCCTCGTCTGGCCGGTCGCCACCGCTCTCGCCCGCGGGCGGTTCGGCATCGAGGAGGTCCTCGACGGGTTCGCCGACCCCGGCTCTGCGAGGATCGCCGCGACCGTCCGCATCGTCGTCGATCCCGCGCTCACCGACAGGTTCCCCGCACGGCGCGTCACCGAGGTGACGGTGCACCTCAGCGACGGGTCGAGCGAGACCTCGGGCGAGGTCGAGGCAGACGGCGAGCCTGGAAGCGTCGGTTGGAACGACGTCGTCAACCGTAAGGCTGACCGCTTCCTCGGCGCTCGCCACGAGGCTGACCTTCCCGGCACCCTTGCAGGCTGCACGCGCGGCCAGCTCGTGGCGTTCCTCGCGTCGTGCGGTCAGCTCGTCGGCGGCAGGTAACGCTCGACGATCCCACGCAGGCAGGCGTTGACCTCGTCCGGCCGGTGGCCGAACGCCGAGCCGTGCCCGAGCCCCTGCAGCTCGTGGTAGTGACCGTTCGCAGCTAGCGAGGCAACCTCACGCACCCGCTGCGGTGGCGTCTGCACGTCCTCGGAGAAGGCCACCGCGTGGATCGGCACCGTCGTGTGCGGCAGGATCGCCGAGGAGTCGTATTCGAGGCACGCCTGCCACTGTGCGGCGAGCATCGCCGGGTCGCGCTCACCGAAGTCCGACGCGATGAAGTCGCGCAGCTCCGCCCAGAGCGCGTCGTTACCGAGCACCGCCGCCGGGTAGTAGAGGAGCGCGTAGTGCGCCGTCGCGAAGTCAGACGGCAGACCGGGTCCGTTGCGGGCCAGCCGGATCTCCGCCTCCTCCCACTCCCAGATGAACCCCGTCTTGCGCACGCAGGTCCCCATGACCGCGGCGCACGCGACGAGATCGGGGCGGTCGTGTGCGAGCTGCACGGCGATCAGCGAGCCCATCGACAGCCCGGCGAGAGCCACCGGCGGCGTGCAGACCGCCTCGATCAGCCGCGCCACGTCCCGGGCGTGCACCTCGATCGGCCAGGGTGGCCCGGAGGTTGACGACGTCTGGCCGACACCACGCGCGTCGTAGGTCGTGTTCCGCCAGCCGGGCTCGAACGCGGGCACCTGCCAACGGCGCCAGTTCGCTCCTGGATGGTCGCCGGCCGCGAGCCAGACCAGGTCGCGGCCGACTCCGCTCTGGTCGTAGTGCAGCGTGACGTCGTCCAAGGGTAGCTCGGGCATGGCGAAAGTCTACGGCGCCCGCCGCGACCTGTCGAGGAGGCGTACCATGGCGAGGTGTTCGTCAACCGGATGCCGCGATTCGAGCCGCTCTCCGAGGGGTCGCTCGACACGCTGGAGCGGGCGTGGGAGCGCATCGGCACGGAGATCGGCGTCCAGTTCGACCACCCGCTCGCCCTTGACGTGTTCCGTGAAGCCGGCCAGACCGTCGACGGACAGACCGTGCGCTTCGACCCGGGGTTCCTCCGGGCGATGGCAGCGCGCGCTCCTGAGCGGTTCACGCTCCATGCCCGCAACGCGGCGCGCGACCTCGTCGTTGGCGGCGACCACATGGTGTTCGGCCCGGCGCAAGGGCCGCCGTTCGTGCAGGCGGCCGGCGTGCGGCGAGAGGGGACGATGACCGACCTCGAGCAGCTGATGCAGCTCACCCACCTCACCGACGTGCTTGACACCCCCGGGCGCAGCATCGTCGAACCGAACGACGTTCCGCTCGACGTCCGGCATCTCGTGCGGGCCCTTGCGGCGATCCGGCTCACCGACCGCGTCTGGGCGGGTGAGCCGTCGTCGAGCGTCGCGGCTGAAGACTGCCTCGCGATGGCGGCGATCGTGTTCGGCGGACGGTCGGTGATCGAGGAGCGCCCCGTCCTGTTCGGCAACGTGAACGTCAACTCGCCGTTGCGCTTCGACTCGCGGATGCTTGAGGGGTTGATCTCCTACGCCGCTGCTGGGCAGGCGGTGATCGTCACCCCGTTCCTCCTGATGGGCGCGATGGCGCCCGTCGCCGTACCAGCCGCGCTCGCCCAGCAGACGGTCGAGGCGCTCGCCGGCATCGCGCTCGTCCAGCTCATCCGGCCCGGCGCCCCGGTGGTGTTGGGGTCGTTCCTCTCCGCGACGGACATGCAGAGCGGGTCACCCGCGTTCGGAGGGCCGGAGTCGGCCTTCGCGCTGTACGCCTCCGGCCAGATCGCCCGGCGGCTGCGCCTCCCCTGGCGGTCTGGTGGCGGCACGCTGACGGCGAGCCAGACGGTCGACTACCAGGCCGGCTACGAGGCGTTCAACACGCTCTCCGCCGCGTTCCTTGCGGGCGCGAACGTCTGTTGGCAGTCCGCCGGCTGGCTCGAAGGCGGGCTCGTCACGTCGTTCGAGAAGCTCGTCGCGGACTGTGAGCTGCTCGACCTGCTGCAGGCCCAGTTCACGCCGGTGGAGATCGACGAGGGATCCCTCGCGTTCGACGCTCACGTCGAGGTCGGCCACGGCGGGCACTTCTTCGGCGCCGAGCACACGTTGTCGCGCTTCCGTGACTGCTTCTGGCGGCCGACGATCGCGTCGACCGAGAACCATGATCGCTGGACGCGGCGCGGCTCGCTCGACCACGCGGCCCGGGCGACGAGACGGTGGCAGGCCCTGTTGGGTACCTACGAACGTCCGCCGCTCGACACCGCGGTGGAGGCCGAGCTGATCGACCTCGTCGAGCGCCGCAGCCGCGAGCTCGGCGACCCCCTCACCCTCCGCTGATCACGGACAGGCGAACTGCAGTGCCACGTGCGTCGAGTCGTCGCGAGCTTGGACGGTGAACTCGCCCGCCCCCCGTGTGCACGGCCAGTCGAGCACGACCGTCGTCGTCGCTCCGGGCTCGAGGCGCGCGATGTTGGCGCTCAGCGGATCGACGCCGTCCGCGGTCGCGGTGACGGTCGACGGGGGCGCGGCGACACCGCCAGCGTTGTGCACCGTGACGCGGATCGTCGGGCCGTCAGCGACGACGGCGTCGATCACGACGCGCGCGGCAAGCACCGGACAGTCGAGCGCGACGTCCGCCGTCACGACGAGCGAGCCGACGTGCGCGGTGACGCGGTCTTGCGTCTGGCCGGTGCACGGGTAGACGACGCGCACCGCTGAGGTGCCGCCTGCGGGGATCGCGGCGAGGGTGGTGCGCAGCGTCCCGGCCAGCGTCGAGGCGAAGGTGACGGCGGTTCGGCGCGACGGCGCACCGCCCGTGTTGCTCACGCTCAAGGTGATCACGTGGCCTGACACCGTGATCGCGTCGACGGCGAGCTGCGCGGGGGTCGGCCCGTTCGTCGCGTCTGGGGTGGTCGTCGGCACCGCCCGCGATCGCGGCCTCGTCCGCACCGGCGGGCTGGCGGGAGTCGTTGCCGGCGGCCGGGCGACGGTGCTCGGCTCGAGCAGCGTCGTCGTCGGTCGAGCCGTCGGTGTCGACGAGGCGACGACAGCGTGACGTGCCGGGCTGGTCGTCTGGCGGAGACGCACGCCGGCGACCGCGACGCTGGTGAGCGCGACGGCGCTTGCCGCGAAGATCGTCACGTTCCGAGCCTTCGAGCTCGTCCGCAGGACCGTGATCAGCCCACCGGCAGTGATCGCCGCGGGCTGCACGCCGGCAAGAGCGGCCGCGCCGAGCAACGGCACGGGGAGCCACACGAGGCCGCGGTAGGAACGCCCGGCATCAAGCAACGCCTCGAGCACGTTGCGAGCCTCGGCGGAACGAGCGAGCAGCACCGCGACCTCCGCGCGTTCGGCGGCAGCGAGCTCGCCGTCGGCGTAGGCACAGAGCGCGGGGAGCGCGGCGCGTACCTCGGGGGTCAGGCGTTCCTCATCGATCTGCCCGCGTTGAAGCGCTCCGCGCAGGCGCAACCGGCTGCGCAGAAGCAGCTGGGCGACCGCGTTGCGGTTGATGCCGAGGATCGCGCCGACCTCGTCGTAGCTGAGCTCCTCGATCTCGCGCAGCGCGAGCGCCGAACGTTGCCGATCGTTCAACGCCTCGGTCGCGCGCCGCACCTCCTGCCGCTGCTCGGCAAGCAGCAGCGAGCGGTCAGGGTCGGCCTCCAGTGAGCCGCTGACGGGCTCTGCGATGGCGTCGAGGGCGATGCTGCGCGTCGCCACCCGCCACGAGCGTGCCTGCAGGTTCTGCGCGGTGGCGAACAGGTATGACGGAAGACGCACCGCGTCGGCGTCGAGCTTGCGCGACTGGCGAATGAACCGCGCGAACGTCTCCTGTACGAGGTCGGCAGCATCGTCCGGGTTGCCGGCGATCCGCACGCAGAAGCGCGCGAGCGATCCGCTGTGGCGCAGGTACAGCTGCTCGATCGCGGCTCGATCACCCGCAGCTACTCGCCGAACGATCGACCCCTCGCCCGTCACCGCCCGACGACCTCGGCGTAGCGTCGTGGATCGGTCGCGCCCTCGGTCGAGATCACCAGCACCCTTCGCGCCTGTCGGCGCAGCGAGGCGCAGGAGGGATCGGTGATCAGGGCAACGAGGCCGGCGAACCCGGCGGCGCCCGACTCGCCCGACTCGATGCCGAGCGCCGCGAGCCCACGCATCGCCTCGTCCGACTCGGCGTCCTCGAGCACGATCACCGCCTCCATGCCGTGCTTCAGCGTCGACCACCCTGCGGCTGAAGGCGACTCGGCGTCGAGACAGGCCATCGTCGTGTGCGACGTCGCGAGCGTGACCGGAACGCCGGCGTGAAGCGAGGCGGCGATACACGCGGCGCCGCGTGGCTCGGAGCCGATCGCCCGCACGCCTCCGGCGACCGCCCAGCGCACCCCGGCGGCGGCGAACGCGCCGACGCCGAGCTGCAAGACGAGCACGTCGACCGGAGCGTCGAGCTGTGCAGCTGCCTCGGCGAACAGCGTCCCGTAGCCCTCGATCACCCACTCGCCGAACGGCGAGGTGCCGTCAAGATCAGCGTCGTTGGCCGCTCGGGCGGAGGGATCTGCAGCCGCGTCGGCGATCGACGCGCGCACCGCGGCGTCGTACCCCGCCGCGACCGTGACGACGTCGGCACCCTCTCCAGCGATCGCCTCCATGCGGGCCGGCGCGCAGGTCGCGGGGACGTAGATCGTCGCCTCGAGGCCGAGGAGCCGTGCCATGTGCGCAACCGCCCGCCCGTGGTTGCCGTCCGTGGCCGTCGTGAGCCGTCGGACGCCCAGCGTCCATGCGCGCCGGGCGAGGTCGTCGAGGTCGGCGCCACCGCCGAGCATCCGCGCGATCGCCCAGCTCGCGCCGAGGAACTTGAAGGCCGGCAGGCCGAACCGGCTCGACTCGTCCTTCACGTACACCGCGTCAAGGCCGAGCTCGGCGGCCAGCGTTGGAAGCTCGTGAAGCGGTGAGGCGGCATACCCTGGCAGCGCAGCGTGAAAGGCCAGCGTGTCGGCCGGAGCCGGCACGTCCGCCAGAGCCGTGCTGTTCGTCACGATCCGCCCGAGCGTCATCGCTCCGTCAACCCCTGCGTCATCGCGAGCAGAGAGACTGCGGCGTGGATCGCGAGCAGGGCCGGGGCGGCGATGCCGCCAAGGTCGGCAAGCTCGACGAGCGCGCCAGTGATCGCGCCCAGCTCAAGCGGCTTACCGGCCTCGAGGTCGATCAGCGTCGAGGTCTTGTGGTCGCCAACTCGCGCAGCGCCTTCGAGGCGGCGCTCGACCTCCATCTCCGGGTCGCTCCCAAGTGCGCGCGCGATCGCCAGCACCTCCGCCATCACGTTCGCCGCGAGCGCGCGCGTCGGTGCGAACGTCGCGATCTCCGCCATCGTCGCCCGCGTCAACGCGCTCAGCGGGTTGAACACGGCGTTGCCCATCAGCTTGATCCAGATGTCCGACCGGATGTCCGCCTCGACCGGGCACTTCAGGCCGCCAGCGACCATCGCCGCCGCGAAGCGTGTGCAGCGCTCCGACACGGTGCCGTCCGGCTCGCCGATCGAGAACCTCGTTCCCTCGCCGTGCACCACGACGCCTGGCTCGGCGATCTCCGTCGAGCAGTACACGACGCAGCCGATCGCGTGGCGCGCGGGGATCGCGCTGCTCGTCGCTCCCCCCGGGTCGACCGCCTCGATCCGCCGGTCGGCGTGGGGGCCGCGGACGCCGTGGAAGTACCACCAGGGGATGCCGTTCTGGGCCGCGACGACCCCGGTGTCGTCGCGAAGGAGCGGCGCGAGCAGCGGGCCGGCGGTGCGGTAGCTGTACGCCTTCAGGCCGAGGAAGACGACGTCGACCTTGCCGATCGTCGTCGGATCGTCGGTCGCGGGAACGCGGGCGACGAAGTCGCCTCGGGGTGAGCGCACGTCAACGCCGTGCGCTTGGATCGCCGCGAGCTGAGCGCCGCGTGCGACCAGGTGAACGTCAGCACCACCGCGGTGAAGGCACGCACCGACGTACGCGCCGATCGCACCGGCACCGACGACCGCGATGCGCATCACGTCTCCCCGAGCAGGGCGGCCATGTGACGGCGTTGGATCTTGCCGGTCGGCCCCTTCGGGATCGCGTCGGCGATGACGATCCGGTCGGGCACCTTGAACGCGGCGAGCTGCGTGGCGCAGTGGGCCCGCAGCTCCTGTGGGTCGACCGGCACCTCGAGGACGACGACGGCGCCGACGGTCTCGCCGTACTTGGCGTCTGGCAGCGAGAACGCGACCGCCTCGGCGACGGCCGGGTGGCGCAGCAGGGCGTCCTCGACCTCGTGCGGGGAGATCTTCTCGCCGCCGCGGTTGATCAGCTCCTTGATGCGCCCCTCGAGGTGCAGGTAGCCGTCGGCATCGAGGCGTCCGGAGTCGCCGGTGCGAAACCAGCCGTCAAGGAAGCTCGCGGCGTTCGCCTCGGGGTTCTCGCGGTAGCCCGAGACGACGCCGGCGCCGCGCACCGACACCTCGCCGATCGCGCCGATCGGCAGCGGCTGCCAGGCCGAGTCGAGGATCGCGAGCTCCGTGCCGGTGGCGATCCCGACCGACCCTGCACGCCGCTCACCCGGCGGGAGCGGGTTCGACGCCATCTGGTGAGCCGCCTCGGTCATGCCGTACGCCTCGACGAGCGGGATCGCGAAGCGCTGCTCGAACGCGCCATGCAGGGTCGGCGCGAGCGCTGACGAGCACGAGCGGGCGAACCGGAGCGTGTGAGCGGGGCGCGCGACGCCCTCACGCTCGCGGGTCGTGAGGATGTGGTGGATCGTCGGCACCGCGGAGAACCAGGTGGCGCCCCACGTTGCGCCGTCCTCCCAGAACGCGGCGGCGGAGAAGCGCCGTGGCACGATCACGGTGCCTCCCGAAACGAGGGTCGCAAGGGTCGACGCGACAAGTCCGTGAACGTGGAACAGCGGCATCACGCAGTGGCTGACGTCGGCGGCGCCAAGGGCGTACGTCGCCGCGATCGTGTGGGCGGACGCGAGGAGGTTCCGCCGTGCGATCGGCACCTGCTTCGGTCGCGACGTCGTCCCGCTGGTGTGGAGGAGGAGCGCGGTCCCGTCCGGGTCGTATGGCGGCAGCGCGGTGACCGCCATGGCGACCGGCGCCTCCGTCAGGTAGAGGCGCGGCTTCAGGTCGTCGAGATAGGCGGCAAGCTCCTCAGCCGTGTACGCCGGGTTGAGGGGAGCGGCGGCGCCGCCGGCAGCGACGACGGCGAGGAAGAGCGTGATGATCTCCGGCCCGTTCGGCAGCGAGAACGCCACCGCGTCGCCCGGCGCCACCCCGGCTTCTAGGAGCGCCGACGCCTGCCCGGCCACCGCCGTGCGCAGCGCGGCGTAGGTGAGCGTCGCTCCGGTTGCTGGCTCGACCAGCGCGAGCGCGTCGTCGGCGCCGCCGAACCAGGCGTCGATCACGCGGCGTCCCGGCTCGCCACGACGCCTTCGAGAGCAGCGACCCACGCCGTGTAGTACGCGGTCGCGGCGGGCTCGGCGGCATCGAACGGGTGGCGCGCGATCGCCGCGGCAAGCGCGTCGCGCCACTCGACGACGCCCACGTCAAGCGCCCGCAGCGTGACGACGCCCATGCCGAGCGCCCGTGCTTGCCACGGCTCCGCGAACACCGGCTCGCCGTTCACCCGGGGAATCTCGGCAGCGAGCGCCTCGACGAGCGCGTCGGTCACGTCGCCGCCGGCGCGAGCGCGCGCCCCGTCCCGATCATCGAGTCGCGGGTGACCAGTGTGGCGAGGGCGTCCTCGTCCATCGCCTCCGTCCCGGCAGGGCGCATCGGCACGACCAGGTAGCGCACCTCAGCGGTCGAGTCCCACACCCGGATCTCGACGTCATCGGCTAGCTCGAGCCCGAACTCCGACAGCACGGCTCGTGGCTCGGTGACGACGCGAGCGCGGTACGGCAGGCTCTTGTACCAGCTTGGCGGCAGTCCGAGCACCGGCCACGGGTAACACGAGCAGAGCGTGCAGACGATGACGTTGTGCACGCTCGGCGTGTTCTCGCAGGCGACCATCGTGTGGCCTTCCTCGCCACCGAAACCGAGCTCGGCGATCGCGCGTGACCCGTCCGCGAACAGCCGTCGCCGGTACGCCGGGTCGCTCCACGCGCGAGCGATCACGCGGGCACCGTTCTGCGGGCCGACGTCCGTCGCGTAGTAGTCGATCACGGCGTCGACGGCGTCGGTCGAGACGAGACCCTTCGCCACCAGCAGCGCCTCGAGCGCCTGCGTGCGTAGCTCGATCGCTGACACGGGGCGTGGACGGTGATGGTCGTCGTGTCCGTGATCGTGTCCGTGTCCGTGTCCGTGGTCGTGGTCGTGGTCGTGGTCGTGGTCGTGGCTCATGCAGGCTCCAGCGATGCTTCCCACAGGTCAGCGAGGACGGTGTGCGCGGGCTCAGGGCCCGGGCCGAACAGATCGAGCGAGGAGAAGCGCACGAGGTAGACGGTGCCTTGATCGTCGCACTGGACCCTTTGCACCGTGCCGACCGCTCCGCGCAGGTAGCGCGGGCACCGGCTATGGCCAGGCGCGCGGTCGCGCAGGACCCGCACGACGTCACCCTCGGCGAACTCGGGTGCCGCTGGAAGCGGGAGCGTCGTCGGCGACTCGATTGCAGCGATCAGCCGCGCCGCCTGCGCCGGATCGAAGCTCGTCGGAGCGTCCTCGCCGGCGCTCAGGCGCTGCTCCCACGACTCGACCTCGCCAGGGGCGATCGTCGCCGCTGCCAGCAGTCCCTGCTCGGCGGCCCAAAGCCAGCGCTCGTAGTAGCTGGCGCTCAGGTAGTGCACCGGATGCATCAGCTCGCGCGTGGCGCGCCCGCTGTCGTGTCGGTGGCGCTCGTACGCGGTGATCATCTCCAGCGCAAACGCACGTGGCTCCCACGCCTCGTGGAAGATCGCGTCACCGTCCGCCGTGACCACCGCGCCGAAGCCGTCGATGCCGCCGATGTCGTGCACGCCGTCCACCAGGTCGATGGTACAGCACGACGCGACGGTTTACGACGCGTTGAGGATCGCCTCCATCGTCGCGACCAGTCGCGCGCCGCGCGCTGCCGAGGCCCGCGGTTCGCGGCCTTCGCGAACGGCTCGGGCAAGGTCGGCGAGGCCGGCTCCCCGCCCGGGTACGCCACCCGTGTTCGCGAGCGCCCGTGGCTCGACGCCCGGCAGGTGCAGCATCGTCTCGCCGGTGAACTGGTTCGGGTCGGGCAGGTCGAGCGTTCCGGCCGTCCCGTGGATCTGGAAGTACGGCATCCGGTGGGCCGGCACCTCAAAGCTCGCGACGAGCGTGGCGATGCCGCCTCGCTCGAGCTCGAGCACCGCGGACACGTGCGTCGGCGTCTCGGCGGTGAACGTCGTGCCGGCGAGCGGGCCCGAGGCGACCGTGCGCGTCGGGCGGGCGGAGAGCGTGGCGGCGCGCACGGAGGAGACCGGTCCAACGGTCTCCTCGAGCAGCTGCAGGAAGTACGGTCCCATGTCGAACAGCGGTCCCGCACCGACGGCGTAGAGGAAGGACGGGTCTGGGTGCCACGTCTCGGGCGTGCCGTACATGCTCGTCATTGAGACGGCGACGATCTCGCCGATCACCCCGTTCGCCACCGCCTGCCGTGCGGCTTGAAACGGGGCCGCGAGGAACGTGTCCGGCGCACAGCCGGCCAGCACGCCGCATGCGGCGGCAGCTGCCGCGACGGCCTCGGCATCGCCTCGGTTCGTCGCCAGCGGCTTCTCGGTGTAGGTGTGCTTACCGGCTGCGATGGCCCGCAGTGCAAGCGGAGCGTGTGACGCGGGCTGGGTGAGCAGCAGCACCGCGTCGATCGTCGGGTCGGCCAGCACGTCGTCGAGCGCGAGCGCCCTGGCACCGGCCGTCTCCGCCACCGCTCGTGCCCGGTCGCCATCAAGGTCGCAGCAGGCGACGATCGCGAAGTCGTCGGCGTAGATCGGCGCGTGCGCGAGGTAGTTGCTCGAGATGTTGCCGCAGCCAACCATGGCCACGCGCAGAGGAGAGAGCTTCGTCATCTTCAGGCGACTGTACCGACAGCGGGTCGTAGACTGTCGCGCATGCCTCCCGTTGCCGTCCAGCTGTACACCCTGCGCGATGCCTGCGTCGTCGACCAGGATGCGGTGATCGCGGGCGTCGCGGCGCTCGGCTTCGCCGGGGTCGAGCTGTACTCGGGTAACCGCGCCGTCGCGCCGGACGGCGCCGCATTGGGTGGTCGTCTGCGCGCCCACGGGCTACGGGTCGCCGCCTATCACTACTGGGGCGACGAGCTCTCGTCGAGCACGTTCGGCGACACCGTTGCCTGGGCGCACGGGGTAGGCGTTGACACGATCGTCTGCGCGGCACCGCCTGCTGGCTTCTCCTGCACGCGCGCCGCCTACGACGCCCTCGCCGTCGACCTGAACGCCCTCGGCTCCACCCTGCGTCCACACGGGCTCCGTTTTGCGTTCCACAACCACGCCGACGAGCTCATCGAGCGCAACGGTTACCGCGGCCTCGACGTGCTCGCCGCGTCGTGCGACCCGGATCTCGTCTCGTTCGAGGTGGACGTGCACTGGGCCGCCGTTGCGGGTGCCGACCCCGTCTCGTTGCTGACGACGCTGGGTGATCGCTGTCGCCTCGTGCACCTGAAGGACAGCCGCCCTCTGGACGCGCCGGAGGGCGAGCCGCTCGATCGCGAGATCGGCACCGGACGGCTCGACTTCGATGCGATCGCTGCGGCGTCCGCCACGGCGGACTGGTGGATCATCGAGCATGACACCTGCATCGGGCCCGAGCTCGACAGCGTCGGTCGAAGCCTCGACGCGCTCGTGCGGATGGGCCTCGCCAGCAGGTAGCTCCTAGTGGTCTGATTGTCAGATAGCGGCGTTAACCATCGCTTCGGCGGCGCGCGTCAGGTACTCCCACAGCACCGCATCCAGTTCGGGTGAGAGCGTGGTCGTATCCAGCGCCGCGCGCATGTGTCCGAGCCAGCGCTCACGGGCGGCGGGGTCGATCGGGAACGTCGCGTGCCGCATCCGCAGGCGCGGGTGTCCGCGACGCTCGGAGTAGGTTCCCGGGCCGCCCCAGTACTGCTCGAGGAAGAGCTGGAGCCGCTCCGCGGCCGGTGCGAGATCACCGGGTGGGTACATCGCCCGCAGCTCCGGATCGCGCTCGACCCGGGCGTAGAACTCGCCGATCAGCAGCTGGAAGAACTGCTCACCACCGAGCTCGTCGTAGACGGTCATGGCCGGATCCTACGACGTCCACTACATTGTCGGCGTGGCGAGCGGACCCCAGCAGCCGGCGCGGGCCGGGATGGCGACCGGCGGGCTAACGCTGCTCGGGCGCGACCTCCTGGCGCGCCACCGGCGGGTGACGATGGTCGGCCTTTCCGCCGACCCGTCGCGGCCGAGCTACCGCGTGGCGGTGCACATGCTCGCCTACGGCTACGACGTCGTGCCGGTGAACCCACGGGTCGCCGAGGTGCTTGGGCGGCGCTCGTACCCGTCGCTCGCCGATGTTCCTGGTGCGGTCGGGATCGTCGACGTGTTCCGTCGCCCGAGCGAGCTCGTCGCCGTCGTCGAGCAGGCTCTCGGCCTCGAGACGCCGCCGGCTGCGATCTGGTTGCAGCTCGGTCTGCTCTCGTCCGAGTCGGCCTCGCTCGCGGTGTCCGCCGGCGTCCCGTACGTCGAGGATCGCTGCATCAAGTTGGAGCACTGCCGCTGGTTCGGTGGCCTCAACTGGGTCGGGCTAGCGACGGGCGTGATCTCGTCGCGACGGGAGGAGGTGCAGCGTGCCGGCCGATCGTGAGTTCGGCTTCACGACGCGGCAGATCCACGCCGGGCAGCGCGTCGACCAGACCACCGGCGCGCGCGCCGTGCCGATCTACCAGACGGCTGCGTACGTGTTCGAGGATAGCCAGCACGCCGCTGACCTCTTCGACCTGAACCGCTTCGGCAACACCTACACGCGCATCGTCAACCCGACCACCGCGGTGTTCGAGGAGCGCGTCGCGTCCCTCGAAGGCGGTGTTGGCGCGCTCGCGACGGCGTCCGGCCTTGCTGCGAACATCGTCGCCTTCCTGACGTTGCTCGAGAACGGCGACGAGATCGTGTCGAGCGCGAACCTCTACGGCGGCACGCACAACCAGCTCGCGATCCAGCTGCCGCGGCTCGGCATCACGACCCGCTTCGTCGACCCGCACGACCTCGCCGCTGTACGGGCGGCCGTCACCGACCGCACGAGGATTCTCTACGCGGAGACGATCGGCAACCCGCGGATCGACGTGCTCGACATCGCCGCCTGGGCGGGGATCGCGCACGACGCCGGCGTGCCGCTGGTGATCGACAACACCTTCGCGACGCCGTACCTTTGCCGCCCGTTCGAGCACGGCGCGGACATCGTCGTGCACTCCGCGACGAAGTTCCTCGGCGGCCACGGCACGTCGATCGGTGGCGTGATCGTCGACTCGGGCAGGTTCCCTTGGGGCGACGGGCGGTTTCCGGGCGTGAGCGAGCCGTCCGCTGGCTATCGCGGGATGCGCTTCTTCGAGACGTTCGGCAACTTCGCGTTCATCATGAAGGCGCGGGTCGAGACGATGCGCGACCTCGGTCCGGTGCTCTCGCCGTTCAACGCCTTCCAGCTGCTGATGGGTCTCGAGACGCTGTCGCTGCGGATGCGGGCACACTGTGCCAACGCCGGTGCCGTCGCGGCGTTCCTGCGCACGCATCCCGCGGTCGAGTCGGTTAGCTACCCGGACGAGGTTGGCTCGCCGTACGCCGCGAACGCGGCCCGGTACCTGCCGGACGGCGTCGGCGGGATCCTCTCCTTCGCCGTCCGCGGCGGTCGGGCGGCCGGGCAGCGCGTGATCGAGGCGGTTGAGCTGTGCTCGCACCTCGCGAACGTCGGGGACGCGAAGACGCTGATCATCCACCCGGCGTCGACGACGCACCGACGGCTCGACGAGGCAGCGCTCGCCGCGAGCGGTGTCGGCGAGGGGACGATCCGCCTGTCCGTCGGCCTTGAAGATGCCGGCGACCTGATCTGGGATCTCGGCCAGGCGTTGGAGCAGGTCTCCGGCTCGTAGCGCGCGATCAGCGACCGGTTCGAGCCCGGTGGGAGCAGCCCGGCCAGCAACACGGCCGGCGCTTGCCCGCTTCCAGCTGCTCGGACGTCCGCCGGATGCGGCGTTGCCGTGTCGCGACCTGCTTCGCGTCCTCGACCCAGCAGATGAACTCGTTCCGCGCCAGCGCCGTGATTCCAAGCTACGACTCGCGGGCCGCCGCGCTCGCGAGCAGGGCGACCTGAAGGTCGCCCGGAAGCTCGTGCACGACACCCCCAGGTAGATCGTCTGAGCGGGCTCCTCGACGAGTGGTCTGATTGCGAAATGGCGCGTTCATCGAGTGTCTGGAGCGAGAGGGAGCGTTGAGGGTCGGACACTAGAGCCGGTCGACGTACTCCTCGAGCTCCCAGGCGGTGACCTCGGCAAGGTGCGTGTTCCAACGGTCAAGCTCGTAGCGCTTGATCGCAAGGAACGTGTCGACGAGCTCGTTGCCGAGGCCGCCGCGGATCACAGGATCGGCGTCGAGCGCGTCGAGCGCGTCGCCTAGCGTGGCCGGCAGCTGCGCGCCCCAATCCTCCTCGGGCGCCTCGTACGGGTTGCCGGTGAGCGGCGTTGGCGGCTCCAGCTCTCGCGTCAGACCGTCGAGGCCGGCGAACAGCACCGCGGCCACCGCCAGGTAGACGTTCGCTGCACCGTCGCCGTTGCGCAGCTCGATCCGCGTTGCGCGTCCACGCTCGTCCGACACGCGCACCATGCAGAGCCGGTTGCCATAGCCCCAGTTCGCGTGCGTCGGCGCGAGCGACTCGACCACGAATCGGCGGTACGCGTTGACCGTCGGGTTCATCACCGCCGTCAGGGCCGGCGCGTGAGCGACGACGCCGGCGACGAACCGGAGAAGGAGCGGCGACACGCCGTTCGACGCGTTCGGGTCATCAAACAGGTTGCGGCCGTCACCGTCGACGAGCGACACGTGCAGGTGAAAGCCCGAGCCTTCGTCGTGCGTGAACGGCTTGCCGATGAACGTCGCCGTCAGCCCGTTGTGGGCGGCGACCTCCTTGATCGTCTGCTTGTAGCGGAACGCCCGGTCGGTCGCGTCGAGCGCTGGTCCGTGCAGCAGGTTGATCTCGAACTGGTTGCGTCCGTACTCGTGGTTCCCTGCGATCGCCTTCATGCCCATCTCGTTCAGCGCGTCCATCATGTCGCGCAGCGCGCCACGCGGGTCGGCGAGCGTGCCGACGGTGTAGACCGGCGTGTTCGTGTCCGGCAGCGCACGGTGTCCGCCAGGTGCTGAGGCGTCGCGCTCGCACAGGTAGAACTCGTGTTCCGGTGCGATGATCGGGTCGCCGAACGGTGCGAGCGCCGCGATCGCGCGCTTCAGCGCACCACGAGGATCAACCATGTACGGCTCGTGGTGGGGGAGGCGCACGAGGTCACCGAGGCACCACGCGACATCGGGATCCCACGGGACGCGCACGGCGGTGTCGAGGTCGAACTTCGCGGCGATGTCGCGGAACCCGTGCTCGAAGCCTGCGACGACGTTGTGGTGCAGGTCGGTCGTCATGATCGCCTCGCAGAACCCTGTGCCCTCCAGGGCGTGCTCCGCGAACTCGATCGGCAGGTCCTTGCCGCGCGCCACGCCGTGCAGGTCGGAGTAGCCGATGCGGAGGTACCGCACGCCTTCGTCGCGAAGCTGGGCGAGACGATCGTTCAAGGTGACCTCCAGGGACGCGAACCGGCGACGGAATCCTGGATACAGTATCCCGCAATGGACGACGCGCGGATCCAGGTCGTGAGCATCGTCGATCGCGTCTACGACGCGCTCCGTGAGCGGATCATCGAGGGCGCGCTCGCCGGCGGTGTTCGGTTGCGCCAGGAGTCGCTCGCCGACGAGCTTGGCGTGAGCCGCACGCCTCTCCGCGAGGCGTTGCGCCGGCTCGAGAGCGAGGGCCTCGTCGAGCTCGAGACGAACCGCGGTGCCCGCGTCGTCGAGGTGACGGTCGCCGACATGCTCGCCTCATACGAGGCGCGCCTGCTGCTCGAGCCGCCCGCCGCGGCGCGTGCGGCAACGACGCGGAGCCTGGCCGATCAGATGAGGATGCGCGCCGCGATCGCGGCACACCGCTCCGCGAGCACCACCACCGCGCTGTTCGAGGCGAACCGCTCGTTCCACGTCGCTCTCGTCGAGGCTTCGGGCAACGCGATCCTTGGTCGGATCGCTGCGCTGCTCTGGGCGACGCGGCTCGGGTCGGCGGTCTACCAGCGCCAGAGAATGACGCCGCTCGAGGCCGCCCGGGACGCCGACGAGCACGAGGCGATCAGCGATGCCGTCGACGCGGGGGACTCCGGTGCCGCGGAGCTGTTGACCCGCGAGCACATCGCCCGCGCTCTCGCAGGCTTTCCCTGATGCCACGAGCAACCGCCGGTCTGACGCTCATGCTCGCTGTCGCGTTGACGACCCTCGCCGCTGGCTGGTCGGCGGCACCCGCGACGGTGCGGCTGGCGTGGGCCGGCGACGTCGTCCCGGCCTCGTCTGACCTCGGCCTGCCTCGCGACCCGGCCGTCCTGCTCGCTGGCGTGAAGGCCGACCTCTCGGCGGCGGACATCACCTTCGTCAACCTGGAAGGCACGCTTACCGCTCGCGGCTCGTCGAAGTGCGGCGCCTCGTCGACGTCGTGCTATGCCTTCCGCTCGCCGCCGCGCTACGCCCGCGTCCTCGCGGACGCCGGCATCGACGTCGTGAACCAGGCGAACAATCACGCGTTCGATTTCGGAGCGGTCGGTCAGCGGGACACGATCGCGGCGCTCGACCGGGCCCATGTTGCCCACACCGGTCGGCCTGGTGAGATCGCAGTCGTCGAGCGTGCCGGCGTGCGCGTCGCCTTCGTCGGCTTCTCCTCCTACACGTGGAGCGCTCCGCTCAACAGCTACAGCGCGGTACGCACGCTCGTCGCTCGGGCGCGCACCAGGGCAGACGTCGTCGTGGTCGCCCTGCACGGCGGTGCGGAAGGAGCGGCGGCCTCACACGTCCCGCGCGGGCACGAGCGGTATCTCGGTGAGGATCGCGGCGACCTGCGACGGTTCGCCCGCGTCGCGATCGACGCTGGCGCCTCGATCGTCGTCGGCTCGGGCCCGCACGTCGTGCGTGGGATCGAGGTGTACCGTGGTCGCCTCGTCGTCTACTCCGTCGGCAACTTCGTTGGCTACGGCCACGTGTTCAACCTCGCCGGCCCGGCTGGCGTCTCCTGCATCCTCGACGTCTCGTTCGCCGCTGACGGCACCACGCTGGGTGCCCGCCTGATCGCGACACGGTTGAACGCGAGCGGCGTCGCCGTCCGCGACGCGAAGGGCGCGGCGATCCGAGTGATGCGCGCGCTGTCGCGCTCGGACTTCGCTGCAGGCGCCGCGCGGATCGCTGCGGATGGCACCATCACGCTGCCGTGAGCGGCGCTCATGCCTCCCGGTTTGCGATCGCACTTTGCAGCGCGAGCGGATTCGGCTACTGTATGGGTGTCGGCCGATCTGGCCGACAGGCAGAAGAACGGTTTGAGCGGTTTGCGCGAGTTCGTGCGCCACTCCAACGTTCGTGAGTCCGGAGGACGTGGCACATGGCCAGCGGTACCGTGAAGTGGTTCAACGACGCAAAGGGATTCGGGTTCATTGAGCCCGACGGCGGCGGCAAGGACCTCTTCGTTCACTACTCGAACATCAACTCGAACGGGTTCAAGTCCCTCCCCGAGGGCGCCCGAGTCGAGTTCGAGGCGCGCCAGGGAACCAAGGGTCCCGAGGCCGTCGACGTTCGCATCGCTCAGTGAACTGAAGTAGCTGAAGCCCGGTCAGTCCACGTGACTGGCCGGGTTTCGTTCGTCCTGTACCCTTTGCCCTCGGAGCGACGAGGAGGACGGGATGGCGGCACGAGCTGGCGCGTGGACGACGTTCGAGGCGCGGATGCAGGAGGTCGAGGACCTCTCGGACGTCCTCTCCGTGATCGGCTGGGACGAGCAGGTCATGTGCCCGCCGAGCGGACGCGCTGCCCGCGGCCAGCAGACCGCCACGCTCGCGACGCTCGTGCACGAGCGCGTCGTCGACCCTGCATACGGTGAGGCGATCGCCGAGCTGAGCGCGAACGGCGAGGATCTCGACGATGCGCAGCGGGCGATGGTGCACCTCGCGAGGCACCACCGCGACCGGGCGGTCCGCGTTCCCGGCGACCTCGTCCGCGCCCTCGCGGAGCAGGGCGCACGATGCAACGTGGTGTGGGAGCAGGCGCGTCGGGATCGCGACTTCTCAGCGTGGCTTCCCGAGCTCGAGCCAATGCTCCGGCTGAAGACGCAGCAGGCGGAGGCGCTCGCCGACGGCGGTGACCTGTACGATGCGTTGCTCGAAGGGTTCGAGCCAGGCATGACGGTCGCGCAGCTCGACCCGCTCCTTGCGGGTCTTCGGGCCGAGCTGGTGCCGTTCGTGCAGGCGATCTTCGAGCGGCCGGCGCCCGACGCGTCGTTCCTTGTCGGCCCGTACGACCGCGATGCCCAGCGCGTGTTCACCGAACGCGTCGTGCGCGATTTCGGCTTCGACTTCGACGCTGGTCGCCAGGACGTGTCGACCCATCCCTTCTGCGGCGGTCCGGGGCTCGGCGACGTGCGTCTGACGACGCGCTACTACGACTCGCTCGAGCCAGGCGCGCTCTTCAGCTCGATGCACGAGGCTGGACACGGCCTGTACGAGCAGGGGCTCCCGGCCCGGTTCGCCCGCACGACCGTTGCGCGTGCTCCCTCGCTCGGCCTGCACGAGTCGCAGTCGCGCTTCTGGGAGAACGTGATCGGCCGCTCGCACGCGTTCTGGGCGCGGTACCTGCCGGCCGCGAAGGAGACGTTCGGCGGCGCGCTCGCTACGGTCGACCTCGACACCTTCGTGCGTGGCGTGAACAAGGTCGAGCGGACGCCGATCCGGGTCGACGCCGATGAGGCGACCTACAACCTCCACGTGCTCGTGCGCTACGAGCTTGAGCGGGAGATGCTGTCAGGCGCCGTCGCCGTGCGCGACCTTCCCGAGGCGTGGAACGCCCGTTACACCGACTACCTTGGCTACACACCGAAGCACGACAGCGAGGGGTGCATGCAGGACGTGCACTGGTCGTGGGGCGAGCTTGGCTACTTCTCGACGTACACCCTCGGCAACCTCTACGCCGCGGCGATCGCCGAGCGGATGGCCGGCGACCTCGACATCGACGCACACGTCGCGGCCGGTGAGTTCGGGCCGATCCTTGGCTGGCTGCGCGAGCGCATCCACGATCGCGGCTCTCTCACCCGTGGCCGCGAGCTGATGGAGGAGGTGACCGGGCGTCCGCTCGGGCACGAGGCGTACATGGCCTACATGCGTGGCAAGTACGGCGCGCTCTACGGAGTGGAGTAGCTCGACCCGCGGACGTGGCGGGAAGGAGGCGCGCGTCCGCGCGTTCACGTCGCCGGACATCCGGCCGCGCGGCTCCCTCCCCCTTCCGGTGGATGCCCGTCCGCTCGGTGGCTGCCGATCTTCGATGCATGGCCCCCACCGCAACCGCAAGCCGGCAAGTTGTCGTGTTCGAGCTCGAGGGCGAGACCTACGCCGTGTCGATCCAGCACGTCCAGGAGATCATCCGCTACTCACCGCCGCGCACCGTGGCCGGCACCGACCCGGCGATCCGCGGCGTGATCAACCTTCGGGGCAAGATAATCCCAGTCATTGACATGAAGATGCGCCTCGCGATTGACGGCGTGATCGATCCTGAGAGCGCGAAGGTCGTCGTCGTCGAGACGTCGGTTGGCATCGCCGGGATCATCGTTGACGAGGTTGCCGAGGTGAGGACGCTCGACGAGAGCTCGCTCGACGTCGTTCCTGAGTTCACCGCGCATGCCGCCTACGTCGACGGCGTCGCCAAGGTCGGCGATCGACTGATCCTGCTGCTCGAGCCGGACTCGCTGTTCGCGATCGAGCTCGGCACCAGCTACGCCGCCGCGGCGTAACGCGGCGGGCCGGTCCCCGATCTGATTACGGCGCCTGGCGGCCGTTGGCGACGAACGCCGCGTGCGTGACGGGCATCTTCGCGCTCCACAGTGCCTCGATCGCCTCGGCGTACCTGCGGATCTCGCGCTGCGCCGTCTCGGCGTTGCGGAGTGACAGGAAGTTCATGATCGAGCGTGCGTTCAGCGTCCACCAGAACTCGGTGTAGATGCCGACCGGAAGCACCGTTCGCGCGACCTCCTTCGCCACGCCGTCGTCGAGCATCGCCCGGTACGCCGCGTAGGCAGCGTCGTAGCTCTCCTGCATCCGGGCTCGGGTGCGCTGCGCCAGGTCGGCGTCGACAGTCTCGAACGAGTACGCCCCCGGCTTACCGACCTGCGTGCGCACGTCCTCGGCGGCTGGCACGTAGAACGCCGGCGCGAGCTCGGTGTAGCGCCCGGAGAGCTCGTTGAAGCTCGACACGCGGTGGCGCATCCACTCACGCACCACGAAGATCGGGCAGCGCACGTGGAAGCGGAAGCTGTTGTGCTCAAACGGCGTCCCGTGGCGCTCGCGCATCAGGAAGCCGACAAGCCCGACGTCGCGCTCCTCCATCCCGTCGCGCCGTGTCCCGAACGACACGCGGGCGGCGTTCACCACGGAGAGGTCGTCGGCCATCCACGCGTCGAGCGCGACGAAGCCGTCGTCGAGGAGGTCGATGCGGTCCACCGCCGAACCGTACCGATCGGCGCCCGCGGTCAGGCCAGCCGAGCGGCCGCGACGGTGTCGTTCGACCACATCGGGTTGTTGTCCTCTGGTTCGCTCGTGACCCAGATCCCCTTGTAGCCCTCGTCGCCACCCGGTGCCGGCAGCGTCACGTCGAGCGTCCCTGCGGCGGACGCGTCGTACACGCCGAGCGAGAGGCGCTCGGACGGGCTTCTTGCGACCCAGATCTCGTAGTAGCCCGACCGGAGCCGCGGCAGGTTCGAGAGGTGCAGGTGCACCGTCGGCACGCCATCGAGCTTGCCGTACTCGACGGATCCGGCCGCGTGCCATCCCTGTCCGGCGGCGAACCTGACGGTCTGCGAGACCTGGAGCCCGCCTCCGACGCGCAGGGAGAGCACCACCAGCGCCACGACCCCGACCAGCGCGCCAATGGCGCGTGCCGCGGTCGCGCGACGCATCCGCGTCCGCACGGGTGGATGGCCCGCGGCGATCGCGAGGACCCGGCGCGACAGGTCGGGCGATGGCGCCGGCACCGGGCCCGCGTCCCTGATCGTCTGGTCGAGCAGCTCCAGGTCAGCGAGCTCAGAGCGGCACGCGGCGCACGCCGCGACGTGGCTGCGTAGCGCGTCGATGCGCGTCGCGTCGGCGAGACCAGCCACGACCAGGTCGGCGAGCTGCAGGCGTGCCTCCTCGTGCTCGATCATCGCCACTCCTCGACCGTACCGAGCTGGTCGGCCAGCGTCGCCAGGGCGTTGCGCGTACGGGTCTTGACGGTGCCGAGCGGTGTCGCAAGACGGTGGGCGATCTCCGACTGCGACAGGCCCTCGTAGTAGGCGAGCTCGATCACCTGACGCTCCTTCAGGCCGAGCCCGGCGACTGCGGCGTGGATGCCATACCGCGTAAGCGCCAGCGCCGCGAGCTCGTCCGGTTGAGGGCCGGCATCGCGTTCCTCCGGCACGTCGTCGACCGGCACGATCCGACGACGGCGGGCGACGTCGCGGGCCGCGTTTCGGGCGATCGTGTAGATCCACGACAGCGCTGCGCCGCGCTCGCTGTCAAAGGTCCCTGCGGCGCGCCAGATCGTCGTGAAGGTCTCCTGTGCGACGTCCTCAGCGGCCGCCGTATCGTCGAGGATGCGGCGACCGAGCGCCATGATCGGGCCACCGAGACGTCGCCACAGCTCACCGAAGGCCTCCGGGTCATCGGTCGCGATCCGCTGCAGGAGCTCCTCGTTCGTCGCGTCGTCCGCCCGCATGAACGAAGTATGACGTGCCACGGGCCGTTCGCTTGTCGCGCCTCTGCTCACGTCGATGGTACGCAGACGCGGGTCGTTCGGATTGCCACCGTCAGGACGTCGGCGGTGGCTGCACCGCCGCGAGGACGAGCTCGGACAGCTCTCGCAGCTCGATCCGCTCGCCGTGGCCGCTCGTCTTGATCGCGTCCTCGTACATCGTCACGTCCTTCGGGCACGCGACGACGAACCAGTCGACGCCGTCGAGCGCGACGGCCTCATCGATGCGCTGCTCGCTTGGCCGCCTGCTTCCCGGTCGCGCGGTGTCCTTCATCCAGATCCTGCCGCCACCGGCGCCGCAGCAGAGGCTGTTGTCGCGGTTGCGCGGCATCTCGACCAGATCGAGGCCGACGCGCGCCAACACCTCGCGCGGCTGCTCGAAGATGCCGTTGTAGCGACCGAGGGTGCACGGATCGTGGTAGGTGACGCGCCGATCGAGCGGCGCCTTCACCGCCAGCGCCCCGGCGTCGAGCAGCTCGAGCAGCAGCACCGAGTGGTGGACCACCTGGTCTGCCGTCCACGGCGCCCCGAGGCCGGGGTACTCGTTGCGCAGCGTGTTGAACGAGTGCGGGTCGCTCGTGAGGATCCGCTGGTAGTCACAGCCGGCGATCGTCGCGATGTTCTCCTCCGCGAGGCTGCGGAAGAGACCCTCCTCACCGGCCCGTCTGACGTCGTTGCCAGCCGTCTTCTCGGCCTCGAAGAGGATCCCGAAGCTGACGCCCGCGTGCGTCAGCAGCTGCGCAAGGGCAGCAGTGTTGCGCTGGTTGCGCGGATCGAACGACGCGTAGTCGCCGACGAACCAGAGCACGTCGACGGCCTCGGCGCGCGCGTCGCGCACCTCGACCGCGAGCTCCTTCGCCCATCGCGCACGCTTGCGCTTCGCCTCGCCGAAGCTGTTGCCGCTCGTGAACACCGCCTCGAACGTGCCCTGCAGCTGCTCGTCCAGCTCGCCCCGTTCCACGAGCCCACGGCGCAGCAGGTTGATCACCGGGACGTGCTCGATCCCGACGGGGCAGATGTCGACGCACGCCATGCACTGCATGCACGACCAGAGCGTCTCGGGCGCGATCACGTCGGGGACGAGAGCGGTCGTGACGCCGAGCGAGGACGCCTCGCGCAGGTCGAGGATCAGGTCGCGCGGTGAGAGCGGCATGCCGCCGATCCCGGCCGGGCACGCCTCGTGGCACTTGCCGCACTTCGTGCACGCGTCGAGGTCGACGAGGTGGTGCGTCGTCAGGTCAGCAAGGGTCGCGTACCCGGTCTCTGGTTCGGCGACCAGCTCGCGACCGACGGTGGGGGAGCGCAGGGCGACACCAGCCGGCCCTGTCAGCATGTGCATCGCCTTCGTGAACGGGATCGCAGCGACGAACGCGAGCGCGACGAGGCCGTGCGACCACCACAGCCCGGCCCGCGCCGCGTCGGCGCTGGAGCCATCCACGCCGAGGCTCCGCAGCCCGTTCCCGATCACCCAGCCGACCGGCGACCAGACCTCAAACGACGGACGGTTGACGGCGATCCGGAGCGACTCGAGCAGGAAGCCGGTGAGGCCAAGGTAGAGCAGCGACCAGAGGAACACCCAGTCGTCGAGCTGGTAGCGAGCCCGCTTTGCCGAGACCGGGCGATCGTCCCGTCGCGCGTAGTCGAGGCGTGCGATCCGCCCCTGGAAGCGCCGGAGCGCGAACACGACGAGGCCGATCAGCATCGCCGCGCCGAACACGTCGAGGAACAGCGAGTAGCCCTCGTAGAACGATCCGCGCCAGAACTCCCAGCCGGTCGTCGGCTTCAGGACGTCGTCCTGGATCGCGAGGATCGTCGTCCCGGCGAGCAGCACCAGGAACCCGTAGAACACGCCGGCGTGCGCAAGTCCGGCAACGCCGTCTCGCCGGCGGATCCAGGAGTGGGTGAGGACGACCACGAGCATGCGCCGGACGTCGACAGGGCCGGCGGTGGCGCGACGTACCCGGTAGCGTCGGACGAGCCGCACGAACCCGACCAGGAAGACCGCCGTCGAGAGGAAGGTGAGCGCGTACCAGATCCCCTTCTCGAGGCCGCCAAAGCCGGCGAACGTCGTACGCGTGGCTGTCATCGAGTGATGGGCACCGCCGTCACCACGATGTTATCGAGGTAGTGATGCGTCGTCGTATCGAACCGTCCACCGCACGTTACGAGGACCAGACGGGCCGGGCCTCGGAGCGACCAGACGCTCGTCGGCAGCTTCGGTTTCGGGTAGGATCGCACGCTCGTGACGCGGTAGCGCAGCACCCTCCCGGACGCCGTCGTGACCTGGACGATGTCGCCGCTGCGCGCGTAGGAGAGCGGGGCGAAAGCGCCGGGCCCGGCGGCGGCGCTGTCGACGTGGCCGCCGATCAGGATCGCCCCGGATCTCGATCCCGGGAGCGCGCCGTCCGTCCACCAGCCGGTTCGCCGCACGTTCGACGGCACACCGAGCAGACCGTGGGCCATGTCGAGCCCGACCGGCACGACCGGGGCGTCGACGCCTGGCCGGGCGATCCGAACGCGCACGGGCTCCATCGAGCTGCGATGGCGCGCTCGCGTCTCGATCGCGACGTCGCCACGTCCGGTGGAGATGCCCGCGACACCGAACGTCGTCTCGTCGACGAGGCCGCAGGTCGTCGTCGTGTCGCTCACCAAAGCGGTTCCCCGCAGGTGCTCCGTCCACGCGTAGAAGCCGATGTGCGCCACGCGGGCTGAGGGCGAGTGCACGAGTCCGTCGCCGGTGACGGCGATCGTGCGCGCGAACACCGGGGTGCCGGTGCAGTCGATCGCCGCGCGGGCAGCGAACGGCCCGTAGAGGGCCACGTCGATCGTCGCCGGCGTCCGTCCGAGGCCGCGCACGAGGATGTCGTCGCTGACGGCAGCACCGACCCGCACGACGTCCGGGCTCGCCGTCGTGCTGATCGTCGGCGACGCGTGGATGTACGCCGTCTCGCCGGGCTCCGCGCACGGCGTCTGCACCGCATCGTTCGCCGGTCCTTGCGCGACCGACTCGCGGAACGCGTAGTAGCCGGCGACCAGCGGGCGCGTCGCCGTCGACACGTACGTGCCGTCGTGCAGGGCGGCGATCGTGCTCGTCGAGGCCGGCGTCCCCGAGCAGTCGACGGCGGCGGCAGACGCGTACGGGCCGTAGAGGTCGACGGTGACCTGGACGCTGATCGCGCCGAGCGCGCCGATCTGGACAGCGTCCGTCAGCGGCGTTCCGGGCGCGGCCTGCGCGGCGCTCACCTGCGTCGAGATCGCCGCGTGCGCCACGGCGACGACCGTCTCGGCGACGTCGCCGCAGGTCGTCTGCGCGGCGTGCACGAGGCCGCTCGCCTCGATCCACTCGCGGTACGTGTAGTACCCGGCAACGGTCAGCGGGTAGGTCTCCGTCTGGTACGTCCCGTCACCGGTGGCGCTGACGCTTCCCTGCCATGCCGGGGTGCCGTCACACGCGATCGTCGCAGGCGACGAGAACGGCCCATACAGCGCCGCGTGCACCGTCGCCGACAGCCCGGCAAGGCCGCTGACGACGATGGTGTCATGGATCGCCGCCCCTGGCGCGACCCGCGGGGCGCTCACCGTCGTTGATAGCGCCGGCGTGACGTCGACGTGGAAGCTCTCCGCCGGGACCTTGCAGTCGGTCGTCAGACCCGTATCGTTCGCGTCGCCGGGAACCTCGTCGATCCACGTGTACCAGCCCGGGGTCGTGACGGTAACGGCGGGTGCGTCGTAGGCGGTCTGTGCTCCGGTCGCCGGGAAGGAGACCTGAGCGAACGGCGTACCGGAGCAGTCGAGCGCGTCCTGCGTCGCGAATGGCCCGTACAGTCGTGCGCTGACGGTGGCGCTCCACGTCGGCAGGGCGCCGGTGATCGTCACGTGCTCCGTGCTCGTTCCGCCTACCTGCAGCGAGCTCGGCGTGGCGGAGGTCATCGCTTGGATCTGGGCGGGGGCGGCACCGACGCGCACGTCAGCCGCTGCCTGTGCGCCGTCCGGCGCCGCAAGACGCTGGGCGTTTGCAACGGCGGCGTTCGTCGACGGTGCGAGGATCCGCGGCTGGGGAGCGGCGAGCCGCGCAGTGCGCAACGTCAGGTGGAAGCCGCCAGTCGTCGTCAACCGGAACGGCACGTGACCGAGGCCACGTGCGTCGGTGCGTACCGACGTCGGCACGCCCGACGCGCCCTGAGAGGCGATCGCGATCGTCACGCCGGGAACGCGGGCGCCAGTCGCGGAGATCACCTCGACCTGGACGTCGCCCGTTCCTCCGACGACGCCGCCTCCGGTCACGTGCGTGCGCACGGTGTACGGTCCGCGCAGGCGCGCCGCATCGCGAGCGATGCGGCGGTACAACCGTGTCACCCGCGGGCCCAGGCCGGTCGGGTCGGTCTCGCCGGGGCGTCCGTCGCCGATCATCGCGTGCACGTACAGCATCACCGCTGCCGCCTGGTCGGCGTTCGTCGTCTGGCCGTAGGTGAAGATCGCGTACGAGATCTGCGCCTGCGCCGCGAGCGACACGACCTTCCCGTCGCGGTTGCGCAGCACACCGCCCGTCGCCTCGGTGTAGTGGAACGACGAGGCGGGATACCAGTAGCGCAGGTCGATGCAGTACAGGTGCCGGTCGGCCGTCCCGACACCGCGGAAGTCGCCGAACCAGCGCAGGCCGTAGCGGTACGTCTTGTAGTAGCCAACACCGGCCGTGGCGCACACGTTGCGGCCCGTGTGTGCGCAAGGGTCGTTGTGGTTGGGTGGCTCCGACGCCGAACCAGCGCTCGGCAGGGCGAGCACCGCAAGCACGGCGAGCAGGGCGAGGCGAATCGCTGGTCGCACCCGCGCAGTATGCCCGGCGCCGTCCCGGGCATGGCTCGCCTTCCGCGTTGGTTGCGGGGTTAGCCGGCCCGGTTCGTAGCTGCCGGAGCCGTCGCGGAGGTCTGCGCGGCTCGGTCCCGCCACTGGAAGATGAGCTCCTGCTCGGCGGGTGACTCGGGGGTGAAGCGCAGCCCGACGTCGAACAGGTCATAGGACCGTGGTGCCGTGCGCGCCACCACGGCGTGGATCCAGCCGACCGCTCCGTAGCCATCGCGGACGGTGATGCGCACCGGCGTTCCGATCGACAGCGCCTGTCCGCGCCCGGTCGCGCCGAGGCCGCTCGCGGAGATGTCGATCCCTGACAGCTCGCGGCGGACGACGCTCGGCGGGAACGTCTCGACGTGCACGGGCAGGCGCGCCGCCGGCACGCGTGCCGATCGACGGGACGCGTCGAGCTCCCACATCCCCGGCGCGTGCAGCGTCAGCGTCTCTGCCGCACGGGAGTACTCGCCCGCCGTCTCGGCGTACCACGCCGCTCCCTCGTCGTCGAGGCGGCGTAGCCCAAACCCACCTCGTTCACGTCCCGGGTCGGGGACGCGGATGACGAGCGCCTCGTCCGTTGCCGACAAGACCGCACCGCGAAAGCTCTGCCCCGTGAGGGGGTTCTCGACCGCGATCGTCTGTCCCACCTCTAGCGCCGGCGGGCCCTCCTCCACCCGGGACAGGCCATCCTCGAGCATCAGCGTTCAATCCTCCAACCACGTATCGGCGGCGGGCCGAGCGCGGATGAGCCTCCGACGGGTGAGCGTCGGCTGCCCGCCTGTTCGCCCGCTGATCGTCTAGCCTTACCGGACCGTGCCGCTACACCAGATTGAGACGGAAATCCCGGAACTGGCTGACCCCGTGCTGATCGCCGCGCTTGACGGGTGGGTTGACGCTGCCGGTGCGGCGTCTGGCGCCGCTGATCGAATTGCCCGTCGCGGGTCGGTGATCGTGCGCTTCGACGGCGACGCGGTGTTTGACTATCGCTCCCGGCGCCCCGTCCTCGACGTCGTCGACGGTGCGTTGACACGGCTTTCCTGGCCGGAGCTCGTGCTACGACACGTGCGGATTGGCGGGCGCGACCTGCTGTTCCTGGTCGGCGCGGAGCCCGACGCGCGCTGGCAATCGCTCGCGCTCGACATCGTCGGTCTCGTGCGACGCCTCGGCGTGTCACAGTGGGTCAGCCTCGGCGCGGTGCCCGCCGCCGTCGCGCACACCCGCCGGGTGCCGATCATGTCGACCGCCTCTCGTGACGGCCTGCTCCGCCACGGCGAGGTTCGGGGGCCGAGCGGGGTGCTACGGGTGCCGGCGGCAGCGCTGTCGGCGTTTGAGATGGCCGTCGTCGAGGCGGGCACGCCAGCCGTCGGGTACTTCGCGCAGGTCCCGCCGTACGCTGGTTCAGGCTACGCGGTGGCGAGCGTTGCGCTCCTCGAACGACTCAGCACGCACCTCGAGATCGACCTGTCCGACGCCGACCTCGAGCAGACGTCGCGCCGCGAGCTCGCAGGCTACGACGCCGCCGTCTCGAACGACTCGGACACGCGCGAGATGGTGCACCGCCTCGAGTCGATGGGTGAGCAGGAGGAGCACGAGGAGGTGGAGGAGCGGATCCCGAGCGGTGACGAGCTCGCCTCCGAGATCCAGCGCTTCCTGCGCGAGCAGGCCGGCGACGATCCGCCGACGCCGGGGTTTCAGGGGGGCTGATCGGTGGCGACTCCCGACATCGCGTCTCGCCGGCTCGCTGCCGGTGCTCTCGCGGCGGGCTTCGCTGACCTCCGTCCGCCGCTTGCGCCGAACGAGGCGCGGATCGCCGCGGAGCGCTGCCTGTTCTGCTTCGACGCGCCCTGCGTGACGGCGTGCCCGACGTCGATCGACATCCCGCTGTTCGTGCGACAGATCGCCACGGCGAACGTCGAGGGCGCGGCTCGGACGATCCTCGACAGCAACATCCTCGGCGGCATGTGTGCCCGCGTCTGTCCGACCGAGACGCTCTGCGAGCAGGCCTGCGTGCGGGCGGCTGAGGAGAGGCCGATCGAGATCGGGCGCCTGCAGCGCCACGCGACCGACAGGCTGATGGAGAGCGGTATCCAGCCATACCGGCAGGGTCCGTCGACGGGCCGCTCGGTCGCCGTCGTCGGCGCCGGCCCGGCCGGCCTCGCCTGCGCGCACGCGCTTGCCGTCGCCGGGCATGCCGTCACGATCTACGAGGCGCGGCCCAAGCTCGGGGGGCTCAACGAGTACGGCATCGCCGCCTACAAGACGGTTGACGGGTTTGCGCAACGCGAGGTCGCGTTCGTGCTCGGCGTTGGCGGGATCAACGTCGTGCACGGCCGGCGGCTCGGAGCCGGTCTGACGATCGACGAGCTTGCCGCCACGCACGACGCGGTCTTCCTCGCGGTCGGGCTTGACACCGTCAACCGTCTCGGTATCGAGGATGCCCTCGACGGGGTCGTCGATGGCGTCTCGTTGATCGCCGACATCCGACAGGCGAGCGATCTCGCGGCGATCCCGATCGGACGCCGCGTCGTCGTGATCGGCGGCGGCATGACCGCGATCGACGTCGCGAGCCAGGCACGCCGCCTCGGTGCCGAGGAGGTCACGATCGCCTACCGGCGTGCGGCGGCGCAGATGGGCGCGAGCCCGTACGAGCAGCGTCTCGCGCAGACCGACGGCGTGCTGATCCGCACCGGCGTTGTGCCGCGACGGGTGATCGCCGAGGGTGGGAGGGTGGTGGCGCTGGAGGTGGAGCGGCCGGCCACCGGCGAACGCCTGACGCTCCCCTGTGACCAGCTCTTTCGCGCGATCGGCCAGGCGATCGTCGCCGACGAGGTGGCGCCGCTGGCGATCGTGAGCGGTCGGATCGTCGTCGACGAGGAGCGGCGCACGTCGCGTCCCGGCGTCTGGGCTGGCGGTGACTGCGTCGCCGGCGGCGACGACCTCACCGTCACCGCCGTCGAGGACGGCAAGCGTGCTGCTGCCTCGATCGATCGGGCGTTGCGGGAGGCGTCCGGTGGCTGACCTCGCGACGACCTTCGCCGGCATCCGCTCGCCGAACCCGTTCTGGCTCGCGTCGGCGCCGCCTACCGACAAGGCGTACAACGTCGAGCGGGCGTTCCAGGCCGGTTGGGGTGGTGTCGTCTGGAAGACGCTCGGTGAGGACCCGCCCGTCGTGAACGTGTCCGGCCCCCGCTACGGCGCGATCCACGCATCTGACCGGCGCGTCATCGGCTTCAATAACATCGAGCTGATCACCGACCGGCCGCTGCAGGTCAACCTCGACGAGATCCGCGCCGTGAAGGCTCGTTGGCCCGATCGCGCGGTCGTCGTGTCGCTGATGGTGCCGTGCGAGGAGCCATGCTGGGCGGGGATCCTGCGGCTCGTCGAGGAGACCGGCGCGGACGGCGTCGAGCTCAACTTCGGCTGTCCGCACGGGATGTCGGAGCGCGGCATGGGGGCGGCGGTCGGCCAGGTGCCGGAGTACGTCGAGATGGTGGTGCGCTGGTGCAAGACGCACACGCGGCTACCCGTTATCGCGAAGCTGACACCGAACGTGACGGACATCCGCAAGCCAGCCGAGGCGGCGTTACGGGGAGGCGCGGACGCCGTCTCGCTGATCAACACGATCAACTCGATCATGGGCGTCGACCTCGACGCGATGGCGCCGTCGCCGCACACTGACGGGCTGGGCACGCACGGCGGTTACTGCGGCGCCGCGGTGCGTCCGATCGCGCTTCACATGACGGCCGAGATCGCCCGCTCACCCGAGACGGCTGGCCTGCCGATCTCCGCGATCGGCGGCATCGAGAGCTGGCGGGACGCCGCGGAGTTCATCGCGCTCGGCGCGGGCACCGTCCAGGTGTGCACGGCGGCGATGGTGTACGGCTTCCGGATCGTCGAGGAGATGATCAGCGGCCTCTCCGGCTTCCTCGACGATCGTCGGTACGGCTCAGTTGCGGCGATGGTCGGTCTCGCCACGCCGAAGGTGACCGACTGGAACCGGCTCAACCTGGACTACGCGGTGAAGGCCCGGATCAACCAGGATCTCTGCATCAGCTGCGGGCGCTGCCACATCGCCTGCGAGGACACCTCTCACCAGGCGATCACGAGCGCGGTCGATGGGGTGCGACGGTTCGAGGTGATCGAGTCAGAGTGCGTCGGCTGCAACCTCTGTGCGCTCGTCTGTCCGATCGCGGACTGCATCACGATGGAGCCGCTCGCCGTTGGCGTGATCGACGCGCGCACCGGCCGTCCCGTCGGGTCGGGGAACACGTGGAAGGATCGAGCCTGATGGAGATCGCCTGCCAGCCGGCCCGCGCGATCGCCGACCTGCGTGCGCTGGCTGAGCTGACCGGCGGTCAGGGCGGGGCGCGGCGTCTGTGTTGGAGCGAGGAGTGGGTCGCGGCGCGCGGGCTGCTGCGGGAGCGCCTCGCCGACCTCCCGGTCGTCGTTGACGTTGACGAGGCGGGCAACCTCTGGGCGCGGCTCGACGGCGAGCGGCCGGAGACCGTGGTGATCGGGTCACACCTCGACTCGGTGCCGAGCGGCGGCTGGCTCGACGGCGCGCTCGGCGTGATGGGGGCGCTCGAGACGCTGCGGACGATCGCCGAGGACGGGACGCCTCCCTGCACCGTGAGCCTTGTCGACTGGGCTGACGAGGAGGGCGCCCGCTTCGGCCGCTCGCTGCTCGGATCATCCGCCGTCTGCGGCACGCTCGATCCCGAGGCGGTGCGCGACCTGCGCGACGCGGGCGGGGAGCGCCTCGCTGACGTCCTCGCACGCCACGGCGTCGACGTCGACCGAGCGAGCGTCGCGACGTCGCGCCTCGCCGACGTGCGTGCCTACATCGAGCTGCACATCGAGCAGGGGCCGGTGCTGGAGGGCCTTGCGCTGCCCGTCGGCACGGTGCTCGGCACCGTCGGCGTCGAGCGAAACCGCGTCCTGTTCCGCGGCCAGGCCGCCCACGCCGGCTCGACGCCGATGGCGCACCGCCGTGACGCCTTCCTCGCCGCCTCCCGCTTCGCTCTCACGCTGCGCGACATCGCCGTTCGCCACGGCGGTGTCTGCACGACCGGCGACGTGGCCTGCACGCCGGGCGTCGTGACCGCGATCGCCGGCGTCGCCGCCGTCCTGCTCGACCAGCGTCACCTCGATGCTGACGTTCTCGCCGCGATGCTTGCCGACGCGCGGGTCGCTGCCTCAGAGGCCGCCGCCGCGGAGGGCTGCACCGTGACGTGGGAGCCGATCTGGCGGATCGAGCCGATCCCGTTTCACGACGAGCTGATCGCTGCGGCGCGGGATGCCTGCCTGGCGGTCTCCGGCAGCGATCACGCGCTGCCGTCCGGGCCGCTGCACGACGCCGCCGAGATGGCGCGGCGCGTGCCAACGGTGATGGTGTTCTCGTCCTCGACGAAGGGCATCAGCCACGCCAAGGAGGAGGACACGCCGGTCGAGCACCTCGAGCTGGCGATCCGTGCGTACGCCAACACCGTCGGCCACGCGATCACCAGGGTCGCGGAAGGGAGCCTGTGATGCGCAAGCTGATCCGCGGCGGAACCGTGGTCAACGCGTCCGAGTCGGCGACGGCGGACGTGCTGGTCGACGGCGAGACGGTCGTCGGCGTCGGCCGGTTCGACGGCGTCGACGCTGAGGTGATCGACGCCACGGGCTGCTTCGTGCTCCCTGGAGCGATCGACAACCACACCCACCTCTCGATGCCGTTCGGCGGCACGTGGAGCGCGGATGACTACGACACCGGCACACGCGCCGCTGCCGCCGGCGGGACGACGTGCATCGTCGACTTCGCGCTCCAGATGCATCGGGGCGGGTTGCGCTCGTCGCTCGAGGAGTGGATGGGGCGGGCGGAGGGCGCCGCGCACGTCGACTACGGGTTTCACATGGCGATCACGAACGCCGACGCCGCGACGATCGCCGACATGTCGTCGATGGTTGACGAGGGGATCACCAGCTTCAAGGTGTTCCTCGCCTACCCGAACGTCCTGATGGTCACCGACGATCAGTACCTTGCGGTGCTCGAACGTGCTCGAGACCTCGAGGCGTTGACGATGGTGCACTGCGAGAACGGCCACGCGATCGCGCACCTCGTCTCCAAGGCGCTCGCCGCCGGCCAGACCGACCCGATCCACCACGCCCTCACGCGGCCCGAGACGATGGAGGCCGAGGCAACCGGTCGCGCAGTCCGCCTCGCAGGGTTCGCCGGCGCGCCGGTGTTCGTCGTCCACGTCTCCTGTAAGGCGGCAGCGGACGAGATCATCCGGGCCCGGGCCGCCGGCGCTCGCGCGTACGGCGAGACGTGCATCCAGTACCTCTTCAACTCCGTCGACGACCTTCGCCGGCCCGGCTTCGAGGGTGCCCGCTACGTCTGCTCACCGCCGCTGCGCGATGCCGCGAACCAGCCGCACCTGTGGGACGCGCTACGCCTCGACCACCTGCAGATCGTCTCCACCGACCACTGCCCTTTCAACGACGAGCAGAAGCGCCTCGGGCTCGGTGACTTCTCGAAGATCCCGAACGGCCTCGCTGCGATCCAGCACCGCCTGCCGATGTTGTGGGAGCACGGCGTACGGGCGGGACGGCTGTCCCCGAACCGCGTCGTCGAGATCACCTCGACCGCCGTCGCAAGGATGTTCGGCCTCGAGCGCAAGGGGTGGATCGGTGCTGGTGCTGACGCCGACATCGTCGTCTTCGACCCGGCGCGGCGACACGTGTTCTCGTGCGCGACGAGCCTCATGAACGTCGACTACGACATCTACGAGGGACGCGAGGTCGCAGGCTCGCCGCGCCTGACCCTGTCGCGCGGCACCGTGGTGTGGGACGACGGCAGGATCTGCACGCGCCCCGGCCACGGCCAGTACGTGCGTCGGGCCGTCTTCGACGCGCGGCGGCTGTAGGGCGCAGCCGCGCCGTAGCGAACGCCGTACCGAGCGGACCGAGCGGACCGAGCGGACCGAGCGGACCGAGCGCCGTACCGAGCGGACCGAGCGGACCGAGCGCCGGAGCGAGCGCCGGACCGATCGAGGCGCGGCGGGGAGCCCACTGGCGCCCCGCGGGAGCTTGCGGTGTGTCCCGTCGATCGAATGCAAACGATTCCAACAGAGGGACGGCGGGCTCTGACGCGCTACACGTTGGTGCCAGGCACGGGGTGTAGCGTTTGGCTCAACCATGCGGAATGCTACACCGTTGTGCCTGGCACCAACGTGTAGCGTTTTCCCAACCGAAAACCCCGGCGAACCCGCGAACCCGCGAACGTGCGCGGGCGCCGTCAGCCGACGCAGCAGGCGGGCAGCTCGAACCAGCGGAGGTGCTCGAAGTCGGCGGAGAGCGTCGGTGCGCCGTCGGGGCCGAGGTCGTCTGTCCGTGTCGCGGCGAGGCGTTCCGCCTCGGCGAGGTACCCGATGAGCGCAGACTCGCCCGCGCGGTCGTGGTGGGTGGGGTACGCCATCGCCCCGGTCGCTTGATCGTAGGAGACGTCGCGGAGCGCCACTGGCGGATCGATCGGGCCGGCGTGGTGGCGCCAGAGGCCGCTCGTCGGGTCGAAGCGGTAGTCAGGGAGGAACCGCCAGCCTTCGCGGCCGACGAACCGCACGGCCTCGATCAGGTAGTCGAACACGGCGTCTGACACGAAGTAGTTGAGGTTGACGCGCACCCATCCGGGCTTGATGCCTTCACAGCCGTGGGCGATCTCGCGCTCGAACTCGTGCGAGCGTTCGAGGTCGATCCCGAGCAGCCGGTGCCCGTACGGGCCGGCGCACGAGCAGCCGCCACGGGCCTGGATGCCAAACAGGTCGTTCAGGAGCGCGACGATGAAGTTGTGGTGCAGGTAGCGCGTGCGGCGAACGGTGAACGACAGGATCGAGAGCCGCTCGGCGGCGAGGTTGCCAAGCAGGTCGATCGACGGCTCCTCGCGGAGCGCCGTGATCGCGCGGTGGATCAGGTAGTCCTCCTGGGCGCCGATCACGTCCAACCCGACCGCCTCCTTCAGCTGAAACACCAGCCCGGCGCGGATCGACTCGACGATCGCCGGCGTTCCGCCCTCCTCGCGGTGTGCCGCGTCGTCGAGGTAGCGGTGTTCCTCGGCGTTGACGTACGCGACGGTGCCTCCGCCCGGGACGACCGGCACGCGGTTCGTCAGGAGCGACCGGCGGACGACGAGCACTCCGGGAGTGCCCGGCCCGCCGACGAGCTTGTGCGGCGACAGGAAGATCGCGTCCTTGTGCGCCAGCGGGTGCTCGCTACACGTCGGCGACCACTCGATCGCGACGTACGGGGCTGCGGCGGCGAAGTCCCAGAACGACAGCGCGCCGTGCCGGTGCAGGATGTCGGCGATCGCGCAGGTGTTGGAGAGGATGCCGGTGACGTTCGATGCCGCCGAGAACGAGCCGATCTTCAGCGGGCGATCGGCGTACCGCTCCAGCTGCTCGGCGAGCGAGGCGAGATCGACGTGCCCGTCCGGGTCTTCCGGGATGACGACGACGTCGGCGATCGACTCGCGCCAAGGCAGCTCGTTGGAGTGGTGCTCGAACGGCCCGATGAAGACGACCGGGCGTTCCGCTGCAGGGATCTGGTCGGAGAGCCTGTATCGCGCGTCGAGGTCGGCAGGGATGCGGATGTTGAGGACGCCGACAAGCTTGTCGATCGCTGCGGTTGAGCCCGACCCGCAGAAGATCACGACCGCCTCCTCGTCGCCGCCCACGGCGTCGTGGATGATCGCCCTCGCACCCTCGCGCAGCCGGGTGGTCTGCAGCCCGGTGCCGCTCGCCTCGGTGTGGGTGTTCGCGTAGCGCGGTAGCACCTCGTTGCGGACGTAGTCCTCGATGAACGTCAGCGCTCGGCCGCTCGCGGTGTAGTCGGCGTATGTCACGCGTCGCGCGCCGTATGGCCCGAGCATCACCTGGTCGTCGCCGATCACGGCCTCTCGGATGCGGCGCAGCAACGGCGTCTCGGGAGGGCGCGGCATCCCCGGAGCCTACCTCTCCGGCTCCACGTCGCGCCGCTGCACCTGGCTCGTCGACGGGTCCGGTGACGCGGTACGATCTACGGGTGACCGCGCCCCTCGCCATCGGCATCCAGTTGCCGGAGTGCGAGCGGGTCGTGCGCTTCGACGAGTACCGCGCGCTTGCGGTCGGCGCGGAGGAGGCCGGGGTCGACTCGATCTGGCTCGGCGATCACCTGTTGTACCGCGGTGACGGTCGGGAGGAGCGTGGGCCGTGGGACGTCTGGACGCTCCTCGCGGCGCTCGCTGCCTGCACGGCGCGCGTGCGTCTCGGGCCGCTCGTTGCCTGCGCCGCCTTCCATCCGCCAGCGGTGCTCGCGAAGATGGCCGCGACCCTCGATGAGGTCTCGGGCGGGCGGCTCGTGCTCGGTCTTGGCGCCGGGTGGAACGACGAGGAGTTCCGGGCGTTTGGCATCCCGTACGACGCGAGGGTGAGCCGGTTCCTGGAGGCGTTTCCGATCATCGCGGCGCTGACCGCGGGCGAGCGCGTCACGCTCGAAGGCTCCTACCACCAGGTCGTCGATGCCGTGCAGCTGCCGACGCCGCGGCGGTCGCTGCCGTTGATGATCGGCTCGAACGGGCCGCGGATGCTCGCCGGAACGATCGCCCGCGTCGACTGGTGGAACACGTGGTATCGCGACTACGGGAACACGGCGGACGGGTTCGCGGCGTTGAACGCGACGATCACGGTCGCCGCCGAAGCGGCTGGACGCGACCCTTTGACTCTGGGACGGAGCGCGTGCGTCGCCGTGCGGATCGGGGCGGGGACGTCGGCTCGTCCGCACGACGACGGCGCCCCGCACGTCCCCGGCGTCCCTGCTGTTCTCGCCGAGCACCTCGCGGCGCTCGCCGCGGCAGGGGCAGACGAGGCGATCCTCGTCGTCGACCCGATCGACCGATCGGCGATCGAGCTGGTCGCCGCGACGCTCTCGTTGTTCTGAGGCGCGCCGGGGCGTCACCTGGCTACGCGGCGTCGCGGCGGAAGCGTGCGGCCATCGCCGAAGCCTCGGCTTCGAGAGCCTGGCAGAGCGCGTCCACGACGGACGGGTCGAGGTGCGAGCCGGCCGAGCGGTGGAGCTCCGCGACGGCTTCCTCCTGCTCGCGCCCACGGGCGTATACCCGGTCACTCGTGATCGCCGAGTACGCGTCGGCGGCGGCAACGATCCGCGCCTCGATCGGGATGTCCTCGCCGGCGAGCCCGCCCGGGTAGCCGGTGCCGTCCCAGCGCTCGTGGTGATGGCGCACCCCCGGTGCGACGCTGTCGAGCCCATCGAGGCGGCGGATCAGCTGGGCGCCGATCTCGGCGTGTCCGCGAATCATTCGCCAGTCATCGTCGTCGAGAGCCTCGCGCTTCGTTAGCACCCGGTCGGGGATCGCGAGCTTGCCGACGTCGTGGAGCAGTCCCGCGAGCTGGCAGCGGGTAACGATCCCCTCGGCGAGGCCGAGAGCTTCAGCGGTGCGCGCTGCGAGGTGGGAGACCTGTTCGCAGTGCAGCTCGGGCATCCCCTCGCGGACGCTCGCGGCGAGGGCCAGGCCGCGGGCGACGCGCAGCGTCGACGACTCCTCTGCCGCGAGGTCTGTTGGCGTCAGCCCGGAGAACGGAACGACCCGGTCGCGGCCACGGCGTTTCGCTGCGTAGAGCGCGCTGTCTGCGCGGTCGACGAACGTGGTCGTCGTATCGCCCGGCGCGACGGTCGTGACGCCGGCCGAGATCGTCACCATGAGCGGCGTCCCGGCGGCGTCGACCGGACCGTCGGCGACCGCGAGGCGTACGCGTTCGGCGACCGCTGCAACGTCCGCCTCGGCGGTGGACGACACGAGCACGGCAAACTCCTCGCCGCCCCAGCGAGCCACCTGCGCACCGCCGGCCGCGGACATGAGCCGCCGAGCGGTCTCGACGAGGACCAGGTCGCCGGCGTGGTGGCCATAGACGTCGTTGACCTGCTTGAAGTGGTCGATGTCGAGCAGCACGAACCCGGCGACCGGACTCGCGGCCGCGAGCTCCATCTCGATCGCCCCCGTCAGCGACCGGCGGTTCTGAAGGCCGGTCAGCGCGTCGGTCGTCGACAGCCTCTCGAGGTTTCGCGTCGCCTGGATCCGCTCCGTCACGTCGTCATCGGTGCCGCAGTAACCGACGACCGCGCCATCGGCGTCGAACAACGGGGCGCCACGACTGGCGACCCAGGCATCCGAACCGTCGGCGCGCACGAGGTGGAGCATGGAGTCGTAAGGCTCCCCTGATCGAACGGCGTTGAGCCACGCCATGCGCGCCTCCTCGCGCTCGGCTGGGTGGACGGCGTCCGACCATCGATCGCCCTGGAAGTCGCCGTCGTCGAGCTCGTAGATGGCTTGCCACCGGTCGTTCGCGAACTGGATCATCCCGTCCGCGTCCGTGATGAAGATCCCGACCGGTGCGGACTCTGCCAGCGCGCGGAACCGCTCCTCTGACAGCCGTCCGGCTGCCTCCGCTGCGCGCATCGCCGTCACGTCAGAGATCGCACCCTGGACGACGTGTACGCCGTCGTCACCCGTCAACGCGTGCCAGCGGTCGAACACCCAGACGATCGTCGCATCGTCGCGCATCACGCGGTACTCGCCGGTGCCGCTCTCGCCGCGTGCCTGTGCGGCGGTCACCTCCTGGTAGGCCTGCTGGTCGCTCGGGACGATGCGCTGCATCCAGAGCTCGCTGTCCGCGAGGCCTACCTGGCTCTCGACGCCGAACAGGTGCGAGCTGGAGATGCTCTCGACGAGCGGGTACGAGCTGCCGTCCGGGTGGTACTCCCACACGTACACGTAGTCGTCGAGCTGGTGCAGCACGCCCTCGAGCCGGGTCGCGCGCAGCTCCGCAGCGGTGTCCGTCACCGCCACGACGATGCCGTCAGCGACCTCGATGGTGTTGAAGCGGAGCGACCCCGCGACGCCGTCTCGTTGTCCGCCCGCCAGGGCGACGCCGACCGGCGTGCTGGCGAAGGCGGCGGTCTCGTCGCCGCTGCTGATGCCGAGAGCGGTACGCGCTTCACCGTCGATCTCGACGATCGTCCCCCTCGTATCCAGGCGTAGCAGTCCGGGCATTGGCCTGGTGAATATCGACGAACCTGCTGCTCTACGTGAGGAGCGGATTCCCAGCCGTTCGTCGAGCGGCGGGCGTGACCTTGAACGGCTGGTGTCGGAACCAGGCGCGCCAGCTCGATGAGCTGCTGACGCGCCTGGTGCGGGACAGCGGGGCGGGTCTACCTGTGGAGCTTTCCAGGCAGCGCGTAGCTGCGGACGTTCCCGCCGGCATCGTGGTAGACGAACGCGAGCGAGGCAGCGATCGTCTTGCCGGCTGCGAGGCGCTTCTTCAACGCTGCCGGTAGCTTCACCTTGGCGACGCGCTTGCCGGCCCCGCTCACCGCGACGGTGGCGACGACCTTGCCGCCGACGGTGACGGTGATCGTGCCGGTGCACGAGCCTTCGGCGGCAATGCAGGTGGTGCTGAAGGCGAGCTTGCCCGTCTTGTCGAGCTTCGTGCCGGCCACGACGAGGCCCGTTACGACCCGGGCGGGAGGCGTCAGGACCGTGTTGCTGGTGTTCGAGACGCCGCTCGCCGTGACCTGGCAGGACAGGAGGTGCGTGAGGTCGGCGATGCCGGCCGTGTACGCCTGTGTCGTCTGCCCGGTGATCGTGACGCCGTCACGCAGCCACTGGTAGGTGAAGCTCGTCGAGCCGGCCCACACGCCGGGCGAGCACGTCAGTGCGGCACCGAGGACGCTCGCACCGGGGCCAACCGACGGCGGCGCCGTCAGGGCGGGGCGTACGACGAGCACGTTCGACGAGGCGATCGTCACCGTGCTTGCCGGGTTGGTTGCCGAGACCGCGCAACCGATGTCCTTGCCGACCATCGCGAGGGTGATCACGACCGTGTTCATCGTCGTCGGCGGCGTGCTGAGGGCGGTCGGCTCGCCGAACGCGTAGGCGAACGACAGCGGGCGTCCGCTCCACGTGCCGTCCGTGCAGGTCAGCGACTGTCCGACGACCGGCGTGCCGGTGATCGTTGGTGCGGCCAGCATGCCCGGGGCGCTGTAGTGGAGGGAGAGCGTCACCGGGGTCGCGGCGTAGTCGACGATCTGCCAGTTGCGACCATCCGTGAGCGGCGCCGTGAGCGTCGCGAACGTTCCGGTGACCGGCCCCGAGGAGATGACACGGGACGTCGCTCCCGGTGCTGGGTCGTAGCCGGTCGAGGTCACGCTGAGCGTACCGTCGAGGGTTGTCGAACCGTCCGACGTCAGCTGGTCCGTGGCGGTGGCGGAGCGCACCGACACCCCGAGCGTGCTCGTCGCGTCCTGGCTGTAGGTGCCGACGCGAAGGTTGCCGTGCAGGTCGAGCAGCGCCGAGGAGAGCGTCGCTGAACCGACGATCCGGCTCGCCGGCGTCACCGGCAGCGTCAGGGTTAGATGTCCCGTCCCGGTGAGGGTGCCGGCGACGGAGAGGGCGCCGTTGATCGTGAACGTGGCGCGTGCGACGACGTCATGCCCGACGGTCAGACCGGCGGAGCTGAGCGAGCCCGTGTCGCCAGACATCGTCAGGTTGCCGCCGACCCCCGCTGCACCGACGACCGTGATGGTGGTCGCGCCGGCGGCGCTGAGGTCGCCCGTGACGGCGAGACTGGCGGCCGAGAGCGGCGCGTCGGTCAGGGTCAGGGCATGGATCGCCGGGGCCTTGCCGACCGCAACTGGGCCGGTGACGAGCACCGGCTTACCGTTCGCATTCAGGTCGCCCGTGACGGCGAGGCTGGTCGCGGTGAGCGCCGAGTTCGTCAGCGTCACCCCGGCGCCTGCCGTCACCGGGCCGGTGACGGTCATTGGACTGGTCGTTGCCGCCAGATCACCCGTCGCTGTGAGGGCACCTGCGGAGAGCGTGCTGGTGTCGAGGGTCACCGTGTGGTCGGCCGTCATGGCGCCGGTCGAGACGATCGTCGCGGTCGTTGCCATCAACACGCCGTGGACGGTGATCGACCCGGCGGTGAGCGACGCGCCGTTCACCGTCAGGTCGCCGCTTTCCGTGGCGCCGTCGACGACGGCAACGGTCCCACCCGACTCGCTCGTCGCGCCATCGACGGTGAGCTGGCCGTGCACCGTCACGTTCCCGCCGAGCAACAGCGCGTCGAGCATGACGTGCACGTTCGAGGAGGCGCTGAGCGTGCCGGTCGTCGTCAGCTTGCCGGTCACGGTGAAGGGGCCGGTCGGCGCGAGCGTGCCGACGTTGCCGACGGAGGCGTCGATCGTGCCCGAGCCAGTAACGGTGCCGCCGGCGTCGACCCGGAGGGTGCCGATGCCGAGCGCGATGGCGATCGTGTGGCCGGCGAGGTCGAGAGAGCCGCCCGTGTGCGGCGCGCTCGGGTCGGTCGTGACGACGAGGCCGGCGAGCTCAAGATCGCCTCCGAGCATCATCGCGCCGCCCGCCAGGAGGATCCGACCGATGCCGTCGACGGTGGTGCCTGGTGTGGTCGTCAGGGTCGCCTTGGTCGGCACGGTCCAGCTTGCGTCGAGGGTCGTGTTGCCCGTCAGGTTCGTCGCGCCGTGCGTCGTGATCGGGACGCCGATCGAGGCCGAGTCGAGGATCGCCTGGCCGCTCACGTCGATGTCCGTGAAGAGGTCGCCGGTGATCTGCCCGCCGTGGATGCCGACGATCTTCGCCGCCACGTGGAAGGGCGGGTTGATCGTCTGGCCGGACGGGATCGCGCTGTTCAGCGTCAGGACGGAGTTGTTGTTGACGAGGATCCGGTCGACCTTGACGGTCGACGTCGCGCCGTTGATCGTGAAGCGCGCACCCGCGCCGAGGTCGAGCAGTCCCGGCGTGAAGTGACCTGCGGCGATGTTGCTGTTGTTCGGCGCCGTCGACGCACGAACGCTGGTGTTCCCGCTCGCGGCGAGCCCGAAGATTCCGGGGCCATCGACGATCGAACCGTCCGCGAGCGATCCCGTGGTCGCGCGGTCGGAGACCTGTGCGCCCTGCGCCAGGTGGATCCAGAGGAGCCCGGTGAAGTTCGCCGCGAGCGTGCCGCCGTCGATCATCACCGGCGCCGGCGCCGTGATGCCCGCTAGCGAGGTGATCGTGAACGTGAGCTGGGTCAGGCCGACGTCGTAGACCGGCTTCTGAAGCTTCGCATCGGCCGAGATCGTGATCGTGCCGGTTCCGCTCGACGTGGTGGCGCCGCTCACGGTGAGGATGCCGCTGGCGGTGGTCGCCGCGATCACCGTGCCGCCGGTGCCGGCGATCGCGACGTTCTCGAGCGTCGTCGCGGCCTGCACGTTGAGCCGGTTGCCGTTCGGAATGCTCAGCGTGCCAGTCAGCGACAGCGATCCGGCGCCGGCGACGGCGTTCACGCCGCTCACGACGATCGCGCCGTCGAGCGTCAGCGCGCCAGCAAGGTTGAGGCTCCCGCCGACCTGCACCGGACCGGTGAGGGTGACAGCCCCCGCCGACACCGCGGTCGTGCCGCCGAGCGAGAACTGCGACGCCGCGTCGGCGGTGCCAGCCAGCGTGCCGGTTGTCGTGAACGTGCTCGCGGTCTGGGAGAACGTCGCACCGCCGGTGAGGGTGATCGCTCCCACCGTCCAGCTCGTCGGCCCGGAAGCCGTCAGCGCAAGCGAGTTGCCCGGGTTGGTCTCTGTCAAGGTGAGGGCGCCAGCGATCGAGAGGCCGGTGCCGGACGACTGCAGGACGCCCGACCCGGTGACCGTCGCGCCGCCTAGGAGGATCGAGACGATGTGGCCGTTGATCGTGTTGCCACCCGAGTCGTTGAGGGTCGCGTTGTCAAGCGTGAGGCCGGCGACCGAGACGTTCTGGTCGATCGCGATCACGTGACCCGCGACGCTGGCGGTGTCGGCGACGCCCGGGATACCAGCCACACCGGCAACCCCGGTAGGACAGTTCGACCACGTCGTGGCCGCGGTCCAGTTGCCGTCCGCGTTGGCGGTGCAGCTCGCCGCGAGCGCGCTCGATGGTACCGCCACGAAGGCGATCGTTCCCAGGACTCCTGCGATGAAGGCGCGCATGTGCTCCTCGATTCTCGCGCGCCATCGTGGCGCGCGACGTTCCCGCTTCCACTCTGACCATACGCGGAATGCGCCGCATTGCCCGGGTTCCCTTCTCACCGGTGCCGAACGCATCGCCGATCGACCGCTTGGCGCGTCATACACTCACGCCGTGCGCGTCACGCCGAGGCCCTCCGTGCTGCCGCTCGTCGCAGCGCTGACGACCGTCGTGCTCTGGGCGTCCGCGTTCGTCGGCATCCGCAGCGCCGGACACGCCTTCTCGCCGGGCGCGCTCTCGCTCGGACGCCTCGTGCTCGACACGCTCGCGCTCGGGGCGGTCGTCGCGGTGCGCCGTGAGCCGCTTCCTGCGCGCCGCGACCTTCTCCCGATCGCCGGCGTGGGTCTCCTCTGGTTCGGCGCCTACAACGTCGTCCTGAACCAGGCGGAGCGGATGGTCGACGCGGGCACGGCAGCGATGGTCGTGAACGTCGGGCCGATCGTCATCGCGGTGCTCGCTGGCGTTCTCCTGAAGGAGGGCTTCCCACCGTCGCTCCTGAGCGGGCTTGCGATCGCGTTCGCCGGCGTGATCGTGATCGGGTTCTCGCTGCGCAGCGGCGGGGCAACCTCGACCGGCGGCGCAGCCCTCTGCCTGCTCGCCGCGTGCTTGTACGGCACGGCGGTGGTGCTGCAGAAGCCGCTCCTGCGCCGCACGTCCGCGCTGCAGGTGACGTTCCTCGCCTGCGCGACGGGCACCGTTGCGTGTCTGCCCTTCGCGCCGTCGCTCGTGCACGGCGCACAGCACGCCGCTGCGGGCAAGATCGCCTGGATCCTGTACCTCGGGATCTTTCCGACGGCGCTCGCGTTCACGACCTGGGCCTACGCCCTGGCCCGGACGACCGCCGGCAAGCTTGGCGCCACGACCTACCTCGTGCCGCCCCTGGTCGTGGTGCTCGCCCTGGTGCTTCTGGGCGAGCGCCCGCCGCTCATCGCCCTGCTCGGTGGCGCCGCGTGCCTCGCCGGCGTTGCCGTCGCGCGGCGGCCTCGCTAGTGGTCTGATTGTCAAATGGCATGGTCATTGGGTGTCTGGAGCGAGCGGGGGCGTTGCGCGTCGCGCAGCGGTTGCTGATCGCGGGCGTGCTGGATAGCACGCCCGCTCGCACGCGTGTCAAGGCGAAGGCCTTGACACGCTAAGTGCAAGCGGCGCGCGACGTTCTCGCGAAGGTCGCCGTTACTGGCTGGCAGAGCCACCCGACGGGTGGCGGAGCCGGCAAGCGCAGGACGATCCAGGCAGTCCGATGACCACGCGATTTGACAATCAGACCACTGGCGTATCCTGCCGTCATGCCAGTGATCCAGAGCGCCTGTCCCCACGACTGCCCTGACAACTGCGCGATCAGGATCACCGTCAAGGGTGGGCGTGCGATCGGCGTCGAGGGCGATCCAACGCACCCGATCACGGCGGGGTTCGTGTGCGGCAAGGTACGCACGTACGTTGACCGGGTCTATGCGCCCGACCGGATCCTCAGGCCAATGGTGCGAACCGGCGCGAAGGGATCCGGAGCGTTCCGGGAGACGTCGTGGGACGAGGCGCTCGAGGTCGCTGCGGCGGGAATCGCCGATGCGGTCGCGAGGCACGGAGGCGAGACGGTGCTCCCGTACTCGTTCCTCGGAAACCAGGGAGCGATCCAGGGCAACGTGATGTCGGGCCGGCTGATGCATGCCCTCGGAGCGACGACGCTCGAGCGGACGGTCTGCGATGCCGCGGCGATGATGGGCGTGGCGTGGACGCACGGCGAGGACGTCGAGGTTGATCCGGAGGAGTGGCATCACGCCCGCACCGTCGTGCTCTGGGGGTGGAACCCGATCGCGACGGCGCCCCACCTCTGGGCGCAGATCGTTCGCGCCCGCCAGCAGGGGGCGCGGCTCGTCGTGGTCGACCCGTACCGCAGCCGTACAGCACGGGTCGCGGACGAGCACCTCGCTCCGGTTCCTGGCACCGACGGCGCGCTCGCGTTAGGCCTGATGCGCTCGCTCGTCGACCAGGGACGCGTCGCCGAGAGGTGGTGTCGCGCACACACGGTCGGCTACGACGACCTGATCGCTCGTCTGGACGAGTATCCCGTCGAGCGTTGTGCGGCGATCACGGGGATCGCTGCGGACACGATCGCGACGTTGGCCACGGCGCTCGCCGAAGGGCAGCCGACGCTCGTTCGCCTCGGGGTCGGCGCGCAACGCCACGCCGGTGCCGAGATGGCGTATCGCACCATCGCCTGCCTCCCGGCGCTCGCCGGCTCGTGGCAGCACCGGGGCGGCGGGTTCTCCTACTCGCCGCTCGCCACGTTCGCTGCGCTACCGCTGGTCGGTGCCGAGCGCCCGGACCTGCTCGAGCGCCCCGTGCGATCCGTCGCGATGGGTCAGCTCGGGCGCGCGCTGACCGGCCTCACCGATCCCCCAGTCACGGCGCTGGTTGTCTACAACGCGAACCCGGTGGTCGGTGAGCCGAACGAGTCCGCCGTCCTCCAAGGGCTTCAGCGGGATGACCTGTTCTGCCTCGTCGTCGAGCAGTTCCTGACCGACACGGCGCGGTACGCCGACGTGATCCTCCCCGCGACGACCGCGCTCGAGCACCGCGACGTCGTCCCGAGCTGGGGCCATCACTACCTCACCCTTGGCGAGCCTGCGATCGAGCCGGTGGGTGAGGCGCGATCGAACACGGAGATCTTCCGGTTGCTCGCCAGCCGACTGGGCCTCGACCACCCGGCGTTGCGGGCGTCAGACGACGAGCTCATCGACGAGCTGCTGGACGGGAGCGCCATTCCACTCGACCGCAACGAGCTTCGTGATCGTGGTTGGACGAAGATCGACCTCGGGCAGGGCCACACGCCGCACCGCGATGGCGCGTTCCCGACGCCCTCGGGCAAGCTCCAGCTGCGAAGCGACGCGCTGGCCGCCCTCGGCGAGGACCCGCTGCCGTACTACGACCCTCCCGGGGAGATCGCAGACGAGGCGCGCGCCGACCGTTTCCCGCTCGCCATGATCACGCCGAAGACGCAGCTGTACCTGAACTCGACGTTCGCCAACGGGCCGCGGCAGATGGCAGCCCAGCCAACGCCCTGGATCGTCCTGCACCCGGAGGACGCCGCCCGCCACGGCGTCGTCGACGGAACACGCGCGCGCGTGTTCAACGACCGCGGTGCGTTCGAGGCGGTCGCGCGCGTCTCCGACGACACGCGGCCGGGCGTGCTCATCGCACCGATGGGGTGGTGGCGCACGGCCTGGGGCGGTCCTTCCTGTCAGGTCACCATCTCGGACGCTGTGACGCGCCATGCGCACGGACCGCTCTACAACGATAGCCGGGTCAACGTCGCTCCTGCGTGAACCGGCTACTGCAGACCGGCCGCGCGGAACGGCTCGACCTGACGCAGAATGAGACCATGGCGTTCGATCCCGTAGCCGTGCGGCTCCTGCTTGGCGCGCGCGTGCGGATGGCGGCGACGCTCGAGGCGTTGCGCTCCGATCGAATCGCGGTGCGCTTGCCGCTCGAACCGACCGACCGCCTGCCGAAGACCGGAGACTTCTGGCTCTCCTTCCCTGAGGGAGAGGTCGCGGGACGTGTCCGCGTGACGCGGCAGACGAAGGCCGGCGACGGCGCGCCGCTCCTGCTGCTGACGATCACGGGCTTCGACGAGGGATCCGAGCTGCGCTACCGCGACGCCGTCCGTCGCGCGCTCGGGACGCCGGGAGGGATGGGCCGCGTGCCCGCGTCGACGCAGCAGGAGGCGCGCAGGCTTACCCGCCACCACTTCGAATTCGAGTCGCGGTTCACCCGACCGTAGGATGGGCCGACAGGGAATCGAACCCTGGCCGAGGGATTAAAAGTCCCCTGCTCGACCTTCGAGCTACCGGCCCGGCGGCATTGTAGGCCCCCTCGCCGGCCACCAACGCTCCCGACGCAGCCGACCATGCGGGTCGAGCAGGTCGGGGAAGCCATCCGTCAGCCCGCGTATCTGCGAGGCGTGCGCCCGCACCGCGTCGATCTTCGCCGCCATCATTGCGTCGTCGAGACGGCGCCGCACGACCCGTCCAACAGTGCCGGCGGCAGCGCGCGGAGGATGGAGCCAGCGGCCTGCATACCCACCGTCGGCGTACACCGTCGCGCCGACGGTGGCGAGGGCGCTGCGCACCGCGAGATGATCAGGGTGTCGACCGATGCCCGCGGGAATCCAGAGCCGATCGCCCTCAGCGACCGTTGAGAGCACGACGGCGCGGACGGCCGAGCCGTCGAGGGCTCCGTACGGGCCGTCAAGGAACGGCAGGTCGATCGCGATCGCCCCCGTCAGCGCACAGCTCGCGACGTTCTCCCGTCGTCGTGCGTGCGCGGCGTCTGCGCCCGAGGCGAAACCGGCCGCGGCATCCCACGTTGACAGCGCCCCGGCTGGCGGCACGCCGCCACAGACGGTGAGGACGACGGCGTGCTCAGCCCGTTCCGCGAGCACGGAGAACAGGCTGAGCACGGCATCGTCGAAGTGCGTCGAGACGATGACGTCTCGCACGCCCTAGCGCACCGTCTCGAAAATACGTGGCGGTTCGAGCGCTGCGGAGCGGCGTCTGAGACCTCGCCCGACAGGTCGGGAGGAGCTCCGCTCCAGCTCGGTCACGTGCCCTGGCAAGCTCCCTTGCTGTCGCTTGTCAGGCTTGCTCCTCACGACGAACCGCTAGTGGTGTGATTGTCACGCGGCGCGCGACGTTTGGGCTTCGCAGCTGGCTGGCAGAGCCACCCGACGGGTGGCAGAGCCGACCAGCGCAGGACGATCCAGGCAGCCGAATGACCACGCCATCTCACAATCAGACCACTAGCGCAGGTGGAACGTGAAGGAGTAGTTCCCGTCAGCCGTCGGGGCGAGATCCATCGTGCCGCGGGACAGCTTGTAGCGGCCCGTGCCGCCGATCACGGCGAGCGTCGAAGGTCCGGCGTCGAGGAACGCGCCCTCGACGGTGATCGATCCGCCGCTCAGGTTCGTCGTCCAGTTGCACTCGTAGGCGCCCGTCTTGTTCGCCGGGTCGACGCGCACGTGGATGCAGTTGCCCTGATCGTCGCCGACCTTCACCTTGTTCGCGGCGTCGTAGACGGGGTTGTTGAACGGCAGCAGGTCGCCGACGTGGTCCTTGCCGTCCGCGTTCAGGTGCACGACCGTGTCCGTGTCCGGATGCTCGATCAGGACGAGCGCCCTGCCGCGAGTGCCATCGCTGGCGTTGCCGGCGGTCGCGATCCCGACCACCGCGCCTGTCGTGAGGAGCCCGCCGGCGAGCACGGCGATCCCGAGGTAGCGTTTGCGCATCGATCCCTCCATCGTTGATGTGGAGAGAGTCTGCCGAAACCTTCGCCTCAGGTCAAGCGAGCGCGGCTGCGATCTCGAGGTCGAGCACGGCGTGGACGAGCTCGAGGCGCAGGCGCTGCTCGCGTCGCGCCCAGGTCTCGGCCGCCGCTGGGTCGCAGGCCACGCGGTCCACGTGCTCGCACTCCGGGCAGCGACGGTCGATCACGACGCGGCCTGAGGTGTGGGGCATGAACGAGAGCGGGTAGATCAGTCGCGACGCGCAGGCAGGGCAGCACGTCAAGGGCTTCGAGCGAGGATCCACGCCACCCATCATCTGCCTCTTCGCGATCTCGTTACGAAAGGTTCGAACGACCTGTACGTTCTTCGACGAAACGACGAATCCTCTTGAGCGCTACCTCGTCTCGATCGCGACCTCGGGGAGCGACAGCGCCGCGGCAAGCCGGGTCATCGCCCGATCGAGCTGGGAGGGCGCCGCTCGGCCCTCCCATGTGACCTTGAGCGCGCGCAGCACCCCGGCCTTGCGGTCAGACTTCACGTCGACACGAGCGACGAGCCGGTCGCCGATCAGCAACGGCAGGACGTAGTAGCCCCAGACCCGTTGTGGCGCTGGCTTGTAGATCTCCAGCAGGTGTGCCATCCCGAACAGCCGCCGGGTCTCCTCGCGATCCCAGACCAGGTTGTCGAACGGGCACAGCAGGACGGGAGCGGCGGGAGCGGGTGGGGCATCGACGAGCGCTGCCGCCGCCGCGTCGCAGACGGCGGCGTGCTCGCCGACGCGGCAGGCCAGGAGCGCACCCTCGCGGAGGAGCTCGCCAAGCGCACGCGTAAGTCGCGTCCGCGGACGAACGCGGTAGTAGTCGGCTAACCGGTCGACCGTGACGATCCCGCGCGATCGGACGGCGCGCTCAAGGAACGCGCGCATCACCTCCTCCTCGCTCGGCACCTCCGTGCGGTAGGCCGCCGGGATCACCCGCTCGGTCAGGTCGTAGAGACGCTCGAACCCGCGTCGCTCGGCGACGGCGAGCTCGCCGGCCGTCCAGAGCGCCTCGAACACCTTCTTCGCCGGCGTCCAGTTCCAGAACCCGGCACCGGCGCCGCCGTACGCCCGTGCAGAGCTCGGGCCGGTCTCCGCGATGTCAGCGAGCACGCGGTGCGCAAGCTCACGGTTCTCTGCGAGGACGTCCTGGTACCACGGGTGCTCGCCCCGTGCTCGCGTCGCGTGAAAGAGTGGGTAGTCGGCGATCGGCAGGAGCGACGCCTCGTGCGCCCAGTACTCGAACACCCGACCGCGACGACGCAGGTCGTTCAGGCCGTCAGCGGGGAGCCGGCCGACACGGCTCGCGAGCGTCAGCTTGTGTGCCCGATCGACCGTCATCACCGAGTCGATCTGCACGCAACCGAGCTGGATGATCGCCTGCTCGAGCTCGTCGACCGTTGCCGTGCGGGGGCGGGAAGCGAATCCCTGGCGTTCGACGATGATCCGTCGAGCCGCCTCGGGCGGGATCGTCAGGGCGCTCACAGGTCGCCCTGCATCTGGATCTCGTCGGCCCGTCGGACGTACGCGAGGCGCTCGTTGACGCGCAGCATCGACACGTTTCGTGCCTCGTTCGACGTGCCGGCTTCGGTGCAGCCCAGGTCTCGCAGGCGGTGCAACAGCTCGAGCTTGATCGCGTAGGCGACGCCGGCCCCGCGATGGGCGGCCTCAACGCCGGTCATCGAGTGCCAGGCCTGGGTCGGTGGATCTGCGGGGAAGTTGGCGTGCGCGAAGCCGATGATCGTCCCGCCGGCCCGTGCGACGACCATCAACGGTCGCCGGCGTCCCGGGCGTTCGAGCTCGAGCTCGACCCACCGCTCGAACGTGCCGAGATCGATCGGCGGTCCGGGGATGTCGCGGGACACCGCCACGTCAAGGGCGTACACCGCGCGCATCGCTGGGTCGTCGAGTGCCAGCTCGGCGAACGAGATGCCGTCGATCGCGACTCGGGCTGGCAACGAGGCGTCGAGGACCCGGAACGAGCGGCGCTCGCGCGACACCTCGACCCAGCCACGGCGCTCGAGGAACGCGATGCCGGCCGGGTCGGAGGCGAACGCCCAGGTGCGTGCCGCGGTGTAGCCGAGCTCGCGCAGACGCGTCGTCGCGACGGCCAGCAGCGCCGCGCCGATACCGGCGCGGCGGGCACCCGGAAGCACGCCTCCGCCGATCTCGCCGACCCTGGAGCCTGGCACCTCCATCGCCTCCGGCGTCGCCATCGCGTAGCCGACCTCCTCGCCGGGGGGGCCCGCCACCCAGATCGTCCGCCGACCTGGGTGCAGCGCGAACGCCTTCCGCTCCTCCTCGGCTGTACGAACGTCGTCCGGCACGATCGCGTTGCGGACCGCCAGGAAGCCGGTGAGGTCAGCCGCGGGGTCGACCTCGCGCACCCCGACCATCAGTGGTGGAAGTGCCGACGACCGGTGATGACCATCGCCGCGCCCTTCTGGTCAGCCGCCTCGATCACCTCGCCGTCGCGACGCGAGCCGCCGGGCTGGATCACCGCTGCGACGCCCGCCGCGAGCGCGACCTCGACGCCGTCAGCGAACGGGAAGAAGGCGTCCGAGGCCATCGCCGTTCCCTCCAGAGGCGCCTGTGCTTTCTGCACGGCGATCCGCACGGCGTCGACGCGGCTCATCTGGCCCGCCCCGATGCCGACCGTCGCGAGGTCGCGTGCGATCACGATCGCGTTCGAGCCGACGTGCTTGGCGACGCGCCAGGCGAACGTCAGGTCGCCCCACTCGCGCTCGCTCGGCGATCGGCGCGAGACGACGTCCATCATGTCGCGCTCCTCCGACTCCATGTCGTAGTCCTGCACGAGCATCCCGCCGAGCACGCGACGGAACTCGCGCTCGCCCGGGTTTGACCGGCGCCGCTCGCGCGTCTCCAGAACGCGCGTGTTCGGCCGCGCGCACAGAAGCTCCGCGGCGCCTTCGGCGTAGCCCGGAGCGAACACGACTTCGAGGAACTGGCTCGCCAGCGCCTCGGCCAGCGCCAGCGTCACCGGGCGGTTGACGACGACCACGCCGCCAAAGGCGGACTGCGGGTCACAGGCCTGCGCCTTGGCGTACGCCTCCTCGATCCTCGCGCCCATCGCGACGCCGCACGGGTTCTTGTGCTTGACGATCACGCAGGTTGGCAGCGTGAACTCGCGGGCGATGTCGCGTCCCGCGGAGATGTCGGCGATGTTGTTGAACGAGATCGCCTTCCCGCCATGCTGCTGCACCATGCTCAGCGCGTGGCGTCGCGCGCCGCGCTCCGCGTAGTAGGCGGCGCGCTGGTGCGGGTTCTCGCCGTACGGCAGCTCGGTGTGCTTGACGAGCTCGAGGAACAGCCGGTCGGGGAAGTCGGTGGCGTCCGCGAACCAGTTCGCGATCGTCGCGTCGTAGCCAGCGGTGTGCGCGAACGCCTCGCCGGCGAGCTCGCGTCGCGTCTCCAGCGACAGGCCACCGCCGTGCTCGTCGAGCTCGGCGAGCAGGAAGCCGTAGCGCTCAGGGTCGCAGACGACGGCGACGTCGTGGAAGTTCTTCGCGGCAGCACGCAGCAACGACGGCCCGCCGACGTCGATGTTCTCGACCAGCTCGACCTCGTCGACGTTTCGTCGGCCGGCGAGGCGCTGGAACGGGTAGAGGTTGACGACGACGAGGTCGATCGGGTCGATCCCGCGCTCTGCCAGGGTCGCCATGTCGTCGACGTTCCCGCGCCGCGCGAGGATCCCGCCGTGCACCGCAGGGTGGAGCGTCTTCACGCGTCCGTCGAGCATCTCCGCCGCGCCGGTCAGGTCCTCGATCAGCGTCACCTCGATCCCTGCCTCGCGCAGCTCGGTCGCCGTTCCGGACGTCGAGATGATCGCGACGCCACGCGTGGCGAGGGCCTGTGCGAACGGCACGAGGCCAGCCTTGTCGGAGACCGAGATCAACGCTCTGCGGATGTCCTTCACGAGCCCTCCGAGCTGGTTACCTGCGCGATGGCGCCGTCGAGCCGTATCCGGTCGGCTGCGAGCAGCGCGACCGCTTCCGGCAGCAGCCGGTGCTCGACGTCGTGGAGGCGCGCGAGCAGCGCCTCCCGTGTCTCATGGTAGTGAACGGGGACCGCGGCCTGGAGAAGGATCGGACCGGAGTCAACACCAGCATCGACCAGGTGCACCGTCACGCCGGTCACCTTCGCGCCTGCCTGGAGGGCGTCGCCAACGCCGTCAGCGCCCGGGAACGCTGGCAGCAGCGAGGGGTGGACGTTGATCGCGACGAAGGCGTCGAGCAGCGCGGAGGTGATGATCGCCATCCAACCGGCGAGCACGACCAGCTCGACGCGACGCTCCGTGAGCCACGCCGCAAGCAGTCCATCGCGCGCCAGCGCGTCGTCGCCACGGGCGAAGATCGCGTGCTCGATGCCCGCCGCGGCCGCGTGCTCGAGTGCCCGGACGCCAGGTCGAGTGCTAGCGACGCCGACGATCGCGACGGCAGACCCGGGGCGGTAGAACCGGTCGATCAGCGCCTGGAGGTTCGTGCCCGAGCCGGACACCAGCACGGCGATGCGGAGCGGGTCGGCCTCCGTCGCGGTGCGGATCACGGCAGGAAGCGCACGTCGCCGGCCGCGACGTCGCCGACGTGCCACGCCGCTCGGCCGCCGGCGCGGGCGGCGACGAGGGCCGCGTCGACGTCGCTCGTCGGAACGACCACGAGGAAGCCGAGGCCGCAGTTGAACACCCGCAGCATCTCGCCCTGCTCGACGCCGAGCGCCGCGATCCAGTCGAAGACGGGCGGGCGCGTCCACCCCGACAGCCGGATCGTCGCGCCGGTGCCGACGGGCAGGACGCGCGGCAGGTTCCCCTCGATGCCGCCGCCGGTGACGTGACACATCGAGCGCACGTCGACCGCCGTGGTCAGCGCCGCGACCTCTGTTGCGTAGATCGCCGTCGGCGCGAGAAGGTCGACGTGGGCGTCGCCGATGGCGATCGCGTGATGGGCGAGCAGGCTGCGGACGAGCGAGAACCCGTTGGCGTGGACGCCCGTCGAGGCGATCGCGATGATCGCGTCGCCGACAGCGACCCGTGACCCGTCAACCAGCCGCGAGCGCGGCACGATGCCGACGGCGAACCCGGCGACGTCGAGGTCCTCGTCTGCCATCGTCCCCGGGTGCTCGGCCGTCTCGCCGCCGAGCAGCGCCGCGCCCGCTTGTCGGCAGCCGTCGGCGATCCCCTCGACGAGCGTCGCGACCTGGTCCGGGTCGAGCCGCCCGACGGCGACGTAGTCGAGGAAGAACAGCGGTCGCGCGCCGGTGCAGAGGATGTCGTTGACGCACATCGCGACGCAGTCGATGCCGGCCGCGTGCAGGCTTCCGGACTGGCGGTGGAGCGCCACCTTGGTGCCGACCCCGTCGGTGCCTGCGACGAGCAGGTCGTCACCAAGGGCGAACAGCCCGGCGAACCCGCCATGCGCGTCAACCACCCCGTCCGTCCGGGTCGAGCGGACGGCGCCCGCGAGGCGTCCGACGATTGCCTCGGCGGCGTCGAGTGAAACCCCAGCGGCTGCGTACGTGAAGCTCACGCGCGCACCGCCGCCGCGCCGGTCTCGAAGCGGAAGCGCCCACCGTCGACGAGGTCGGCGGGGATCGCGGTGGGATAGCTGCGCGTCAGGCAGGCACGGCAGAAGCGGTCTGCTCCGTGGTCGGTCGATGCCTGCAGGCCGTCGAGCGACAGGTAGGCGAGCGAGGTCGCGCCGAGCACCGCGGCCACCTCGTCGACCGTGCGCGAGGCGGCGATCAGCTCGCTCGTCGCCGCCATGTCGATGCCGTAGAAGCAGGGCGACACGATCGGCGGCGAGGAGATGCGCAGGTGGATCTCCTTCGCTCCGGCGGTAAACAGCATCCGGACGAGCTTTGTCGTCGTCGAGCCACGCACGATCGAGTCGTCAACGACGATCACCCGCTGGCCCTCGATCACGTCGCGGATCGGGTTGAACTTGAGCGTGATGCCGCTATCACGCAGGCCCTGCTCGGGCTGGATGAACGTGCGCCCGACGTAGCGGTTCTTCACGAGCCCGTCGGCGAAGGGGATGCCGCTCGCGCGTGCGTACCCTTGTGCCGCCGGCGTGCCGGAGTCGGGAACGGCGATCACGACGTCGGCCTCGATCGGTGCCTCGGCGGCGAGGCGCTCGCCCATCCGCTGGCGCGCGGCGTGCAGACCAATGCCGTCCATCCGCGAGTCGGGTCGGGCGAAGTAGATGAACTCGAAGATGCAGAGCGCCGCGCCGCCGACCTGGCGCGCCGGCACCGCCTGAACGACCTCGACGCCGGTGGTCGAGAGGATCGCCATCTGCCCCGCCTCGAGCTCCCGCACGAGCGTGGCACCGACGATGTCGAGCGCGCACGTCTCCGATGCGAGGACCGGCGAGCCATCAAGGTCGCCCAAGACGAGGGGGCGGATGCCGTCCGGGTCGCGGAAGCCGATCACCTTCTCACCGTCCAGCACCACCGCCGAGAACGCTCCTTCGATGCGCTCCATCGCGGCCTGCACCGCCTCCTCGAGCGTCCCCGGGTGCTCGCAGATCAGCGCGGCGATCACCTCGGTGTCGGACGTCGTCTCGAGCCGCACGCCGCGCTCCGCCAGCTCGGCGCGCAGGGCTGCGGTGTTCGTCAGGTTGCCGTTGTGGCCGAGCGCGACGGTGCGTCCCTTGCGGTGGCGCACGATCGGCTGGCTGTTCGGCCAGCGGGATGCTCCCGTTGTCGCGTAGCGGCAGTGGCCGATCGCTGCGCTGCCAGGCGTCAGCGCCTGCAGCGCGGTCTCGTCGAACACCTGCGGCACGAGTCCGAGGTCCTTCTGCGCCGTGATCCGCCCGCCGTTCGCGACCGCGATGCCGGCGCTCTCCTGGCCACGGTGCTGGAGGGCGTAGAGCGCGAAGTACGTGAGCCGCGCGACGTCACGTCCGGGCGCATGGATGCCGAAGACGCCGCACATCAGAGCGCTGCCATCGCATCGGGGATCGTGCGTGCGTGGGCGAAGCGGGCATCGGCAACGGCGACGTCGATCGTCGTCGCGCCGCAGCGGATCACGATGCGCCCTCCGTCGGTGACGCGTCCGACCTCCGCCAGGGCGAGCCCGTCGGCAAGGGCACGCAAGGCGTCCACGTGCTCGGGCGAGCAGGACACGACGACGGCGCCCGCGCCCTCACCGAACAGGCTGATGTCCGCACGGCCGGCGGCGTCGGCGATCGTTGCCTCGACGCCGAGCCCATCGAACGTCGCCTCGGCGATGGCGACGGCAACGCCACCGTCGGCAGCGTCGTGGGCGGACGCGATCAGCCCACGCCGTGCACCATCCGCCAGGGCACGACACAACCGGGCGGCCTGGCTGAGCCCCGGAGCGGGCGGGCGACCTTCGGTACGTCCGTGGACGGTGCGCTGGTACTCCGATCCGTCGATCGCCGCGATGACGTCGTCGGCGAGGATCAGCACGACGTCACCCGGCTGCCGGAAGGTCGCGCGGACGGCATGAGAGGCAGACTCCAGCACGCCGACGCAGCCGATGACGGGCGTCGGCGGGATCGGGCCACCACCGTGCTCGTTGTACAGCGAGACGTTGCCGGAGACGACGGGGATCGCCAGGGCCTCGCAGGCCTGAGCCATCCCCTCGATCGCCTCGACCAGCATGTACGGCGTCTCGCCGCGCTCGGGGTTGCCGAAGTTCAGGCAGTTCGTCACCGCCGCGGGCTCGGCGCCGGCGCAGGCGACGTTCCGTGCCGCCTCGAGCACGGCAGAGGCGGCGCCGCGCAGCGGGTCGAGCCACGTGCGCCGCCCGTTCCCGTCGAGCGACGCGGCGATCGCCCGATCAGACGGCGTCAGGCGCAGGACACCCGCGTCCGATCCAGGGCGGACGACCGATCCGGAGCCGACGTAGGTGTCGTACTGGCGCCAGACCCACTCCTTCGACGCGACGTTCGGCGCCGCGAGCAGCTGCAGCAGCGTGGCGCCGTGGTCGGCCGGTGCCGGGTAGGCCGCCGGGTCGACCGGCTCTGTCGCGAGCCGCTCGGGCCTGACCGGCGTCAGGGGGTAGCGCGGGCAGTTGTCGACGAGCGAGGCGACGGGGATGTCGCCGACGACGGCGTCGTGGTAGGTGCAGACGAGCCGGTCGCCCGAGACGATCCGTCCGATCACCGTTGCCGGCACCTCCCAGCGCGCGCAGGTCTCCTCGACGGCGGCGAGCTGCTCGGGCGTGACGACGGCGGCCATCCGTTCCTGCGACTCGGAGACCATGATCTCGAAGGGCTCCATGTCGGTCTCGCGCAGCGGCACGCGGTCGAGGGCGAGCTCGAGCGCGACCGCGCCCTTCGAGGCCATCTCGGAGGTCGCTGACGCGAGCCCGGCAGCGCCGAGGTCCTGTAGCGAGACGAGCAGCCCGCGCGCCACGAGCTCGAGGGAGCACTCGATCAGCTTCTTCTCGGTGAACGGGTCGCCGATCTGCACGCTCGGACGCTTCGACCCGTCGCCCTGATCGATGTCCTGCGAGGCGAGCACGCTCGCGCCGCCGATGCCGTCCCGGCCCGTTCGCGCGCCGTAGAGCACGACGAGGTTGCCGACCCCAGCTGCCGAAGCGGACTGCAGCGAGGAGGCGTCGAGGACGCCGATCGCCATCGCGTTGACGAGGCAGTTCTGCTCGTAGCCGGGCTCGAACACGACCTCGCCGCCGATGTTCGCGACGCCGACGCAGTTGCCGTAGTGGCCGATACCACGCACCGCGCCATCGAAGAGGCGTCGCGCGCGGGGCGAGGCGAGGTCGCCGAAGCGGAGCGAGTCGAGCGTCGCGATCGGTCGGGCGCCCATCGCGAAGATGTCCCGCAGGATGCCGCCGACGCCGGTGGCCGCCCCCTGGAACGGCTCGACGGCGGAGGGATGGTTGTGGCTCTCGACCTTGAAGGCGACGGCCAGTCCGTCGCCGACGTCGATCACGCCGGCGTTCTCGCCCGGGCCCTGGAGCACGCGTGGCCCGGTCGTCGGTAGCCGGCGCAGGAGCAGCGCTGAGTGCTTGTAGCCGCAGTGCTCGGACCACAGGAGCGAGTAGACGGCGAGCTCGAAGCCGTTCGGTTCACGACCGAGGTCGTCGCAGATCCGTGCGAGCTCGCCGTCCGTCAGACCGAGACGGCGATGCAACGGTGTGTCCACGACCTGCATCACCCGAGGACATCGTAACCTCTCCCGTCGTCCGCGCTCCACGGTCCGCGCGCCCTGTCGGTGCGTCCGCGCGCATCCGGTATCGCTCCTCCCGGCAGGCTTCGACCATGGAACCCACCACCGAGCAAGCTCCCCGGACTCGCACCAGCGCAACGCCGGTCGGCCGCGCCGTGATCAGCGCCGACGCGTGCCTTCCGTCGTCGCTGCGCGAAGGCGACGAGATCGTCGTGCAGCACCTCGACTCGCCCGTTGGCCCGCTCGTCAGGCTCGCCTACCGCCGCGCTGACCGGGTGCTGCGCGGGCCCGTGACGATGACGCCAGACGAGGTGGAACAGCTCCTCGTCACGGCGACGACACCAAGTAATACTTCTTTGCCGTAAGGGGCGGCCCGCCTCGCCGTCTCACTCTGTGCGTCCGGGGGGTCGCGGCGCCGCAAGGCGCGCGGGTGCGCGCACCGCACAGCGGGGGGAACGATGGGCCCGGAGCAATCCGGGTCCATCTGCGCTGTGCGCTACTGCTGCTGGCCCGAGTCGCCCTGCTCGCGCAGGAACCGCTGGAGCTGCTCGGCGATGTCGTCGCCGCTCGGGATGTCTGGCTCGTCGTCGCCGTCGCGCTGCTCGAGCTCGCGCACGTACGCCGAGGTCTCGTCGTCATCGTCGATCGCCTCGGCGACCTCTGCAAGGAAGCGTTCGGCGCCCGTCTCGAGCTCGGCCGTCGCGACGTTCAGTCCAAGGATGGCGTCGAGCTTGCGCACGAGCGCGAGAGCGCCCGCCGGGTTTGCCGCCGCCGAGATGTAGTGGGGTACCGCCGCCCACAGGCTCGCTGACGGAATACCAGCGGTCGCGAGCGCGTCGTGAAGGACGCCGACGATCCCTGTCGGACCTTCGTAACGGGAGCGCTGCAGGCCGAGCTCGTCGGCGAGCGCGGCGTCGGCTGTCGAGCCGTTCACGGGAACGGGGTGGGTGTGCGGCGTGTCGGCGAGCAGGCCACCGAGCGTCAACGCGAGGTCGATCCCGAGCTTCAACGCCAGATCGCTGATCTCGCCCGCGAACGCGCGCCAGCGCAGGTTCGGCTCGACGCCGACGCACAGCACGAGGTCGCGCTCGATCCCCGGGACGTGCGCGTAGGAGAGGCCCGTCTCGGGCCAGGAGATCGTCCGGTGTCCGTCCTCGGTGAGCGCGACGGTCGGTCGGCTCTGCTGGAAGTCGACGTACTCATCAGGGTCGATCGTGGCGAACGGCGTGGCGTCGAACGAGGACGCGAGGAACTGGGCCGCGAGGGTCGCAGCGGAGCCGCCGTCGTTCCACCCGTGGAACGCGGCGATCAGGACGGGCCGTCGCAGGGCCGGGAGTGTGTCGACGCGCACTGCCGGACTATGCCACTACGCGGCGCGGGGCAGGTGCCCACCGAGAAGGCCGGCCTCGGCGACGAGGATGCCGGTGGCGGCGTCGACGACCTCGGCGTCCAGCGCCCCGTCGCGAACCCCTGCCCGCAGAGCCGTCGCTGCGTCGTGTCGGGCGCGGTTCTCACACTCCGCCGTTGGGGCGTGTTTGGCGAGGATGATCGCGACCTGGACGACGCGGGCGGCGATCGGGATCGCTGCTCCTTCCAGTCCGTCCGGATAGCCCGTTCCGTCGACGCGTTCATGGTGGCCCCGCACCGCCTTCGCGGTGGGCGCGACCTCGGCGACGCGGCTCACCGCCTCCTCGCCCAGGACCGTGTGCATGCGCACCGCTGGCAGGTCTGCCGCGCCCTCGCGCGCCAGGTGCCCGATCACCCCGTCCGGGAGCAGCGAGAAGCCGACATCGTGCAGCCAGCCCGTCGCCTCGCACAGCGCCACGACGGCCGGCTCAAGGTCGAGGGCGGTGCCGATGTCCGCGGCGAGCACGGCGATCCGCGCCGCCTGCTGCGGCAGACGGCCGATGCGGATCCCGGCGACCAGCGACACCGCCCGAGCGGTCTGCACTAGCCGTGGATCCGGAACGACGAACATCGGCATCCGCGGTATCGGCCAGCGGGTCCGTTTCCTCAACCGCTGGTGGGATGGTCGGACCGCGCCGCAGGTATCAAACCGTGGACGAGCTGGTGAACCCCTACCGCCCACGCCTGGAACCAGGCGGTCGCCTCACCGATCGCGCTCGCGGATGTCCGCGCGATCCGGCCGGCGGTGCGCTCGGCGCTCGAGCGAGACTTCTTTCGCGTCCGTCTCGATCGGTTGGCCCGTAAGGAGCGCGACTACCTGCGTGCGATGGCCGCCCTCGGGCCCGGCCCGCACCGCAGCGGCGACGTCGCCGCTGCGCCCGGCGTGAAGGTTGAGAGCGTCGCCGCTCGCCGCGCGGGGCCTATCCGGAAGGGCATGGTCTATAGCCCTGCCCACGGCGAGACGGCGTTTACGGTGCCGCTGTTCGACGACTTCCTTCGTCGCGCGATGCCATCTTCGCTCGGGTCGAGCGGGCTAGCCGCCCGACAGGACGCCGCTGACGATGGCGCGTCCGTCGGTCGAGCCGATCAGCGCCTCGACGGCGTGCTCCGGGTGCGGCATGAGGCCGAACACGTTGCCCTCGGCGTTGCACACGCCCGCGACGCGTCCGGTTGCGCCGTTCACGTCGTCGGCGTAGCGCAGGAGGACCTGCCCGGCCGCCTCGAGCTCTCGGAGGTCGTCGTCAGACGCGTACCACGCACCCTCGCCGTGCTTCAGCGGCACGCGTATCGTGTCGCCGGCGCTGAACGCTCCCGTCCAGGCTGACGCGCGTTCGACGACGAGATCGGCCTCCAGGCAGTTGAAGCGTCCGTGGTGGTTGGCACGTAGGACGCCCGGCAGGAGCCCGGCCTCGCACAGCACCTGGAAGCCGTTGCACACGCCGAGCACCGGGCCGCCGGCTGCTGCGAACGCCGAGATCGCACCCATCACGGGCGAGAAGCGCGCGAGCGCGCCGCAGCGCAGGTGGTCGCCGTAGGAGAACCCGCCGGGCAGGAAGACGCCGTCGACGTCGTCCAGGTCGTTCGATCCGTGCCAGAGCGTGACCGCAACGCCGCCGCAGAGCTCGACGGCGCGACGCGCGTCACGGTCATCGCACGTGCCAGGGAACGTCACGACACCGACGCGCATCAGGCGTGGACCGTCACGTCATAGCGCTCCATCAGCGGGTTCGCGAGCACGCGCTCGGCGATCTCGCGTGCCGTTGCCTCCGCCGTTGTGGCATCGGGCGCGTCGATCACGAGGTCGAACACCTTGCCGGCCCGTACCCCGCCGACCGTGTAGCCGAGGGTCGTCAGTGATCGCTCGATCGAGCCGCCCTGTGGGTCGAGAATGCCGTCCTTGCCGCGGACGACGACCGTGACGCCGATCATCGGACGCCCATCTCCGTCAGGTAGCTCGCGAACGACTCGCCGGTGATCCGCTCGTAGGCGTCGCGGTAGCGTCCCGCGGTGCCCGTCACGACGTCGTCGGGCAGGTCGGGGCCCGGTGCCGTCTTGCCCCAGGCGAGCGTCTCGAGGTAGTCGCGGACGTACTGCTTGTCGAAGCTCGGCGGCGAGATCCCTGTGCGGTACCCGTCGAGCGGCCAGTAGCGCGAGGAGTCCGGCGTCAGCACCTCGTCGGCTAGCACCAGCGCACCGTCCTCATCGATCCCCAGCTCGAACTTCGTGTCTGCGAGGATGATCCCCCGCGCACGGGCATGCTTAGCGGCGAAACGGTAGAGCGCGATCGAGACACGCTCGAGCTCGGCGAATCGCTCGCTGCCGACGAGCGACGCGGCCTGTGCGCCGGTGATGTTCTCGTCGTGCAGCCCGACCGCGGCCTTCGTCGACGGGGTGAACAGCGGTTCAGGGAGCTCGCACGCCTCCTCCAGCCCGGCCGGCAGCGCATGGCCCGAGACGGCGCCGGTCGTGCGGTAGTCCTTCCAGCCCGATCCGACCAGGTAGCCGCGCACGACGCACTCGACGGGGAGCATCGTTAGCTTGCGGCACAGCATCGCGCGCCCTGCGAGCTCGGGTGCTCGCGCGATCTCCGGCAGCTCGCGCGGCGCGAGCCCGAGCATGTGGTTCGGGACGATGTGCTGGGTGCGATCGAGCCAGAACCGGGTCATCCCGGTGAGCACCCGACCCTTGTCGGGAATCGGCGTTGGCAGCACGACGTCGAACGCCGAGATGCGATCGCTCGCGACGAGCAGAAGGGCGCCGCCGCCGAGGTCGTAGATGTCGCGCACCTTGCCGGTGGCGACGAGCAGGTCAGCGAGGGCGGGCATGGGCGGGCTCCGGGTCGGGGGCGGCGGCGGCCCGTTCGAACGGGACGCGGGCGTTCGCGAGGAAGGCGGACAGGTCGAAGGCGTGATCGAGCGCGGCGGCGGGCACGGCAGCGAGCGCGGGGTCGGCCTGCAGCAGCGAACGGAAGTCGTGCTCCTGTTCCCATGCCTGCATTGCGGTGCGCTGCACGACCTCGTAGGCCGCCTCGCGGCTGAGTCCCGCCTCGACCAGCGCGAGCAGGACCCGCCCGGAGAACGCGAGGCCGTGTGACGCCCCGATGTTGCGCAACATGCGGTCGGGCCGCACCACGAGTCCCTCGACGACCCACGTGAAGCGGTCGAGCAGGTAGTCGAGGAGGATCGTCGAGTCGGCCAGCACGACCCGCTCGGCAGAGGAGTGGCTGATGTCGCGCTCGTGCCAGAGCGGCACGTTCTCGAGGCCGACGATCGCGTTCGCGCGCAGCACCCGGGCGAGACCGGAGATGCGCTCGCAGGTGATCGGGTTGCGCTTGTGGGGCATCGCTGACGAGCCCTTCTGGCCCTTGCCGAACGGCTCCTCCGCCTCGCGCACCTCGGTCCGTTGCAGGTGTCGGATCTCCGTCGCGAAGCGGTCGAGGCTCGACCCACAGATCGCGATCGCGCCGAGCAGCGCGGCGTGGCGATCGCGTGCCACCACCTGGGTCGCGGCGTTCTCGATCGCCAGCCCGAGCGTCGCGGCGACGTGCGCCTCGACGCGCGGATCGATGTTGCCGTACGCCCCGACAGCTCCGGAGAGCTTTGCAACCGCGACCTCAGTGAACGCCGTCGCCAGCCGCTCGCGGTCGCGCTCGAGCTGGTGTGCCCAGCCGAGCAGCTTCAGGCCGAACGTTGTCGGCTCGGCGTGCACGCCGTGCGTGCGTCCCATGCATGGCGTGTCGCGGTGCTCGTTGGCGCGTGCGTGGACGGCCGTGATCGCTCGGTCGAGCGTCGCGCTGATCAGCTCGCCGGCCTGGCGCAGCTGCAACGCGAGGCCGGTGTCGCCGACGTCCGACGAGGTGAGGCCGTAGTGGAACCAGCGCGCCGGCTCGCCAACCTGCTCGGCGATCGTCTCCGTGAAGGCGATCACGTCGTGGTTGGTGCGCCGCTCGATCTCCTTCGCCCGCGCCACGTCGACCCGGGCGCCGTTGCGGATTGCCAGGACGGCGTCGGCAGGGACGACGTCGAGCTCGACCCAGCCGTCGAGCGCCGCGAGCTCGACGGCAAGCCAGCACTCGAGCCGCCGTTCGTCCGTCCAGACGGCGCCGATCTCGGGACGGGTGTAGCGGGCGATCACTGCCCGGGCAGGGTACCCGCGCGGGCGGCGATGTCGCTGCGCCACTGCATGCCGGTGAAGGTGATCCTCGCCAGTGCCTCGTAGACCGTCCGTCCAGCGTCGTCCACTGACGGTCCGACCGCGGAGACGGCAAGCACGCGCCCGCCGGCGGTGACGAGGCGACCGTTGCGCAGCGCCGTTCCCGCGTGATAGATGTCTGCGAGGTCGGCTGCGTCGGCGACGCCGGTGATCTCGTCCCCGGCGCGCGGTGTGTCGGGATAGCCGGCGGCGGCGAGGACCACCGCGACGGACCCGCCCGGGTGGACGGCGAGCGGGCGCTGCTCGAGCGTCCCGACGGCAGTGGCGTGGAGCACGGTCAGCAGGTCCTCGGCGATGCGCGGCACGACTGCCTGTGTCTCGGGGTCACCGAAGCGGGTGTTGAACTCGAGCACGCGCGGACCGTCGGCGGTCAGCATCAGTCCGGCGTACAGGCATCCGGAGAACGACACTCCGCGGCGTGCGAGCTCGCGCAGGACCGGCACGTGGATCGACGCGACCAACGCGTCGACCGTGGCTGCGTCCAGTCCGGCGACCGGTGAGCAGGCTCCCATGCCGCCGGTGTTGGGCCCCTGGTCGTCGTCGAAGAGGGGCTTTGCGTCGCGTGCGGGCGGGAGCGCGACGGCGACCTCGCCGTGGCAGAGGGCAAGGAGCGAGACCTCGACGCCGTCGAGCCGTTCTTCGATGACGAGCGGCTGGCCGGCCAGCGTGGCGACTGCCGACTCGGCCTGTGTGGTGTCGTCGCAGACGATGACGCCTTTCCCGGCGGCGAGCCCGTCGGCCTTGACGACGACACGGCCGCCGAGCGTCGCGATGGCGGCCAACGCCTCCTCAGCGGTGATCGCGGTCAGGCCGCGCGCCGTCGGCACACCCGCGGAGAGCATGACCTCCTTCGCGAACGCCTTCGACCCCTCGAGCCGCGCGCCTGCCGCTCCCGGGCCGAAGGTCGCGATGCCCGCGTGACGGAGCGCGTCGGCGAGCCCTGCGACGAGCGCGACCTCGGGTCCGACGACGACAAGCTCGACCGCGAGGTCGTGCGCGAGCGCGACGAGACCGTCCACGTCGGCAGCGGCGACGGGGTGGCAGCGAGCGACGGCGGCAATGCCTGGGTTGCCGGGCGCCGCGTGCAGCGCGCCACAGAGCGGGCTGCCCGCGATCGCCGCCGCCAAGGCGTGCTCGCGTCCGCCGGATCCAACGATCAGGACATCCACGCTGCCGATCGTAACGTGTCCGGCGGCGCACCCGCCTGCCGCATGCCTGTGCGGCCGATGCCTCGAGGCCTCGATCAGAAGTCCGCAATTTGCGTGAAGTTTCTCCTGGACAGGGGGGGGGGATCGCTCGCAGCGTCTTCACCTCTGGTAGCAATGGCCGGGCGTTCACGTCCGAAGAGGTGTCGCGATGGGCAGGTTCATGTTGCGGGGTATCGGTGGATGGAGCGCCGTCGCGGTCGTTCTCGCGACCGTTTGCGCAACCGCGCTTACAGCGGCGGGCATGGCTTCGGGTACGCGTTCAGGGGGTCAGGAGGGAGTTCCGTTTCCGGCGTTCTAGGTGTCTGATTCGCCTCGAAAATATGGTTTGTAAGTGAGAAGGGACCGGGTGGGGTGGCGGCGAATGCGGCGTTGTGGACCGCGTCTTTGCCGAGCGTCTCGTTCGCGATCAGCCGTCGTTGGTTGTCGATCTGCTTCTCCGGGTCGACGCGCTCGTTGCCCGCAACGTCGAGCCCGAGGCGCAGAACGCGGAGCTTCGGGGAGCGCACGCGGGTGCTTGAGGCGCGCGTTCAGGAGCTGGAGCGTCGTCTTGGACGGTCGAGTGAGGCGTCGCATCTGCCGCCGTGGTCGGATGGGCCTTCGGTGCCGCAGCGTCCAGCGCGCGCGTCGTCTGGTCGGTCGCGGGGTGGTCAGGCCGGGCACGAAGGGCACACGCGGATGATCTTCGCGGAGCCGGACGAGGTTGTCCTTGTCGGGCCCGACCGGTGTCGCGTTTGCGGCGCGCCGCTCAGCGACGGCGACGATGCGGTTGTTGAGCGCCATCAGGAGTCGGAGATCCCGACGCCAAGCGAGCGCCGCTTCGTCTTCTGGTTGCTATCACCGACGCCGGCGACTACCGGGCCCAGCGGGACATCATCGTGCCGCAGTACGTCGCTGACGGCTCCATCGTCAACGTCGGCGCGCCCTGGGTATCGCGCAGCGACGACGGAACCATCGTCCACGCCGCCATCTGGACCGAGAGCGGCCCGGCGCTCGTACCTCGCGTGCAGAGCATCGTCGTCGCGCGGGGCGAGAACGACGCATGGGTCGACATCGTCGGCGGCCCGGTTCCCTGGGATGGCGCGGTTCGCGTCACGGGCGGGCCTGCTCACACCGACCGATCACGAGCCGGAGCGCTGGCTCACGACCGGATGGCCAGACGGCGCCGCCCTCACGGCGCTGGACGCAAGCAGCGTGACCGCCAACACGCTCCGTGGTTGAGTGCTGCCTCGACCAGCGCGAGCACGGCGCCCTTACAGCGGAAACGCTAGCCCGGGGATCCACTCGCGCCAGATGGTGGCGAGGCTGCCATCGTTGACCGCGCGCGCGATCGCGTCGTCGAGGCTTGCTCGTAGGGCGTCGTTACCGGTGCGAACGACTGCGCCCCACGGAAGACGTGTGGCGACGGTGAACGCGAGGCGCAGGTCGGGCTCGTCGTCGAGCGGGATCATCGCGACGTCGTCGTCGACGAAGCCGTCGATCTCGCCGGCACGCAGCGCGGCGATCATGTCGCCGAACACGTCTGCCGTGCCAGGAAACGCGACCAGCTCGACGTCCGGAAACGTCTCGGCGAGACGCATGTTCGCCGACCCGGCGATGGCGCCGATGCGGGACGCCGCGAGGTCGGCGATCACCGTCGCCGGGTTGTCCGCACGCACGACGACGGACTCGTCGAAGATCGTGTACGGCGTCGTGAAGTCGCCGAGCGCTTGACGCGCGGGCGTGATGCCCTGCCCGCACCAGATGGCGTCGATCCGGCCCTCGGCGAGCGCCGGGTAGAAGTCCGACCAGTCGAGGATCACCCACTCGACGTCGTGACCCGCGAGCGCACAGAGGTGCAGCGCTGCCGCCGGCTCGTAGCCGGGACGAACGCCGTCCGGACGCTGGCGCGAGAACAGCGGCGGCGCGTCTGTGTCGATGCAGCCAAGGCGCAGCGTCATGGTGCCCACTCCAGGTACATCTCGCGATCCCACTCGGTGATCGAGCCACAGGCACGCGCCCACTCGTCGTGCTTGTACTCCGCGTACAGCGCGTGCAGGTCGTCGCCGAGGGCGGTCCGGACGAGATCGCTCGCCGCGAACGCCTTCAGCGCGTCGCCCAGGGTGAGCGGTAGCGGCGCGAAACGGTCCGATTCCTCCGCCTCGTAGCTTGAGCCTGCCTGCGGCTCGCCGGGGTCGAGGCCGCGCTCGATGCCGTCCGCCATCGCGGCGAGCAGCACCGTGTGGGAGAGGTACGGGTTGACGATCGAGTCTGGCAGCTTGAACTCCAGCCGACCGTTCGCGCTGATCCGCACGGTGCAGGTGCGGTTGTCGAGACCCCAGTCGACGTGTGTCGGGGCGAACAGTCCGCAGTCCCAGTAGCGCTTGTAGGAGTTGACGGTGCTCGCGTACACCGCCATGCCCGCTGCAGCGTGTGTCAGGACACCGCCGAGCGCGGCGCGCGACAGCGCCGACACGTGCAGGTCACGGCGCCCCGGCTCCTCGAAGTGGTTCGTGCCGTCGCGCCACAACGACAGGTTGTGGTGGCACCCGTTGCCCATCACGCCTGCAGACGGCTTTGGCATGAAGGTCGCCGTCAGGCCGAGCTCCTTCGCGACCTGCTTGCAGATCTGGCGGTACGTGATCAGGCGATCAGCGGTCAGCTCGGCGCGATCGAACATGAAGTTCAGCTCGAGCTGCCCGGCGTCCTCGTAGTCGCCCTCGACCATGTCGAGGCCCATCGCCGTCGCGTACCGGATCAGCTGCTGGTACACCGGCCGCATCGTCTCCAGGCTGCCGGCGTGATAGGCAGGGGAGACGCCAGGGCGCGAGTACACCTCGATCGACTCGCCAAGCCACGTCATCTCCGGCTCGCAGCCGGAGCGCAGCTCATAGCCGGTGCGCGCCTCGAACGCAGCGTGCGAGCGGTGCAGCAGCCCGCGCACGTCCGTCGCCAGCGGCGCGCCCGGGTTGATGTGCGCATCGTCGCGCCGGTACAGCTGACACAGGAACCGCCCGACGCTGGTGTCCCACGGAAGCACCTGGAACGTGTCCGGGTCGGGCAGCGCCGTGAACTCCTCCGCGACCGTCCCGCCGCCGAGCAAGTTCCCGTCGCGATCGCTCGTGAGGTCGGCGACGGCCGAGCCGTGGAACTGCACGCCCTTCGCGAGGCTGCGCTTCACGTGCGAGGCGGGGACGACCTTCGTCAGCACCCGGCCGTTGATCGTCACGAACTGGTAGTAGAGGAACTCGACGCCGGCGTCGGCCACGCGGCGCGCGACCTCGTGGCTGGCGGCGACGTTTCGCTCGCGGTGGGCGGTCAGCGCGTCGGTCATCTCTCCCTCAGGTGGTGAAGCGGATCGGCAGGTGCACGGGGCCGGTGTTGCCCGAGTCCGGCAGGAACGACGGCTCACCGTCGTGGGCGATGCCCTTCAGACGGCTCGCGAGGAGGGTCAGGGCGACGCCCATGTCGCCCCGCGCGATCGTGTGGCCAAAGCAGTAGTGACGCCCACCGCCGAAGCCGAAGTGGCGCGGCCGATCCTCGGCAGTGATGTCGAACCCGGCCGGCTCGCCAGCGACCCGCGGATCGGTGCCCGACGCCTCGCTGAACAGGTGGATGGTCGTGCCGTTCGCGATCGGGATGCCGTCAAACTCGAAGTCCTCGACCGCCTGGCGCGTCGTCCAGGTGATCGTCGGACGCACGCGCATCACCTCCTCGACGGCGCTCGCCGCCAGCTCCGGACGCTCGGCAAGAAGCTGCCACTGGTCGGGGTGGCGGATGAACGTGTCGACGGCGAGGCCAAGCTGGTTGCGCGTCGTGTCAATGCCACCGAAGATCAGTAGCACGATCATGTCGCGCAGCTCCTCGTCGCTCAGCCGATCATCCTCGACGTTCGAGCGCACGAGGCGCGTCGCGAAGTCCTCGCGCGGCTTGGCCTTACGGTCGGCGATCAGGTCATCCGCGTACCCAGCCAGCCCATCGAGCGCGGCCTCCATCTCGGTCGCGTGATCACGCGCGTTGACGACGAGCCCGAGCCCGACGTGCTCCGACCAGCGGGCGAGCGTGCGCCACTCCGTCTCCGGGATGCCGAGGAGGCGGGCAACGACCCGCGTCGCGTACGGCTCGGCAAAGTCGACCATGAACTCGCACCGGCCGGCCGCGTGAAACCCGTCGATCAGCTCGTTCCCGAGCGCCTGGAAGCTCGGCGTCATCTCCCGGACGAGGCCCGGAGCGAACGCCGGCGTCGCCAGGCGGCGAAGCCGGGCGTGGTCGTCGCCCTCACGGTTGAGCACGATCCGACCCCACCAGTCGGCCCAGCGGCCGGTGACACCAACGTGGGCGGGCCATGCGGCGCTGCCCTGGATCAGCCGGCGATCCTTGATCAGGCGGCTTGTCTCGTCGTACCGCAGCACCGCCAGCCCGTACGGCGTGCGTGCGTAGGCCCCAGCCTCGCGTGCCGCACGTACGGCCTCCGAGCGGACGGAGAAGGTTGGGTCGGCGACGTCGAGGTACGGAAGGTTGGCCAGCAAGGAGTGGTGAAACGCTAGCAGATAGAGGTTTCGGGTGCAAGGCGTCCGAGATGCAGCCCGATCACCCAGTCGTACGTCGCCTCGACGTGGGCCACCATCGCAACCCGAGCCGCGTCGCCGTCCCTGCGCTCGAGCGCGCGGATGATCGGCAGGTGGCCGACCGTCGACGCGGCGACGGCGCTCACCGAGCCGGTGCCGGGCAGTGCCGCGAGGATCTCGTCGAGCTCGGCCTGGATCGCCGTCTCGGCGGCAAGCAGACGCGACGAGCCGCTGGCAGCGGCGACGCTGACGTGGAAGCTGGCGTCTGCGAGCCGGTACGTTGCGAACGCACCCTGCGCGGCGACCTCTGTCGTCGTCGCCGCCGCGGCGACCGTCGCACGCGCTGCGCCGTCGGCGCGGAGCGCGGCCAGGGCGGCGGCCTCGCCACCGACCGCGCGACGCCAGTCGATCAGGTCGCGCAGCTCCCGCGGCGACGGCACCCGACCGGAGGCGGCAAGCGGCCGCTCGACCTCGACGGCGACGAACGACCCGCCGCCACGGCCGCGACGCGTCTCGACGTATCCTGCGTCGCGCAGGATCGAGAGCGCTTGGCGCAGCGTCATCGGCGCGACGGAGAGCAGCGCGGCAAGATCGAGCTCCGTCGGAAGCCGCTCGCCGGGCCGGAGAAGGCCGGTGCCAATCGCCTCGCCGAGGCGCCGCACGATCTGCTCCACGGCGCCTTCGACGACGAGCGGCGCGAACACGGCATCACGACCGGGCGCCGCGGGCATCGTCATCGCGTTGTCAGCGCAAACGTCGTCCGACCGGGCGGCGAGAGGATCTGGTCGCGACGGACGCCGACGCCCACGAGCTCGACGGGCACGTCGAGCTCCGCCTCCACCCACTCGACGTAGGCACGGGCGTTCGCGGGGAGATCCTCGAAGCGCCTGACGCCCGCGAGGTCCTCCTCCCAGCCTGGCAGCTCGCTGAAGACCGCCTCTGCGTGGTGGAAGTCGGACTGGTGTGCGGGGAAGTCGTCGACCACCAGCCCGTCGCGCAGACGGTAGCCGACACACACGGGGATCTGCTCGAAACCGGTGAGAACGTCCAGCTTGGTGAGGACCAGTCCGGTCATGCCGTTGACGCGGGAGGCGAAGCGCAGGCCGACCATGTCGAGCCAGCCGCAGCGGCGCTCACGACCCGTGACGGTGCCGAACTCGGCGCCGATCGTGCGCAGACGCAGCCCGCGCTCGGGGTCGGCCTCGCTCGGAAACGGGCCCGAGCCGACGCGCGTCAGGTAGGCCTTCGCGACACCGACTACCGAGGTGATCCTCGTCGGGCCGATGCCGGTGCCGGTGCAGGCGCCGCCGGCGATCGGGTTCGAGGAGGTCACGAACGGGTACGTGCCGTGGTCGAGGTCAAGCAGCGTTCCCTGGGCGCCCTCGAACAGGACCGGCTCGCCGGCTCGGAGCGCCGTGTCGAGCAGCCGCGACGTGTCTGCGATGTACGGCTCAAGGCGGCCCGCAAACACGTCGAGGTCGGCCATCAGCAGATCGAGGTCAAGCGACGCGTGGTCGTAGATCCGCTCGAGCTGCTCGTTCTTCAGGGCGAGGGCAGCCGCGACCTTCTCACGCAGGATCCCGCGGTCGAGGAGGTCCTGCACGCGGATCCCGAGGCGCGACGCCTTGTCGGCGTACGCCGGGCCGATGCCGCGTTTGGTCGTGCCGATCTGCAACGGGCCGAGGCGCACCTCGGACTGCGCGTCGATGATCCGGTGCCACGGCATCACGAGGTGGGCGTTCCCCGAGATACGAAGGCCAGCGGCAGATCGGCCGCGTCCCTCGAGCTCGTCGAGCTCTCCGACGAGCGCCTCGGGATCGATCACGACGCCGTTGCCGAGCACGCACAGCTTGCCGGCGTCGAGGATACCGGACGGCAAGAGCCGGAACTTGAAGGTCTCCTCGCCGACGACGACGGTGTGCCCAGCGTTCGCGCCACCCTGGTAGCGGGCGATGATCGAGAACTGCTCGGCGAGCAGGTCGACGATCTTTCCCTTGCCCTCGTCTCCCCACTGGGCGCCGACGATCACGACTCCTGGCATCTCAGTTCTCCCCTCGGAGAAGGTCGGAGAACAACGTGTACTTCTGGCGGAACGCGACCTCGACGCTGCCGGTTGCGCCGCTCCGGTGCTTTGCCACGACGATCTCGGCCACGCCCGGGTTCTCGGATTCCTTGTTGTAGTAGTCGTCGCGGTAGATGAACATCACGACGTCGGCGTCCTGCTCGATCGAGCCGGACTCGCGCAGGTCAGATAGCAGCGGTCGCTTGTCGGTGCGGCTCTCGACGGCGCGGGAGAGCTGGGAGAGCGCGATCACCGGCGTGTTGAGGTCACGCGCGAGCAGCTTCAGCGAGCGGGAGATGTGCGAGATCTCCTGCACGCGACCATCGTCGCGGCTGGATGTCGAGCCGCTCATCAGCTGCAGGTAGTCAACGATGATCAGCGCGAGGCCCTTCTCGACGCTCTTCAGCCGGCGGGCTTTCGAGCGGATCTCCATCACGTTGACGCCGGCGGTATCGTCGATGTAGATCGGCGCGCGGGACAGGCGGTCACACGCCGCCGTCAGGCTTGCCCAGTCCTCGGGACGCATCGTGCGCCCGCTCCGCAGGAGCGTCGAGTCGACCAGGCCTTCCCCGCACATCAGGCGCTGTGTCACCTCGTGCTTTGACATCTCGAGGCTGAAGATCGCGACCGGCAGGTTCTCGTGCACGCCGACGTGGCGCGCGAAGCCGAGCGCCATCGAGGTCTTCCCCATGCCAGGCCGCGCCGCCAGGATCACGAGGTTCGAGTCCTGGAAGCCCGAGAGCACGCGGTCGAGATCGCGGAGACCAGACGGCACGCCGGTGACGTCGGAGCCGGACTCCTGCAGCTTCTCGATCCGCTCGAACTCCTCGTGGAGCAGGTTCTTGATCGGCACGAGGCCCTGGTGCACGCGCTCCTGCGCGACGTCGAAGACGAGCGACTCGGCCTGATCGACGAGCTCGGTCGCCGACGACGATCGCTCGTACCCGAGCTGCGCGATCGCCGTGCCGGCGGCGATCAGTCGGCGGATCACCGCCAGGTCGTGGACGATCTCGGCGTAGCGGCGCACGTTTGCGACGGCCGGGATCGCGTCGGAGAGCCCATGGATGTACGGCGCTCCGCCGACCTCGTCGAGCTTGCCCATCGTCGCGAGCTCGTCGGAGACGGTGATCGCGTCCACCGGCCGGTTGCCGCCGTAGAGTCGCTGGACGGCATCAAAGATCACGCCGTTCGCGGGTCGGTAGAAGTCGTGCGGGCGCACGATCTCGGTCACCAGGTCGACGGCAGACTCGGACAGGAGCATCGCGCCGAGGACGGACTCCTCGGCGTCGAGATCCTGTGGTGGTACGGTCGGCCCCGGCGACGTGCCGACGGCGCTCACGGCTCCGAACCCCGAGCTATGAGACGGCGACGAGGTCGGTCGGCTGCGCGTCGGTCGCCGTCGCTGTCATGTCGAACCCCTCCGCCTGAATGACCTGCGTGCGCATCGCTGCACGCACCTCGGGGAAGATGTCGATCGCGATCAGGTAGGTACCGAGCGCCTTGATCGGCTCGTCGAGGCGCACCTTACGACGGTCGACGCGGATCTTGCGCGTGCGCCAGACCTCATCGGCGATGTCCGCCGAGGTGATCGAGCCGTAGAGGCGCCCATCGGCGCCCGAGCGCGCGGGGATCGTGAGCAGCGTGCCGCTCAGCACCTTCGCGATGCCCTGTGCCTGCTCGAGCGACCGGGCCTCCTGCTTCGCGCGGCTCGCTCGCACCTTCTCGACCTCGGCGACGCGCGCCTCGGTCGCCACCTCGGCGAGGTGCCGGGGAAGCAGGTAGTTGCGCATGTAGCCGCGGGCGACGCCGACAACGTCGCCGCGATGACCGAGGTGCTCGACGTCGACGAGGAGGATCGCCTTCTGTGTTCCAGTCCGTGCCATGTCCGAAAGTCCGATGCTCGAGGTTAGAAGGGAATGTCGTCGTCCATGTCGGCGCCCCCGCCGGTCCATGGACCCTGCTCTTTGGGAGCCGCTGCGGCGGCGGCCTGCGGTCGTCCGCCACCGTAGGAGCTCTCGCCACCACCGCCCTGCCCGGCGCCATCGCGCGGGCCGACGAACTGCACGGTCTCGGCGATCACGTCGACCGTCGAGCGCTTCGTGCCGTCCGGCGCATCCCACTGGCGCCAGCGGAGCCGGCCATCGACTGCGACCTGGCGGCCCTTGGTGAGGAACCGGGCACAGCTCTCGCCCTGCGTGCCGAACACCGAGACGGTGAAGTAGTTCGGCTCCTCGATCCACTCGCCGCTCTGCTGGTTCTTGCGCCGATGGTTGACTGCGATGCCAAGGTCGCACACCGACATGCCGCTCGGGAGCGACTTCAGCTCGGGGTCGCGGGTCAGGTTCCCGACGAGCACCACGCGATTGATGTTTGCCACGATCTCACTCCTCTGCCGAACGTCTGTTCGGACTAGCGTAGAGCATGCGCTCCGCGGTGGTGCTGCGCGAACACGCGCAGCTTCCGCGCGGGATCAGCTCGCTGCTGCGCTCTTCTTCTTCGAAGGCCGCGCGGGACGACGGATCACGGACATGTGCCGAAGCACGCCGTCGGTGATGCGCAGGACCCGATCGACCTCAGCGAGCGCAGGCGTCGGGCAGGTGAAGTGCACCATCCAGTGGTGCGCCTCGGTCTTCTTGGTGATCGCAAAGGCGAGCTTGCGACGACCCCACGGGTCGAGGGCGTCCCATGTGCCGCCACCGCTGAGCACGATCTCGCGGACGCGGCCGACGATCTCGTCCTGGCGCTCTTCGTCGGCATCCGGGTCGATCAGGATCAGGGCTTCGTAGGACTTCACTGGGACGACACGCCTCCTGGCGACGAGCAATCGAAAAGGGCCGTTGGCGGCCGTAACCTGATCAGCGTAGCAGCGGACCGAGAGCCGAGGCGCCGCTACGCTTCACGGATCACGAAGGAGCCACGGTTGAAGAAGCGCATCATTGTCGGCGTGGCAGGCGCGGTGGGCGCCGCTTTCGCCCTTGCCGGTCGAGAGGGAACGCGCGAGTGGGTGGCGCGCACCGTGCTGCGCCGCACCGATCGTCATCACTACGAGGACCTCACCGTCGCTCCGGACGTCGACCTTGACGAGCCAGCCGCCGTCACCGACGACCTGCGCCTCTCGCTCCGCGCTCGCCTTGCGGAGAGCGCCGTCGCGGAGGGGCTCGCGAGCGTCGCTGCGGCGAACGCCGACGCCGCGCACGAGACCGTCACCGTTGATCGACCCGAGGAGGATCCGGTCGACGTCGCTCGTGCACGCGTGCGAGCGAAGGCTCGGGCCGCCCGAGCGCGGCTCAGCGAGGAAGCGTGATCGCCGTCGCGACCTGATCGACCGTCGCGTCGCAGCCGAGGTCTGCGAGGGCTACGGCGCGCTCGAGGCCGGGCAGCCGGACCGCGTTCAGGTAGCGGGCGACCCGCCCCGGCGAGCCGGTAACCGCCACCGACGACTGGTACACGACGGCGCCCCCGCGTCGCCGCTGGCAGAGGCCGACGAGCTTCCTGCCGTCGAGCGTGACGACCTCGTACGGCGAGAGCGACGCGTAGCAGGCGTCGCGGCCGGCGGCGCGCCGCTCGGCGCTCAGGCTGCGGGCCTCGTCGGGCATCACCAGGCGGGCGGCGATGCCGAGGTCGGCGAGCGCCGCGACCCACGCCATGCCGAACCAGCGATAGGACTCGGTCACGTCGCCGATCGCGAGCTCGTGCCCGTTCGGCACGGCAACGTCGACCTCGACGAGGCCAGCGTCGCAGAGGACCGCGCCACCGCCGGAGCCGCGCCGGATCACCGCTACGCCATCCGCCGCCGCGACCTCCGCGCGCACCGAGACCTTGGGCTGCGCTGAGCCAATCACGATCGTCGGGCGGGCGAAGACGAACATGGCGCTGGCGACGGCGCCGCCGCGTGCGGTCTCGAGCAGGTGTCCGGCCACCGCGACCGCGTTCGCCGGGTCGTGCGCGGGGACGGCGTTCAACGACGGATGAGCCGGCCGACGGCGGCCATCAGCTCCTCCGTGCGTTCGGTGGGCGTGCCCGGCCCGTGGCCGCCGACCACGCAGTGTGCGACGTGCGTGTCGAGGAGGCCGAGCGCGACCTTGTCGAGTGCGGCTTGCGCCGCTGCGATCTGGGTCAGGACGTCGACGCAGTAGCGCTCCTCGGCGACCATCCGACCGATGCCGCGCACCTGTCCCTCGACCTTCGCCAGCCGGGCGACGATCTGGTCGCGCGACGCGGAGTAGCCGCGCGGAGCGGGTTGTTCTCGTTCCGTCATTCTCCAACTATACCCCCTGGGGGTATGATAGGGTGCGTTCGTGCAGGCACGCACCTTCACCGTCCCCGGGATGACCTGTGCCCACTGCGAGGAGGCGATCCGCTCCTCCGTTGGGCGGGTGAGCGGCGTCAGTTCCGTCACCGTTGACCTCGCAGCGATGTCCGTTGTCGTCGCTGGTCCAGCGTTCGACGACGAGGCCGTCCGTGACGCCATCGACGACGCCGGCTTCGACGTCGCACCGGCGTGAGTGGTCGACCGCGACCCGGGTGGCGCCTTCTGGCGTTCGTCGCCGGGCTCGTGATGGTCGGCACGAGCGCGTACGCGATCGGACACGCACGCCGCGTCGGCGCTGGCCCGCCGACCGTCGGTCTCCGGTCCGAGGCGTTCGTGGCGGGAGCGGGACCGGCGCTGCGAGCGAGCCATCAGGCACGGCGGCGTTGACGGTGAACGTCGACGTCCCGATCGAGGGCATGACCTGTGCCAGTTGCGCATCCCGCATCGAGCGAGGCCTGAACCGGCTCGACGGCGTCACCGCGACCGTGAACTACGCCGTCGCGTCGGCCCGCGTGCAGGTACCGGACGCGGCGTCGCTCGAGCTGGTGTGCGCGACGGTCGAGAAGCTTGGCTATCACGCCGTCGCCCAGGGTGAGGCGCCGCGAGCCGACGACGATCGCCTCGCCGCTCGCGTCGTCGTCGGCATCGTGCTCACCGCGCCGGTGATGGTCGCCGCGATGACCGGCCTGGACGCTCCGTGGCTGCGCTTCGCCGCCCTCGTCCTCGTCTCACCTGTCGTCTGGTGGAGCGGCTGGCCGCTGCACCGCGCGACCTGGCGGAACCTGCGCCAAGCGTCCGCCTCGATGGACACGCTGATCTCGATCGGCAGCGTCGCCGCGTGGGGCGCGTCAGTCGTCGGCGTGCTCGACGGCGGCGAGCTGTACTTCGAGGTGGCCGGCACGGTGGTGACCTTGATCCTTCTCGGGCGTTGGTTGGAGGCGCGGGCGAAGCAGCGCGCCGGAGGCGCGATCGGCGCGTTGCTGGCGCTCGCGCCGTCGACGGCATCGGTGCTCGTTGACGGCGTCGAACGGTCGGTCTCCGCCGCGCATCTGTCTGTCGGCGACCGTCTCGTCCTGCGGCCCGGCGAGCGGATCGCAACTGACGGGGTCGTCGTTGCTGGCGCATCGGCCGTCGACGAGTCGATGCTCACCGGGGAGAGCATGCCTCGCGACGTCGTCGTCGGAGACGCCGTCGCCGGCGGCACCCTGAACGTCGCCGGGCGCCTCGAGGTGCGGGCGACGCGGGTCGGCGTCGACACCGCGCTCGCCGGGATCCAACGCCTCGTTCGCGACGCCCAGTCCGGCAAGGCGTCAGTCCAGCGGCTCGCTGATCGTGTCGCCGCGATCTTCGTCCCGTGCGTGATCGTCCTCGCGACGGCGACCTACGGCTACTGGCTCGGAGCCGGCGCGTCCCAGGGCCGAGCCCTCACCAACGCCGTTGCCGTCTTGATCATCGCCTGCCCGTGCGCGCTCGGGCTCGCCACCCCGACGGCGCTGCTCGTCGGCACCGGGCGCGGCGCGCAGCTCGGCCTGCTGATTCGCGGACCGGCGGTCCTCGAGTCGACGCGGCGGATCGACACGATCGTGCTGGACAAGACGGGAACGATAACGACGGGAACGATGCGCGTCGTTGCCTGCGCCGCCATCGAAGGAGCGACGGAGGAGGAGGTGCTCGCGCTTGCGGGCGCCGTCGAGCATGGCTCGGAGCACCCGATCGGACGGGCGATCGCTCGTGCCGCCCTCGAGCGTGCCGGAGCGCTAGCACCGGTCGACGCGTTCGTGGCGCAGGTCGGTCTTGGCGTGTCGGGGCTCGTCGGTGGACGTGTCGTTGCCGTCGGACGCCATCCGGTGAGCGGGCCCCTCGAGGCGGCCGTCTCAGCGGCGGCGACGGCCGGCCAGACGGCGGTGGTCGTCGTCGTCGACGGCGTTGCCTGCGGCGTCGTCTCCGTCGCCGACGAGGTGCGTCCGACGAGCGCGGCGGCGGTTCGCCGGATGCGCGAGCTGGGGCTGCGGCCGGTCCTCGTCACGGGTGACTCGGAGGCGGTGGCGCGCTCGGTTGCTGCCGCGGTGGGGATCGACGAGGTCCTCGCCGGCGTCACGCCCGCGGGGAAGGTGGAGGTCGTGCGCGCCCTCCAGTCTGCCGGCCGGGTCGTCGCCGTGGTCGGCGACGGGGTCAACGATGCTCCCGCGCTCGCCGAGGCGACGATCGGCCTGTCGATCGGTGCCGGCACCGACGCGGCGATCGAGGCCTCGGACATCACGCTCGCTCGGAGCGACCTCCTCGCCGTCACCGACGCGATCCGGCTCGCTCGGCGCACCCTCGCGGTGATCCGCGGCAACCTCGTCTGGGCGTTCGCCTACAACGTCGCGGCGATCCCGCTCGCGGCGGCTGGTGCCCTCCACCCGATGGTTGCCGCGGGTGCGATGGCCAGCTCGAGCCTGCTCGTCGTGACGAACTCGCTCCGGCTTCGCCGCTTTGCTAGATGATTGATTCCGAATTGTTCTAACGGCCGGGAATGGTCCGCGGGGTGGGCGTCGAAATCCGGCGTTGCTACCCAACGCCGACCAGGAGGCCAGTGTGCCACCGGACATCGACGCCCTACTGACGCAAGTGGTGTGATCGTCAAGTGGCATGGTTATTGGTGTCTGGAGCGAGCGGGAGCGCAGCCAGCGCAGGACGATCCAGGCGCGCGAATGACCACGCCATTTGACAATCAGACCACTAGCTCTCGTCCTGGCGCGGATCCTTTGTCCGCTCTAACAGGTCGGTGACGGCGCGCATCAACCCGTCAAGGACCTCCGGCTGGTCCTCGGCCTCGCGGGAAACGGCCTGGTCGATCATCACCTGCCGAAGCCGGAGGTCCATGTTCCGCTCGCGCAGCGTCTTCACGGAGGCTCCCGTCTGGCGGGCATCGGACAGCTCGCGTTCGAGCGCGACGACCGTCGTGCGGTGCTCGCGTAGCTCGAACACCGCGCGTAGCGCGAGCGCGGCTCCCATCACGGTCATCGCGTAGGCGCTCACCTGCGTCCCGCCATCCCTGTCAGCGACCCGGTAAACCTGTGCCGCGCCGACGAACAACAGCAGCGTCAGGCCCAGACGGAGCCATAGCGCGGAGCCCGGCCGGGCGGCGATCCGTCCCGGCCCCTGCTCGTCGCGGTGGCAGATGACACGCGCAGTGGCGACGAGGAAGCAGGCGGCGCCGGCTGCCCACAACACGTCCGCCCAGTGGTCGTCGGCGAAGTCGTTCGCGAGGAAGTCGAGCGTGCCGCGGAGGCTACCGAGCGTCAGGAACACGTGACCGAGGGCCATGATCAGCACTGATGGGCGCACCGTCTCCCAGCGGCCGAAGAGGGCGGAGAGGATCAACACGATCATCAGAAGGCCGAACGCTGGGCGCGCGAGCACCACGAAGGTGCGCGTCGTCCAGCCGATCGCATCCGCCTTCTCGACGAGCATCGAACCGAACGCGACGAGCGCAGCCGCGATCGCGATGGTGTCAACGACCGCGTGGGTGAGACGCGTGGCTGAGGCGAGCCCGACCCGCATCCCGGCCACGGCGAGCGCGTAACCGGCGAGGAAGAACACGTTCCAGATCCCCGGGTTGCGTGGCGCGACGTCTCCGCCTGTTGCGAACGCGGCGTACCAGACGAGCGTGCCGACCGTCCAGCAGGTCGCCGCGAGCGCCTGAAGGAGCCAGACTCGCCGGTCCCGCCCGGACAGCGTGTGCCACGCGAGCCATGCGCCGACCGGTACGAGCGCGACCGGAACGTTGAACAGGGCGACGAGGAGCGTGGCTGGTGCAGCGAGCGCGGTGCCGGTGACGTAGGCCACGAGGAAGACGATGGTCGCCATGACGGCGGCCTCGTACGCCCCGTATCGGGTCGTGTGAACCCCTCGCAGCGCGCCGTTCGCAAACACCGTCTGCGCCATCGTACACCGAGATGTTCACGTTGTCACAGCTGCATGACTATGCAGAGCTGTGTATACTCATGCGAATGCTCTGCGCCTCGACGTCCCATCTCCTCTCGCTCGCGGGGCTCGCGCCGGCTGACCTCGGGGGGATGCTCGACACCGCGGCTGACCTGAAGGCCGACCGCGCGCTCCACGATCGCGCGCTCGGTGGTCGAGCCGTCCTGATGCACTTCACGAAGCCGTCGACGCGCACGCGGCTCTCGTTCGAGGCGGCAATCGCACGGCTTGGTGGCCACCCGGTGTTCGCGAGTGCCGACCAGCTCCAGCTTGGTCGGGGCGAGCCGATCCGCGACACGGCACGGGTGATCTCGCGCTATGCCGCGGCGATCGTCGTGCGCACGCACGCCCACGCCGACGTTGAGGAGTTCGCGCGCTGGTCGAGCGTGCCCGTCATCAACGCGCTCACCGACACCCATCATCCGTGTCAAGCGCTCGCCGACCTGCTCACCGTGCGCGAGCGTTTCGGCGCGCTCGCGGGGCTCGAGGTCGCCTACGTCGGGGACGGCAACAACGTCGCGCACTCGTTGATCGAGGCCTGCGCGTTAGCCGGAATGCACGTCCGCGTCGCGTGTCCCGAGGGATATCGCCCGCTGCCCGCCGTCGCCGAGGCCGCCGTCGCCGTCGCCCTGCGTACCGGTGGTTCGGTCACGATCACCGGCGACCCGGTCGCGGCGGTCACCGGCGCCTGCGCGGTCTACACCGACGTGTTCGTCTCGATGGGAGAGGATGATCGCCGCGCGCAGAAGCTCGCCGACCTCGCCCTCTACCGGGTAGATGACGCGCTCATGGCGCTCGCCCGACCCGACGCCGTCTTCCTGCACTGCCTCCCCGCCCACCGCGGCGAGGAGGTCACCGAGTCCGTGCTCGAGGGCCCGCAATCGGCCGTCTTCGATCAGGCGGAGAACCGCCTCCACACCGCCGCCGCCGTGCTGCTCCGCCTCGCGGCTTCCTAGCCGTCTGACCGCGAGACGCGCCGTGCTTTGCTCGGTCGCCGCGTGGTGCCGTGCGACAATGCGCTCGTGACGACGTTCGAGCTCGAGCTGTACCGGCGCATGCTGCTGACGCGCGGGCTGGAGGAGCGCGGCTCGGCGCTGTTCAAGCAGGGGAAGCTGCCCGGCTCGTTCTACACCGGCCGCGGCAACGAGGCGGCGTCCGTGGGTGTCGCGAGCGCGATGGGGCCCGAGGACGTGGCAGCGCCGCTGCATCGCAACATGGGCGTGCACGTGAGCCGTGGCGCGGAGCCGTGGCGACTCCTGTGCCAGTACATGGGACGCGACGGCGGCGCGACGCGCGGGCGCGACTCGAACCTCCGCTCACAGGATCTCGATCGCGGGTTGATCGCGGGCGTCTCGCACCTGCCAGGGATCCTGCCGACGATCACGGGGATCGCCCTCGCGTTCCGGATCCGGTCAGAGGCTCGCGTCGCTGTCGGCTGGTTCGGCGATGGGTCGTCGGCCCGAGGCGACGTGCACGAGTGCATGAACCTCGCTGCCGTCCGTCGGTTGCCGATCGTGTTCATCGTCGACAACAACCAGTTCGCCTACTCGACGCCGGCTGACCTGAACTACGCCTGCGCCCACCTCGCCGATCGCGCCGCCAGCTATGGCTTCGAGGGGAGCGTCGTTGACGGAACCGACGTCCTCGCGGTTCACGCCGCTGCGTCGGCGGCGATCGAGAAGGCGCGCGCAGGTGGCGGCCCGACGCTGCTCGAGCTCGTGACCTTGCGGATGGACGGCCACGCGATCCACGACGACGCGAGCTACGTGCCGCGCGACCTGCTCGCTGCGTGGGAGCAGTCTGATCCGATCGCTCGCTGCGAGCGGTGGCTGCGTGGGGAGGGCGGCATCGCCGACGAGGAGATCGACGCGGTCGCGCAGGAGGTTGCACGCGTCGTCGACGAGGCGGTCGCCTTGGCCGATGCCTCGCCTTGGCCTGATCCGGCGACCGTGACCGACGGCGTCTATGCCGTCTGACCGACGTGCGCGGCGGGACGAGCGCAACCGCCGTGGATACCTCCGGATGCCCGTCTACGACGCGCTGCGTGGCGTCACGCGCCCGCTCTTTCGCATCGCCTTCCGACTCACAGCGACCGGGCTCGAGAACGTGCCGCCGACCGGTGGGTGCGTCATCGCGAGCCAGCACCGGTCGAACTTCGACGCGTTTCTGATCGCGCTTCCGATCGAGCGACCGTTGCGGTTCATGGCGAAGGCGGAGATCTACCTCTTCCCGCCGATGGCGTGGCTTGCGCGGTCGGTTGGCGCGTTCAAGGTCGAACGGGGCCGGTCGGACTCGGCGGCGATCGACCTCGCGATCGACCTCGCACGCGAGGGGTGGGCGCTGGCGATCTACCCCGAAGGGACACGGAAGCCGGCTGCCGGCGCGCCGCCGCGGCCACGGTCGGGGGCGGCGCGCGTCGCCCTTTCGGCAGCCGTGCCGATGATCCCCGTGGCGATCGATGGTGTTACCGCCTTCAGGCTGTTCCCGCCGCGGCTGCCGCGCTTCACGGCGACGATCGGGCCACCACTGGCGATGGCTGACCTTGTCGACCGTGAGCCGCACGAGGCGGCACACGTTCTTACCGAGCGCTGGGTAGCCGCGATCGCCGCGCTCGAGACGGGGCGTGCGACCGCGATCTGACGCGTGGTTCAGCGGGACAGGCCGGGTGCGAGCTCGACGAACCGCTGCGGCTCCTCCATCAGGACGAGCCCGACCTGGGTCGCGAGGCCCGCGGCGAGCCAGACGCAGCCGAGGTCGCCGTCGGCGACATCGGCAGAGGGTACGAGAGCGCGCACCTCGCGCGGCAACGGCGTCGCCTCGATCAGGGTGATCTGCTCGTCGAGGAAGCGGTGCAGGGCGTTGCGGTCGATGCGAGAGTCCATGCCGAGCAGGCTCGCAGGGCCGTCGTCACGGGAATCGATCAGGTGATCACGGACGGCGCGAGGAGCGCAACGAGCGCCGCGCGGTCCGTCACAGGGCGGGCGCACATCATCCGCTCGCACACGTAGGCCGCAGGTCTTCCGTCGACCAGTCCGCGCCCGGCGAGCAGCGGGATCGACGGCGCGAGCGGGTCGCGTGGGTCGGCGATGACGACGATCAGGTTCGGGTCATACACAGCGTCGACGGCTGCACGCAGCGCGTACGTGCGCGGATCGTCGGCCCGCCCGACGATCGCCACCTCGCGTGGTGCGTCGAGCAGCAGGTGCAGCGTGCCGAGCAGGTGCCCGAACGCCGATGGCGCGCGTTCGAGCATCCGTCCGAGCGCACGAACGGCGTCAGCGCCGCGGTCCTCCCACGCGCGGTCGTCGTACACGCGTCCGAGTCGGACGAGGCAGCCCGCGAGTAGCGACGACCCAGATGGTGTCGGGTTGTCGTCTGCATCACGGCGGCGTGCCGCAAGCCGTTCGCCGTCGCGTGGGGCCTGCAGGAACGCGCCTGAACCGTCCTCGTCGAACAGCTCGAGCGCGAGTCCCGTTAGCCGACGCGCCTCCGCCAGCCACGTGAGCTCGCCCGTGGCGCGGTGCAGCGCCACGAGCCCGTCTGCGACCGCGCCGTAGTCCTCGGAGAAGGCGTCGATCCGCGCCTCGCCAGCCCGCCACGTCCTGAGGAGACGGCCGTCCCTGCGGGAGAGCGGACCGAGGAGAAACGCTGCGATCTGCCGCGCGCGTTCGATCAACGCGGCGTCGCCGACGATGCGGCCGGTGTCGGCGTAGGCGCCGAGCGCCATGCCGTTCCACGCCGTGATCGCCTTGTCATCGCGGAACGGCTGACGACGGAGGTCGCGTGCGGCAAGCAGCCGGGGACGCGCCGCGTCTACAACCGCGAGCTCCGCCGGTGATGCGGCGGCGGCGGCGGAGAGCACGTTCGCACCCTCGAAGTTGCCGGCCGTGGTGACGCCGAAACGCCGGCAGACGATCGCCGAGTCGGCATCGCCAACGACCGCCGCGATGGCCGACGGTGACCACACGAAGGTTGCCCCCTCGACGCCGTCGGTGTCCGCGTCCTGGGCGGAGGCCAGACCACCGCCCGGCAGAAGCATCTCCCGGTCGAGATAGGCGAGCGTCGACCGCGCCACGTCAGCAAGCCGCTCCTCGCCGGTGAGCGAGTGCCCGTGCGCGTACGCGCGGGCGAGCAACGCGTTGTCGTACAGCATCTTCTCGAAGTGCGGCACGAGCCAGACGCCATCGACGGCGTAGCGGTGGAAGCCGCCGCCGAGCTGGTCGTGGATGCCGCCGTCGGCGATCGCGTCGAGGGTCGCGAGCGCCATCTCCGCTGCGTAGCCGCGTTCACCGAGGCCGAGGAGCGTCGGTAGCAGTGCAGACGGTGGGAACTTCGGCGCACCGCCGAACCCGCCGTGTTCTGCGTCAAACGCGTTCCGCAGGGCCCCGAGCGCCCGGTCGACGGTGCTCCAGGTTAGCTCGTCGTCCGTGCGCGCGCCCTCCAGGTGTCGTCCGATCTGCGCCGTCAACTCACCCGCCTGGTGCAGCACGTCGCCGCGGCGATGACGGTGGGCGTCGGCGACGCCGTCGAGCACCTGGCGGAACGATGGCATGCCGTGGCGCGGCTCGGGCGGGAAGTACGTGCCGCCCCAGAACGGCCGGCCGTCGGCCGTGACGAACACCGTCATCGGCCAGCCGCCATGTCCGGTCTGGGCGACGACCGCATCCATGTAGACCGCGTCGACGTCCGGGCGCTCCTCGCGGTCGACCTTCACGCACACGAACAGGCGGTTCATCAGCTCGGCCGTCGCCGCGTCCTCGAACGACTCGTGCGCCATCACGTGACACCAGTGACACGAGCTGTAGCCGATCGAGACGAGGACGGCGACGTCACGATCTCGCGCCTCGGCGAACGCCTCCGGCCCCCACGCCTGCCAGTGGACGGGATTCCCGCTGTGCTGAAGCAGGTACGGCGACGTCTCCGTCGCGAGACGGTTCACGGGACGATCGCGTCGAGCAGGCCGTTCCGCAGGGCGGTGGCGAGCGCGCCGAGGTCGGCCGACGTCGAGCGGTCGCTGGTGATCGGCGCAACGATCGTGCGGACGCGGGCAAGGGCCGCCTCGACGCCGATCCCGGACCGCAGCGGGCGGTGGTGCTCGAGCCCTTGGGCGGCGCAGACGAGCTCGATCGCGACGACGTGGTAGGCGTGATCGAGCGCCTGGCACAGCTTCAGCGCGGCCGTCGCGCCCATCGAGTTGAAGTCCTCCATCCCAGCCGATGTCGGCACGCTGTGCACGCCGGCCGGGTGCGCGAGCACCGCGAGCTCGGCGACGAGCGACGCCGCGGTGTACTGCAGGATCATCAGCCCCGACTCGAGGCCCGGGGCGGCAGCGAGGAAGGCCGGCAGGTTCGCCGGGCCGGGGGAGAGAAGCGCGTAGCTTCGCCGCTCGGAGAAGCCGGCGAGCTCGGCAACAGCGATCGCCGCCAGGTCGAGCACCAGCGAGAGCGGTTGTCCGTGGAAGTTCCCGGCGCTGATCGCGCGGCCCCTTCCGTCCTCGACGAACACCAGCGGGTTGTCGGTCACGGCGTCGAGCTCGCGGCTGATCGTCGCCCGCGCGTGCTCGAGCCCGTCGGCGACAGCACCGAGCACCTGCGGGATGCAGCGGAAGCTGTAGGGGTCCTGGACGCGTGCGCAGTTCGCGTGGCTCTCGACGATGCTCGATCCTGCGAGCAGGTCGCGCAGGCGCGCGGCGACGGCGATCTGCCCCGGTTGGCGACGGAGCTCGTGTACCCGTGCGTCGAACGGGTTGTGGGAGCCAAGCAGCGCCTCGATCGACATCGCGCCAGCCGTCACGGCAGCCGTCACGAGTCGCAGTGCGTCGGCCGCGGCGAGCGCGCCGCTCGCCGCCATCAGGTGCGTGCCGTTCAGGAGCGCGAGGCCCTCCTTCGACTGCAGCACGACGGGTGCGATGCCCGACGCGGCGAGGTCGGTCCCCTCGCCGATCAGGGTCATGGCGCAGTGCGCGAGGGGTGCCAGGTCGCCTGACGCGCCGACCGAGCCGCGGGACGGCACGACGGGTAGGACGTTCGCGTTGACCAGCGCGAGCACCGTCTCGACGACGACGGGCCGAACGCCTGAATGGCCCTTCGCGAGCGAGTTCGCGAGCAGCAGCAGCATGCCGCGGACGATGTCGTCGGGCAGCGGCTCGCCGACGCCGCAGGCGTGCGAGCGGACGAGGTTCAGCTGCAGCTGAGCCTGCTCTGAGGCCGGGATCCGGACGCTCGACAGGTGCCCGAATCCGGTGTTCACGCCGTACGTCGGCGGCTCATGAGCAGCGAGCTCCTCGAGCGCCACTCTGCCGCCGGCGATCCGTTCCCGCACCCCCGCGGCAAGCACGACGCGCCGACCGTCGCGTGCCACGGCGACGACGTCGCCGATCACCAGCGGGCTGATCCCGATCTCGAGCGCCTCCGTCATACTCGGGAGCATGGCAGACGTCGAGCTGATCATCGACCACCTGGCGACGATCGCGACGGTCGACGCCAGGGGCTCCTTCGTGGTGCACCGTGACGGGGCGATCGCGATCGACAACGGGCGGATCGTCGCCATCGGGTCGCGCGAGTCGATCGTGGCGAGCCACGACGCACGCAACGGCATCGACGCCACCGGCATGAGCGCGATCCCCGGCCTCGTCGACTGCCACACGCACGCCGTCTGGGCCGGGTCGCGCATCGACGAGTTCGATCGCCGAGCGCAGGGCCAGGGCTACGAGGAGATCGCCGCGGCTGGCGGCGGGATCCGCTCGAGCGTCGCCGCGGTGCGCGCCGCGTCGGACGACGAGCTCGCCGCTGGTGCGGCACGGCGCCTTGCTGCGATGCGCCGGCTGGGCACGACGACGGCGGAGGTGAAGTCAGGCTACGGGCTCGATGCACGCTCGGAGGCGGCGATGCTGCGCGCCGCTCACGCGGGTGCCGCCCTCGCGGACGTCCGCGTCCTCGGCACCTGCCTCGCGCTCCATGCCCTGCCGCCGGAGATGCCGTCGGCGGCGGCCTACGTGCAGGTGGCGATCGAGGAGATCCTGCCGGCCTGCCGCGAGCTCGCGACGGCTGCTGACGTGTTCCTCGAGCGTGGAGCGTTCAGCGCAGAGGAGTGCCGCCCGTTCCTCGTCGCCGCCCGGGCTCTTGGGTTAGCGCTGCGAATTCACGGCGATCAATTCTCAGAGTGTGGCGCGATCGCGCTCGCCGCCGAGCTTGGCGCAGCCTCGGTCGACCATCTCGAGCAGACCGGTGCGGACGGGGTCGCGCTGCTCGCCGCCTCCGGTGTCGCTGGCGTCTGTCTGCCGCTCTGCGCGCTCTACCTCGACCTGCCGATGCCGCCCGCCCGCGCCCTTGCGGACGCCGGCGGGGCGATCGTCCTCGCCACCGACTTCAACCCTGGGTCGGCGCCGTGCGACTCGTTGCTGACGGCGATCAACCTCGCCTGCACACGGCTGCGCCTGTCGTGTGCGGAGGCGCTCGCAGCAGCGACCGCGGCACCGGCAGCGGTGCTCGGCATCAAGAGCCACGTCGGGCGCCTCGTGGCAGGGTTCGCCGCAGACGTCGTGCTCGTCGACGACCCTGACTGGCGCGCTGCGTGCTACCACCTCGGCGAGGTCCCGGCTCGGGTGCTCGTCGGCGGCCGTGGCTGACCCCAGCCGCGCGCGCCGGCCGAGGTTACTCGGCGCTTCCTTGGGAGCGAAGCTGCGACCATGCTCCAATGGCTCCCATCGTCCAGACCACCGCGAACCCGATCGACGCTGCGACACGGGCCACGCTCCTCGAGAACCCAGGTTTCGGCTTGCTCTTTGGCGAGCACATGGTGCGGATTGACTACGTCGCCGGTGAGGGTTGGGGACCCACGACGATCGTGCCGTACGGGCCGATCTCGATCCCGCCGACCGCTGCCGTGTTCCACTACGCGCAGGCTGCGTTCGAGGGGTTGAAGGCGTACCGGCTGGCCGACGGCGGCGTTGGCGTGTTCCGTCCCTTTGCGAACGCGAGGCGGATGAACAGCTCGGCGCGTCGGCTCGCCATGCCGGAGCTGCCGGAGGAGCGGTTCGTCGAGGCGATCGACGCCCTCGTGACGCTCGACCAGGGGTGGGTGCCGAACGGCGATGGTCAGACCCTGTACTTGCGTCCGGTGATGTTCGCAACGGAGGAGGTGCTGCAGGTGCGGCCGTCAAGCCGCTTCTCCTTCTTCCTGATCAGCTCGCCGAGCGGCTCGTACTTCACGGGCGGCGTGAAGCCGGTCGCGGTGTGGGTGTCGGAGGAGTACTCGCGCGCCGCGCCGGGCGGCACCGGTGCCGCGAAGGCCTCCGGCAACTATGCCGCGAGCCTCGCCGCGCAGCTGGAGGCGCAGGAAGCAGGCTGCGACCAGGTCGTCTGGCTCGACGCCATCGAGCGCACGACGATCGAGGAGATGGGCGGGATGAACCTCTTCTTCGTGTTCGGCGAGGGCGCCGACGTGCGGCTGGTGACGCCCGAGCTCACCGGCACGCTCCTGCCGGGGATCACGCGCGAGTCGCTGCTGCAGCTCGCAGCCGATCTCGGGTATCCGGTCGACGTGCGACGGATCACGATCGACGAGTGGCGGGCCGGCAACTCTGACGGCACGATCAGCGAGGTGTTCGCCTGCGGCACCGCGGCGGTGATCACCCCGGTCGGGCACGTCAAGTCGCGCAGCGACGACTTCAGCATCCGCGGCGGCGCGTTCGGCCCTGTCGCCGCACGCTTGCGCGAGGCGTTGCTCGCCATCCAGACCGGCGCCGCGCCCGACCTGCACGGCTGGCTGCGGATCGTCGTCAGCGCGTCCTAGCGGTGTGATTGTCAAATGGCATGGTCATCGGGTGTCTGGAGCGAGCGGGAGCGTTGCGCGTCGCGCAGGGCTTGCTGATCGCGGGCGTGCTGGATAGCACGCCCGCTCGCACGCGTGTCAAGGCGAAGGCCTTGACACGCTA
>JANYCN010000012.1 GCA_025360225.1 Actinomycetes bacterium | reverse complement strand
GCGCGACGTTCCCGCGAAGCCCACGATCCGGCACGCAGAGCGGGCCGGGGCGCGGTCGCCGGAGCTGAGCGGCGTAGCCACCCGACGGGTGGCAGAGCCGACAAGCGCAGGACGATCCAGGCAGTCGGATGACCACGCCATTTCATCTAGGGGCCTTCTTGACAGGCTCCTGATGGGCAGGTAAGAGGCAGGAACGGGCCACCGGACGGCGAATGCCGGAGGGTGGCCCGTTCCCGGACGTTCGCGCTCGCCCTGATCCTCGCCGCCGCGACGCCGGCCCTTGCCGACGTCACGCTCCAGGTTGACTCGCCGACCCGTGCGCCACACCTGACGTGGACCGACAGCTCACCGAGCGGGCTTGGGTACGTCGTCCTGCGCAGCCGCGACACCTGTCGGCTGGGAGGGGCGACGGTCGTCGGAACGGGCAGCGTGAGCTTCTTCGACGACCTCACGGCGATCGACGGGATGTGGTGTTACGCCGTCGCACCGACCGGCGGCACCGCCTCTGCTGAGGCGCTCGTGCGCGTCGACACGACACCACCGACCGTTGCGATCAGCATGCCGCTCGCTGGCGGCTTCGTTGCTGGCGACGTGACGCTCCAGGCGACTGCTGTTGATCCGGGTGGGAGCGGCATCGTGTCGGTCGAGTTTCTCGCTGGCGCGACGAGCGTTCCCGCCGTCGCGACGAACGGCCTGTACACCGCCGTCTGGTCGAGCCGGAGCGTCTCCGATGGCCCGATCACCATCGCAGCACGCGCCCTCGATGCCGTCGGCAACGAGGCGACGAGCCCGGTCGCGGTGACGGTCGACAACGCGCCGCCGACCGGCACGTTCACGGCGCCCGTTCCGGACTCCGTCAACGCCGGTGACGTCACCATCGCCGCCGCTCTCGACGACGCCGGCAGCGGCGTCGCAACCGCCACCTTCGAGGCGTCGACGGACGGCTTCGTCAGCGTCCGCACGCTCGCATCGATCGCCGACCCTGCCACGCGTGACGTCGCCTACCTGTGGCACACGACGGCCGCCGACGACGCTGCCGGCTACGCCTTCCGCGTGCACGTCGTCGACCGCGCCGGCAACGACGCGATGATCGTCGGGCCGACCGGGGTGCGGATCGACAACACGGCGCCGGTCGCGCCGCACGTCGCGGTCGGTGCACCGACGTTCCTCCACGCGGCGCCGGCGATCGGCTGGTCAGCGTCGGAGTCGGGCGACGTCGTCTCCTACCGGGTGCTGCGTGACGGCGTCGTCCTCGCGAACACCGTCGTTGGTACGAGCTTCACCGACCCGACGGTGCCGGACGACGGCAGCCACGACTACACCATCGAGGCCTTCGACGGCCTCCACCTCTCAGCGCCGTCCGCGGCGATCCCCGTGTTCGTCGATACGGCCGCGCCAGCGAGCCCGGCGAGCGTCAGCGACCTCATCGCGCCGCACACCCGCAACGTGGCGCTGACCTGGGCTCCTGCAGTTGACGCGCCGCGCACCCCGGGCGGACCGTTCTCCGGCGTCGGCAGCTACGCCGTGGTGCGCGACGGCCAGCCGGTCGCCGCCCTCGCCGCCACCGAGACGACCTGGACCGACCTGCAGACCGCGGATGCGACGTCGTACGTGTACGAGGTGGCGGCCGTCGACCTCGCTGGGAACCGCTCGGTGGCTGCATCGATCACGGTCGTCACGCCCGACATCACCCCGCCGCATGCCGCCGCTGGCCTCTCCTCGCGCGTGCGCGGCGCCTCGATCAAGCTCTCCTGGCGGACGCCGGCGGACGCCGACCTGGCCCGCGTCGTCGTCGTGCGCAACGCCGGGCACGCGCCGGCGACACCGACCGACGGCGAGGTGCTGTACAGCGGCCTCGGTGCATCGCTCGCGACGCGCCAGGCGGCTGGCTCGCGCTTTGCCTACGTCGTGTTCGCCGTCGATCGCGCCGCGAACGCGACGCCGACGGCGGCGCTGCGGATCCTCGTTCCGGCCTCGCGCCTCGCGCCTCTCGCCGGCTCCGAGCTGAACGGTCGCGTCGTCCTCTCCTGGGCCGCCAGCAAGGGCGCGACGTACTACAACGTGCAGCTGTTCGCGAACGGGAAGAAGGTGCTCGATCGTTGGCCGACGAGGCGCGCGATCGCCGTGCCACGCAAGCTCCTGCACAAGGGCGTTCGGTACACCTGGTTCGTGTGGCCGGGGCTCGGGCCGATCTCAGCGCGCCGGTACGGCGCGATCGTCGGGCAGTCTGCCTTCACCTTCCTCGGCTGACGCGTTGACGGCGAGCCCGCACTGGCGGGCGAAGTTGCCGAGGATGCGGTAGCCGAGCGGCGTGAGCACGCTCTCCGGGTGAAACTGCACCCCCTCGATCGGCAGCGTTCGGTGGCGCAGGCCCATCACGAGGCCGCTGCCGTCGGCGAGGCGGGCGGAGACGACGAGCGGCGACCCCGGGCCGGGATCGGCAGCTGCGAGCGCGTGGTAGCGGCCGGCCGGGAAGGGCGAGGCGAGGCCGGCGAGCAGGCCTAGGCCATCGTGGGAGACGAGCGACGCCCGTCCGTGGCACGCGTTCGCGGTCGGCGCGACGGCAACGCCGTGGGCAACGGCGATGCACTGGTGACCGAGGCAGATCCCGAGCACCGGGATGCGCTCGCCAAGGGCGCGGATCGCGGCCGTCGAGACGCCAGCCTCGTCGGGGCCCTGTGGCCCCGGTGACACGATGACGCCTGCCGGGTCGAGGGCCGCGAGCTCGTCGAGGCGCGTCGAGTGGGACGGCACGACGGTGCTGGCGACGCCGAGCTCCGCGAGACGGTGCGCGACGTTCAACACGAACGAGTCGCGGTTGTCGAGGATCACGATCACAGCGCCCGCCAGCGTCGGGCGAGATCGTCGACGAGCGGCGCGTGTCGGCCGACGACGGCGACGATGCCGCGACCTGCGGTCGTGAGGAAGACCGCGTCAGCGCTCTGCAGCTCGGCGATCGTCACGGGGCGCTCCACCGCCGCGGTCGTCTCGATCACCCACGAGCGGGTGATGCCGGACAGGATCCCCGCTGCGGGTGGCGTCACGACCTCGCCGGCGAGCAGGCAGAACACGTTCGCGCGTGTCGTCTCGCCGACGAGCCCGTCCTTCGACACGAGCAGCGCCTCGGCGGATCCCGCCGTCGCCTCCGCCGCCGCGGCCCACCCGCGCCCCGCGCGCTTTGCCTCGCGCGTGGCGTCAGACGGGTCGAACGCGATCACGCGCGCCAGATCGACGGCGGTCGGCGCGCGCGGCGCGCGCGCCGTCGCGACGACTCCGGCATCGCTGACGTCGACGCGCAGCACCTGATCGACCGCGCTGGCGTGACGGAACGCGTCGGCGACCGCCGCAACCTGCGTCGGGTCGGCGCCGCAGCGCGCGAGACGCGCCAGGTGTCGGTCGAGCAGGCGCACGCGCCCGTTCGTGACCAGCGCCGTCTCGAAGATCGGCTCCATCACCAGCCCACCGGCGTCGCGTTCGTTGCGTTGAGGAACGGGCGGGCCTTGATGATCGTCTCCTCCGCCTCCTCGTCGGCGTCGGACAGGAGCGTCACGGCGCCGCCAGCGCCGTAGCGCGCCACGCCGTCCGTGACCGTCGCGGTGCGGATCGCGATGCTCGCCGTCAGGCGCGCCGCGGCGGGCTCCCAGGCGAACACGGAGCCGCAGTAGAAGCCGCGCGGGGCGCGCTCCAGCTGGTCGATCAGCTCGATCGAGCGCCGCTTCGGCGCGCCGGTGATCGAGCCGCCTGGGAAGCACGAGACGAGGACGTCCGGTTGACGGATGCCGGCGCGCACGCGCGAGGTGACGACCGAGACGAGGTGCATCACGCTTGCCGTTCGTTCGAGCAGGCAGAGCGCCTCGACGCGGACCGACGCCGGCTCGGCGGTCGCTGTCAGGTCGTTGCGCAAGAGGTCGACGATCATCAGGTTCTCCGCGCGATCCTTCTCCGAGCCGACGAGGTCGGCGGCGAGAGCGGCGTCCTCGACCGGGTCGCTGCTGCGTTGGCGGGTGCCCTTGATCGGCCGTGTCTCGCACCGGTTCCCATCGATACGGAGGAACAGCTCGGGCGACACCGACGCGATCTCGACGCCGCCGAGCGCGAGGTACGCGCCGTGCGCGCCGCGGCTCTCGGTCGTGAGCCGCTCGTACAGGTCAAGCCCGCCGTCGGTCCAGGGAACGCTGAGCACGTGCGCCAGGTTCACCTCGAACGCCTCTCCGAGCGCGATCAGCCGCTGCGCCTCGCGGCACGCCGTGGCGTGCTCGGCGCGCGTTGCCGAGCTCGTCGCGAGCCGAGGCTCCGCTCGCGGTCGCGCGGCAGGAGCAGGAGCGGCGGTGGTTGCCCGTAGCAGCACCTCGTATGCGTCGCCGTCGGCGCCGACGACGCTCCAGCCGGCGTCGTCAAGCACGGCGTAGGTCGGGTGGTAGGCGGCGATCACCGTCGGCACCGAGAATGCGTGGCGGGTACCGATGCCGAGCAGGCCAAAGGCGGCGTCGTAGGCGATCGCGCCGATCCAGAGGCCGCGTCCGTGTGCGCCGTGGACGAGGCGTGGCGGGATCGCCATCAGGCCAGCGCCGGCACCAGGGGGCGTGACGATCGTCTCGGTCGGTGCGATCGCGAGGAACGTGCGTCCGTCCTCGACGAGGCTTGGCGCGTGGCCCTCCGCCTGCAGGTAGCGCAGCACGGCGAGCGCCGACGGGGTGGTGGGGGTGGCGCTCACGCTCCGCCATTCTCGCCGATGGCCGTGGTCTACAGTGCGACGTGTGAACCCGCCTTCCGAGACGCTAACCGTGATCGACAACCGCACGGGCGTCGAGCACACGCTGCCGATCGTCGATGGCGCGATCCGCGCGACCGATCTCGGGAAGCTCGGCCTTCTCTCCTATGACCCGGCGTACCTGAACACCGGGTCGTGTCGCAGCGCGATCACCGAGATCGATGGTGACGCCGGCATCCTTCGCTACCGCGGCTATCCGATCGAGCAGGTAGCGGAGAGCGCCACCTTCCTCGAGACGGCCTACCTGCTGTTTGAGGGCGAGCTGCCGACCGCTGCACAGCTGAAGGCGTGGGAGGACGACGTCCGCATCCACACCTACGTGCATCAGAACGTGAAGAAGTTCCTCGAGGGCTTCCGCTACGACGCGCACCCGATGGGGATGCTGCTCGGCGCGATGGGGGCGTTGTCGACGTTCTATCCGGACGCGAAGGAGATCGGCGATCGCGACGGACGCTATCTCCAGCGCGTGCGCCTGATCGCGAAGATCCCGACGATCGCGGCGTTCATCTTCCGCCACTCCCGTGGGCTGCCGTACGTGCTGCCGCGCAACGACCTCAGCTACGTCGGCAACTTCGTCAACATGACGTTCGAGATCGGCGGCTCGCTGCAGCCGAACCCGGTGCTGCAGCAGGCGCTTGAGGTGCTGCTGATCCTCCACGCCGACCACGAGCAGAACTGCTCGACGAGCGCCGTGCGCAGCGTCGGCTCCTCGCACGTCGACCCGTTCTCGGCGGTCTCGGCCGGCATCGCGGCGCTCTACGGACCGCTGCACGGCGGTGCGAACGAGGCGGTGCTGAAGATGCTCGACGAGGTCGGGTCGATCGAGAACGTGCCGGCCTTCATCGAGTCCGTGAAGGCTGGTCGGGGTCGACTGATGGGGTTCGGGCACCGCGTCTACAAGAGCTATGACCCGCGCGCGAAGCTGATCAAGCGCGTCGCCGACGAGGTGTTCGAGCAGACCGGCCTGAACCCGAAGCTGAAGATCGCCTTGGAGCTCGAGCGCATCGCGCTCGAGGACGAGTACTTCGTCTCGCGCAAGCTGTACCCGAACGTCGACTTCTACTCCGGGCTCATCTACCAGGCGATGGGGTACCCGACGAACTACTTCACGGTGCTGTTCGCGCTCGGTCGTCTTCCCGGCTGGATCGCGCAGTGGGAGGAGATGCTGAACGACCCGGAGCAGAAGATCTCCCGGCCGCGTCAGATCTACGTCGGCTCGCCGCTGCGCGAGTTCGTGCCGATGTCCGCGCGCTAACACGTCCCTGTTCTGAGGCGACGTCGCCGAAGATCGCGCGGCATGGGCGTGGGAGGCCTAGCGACACTGCACTGCGATGAGCCGGATCTTCGAGACGAGCGTGAGCGCGGTGTATCCCCTCTACCGGAGGAAGGTCGAGCGGAAGGGGCGCAGGAAGGAGGAGCTCGACGCGGTGATCTGCTGGCTGGCAGGGGTCGAGCAGGCCGGTCTTGAGGCGGATCTCGCCGCGGGAACCTCGTTACGGAACCTCTTCGCCGCCCACCCGCTCAACGCCAACGCGACGCTGATCACCGGCTCCGTCTGCGGCGTCCGGGTGGAGGACGTCACCGACCCGCTGATGCAGAAGATCCGCTACCTCGACAAGCTCGTCGACGAGCTCGCTCAGGGGCGTGAGCTGGAGCGGGCCCTCCGACATTAGTGATTCTAAATCGGATCACTAACATGTATTTCATGAGATAATGGTCAAAAACTAGATCCATGTGATAGGTTGGATGCATGCGCTTTGGCGACACCACGACGCTCGCGGCGCGGAGCCGTCTGCTCGGCGAGCGACTGGTCGGCGAGCGGCTCGCTCTGAACATCTCGCAGGGGGAGGCGGCGACCCGTGGGGGCCTCAGCCGCGGCGCCGTGCAGCGCGCGGAGTCAGGGCTCGGAACGGTCGACACGCTGCTGCGCTTGCTCGCGGTGTATGGAATCGTCGATCGGCTCGATCTCGTGCTCCCCGATCCTGTGCCGAGCCCGACGCAGCTGCTGGGCGGTGCTCGTCCGCGGCAGCGCCAGCGGGCGCGCCGGCACCCCCGTCCGGACGACCACACCGCCGGGCCATCGGTCTGGGGTGACGAGCGGTGACCGTCTGCGAGGTGCGGCTGTGGGGAACGTCGATCGGCGCGGTGTCGGCGGAGGCCGGCGCGGTCGCAGCGTTCCAGTGGAACGCGGAGTTCGCCGCAGCCGCGGGCGCGCGAGGGATCGAGCCGGCGCCGCTCCAGATGCCGCTCGACCCCGACCGCGTCTACCGGTTTCCGACCCTCGCCGCCGAGGCCTTTCACGGCCTGCCTGGGATGCTCGCAGACTCCCTTCCCGACCGGTGGGGGACGCGGCTGATCGCGGCCTGGCTGGCCTCTGGCGGGCGCGATGAGGCGAGCTTCGACGCCGCCGAGCGGCTCTGCTACACCGGCAGCCGTGGCATGGGGGCGCTCGAGTTTCGCCCGGCAACGGCGTTTGGCTCGGTCGTCGCGGCTGAGGCGATCGACGTCGCCGCGCTGGTCGAGGTGGCGGCGGCCGCCTTGCGGGAACGCGCCGAGCTCGCGACGAGGATCTCCGAAGGCTCCGAGCGCCACGGCGTCGAGCAGATCCTCCAGGTTGGCACCTCGGCGGGCGGTGCCCGGGCGAAGGCGGTGATCGCCTTCAACGAGGCCAGCGGCGAGGTGCGGTCGGGACAGCTCGACGCCCCGGCCGGCTTCAGGCACTGGCTGTTGAAGTTCGACGGCGTCGGTGGGGGCGATCACGGCCTGCGCGATCCCGACGGCTGGGGACCGGTCGAGTACGCCTACCACCTGATGGCGCGAGCCGCGGGAATCGAGATGACCGACTGTCTTCTGCTCGCGGAGGGCCCACGCCGGCACTTCATGACCCGCCGGTTCGACCGGGGCGAGGCCGGCGACCGCGCGCACGTGCAGACGATCGCTGCCCTTGCGCACGTCGACTACAACACGCCGCGCGCGTACAGCTACGAGCAGGCGCTGCAGCTCGTCCAGCGCCTCACCGGCGACACCGCCGCCGCCGAGCAGCTCGTCCGGCGGATGGCGTTCAACGTGCTTGCCCGCAACCGCGACGACCACGTCAAGAACACGGCCTTCTCGATGGATCGGCGCGGCCGCTGGTGCCTTACCCCCGCCTACGACCTGACGCTCGCCTACGTGCCGGGAAACCGCTGGTTGGATGCCCACCAGATGACGATCAACGGCAAGGGCACCGACATCAGCGAGGAGGACCTGCTCGTCGCTGCCGCCGCGGGTGGCGTGAAGCGCCCGGTTGCGCGCCATGCGATCGCCGCCGTCCACGACGCGATCGTCCGCTGGCCCGCGTGCGCCGAGCAGGCGGAGATCCCGAAGCGACGGGCGTCGGACATTGCCGCGCTGCATGTCATGGGCCCGGCGTCGTGACGCGGGCCGCCCCTGAACGCTACGAGGCGGCCGCTCGGAGGGTGGTCTCGAGGCGGTCGAGCTGGCTCGCCCAGCCGTCGTGGGAGCGGGTCGTCCACAGCTCGTCGTGCATCCGGTCGACCGTCACCGTCACCTGCGTTCCCTGCCCGTCCGCAACGAGCTCGACCCGGGTTGTGACGGGGTAGGGCTCGACGGCGGGGATGAAGTCGGCGAGGCTCGTGTAGACGAGCCGGCGCGGCGCGGAGACGACCTCGAACAGGCAGCGCTGCGGCGTCGTCAACGCCATCTTCTCCCGTTCCATGAACGCGACCATCTCCGGGTGCACCGCCGTCATCGCGTAGCGCAGCTCGCCTCCGGGACGCAGGTCGAGCGACTCGACGACGACCGCGAACCCGGCTGGGCCCCACCATGACTCGATCCCGCCCGAGGTCGTCCACAGCTCCCACACGAGCTCCGGCGAGGCGTCGTAGGTGCGCTCAAGGGTGAACGTGCTCGTCATCGGGTCATCCTCCGGTCGGCCGTGCTCAGGCATGGTCGCGCAAGTCGCGCGCCTTCAACTACCGTTGGTCGCGATGGCCGCATCGATCATCGTTCGCGGCCTCGCCGCCGGGCACGCCGAGCGCGTGCTGTTCACCGGCCTCGACCTCGTCGTTGCTCCACGCGACGTCGTCGGTCTGGTCGGAGCGAACGGCGCCGGCAAGAGCACCCTCCTGCGGATCATCGCCGGGCTCGCAGGCGCCGAGTCGGGAACCGTCGAGGTGGCACCGGGCGGCGCGACGATCGGGTACCTGCCGCAGGAACCTGAGCGGCTCGCAGGTGAGACGGTCGCGGGGTTCCTCCGCCGCCGCACCGGCGTTGGCCCGGCACAGACGGCGATGGACGCCGCTGCGGCGGACCTCGCCGCCGGCCTGGCGGGCGCGGACGTCGCCTACGGCGACGCGCTTGAGCGCTGGCTCGCGCTCGGTGGCGGCGACCTCGAGCAGCGCGCCGACGCGGTGGCTGTCGAGCTCGGGCTCGCCGTCGCGCTCGACGCGTCGATGACGACCCTCTCCGGTGGCGAGGCGGCCCGCGCCGGGCTGGCGTCGTTGCTGCTCAGCCAGTTTCACGTGTTCCTCCTCGACGAGCCGACGAACGATCTCGACCTCGACGGCCTCGACCGTCTTGAACGCTTCGTCGCACGACTCGCCGCGCCGACGATCCTCGTCAGCCACGACCGCGAGTTCCTCGCCCGGACGGTCACGCGCGTCCTCGAGCTCGACCTCGCCCAGCGGCAGGTGAACGTCTACGGCGGCGGCTATGCGGCGTACATCGAGGAGCGCGAGATCCGCCGCCGGCACGCGCGAGAGGCGTTCGAGGAGTACGCCGACACGCGCACGAGCCTCGAGCAGCGTGGGCAGATGCAGCGCTCGTGGATGGAGTCGGGCGTGCGCAACGCTCGGCGGAAGGCGACCGACAACGACAAGATCGGACGCAAGCACCGTGCCGAGGCGAGCGAGAAGCAGGCGGCGAAGGCCCGCCAGACCGAGCGAGCGATCGACCGGCTCGAGGTCGTCGAGGCACCGCGACGCGAGTGGGATCTGCGCATGGCGATCGCCACCGCGCCGCGCTCTGGCTCCGTTGTCGCCGCGCTCGACGCGTTCGTCAGCGAGCGCGGGAGCTTCCGGCTCGGCCCCGTCACGCTCCTGGTCGCGTGGGGCGACCGGATCGCGATCACCGGCGCGAACGGCTCCGGGAAGTCGACGCTGCTCGCCGCGCTCCTCGCGAACCTCGGCCCCGGCGTGATCGTCGGCGAGGTCGACCAGGCGCGCGCCCTCTTCCTCGGCGATCGCACGTTGCACGACGCCTTCGGTGACGAGGTGCCGAGCATGGTGACGAGCGACCTGCGCACGTTGCTGGCGAAGTTCGGGCTCACCGCCGACCACGTCACGCGACCGGCCGCCACCCTCTCACCGGGCGAGCGCACCCGCGCCGCGCTCGCCCTCCTGCAGGCGCGTGGTGTGAACCTGCTCGTGCTCGACGAGCCGACGAACCACCTCGACCTGCCAGCGATCGAGCAGCTCGAGTCCGCGCTGAACGGCTTCCCCGGCACGCTGCTTCTGGTCACCCACGATCGGCGCATGCTCGAGACGGTCACCCTGAACCGCCGGCTCGTCGTCGACGCCGGCGGCGTCAGCGAGCTCTGATCCCCGCCGTTTCGAAACGCTACAATCTGATGCATGACGCATGCAATCACGCTTCGCCTTGATGACGCGGACTTCGCTCGACTTGAGGAGGAGGCGGACGCGATGCGCGTGAAGCCGGGCACGCTCGCCCGCATTCTCGTCCACCGTGCGCTCACGTCCGAGATGCGCTCGACGACAGCGGCAGAGCGGGCGATCGGACGACTGGTGGCGCGGTCGCGCGCGATCCCCGGCGACGCGGTCGAGCTCGTCGCGGAGTCGCGAGGCGGGCTCGAACGGTGATCGTCGTTGACGCGAGCGTCGTCGTCGCGTTGGTCTTCGACGATCCGCGTCAGACAGCGGTCGTCACCGCGTTCACCCAGTGGCTCGGCGACGGTGTTGCGCTGCATGCTCCTGACGTGCTTCCCTACGAGGTTGCCAACGTGCTCGCACGGCTACGGCACGACGGCAGCATCGACCGAGGCATGACCGTCAGCATCTGGGAGGACATCGGGTCGCTTCCGATCGAGATGCACCCGTTCGACGGTGATCGGGACGGCGTTGCGATTGGCGACGTGACGACGCAGCTTCGTCGTCGCCACGCGACGGACTCTGTCTACGTCTGGCTTGCCCTCCGGCTTGGCGGGCGAATGGTGACGTTGGATGGAGCGCTCGCCCACAACGCCGCCGCCTCCCGGTTGCCGGTGGACCTGATCGGTTAGGCGCTCGTCAATGAAGGTCGCCACCGGTTACATGGTGGCGATCGCGCGCGCGTGGCGGTGGATCCGACGTGCGGCGCGCGCGACGTCGAGCACCTCCTCGCGGTCGGCGAGCAGGAGCCGGTGCGCGAGCCAGACGGTCGAGTCCGCGAGGTGCTCGGCGACGGGAAGGGAGCGCCCTGCCCACGCGAGCCTCGCGTCCGGCTGACGTAGGCGGGGCGCGAACGCCCCGCTCCGGAACAGCTCCAGCGTGTTCATCGCCGGGTAGGAGACGCTCATCGGGATCCCCTCGGCCGCAAGCGCCGCCTCGAACGTGCGCAGCGGCATGTTGGCGAACTCGCTGCGATCGATGTGGAAGACGAAGCAGTAGCTGCCGCTCGACTCCATCCTCGGGTCACGTCGCTGGGGTCGGAGGCCAGGGACCTCGAGCAGCGCCTCGCCGAGGTCGATCGCGTTGGCGTTGCGGATCCGGTGCTGTTCCGGGAAGCGCTCGAGCTGGCCGAGGAGGATCGCTCCCTGCCACTCGGTCATGCGCAGGTTCGAGCCAGCGACGGCATGGTGGTAGAACCATCGTCCGGGCTCGCGGCCGCAGTTCGCGTACATCCAGGCCCGCTCGTGTAGAGCCTCGTCGTTGGTGATGAGAGCGCCACCTTCGCCCGCGGTCATCAGCTTGCCGTGCTGCATCGAGAAGGAGCCGAACGACCCCCAGGAACCGACCCCTCGCCCGTGCCAGGTCGTGCCGTGCGCGTGCGCGCAGTCCTCGATCAGGTGCAGCCCGCGCCGCTGGCAGAGCGCTACGAGCGCGTCAAGGTCAGCCGCCACGCCGGCGACGTGCACGGCGATGATCGCTCGCGTGCGTTCAGTGATCGCTGCCTCTGCCGCGGCGGGGTCGATGTTCAGCGACTCAGCCTCGACGTCGACCAGCACCGGCACCGCACCGACGGCGACGACGGCCGTCGCCGAGGCGACGAACGTCATGCCGGGGACGATCACCTCGTCCCCGTCGCCGACGCCGCAGGCCCACAGGGCTGCCTCGAGCGTGTGCGTGCCGTTCGTCATCGCGTGCCCGTGTCTTGCGCCCTGCAGGTCGGCGAACCGCGTGGCGAACGTCCGCGCGAGGTCGCCGTCGCCGTCCCACCACCCGCCCGACTCAAGGACGGTGGTGATGCGCTGGCGATCGCCCTCGTCCCAGATCGGCCACGACGGGTAGTCGCGCGTCCGAAGTGGCACGCCGCCGAGGATCGCGGGACGGTCGCTCACGCCCGATGCTCCGTCATCCACGACGCGGCGGCGGCGACGACCGCTCGCTGCGCCATCAGCCGACCGGTGCCCATCCCGACCGGGCCGAGCCGCACCAGCCCGGTCACCTCGAGGTGCTCACCGATCGCCGCGAAGTCGTCGGCCTCGTAGTCGAGCTCCTGCCACGTCGCCCAGCGCCGCTTCCCACCCTCGAGCACCGGCGCGCCCTGCGGCGTCGTGGCTCTCGTCGGCCACGTCGCCCGGTGCTCGGCAAGGTGCAGCGACGTGTTCGCGTCATGGCCGACACCGAGCAGCAGCACATCCGCGTCGAGCTGCTCGAGGCGCGCCAGGGGCGAGCGCTCGCCGAGGCCGTCCTGGAGGGCGTGCGGGTGCACGATCGCCAGCGCGCGCGGCCCGATCGCGGCGAAGGAGACGTGTGGGTGGTCGCTGCGCAGCGAGCCGTCCCGCAGCAGCGCGGCGAGCGTCACGGCGCCCATCTTGCGCGGCAGGGCAGCATCCGGGCGAAACGGCGCCATCGACGAGCGGATCGTCGGCCACCACGTCGCTGGCACTGGCGGGTTCTGCCAGCCCGCCGGGTCGCTCAGGTCGCCGGTGTGGGTCGGCACGACGAGCGTCCCGTCGGCCCCGAGCACGGCGAGAAGCGCGTCAACGACGGCCGCCGCGCCGCCCGCGACCCAGCCGAGCGCCGACAGGGAGGCGTGTACGAGGAGCACCGAACCGCGTCGTACGCCGAGCGAGGTCAGGTCGTGGACGAGCGAGTCGATGGTGGCCGGCCCCTCACCCGTCACCGCGACGGCGCCAGCCTCGCTGCTCATCGCTCGGCGCGCACGAGGTCGGCCACGCGCGCCCCGGTCGCGGGGCCAAGGGTGATGCCGAGCATGCCGTGTCCGGTTGCCAGGTACAGCCCGGGTAGCCCGTCGGCCGGGCCGATGATCGGGATCCCGTCAGCCGTCGCCGGTCGCAGGCCCGCCCACGACGTGATCGGCTCGGTCGGTCGCCAGTCCACCAGGTAGCTCGCCGCTGCCTCCGCCATCCGGCCGACGCGCGCCTCGTCGACGGTCGTCGACCGGCCCGGCAGCTCGAACACGCCGGCGACGCGCACCGCGTCGTCGTACCCGGACACCCCCAGGCGGGGCTCGGCCAGGTAGAGCGCCGTGCGTGGGGCGGTGCCTGACCCGCGTGAGGTGAGGCTGTAGCCCTTCGCGCCGATGATCGGGAGCCGTATGCCGAGCGGGCGCATCAGCGCGACCGAGCCGATCCCCGTCGCGACGACGACGCGGTCAAAGCGCTCCTCGCCGGCGCCGCCAGCGACCCGCCAGCCGTCCTGCTCACGTCGGAGCGAGGCGACCGGCCAGCCCTCGCGCAGATCAACGCCGTGCGCGCCAAGCCACGCGACGAGCCCGGCGGCGAGCGACTCGGGGCGCACGAAGCGGTCAACGGTGGCCTGCATCCCCGCCGCGACGACGCCGAGATCGAGCGCTGGCTCGGCGACAGCGAGGGCGTCGCGGTCGAGCTCGACGAGTCCGGCATCGTGCCCGGCGCGCCGCATCTCGGCAAACGACTCGCGGTAGGTGTCGAGCTTGTGGGCGTCCTTTGCGACGACGACGAGCCCGGTGGCGTGCATCTCAAACGCGACACCAGCGGTCTGGTAGGCGTCGAACAGCTCCAACGTGTGCCGGTTCAGCTCGACGAGGAGCCGCGTGCCGGCGCGCAGGTTCTCGAGCGTTGCCCGTTGTCGGAACCGCCACAGCCACGCGAGGAACGTCGGGTCGAGCCCGGGACGCATCACGAGCGCGCCGTCCGGACGCAGGGCGGCGCGCAGGCCCTCGCGGACGACGCCAGGCGCGGCCAGCGGGTAGCTGAAGCTCGGCGTCACCCAGCCCGTGTTGCCGAGCGACGTGCCTGCCCCGAACGGGCCGGCGTCGAGCACCGTCACGTCGTGCCCGTCGTTGCGAAGGGCGTAGGCAACGCACAGCCCGACGACGCCGCCACCGATCACGCCAACCCGTCGCGTCTCCATGACGGCAGGATAGGCGCACGCACGGTGTAGCCTCCGTTCATGGCGAAGATCCACGTCGCGAACCCCGTCGTCGAGCTTGATGGCGACGAGATGACGCGCATCATCTGGCAGCTGATCCGCGACCGGCTCGTGCTGCCGTATCTCGACGTGGAGCTCGAGTACTACGACCTGTCGGTCGAGCACCGCGATGCGACCGACGACCAGGTGACGATCGACGCTGCGCACGCGATCCGCCGGCATGGGGTGGGGGTGAAGTGCGCGACGATCACCCCCGACGAGGCGCGCGTCGAGGAGTTCGGCCTGAAGCGGATGTGGCGGTCGCCGAACGGGACGATCCGCAACATCCTCGGCGGCACGATCTTCCGCGAGCCGATCGTGATCTCGAACATCCCGCGGCTCGTGCCGGGCTGGACGAGGCCGATCGTCGTTGGCCGTCACGCGTTCGGCGACCAGTACCGCGCGACCGACTTCGTCGCGCCGTCCGCTGGGACGCTGACGATGACGTTCACGCCGACCGATGGCAGCGAGCCGATGGAGTTCCACGTCTTCGACTTCCCCGCCGGCGGCGTCGGCATGGCGATGTACAACCTCGACGCGTCGATCCGCGACTTCGCCCGCTCGAGCCTGCGCTACGGCCTCGACCGCCGCTTCCCTGTCTACCTCTCGACGAAGAACACCATCCTCAAGGCCTACGACGGACGGTTCAAGGACCTGTTCGCGGAGGTGTTCGAGGCCGAGTTCGCCGCCGAGTTCGCCGCCGCCGGCCTGACCTACGAGCACCGGCTGATCGACGACATGGTCGCCTCGGCGTTGAAGTGGGAGGGCGGCTTCGTCTGGGCGTGCAAGAACTACGACGGCGACGTGCAGTCGGACACCGTCGCGCAGGGCTTTGGCTCGCTCGGCCTGATGACCTCGGTCCTGATGACCGCGGACGGCCAGACCGTCGAGGCGGAGGCGGCGCACGGCACGGTGACCCGCCACTATCGCCAGCACCAGCAGGGAAAGCCGACCTCGACGAACCCGATCGCGTCGATCTACGCCTGGACGCGTGGTCTCGAGCACCGCGCCAAGCTCGACGGTAACGACGCGCTGGCCGGGTTCGCGGGGACGCTCGAGCGTGTCGTGATCGAGACGGTCGAGTCCGGCGCGATGACGAAGGACCTCGCCGTGCTCGTCGGGCCCGAGGCCCCCTGGCTGGAGACCGTACCGTTCCTCGAGGCGATCGAGGCCCGTCTCTCGACCGCTGCTCGTTGAGTCCGCGAGACGGTGTGAACCGCTCGCACCTGCCGTTACAAGGTTGCTGCCATCCGCCGCGTCGCATAGCCTTCGACGTGACGTGGTGAGCCACGTTCGATGAACTCGGAGGAGTCCCTTGATCCGTCACGATGTCGTAGTGGTCGGCGCTGGTTGCGCCGGCATGCGCGCCGCCATTGAGGCGAAGCGTGCCGGCGTCGACGTCGCCGTCGTCTCGAAGCTGCATCCGACTCGCTCGCACTCCGGAGCCGCCGAGGGCGGAATCAACGCGGCGCTCGGAAACGCGACCGACGACTCGCCGGAGATCCACACGTTCGACACCGTGAAGGGGTCGGACTACCTCGGCGACCAGGACGCGATCGAGATCATGTGCCGCGAGGCTCCGGGCGACATCTACGAGCTCGAGCACATGGGCGCGATCTTCTCACGCTTCGCCGATGGCCGCCTCGCTCAGCGCCCGTTCGGCGCGGCCGGTGCGCCGCGCACGATCTACTCGGCGGACATCACGGGTCACGTGCTGATCCACGTCCTGTACGAGCAGCTCGTCAAGCACGACATCAAGGTGTACGAGGAGTTCTTCTGCACGAACCTCGTGATCGACGACGGGCGCTGCGCCGGCGTGCTGGCGTGGGACGTCGTGCGCGGCGGCGTCCACGCGATCGAGGCGAACCACGTGATCCTCGCCACCGGTGGCGTCGGGCGCATGTACTACGGCACGACGAACGCGTTCGCCTGCACCGGCGACGGCATGTCGCTCGCGTGGCGCGCCGGGGTGCCGCTGAAGGACATGGAGTTCATGCAGTTCCATCCGACGACGCTGAAGTCGAACGGCGTGCTGATCACCGAGGGCTGCCGTGGCGAGGGTGGCTACCTGCGCAACAGCAAGGGCGAGCGCTTCATGGCGATCGATGCGCCGAACGCGATGGAGCTCGCCTCGCGCGACGTCGTGTCGCGAGCGGAGTGGAAGGAGATCGCCGAGGGGCGCGGCGTCGACGGCTGCGTGCTGCTCGACCTCACCCACCTCGGCCACAAGAAGATCGAGACCCGTCTGCCCGGCTCGCGCGAGCTGGCGCTCGATTACGCCGGCGTCGATCCGATCCGTGACCCGATCCCCGTCCGGCCTGGTGCCCACTACCACATGGGCGGCGTCGACGTCGACGTGTGGGGCGAGTCGATCGTCCCGGGTCTGTGGGCGGCCGGCGAGGTCGCCTGCGTGTCGGTGCACGGCGCGAACCGCCTTGGCGGCAACTCGCTGATGGAGACGATCACCTTTGGCCGGCGTGCCGGCCAGGCAGCGGCCGAGCGGGTGCTCGCCGAGGGCGACACCGGCGCGCGGATCGAGCGCTCGGTGCTCGAGGATGAGCGCAACCGCATCAACACGCTCCTCAACGCCACCGGCGGCGAGCGTCCGGGGGCGATTCGCGAGCAGCTGGCGAAGACGATGTACGACAAGGCTGGCGTGTTCCGGACGCAGTCGGTGCTCGAGGAGTGCGTCGAGGAGGTGCATGCCCTGCGCGAGCGTGGGCGGTCGCTCCGCATCGAGGATCGCTCGAGCCTGTTTAACTCCGACCTCGTGCAGGCGCTTGAGCTGGAGAGCATGCTCGAGTGTGCCGACTGCCTCGTCACCGGTGCCGTCGCCCGCCAGGAGAGCCGTGGTGCACACGCCCGCATCGACTTCACCGAGCGCGATGACGCGAACTGGATGAAGCACTCGCTCGCCTGGAACGATCGTGGCGAGGTGCGCCTTGATTACAAGCCCGTCACCGTGACGAAGTACCAGCCCCTGGTCAGGAGCTACTGATGGAAGACCGGTCGCACCTCACGACGCTCAAGGGCGCCTACGACCACAAGATGATGGAGGTCACCCTCCGCGTCCGCCGCTACGCGGGCGAGGGCGCGCGCGCCCACACGGAGACCTACACCGTCGACGTGCCCGTGACCGCGACGCTGCTGGACTGCCTGGACGAGATCAAGGACAAGCAGGACGGCACCCTCGCGTTCCGCAAGTCGTGCCGGATGGCGGTCTGCGGGTCGTGCGGCATGCGCATGGACGGCGGCGCGGTGCTGGCATGCAAGACGGCGATGAAGCCCTTCGTCGACGCCGGGCACACCGTCACGGTCTCCCCGATGGGGAACCTGCCGGTGATCAAGGACCTCGTCGTCGACATGGCGCCGTTCTGGTCGAAGATCCGCGCGATCAAGCCGTATCTCGATACCGGCGGCGCGAAGGCGCCCGAGAAGGAGTGGCGCGTCACGCCCGTACAGGGGCACCTGGTGTCGAAGGAGGCGCTCTGCATCCTCTGCGGCTGCTGCGTCTCGGAGTGCATCTCGATGGAGTCCGACCCCGACTTCCTCGGCCCGGCGGCGCTCGCCAAGGCGTACCGTTTCGTCGGCGACGTGCGCGACGGCGACACCCGCGCGCGCCTGAAGGACCTGTCGGGCGCGCACGGGATCTGGGACTGCACCCGCTGCTACTTCTGCAACCAGCGCTGCCCGAAGGGCGTCGACCCGCGCGACGCGATCGCGAAGCTCGGCGCCGAGGCGTTCCGCGAGGGCCTGACGCGGGACGAGGGCGCGAGGCACGCCAAGGTGTTCGTCAACTCCGCGCACAAGGGTGGCTTCCTGCGTGAGACCGAGCTGGTGCCGAAGACGATCGGGCCGGTCGCGGCGATCACGCAGATCCCGTTCGCGCTGCAGCTGGCCCGAGCCGGCAAGGTGCCGAACCCGCTCGCGCCACACAAGGCGAAGGACAACGCCGAGGTGAAGCGGCTCTGGAAGCTTCTCGAGTCGCAGGCACCCAAGCAGAAGGAGCGTGCCAACTCCGGCGCTCCCATCGACGGAACGGAGAGCTGAACCGTGCAGGAACGCTACGCCTACTACCCTGGCTGCCTGGCGAGCCTGTCCCAGAAGGAGCTTGACTCCTCCACGCGTGCGATCGCCGCGAAGCTTGACGTCGAGCTGATCGACATGCCGTCCGTCACCTGCTGCGGCGCAGGCGACATCCACGAGGCGAAGCCCGACTATCACCTGCACCTCTCGGCGCGGATCCTCGGCCAGGCCGAGCGCTCGGGCGCCGAGGTGCTGCTGACGATCTGCAACGTCTGCACGCTGAACCTCCGCCAGGCGAACAGCAAGCTCCAGAACGATCCGGCCGAGCTCGCCCGTGTCAACGACAACCTGAAGGCGACCGGCATCGGTGGCTACAACGGCGGCGTTGATGTGCGACACCTGCTGTGGGAGGTCTCCCAGGGCGAGGGCTATGACCGGTTCAAGTCGGTCGCGACGCGCTCGCTCGAGGGCCTGAAGGTTGCACCGTTCTACGGCTGTCAGATCCTGCGCCCGGCGAAGATGCTCGGGTTCGAGGATCCCGATCGGCCGCAGTCGCTTGAGCGCCTGATCGAGGCGTGCGGTGCTGAGGCGATCGACTACCCGGCGAAGATCAAGTGCTGCGGCTTCCCGATCGTCCTTGCGCGCGAGCAGGTCGCGCTCGGCGAGCTCGTCCAGCCGCTGCAGCAGGCGACCGAGGCCGGGGCGGACGTGATGGTGACACCGTGCCCGTTGTGTCACCTGTCGCTCGATGCGTGGCAGAAGAAGGCCTCCGACCATGCCGGTGCAGACTTCAAGATCCCCGTCCTGCACCTCGCGCAGCTTCTCGGCGCGGCGGCTGGCCTTGACGAGCAGACGCTGAAGTTCCGCCGCCACATCACCCGCCTTGACGACTCCGTGAAGGGCAAGCTGCGGCTTCCTTCCGTGGTGGGCCGGTAGACTTCTCCTAACGGGGAGTGGTGTCCGAGTGGTCGAAGGAGCGCGATTGGAAATCGCGTAGGCGGGTGTGAGCCTGTCTCGAGGGTTCGAATCCCTCCTACTCCGTTGATGGACGAGCGCGCAGACTGGTCGACAGCTGTTCTGACCGCGGTCGTGGCCGTGGTGTTCGGCGTTCTCGTCGTGATCGTGCTCGGCATCGTCGCGTCGGGCCTCGGCCTGCTGCACCCCACGACGGACAAGGCGCACCGCAGCCAGGACCTCCTCGTCTCGCTCGGCGCCGCGCTTCTCGCCGGGCTCGCGACCGCGCTGGTCGTCCGCCGCGTCGTCGTGTGGCGCGCGAGGATCCGTCTCGGTGTTGCCCCGCTGCTCGTCACGGCCCTGTTCGCGGGCGTCTTCTTGCTCTTCGCGCAGTCGTTGCCGCTCTACCTGCTCGCCTGGCTCGCCTGCGCTCGCTTCGCAAGAGGGCATCGCTCCGAGGTTGAGCCTGCCGCGTAACGTCGGCGTCTCAGGTCAGCCGGGCGCGGTATCCTTCCGTGCTCAGGCGCGTATAGCTCAGTGGTAGAGCACCCGCTTCACACGCGGGTGGTCCCTGGTTCAAATCCAGGTACGCGCATCGCATGCATCGAACCCCCGTCGACCAGCCGGTCGCCTTCGTGGAGATCCCGAAGGGGAGCCGCAACAAGTACGAGTACGACGAGCGTTTCGGGCGCGTCGTGCTTGATCGATCGCTGTACTCGAGCGTCGTGTACCCGTGCGACTACGGGTTCCTGCTCGACACGCTCGGCCTCGACGGCGACCCGGTTGACGCGCTGATCCTCGTCCAGGCTCCGACCTTCCCGGGCTGCCTCGTGCCGTGCGACCCCGTCGGGGTGCTGCACATGAGCGACGAGGCGGGTGATGACGCGAAGGTGCTGTGCGTGCCGCACAACGATCCGACCTGGTCGCGCATCTCCAGCTACGACGAGGTGCGCAACGAGCTGCTCGCGGAGATCGCGCACTTCTTTGAGGTCTACAAGGACCTCGAGAAGGGCAAGCACGTCCACGTCGGCGGCTGGGAGGGCCCGGCGGCCGCGATGGCGATCTACCAGGCCGGTCGTGACGCGTGGCTCGCCAAGCAGAGCTGACCGACTGATCTCGGGTGCCGCGACCGCCGTTGCGCTTGCCCACCAAGCACAACGGCGATCGCGACGCCCCTCCACTCCGGACGACTCGAGATCGCCGGAGAACCTTTGCCGCTACGCGGCGGTGGCGGTCGTTGCGAGCCGAACGTCGACGATCACGGGGCTCGCAAGGGTGTTGCCGACCGGCGAGGTCGCGACGACCTGCTCGTGGATCGCCTGCAGCGCCGCCTCGTCGCTGTCGGCGTCGATCGCGACGGTCACGTCGAGGCGCGAGAACCCGGCGTGGCCGGGCGCGATGCAGAGGAACGGGTGCAGGTGGCAACGACAACCTGCACTGGCCCCACCTCGGCAGGGCGGATTCCAGCGATCGTCGCAACGCTGACGCGAGGCGAGGGCGACGATGGGGATCGATGGGGACGGGTGCGGCGACGTACCCGACAGCGAGGCAGTCGCCGGGCGCTGCCGCAACCTGCTCGACGGGTTCCGGCGCCTGGTTCGTGCCGCCGAGGCCGCCCGGCACATCGGCCACGAGTGGCGAGAAGTCGCGCACCGCAGCGGTCGAACGGAAGCCGCCCTCCCAGCGCACGTTGGCGTGCCACGTCGTGTGCGCCTTCGTCGGGTCGGCCTGGATCGCGCCGACGAGCGCGCCGACAGGTGCGAGGTCAAGGTCGTTCAGGTGCGCGTGCTCGGCCATCGGAGTCTCCTCGGCTGGAGGGCGAACCCTATCATATGGCTTATGGAAAACATAACGCGAACATATGATTGCGGCGGACGCTATGGCGTGTCAGCCGAGGGCGCGCAGGGCGGCCGCGGTCGCTGCTGCGGCGAGCACGACGACGAGAAACGGCGCGCGGCGCCAGACGAGGATCGCCGCGACCCCGAGGGCGGGGATGCGGGCGTCGGCGGCGAGGTGCTGGCCGCTGCTAAGCGACTGCACCAGGATCAGCGCGGCAAGCAGTGGAACGGCGACCAGGTCGAGCGCCGCACGGGCGTGGCCGCGGATCTCGCGTCCACCGGCGAGCAGTGGTCCGACGGCCTTGAGGGCGTAGGAGACGGCGCATAGCGCGAGCAGGGATGTCCAGCTCACGCGGTGACCTTCCGGGCGGCGACGACGGCGGGAATCACGCCGACGATCGAGGCGATGATCGGCAGGCCTGTCGGGATGAACGGCACGAGGACCACCGCGGCGACCCCCCCGACGATGGCGCCGACCGGCGCACCGGGGCGACGAAGCTGTGGCGCGAGGAGCGCGAGGAACGCTGCCGGGAACATCGCGTCGAGCCCGAGGGAGCGCGGGTCGCCGATCCCGTGGCCCACGAGAGCGCCGAGCAGGGTGCCCGACGTCCAGAAGACCCAGACGCTGATTGCGGTGGCGAGGAAGGCCGAGCGTGCCAGTGCCGGGTCATCCTCGGCGCGTGCCATCGCGGTCGTCTCGTCGATCACGAACTGCGCCGCGACGGCACGTCGGTGCAGCCGCCGGGGGAGGATCGAGTTCAGGGAAAGCGCGTACGCCCCGTTGCGCAGAGCGAGCATCACCGCCGGCGTGAAGGCGGCGCCGACGCCGCCACCGGCGGCGATCACGCCGACGAAGGCGAACTGCGAGGCGCCGGTGAACATCAGTGCGGACATCGCGCAGGCCTGGGCTGCGCTGAGTCCGGCGGCGACCGCGAGCACGCCGAAGGAGATCCCGTACACGCCCACGCCGACCCCGATGCTGGTTGCCCGCGTCACGATCCGTCGCTCCACGACGAGAACGATACGGCTGATCGAACCTACGGGCCGAGCACCCAGCTGTGGAACAGCGCAAGGTCGATGTTGCCGCCTGTCAGCACGAGGCCCACGCGGCGGCCCGCCATCCGATCCCGCTCCTGGAGCAACGCCGCGAGCGGGAGCGCGCCGGCTCCCTCTGCGAGGTTGTGGGTGTCCTGCCAGTAGGCGCGGATCGCAGCGGCGATCTCCTCCTCGCTGGCCGTGACGATGCGTGCGACCCCCGTGCGGATGTTCGCGAGCGCGTCAGCGTCGGGGACGCGCGTTGCGACACCGTCCGCCTTGGTGTGCGCGCTCGCGGTCGTCACGAGCTCACCGGTGAGGAACGATCGCGCGTAGGCGTCCGCCTCGGTGCTCTGCACGCCGATGATCTCCGTGGACAGGCCGAGGGCGTCGCGTGCCATGATCGCGCCGCAGATCGACGAGCCAAGGCCGATTGGCACGTAGAGAGCGTCGAGTCGAGGCGCGCCCCGGAACAGCTCGAGCGCGTACGTGGCGACCCCGACGACGAGGTCGGGCGCGAAGGACGGGACGAAGACCAGTCCCTCCTCGGCCGCGAGGCGCATCGCCTCGGCCCGTGCCTCGTCGAAGTCGGCGCCGTGCTCGACGAGCCGTGCCCCGAGCGCACGCATCGCGGCGTTCTTCTCCGCGCTGTTGCCGTGGGGCACGCAGATCGTCACGGCGAGCCCGCGCCGCGTGCCCGCAAACGCGAGCGACTGCCCGTGGTTGCCGCGCGTGGCGCTGATCAGCCCGGGCGTGTCCGGTCGATCGCGAAGCAGCCGATCGACGAAAACGACGCCGCCGCGCACCTTGAACGCGCCGGTGGGGTTGTGGTTCTCGTGCTTCACCCACACCTCGGCGCCGGTACGCGCCGACAACAGCGGCCAGCAGCGCTGCGGCGACGGCGGCATCGCCTGGTACACGAGGCGCCCGGCCTCCTCGATCGCATTCAGCATGGCGCGGAGGGTAGCCGCGGGGACGGGATGGATGACCGGTTCCGGCGTGGGAAGGAAGCGCTAAAAGTACCGGCCAAAGCGGTATGTACGTCCCTTGCGCTGCGGCGAGCAAGCGTCATACGATCACAGCGTAGACCTATCGAAGGGTGATGGTAATGCGACGACGGGCTGGCTGGATCGGTGTTTTCGGGTGTGCGATGGCTGCGCTGATGGGTGGATTCGCGCCGTCCGTCCTCGCCGCCGTCGCTCGACCAACGCTGGTCGTGTCGCGCGCGATCCTGCTGCCTGGGACGACCCTGGCCGTTTCCGGCTCGCACTTCGATCGGAAGGGGTGCTCGTCGCAGGTCGTCGTGACGCTGGCCGGCCCTATCGGCTCGCCGGTGACGCTGGGGAAGCGCCGTGTCGCGCGGTCGGGGGCCTTCTCGCTGTCGTCGAAGATGCCACACGCAGCCGTGCACGCCAGGCTCCTTCCCTCGGACGATCGGAACGCGTCGGTCGTCGCCGTCCGGCAGTGCGGGCGCGCAAAGCTCACCGCCTCAGCGAGGTTGCTGGTTCTGAACGGGGCTGACGCGCTGAAGCCGCAGGTGACGTTCGTCGGGCAGCCAACGACGACGCCGGACACCAGCGTCGCGTGGACGACGAGCGGTCTGATCGACTCGACGACGTGCCTGCTCGACAGCGAGAGCGAAGCCCTCCCGTGCCTCTCCCCGCAGACGTTCGCGGGACTTGGCGCTGGGCCGCATCAGCTCAAGGTCACCGTGACCGGCCCGGCAGGCTCGAGCTTCAAGGTCGCGACATGGTCGACGGTCGCTCCGGCGCCGGCGAGGCTCGCACCACGGAACTGGGCGACGCGCACGTGGCTAGCGGGTGTGCACCCTGAGACCGTGGCGGTTGGGAACGCCGTCCGAATCTTCGTGCCCGTGACCGCCGCGGCAGGTGCGCGCTGCACCCTGACCGTTGCGAAGCTTCGGCTGCCTGACGTGGTTGCCGGGAACGGCGGTGTCACCTGGTCGTGGGTGCAGACGCGAAACTCGCCGTCAGCACCGTTCAAGCTGTCGGCCCACTGCTACGGGAAGCGGGAGCAGTGGCAGGACCTGATGTTCACGGAGATCTTCGATGGTCCGGCGACCGGGCGGGATCCCCAGGTCGTGTCAGGAACGGTGGCGGTCGACCGCGGGCGCCTCGTCAAGCCCATGTTCTCCGAGGCAGCCGGCCCGCCGGCGGCAGGTGACCCGAACAGGTTCCCCGTCGGCTCGAACACGTGGGGGACGTGGCGCGCAGCACCGTGGTTGGGTTCCGCCGTGACGGGGTCGCCGGCCACGTGGATCAGCGAGGCGACGAGCGGTGGTCTCGTGGTCGGATCGGTTCCGGCCCTCGGCGCGGTGTTCGTTGGCGCTGGCGGCGGCGTCGGGATCTCCGGCGTTGTCACAAAGCTTCGTGATAGCAAGTCGGTGTGGGTGCGAGAGATGAACCACGGCTCGCTCGTGGCGGGCCAGGTGTTCGGGCACACGACGGACTTCGCCCAGTACACCGCCCACATCGAGTACCTCGGTTCCTCCACCAGCTTCATCTACGATCCAGCCAACGTTCCGCTCGTTGGAGTGCGGCCGTACGTCCACATTGACCCGAAGCCACGCGACAGCACCGCGACGTCCGTGACTTTCACGTGGAAGGCCGGTCCGGCCGGCGGGCGCCTGGTATGCCTCCTCGACAGGAAGGTGCTCCCGACCTGCGCCAGCCCGTACACGACGCCTGCTCTAGACCTTGGCCCCCATAGCTTCAGGGTTGAGTTGCGGGCGAGCGGTGGGACAGCCTACGACCTCTCCACGTGGCTCGTGTTCCCGCCACCGCCAACGGTGACGATCCTCCAGAAGCCGGCGGATGGCCCGAGCCAGAACGTCAGCCTGACCTGGGCGACGAACGGCGTCGTTGACTCCGTGACCTGCACCTTCGACGGAGTTGACGTCCCAGGCTGTTCGATGCCCTTCAAGCGCACCAAGCTCCCCGTCGGCAGCCACACGTTCGGCGTTTCGGCGCACAACGCCGGTCCGGTCAAGGGGACGGACACGGCCACCTGGTCGATCATCATTCCACCGCCGACCGTGAAGATCGACACGAAGCCGCAGACCGGGCCGTCGCAGTCCGTGCGGTTGACGTGGAAGACGACGGGCATCGTCGACTCGGTGACCTGTTCATTCGACGGCGTCGACCTTCCTGGCTGTCCGATGCCGTTCACGCGCAGCGGGCTTACGCTCGGACCGCACACGTTCGCGATCGCTGCGCACAATGCTGGTGACGTTGATGGAACGGACACGACGACCTGGTCCATCGTGATCCCCCCGCCGACGGTGAAGATCGACGTGAAGCCGACGAGCGGTAGCTCGCAGTCGGTCAGCCTCACGTGGAAGACGACGGGCATCGTTGACTCGGTGACGTGCACGTTCGACGGGGTCGACGTTCCGGGTTGTCCGATGCCGTTCACGCGCAGCGGTCTAGCCCTTGGGGCGCACACGTTCGTCATCGCTGCGCACAACGCCGGTCTAATTGATGGGACGGACAGCGCGACGTGGACCATATCGGTGCCAAGGCCGGCGGTGTCCGTCGCGGCGCCGCCGAGCAGCACGGCGACGACGGCGAACGTGACGTGGACGACGACGGGAATCGTCGACTCTACCTCGTGTGCGATTGACGGCGGTGCGCCGACGACCTGCACCTCGCCGAAGGCCTACGCAGGACTCGCCGTCGGTTCGCACACCGTGACGGTCGTGGCCACGAACGCTGGCGGATCGAGCGCACCCGGAGCGGTCACGTGGGAGGTGTTCCCACCGGCGCCCACCGTGACCCTCACGACACGTCCGAGCGGGAACACCGCGGCGACGTCGATGACGCTAGCTTGGACGACGAGCGGTGTCGTGGATTCGACGACGTGCAGGATCGACGGTGCTCCGACGGCGTGCGCCGGCACCTCGGTCACGCTAACGGGACTCTCCTACGCGTCGCACACCTTCACCATCACTGTCACGAACAAGGGCGGTACCTCGCCGACCGACGCCGCCACGTGGACGGTCATTCCGCCAGCGCCGACGGTGGTCATCACCGGTCGCCCGGGGAATGTCACATCGAACGGGTACACCGTGTCGATCCCGTTCAGCGTCAGCGGTGTTGGCGTGACAGTGACGTGTAGTCTTAACGGGTCGACGCCGGGCGCGTGCGGGTCGCCAGCAAGTTACGGCATCGGGCCGGGCAACTATACCTTCCAGGTCTGGGCGCGGAACGCCGGAGGTTCGGCCACGGACTCCGCGAGTTGGTCGGTTGCGACGCCACCACCTCCACGGGTCGTGAGCGTCGCCCACGGGCCGGCGCACACGATCGCCGGTGCCTGTACCTCGAGCGCGTGCGCCTACATTACTGTTAGCTTCTCGGGCTTCAGTGGCGGCAACCACACGGTAGTCTGTAATGCCGACAATGCGCCGTCGTTCTACACCTACACCACGGCGTCAACGGCGACAAACGTATGTGTCTACGGCTACGCAGGTCACGCGGTATGGGCGACGGTGGACGGCGTCGCGTCCGCCGCCATCGCCTGGTAGCTCTGACCAGACGCCGACTCACGTGATGGACACACTCCGAGGATCCCAGATCGGTCAGTACCGGATTCAGAGCCTTGTCGCGCACGGCGGGATGAGCTCGCTCTACAAGGCGCAGCACGTCTGGACTCAGCGTGTGGTGGCTTTCAAGGTGCTGGCGCCCGCCCTGGCTGCGGATGAGCGGTTTCGTGATCGGTTCGCTCGCGAGTCGGTCGTGCTCGCAGCGCTCGATCACCCGAACATCGTCCGGATCTACGATGCGGGTGAGGATGGCGACGTCCTCTTCATCGCGATGCAGTTCGTTGAGGGATCCGACCTGCGGACGATCCTTGCTCGCGGCGCTGTGTCGGGCGAGCGCGCGGTACATCTGATCAGCCAGGTGGCGGCTGGTATCGACGCCGCGCACGCGAACGGACTCGTGCACCGTGACATCAAGCCCGCGAACGTGCTGATCGGCAAGAGCGACCACGCGTACGTCGCCGACTTCGGCGTCGTCAAAGGCGGGACAGGAGCCGGCCTGACCGGGACGGCCGAGTTCGTCGGTTCGAGCCTCTATGCCGCGCCCGAGCAGTTCAAGGGCGACGTGCTCGATGCGCGCAGCGACGTGTACTCGCTCGGGTGCGTCGTGTATCAGTGCTTCGCTGGCGGCCCGCCGTTCGATCGTGCGTCCGATGCTGCGGTCATGTACGCGCACCTGGAGACGCCGGTGCCGGTCCTGGCCGCAGCGGACGAGGTCTCCGCACGGGTCGATGCCGTGATCGCCCGTGCGATGGCGAAGCGCCCCGAGGATCGCTACCCGTCGGCCCTCGCGTTGGCGGAGGATCTCGCCGACGCGGTCAACGGCGTTCGGCTCATCCGCGTGCCGGTCGCGTTCCCCGAGCCGGGACGTGAGACGACCAACGTAGGCGCCGATCTCCCCGGGTCGGCCGCGAAGCCGACTCCGACCACCACCATCGTGCGGCCGGGGGCGACCCCTGCGGCCGCTGAGGTCGTCGTTGGGGCGACAGGGGACACGATCGTGCGTGAGACGGGGCCTACGGCGACGGTTTCACGAGGCTCGAACGGCGACACCATCGTCCGCGACGACCATCCAACCGTCGCCCGGCCCGCGACGGCGCCCGAGAGGCGAAAGGTGCTTCCGCTGATCGCCGGCGTCGCGGTCCTCGCCGTCGGAGCGGTCGTTGCGTTCGTTGCGACGCGTGGTTCCGCCCCCCGTGCCGCGCCGTCGCCCTCGGTCGGGGCGTCGGCGCCGACAGTGTCGACGACGCCGGAAACTACAATCGTCGCCCAGACGACGGCGCCCGTGCCCCTGGCGCCGCTCGTGGTGCGTTTCAGCGGGCCGAAGCGAGGGTCGATCTCCGCCGGCGTGAACGTCAGGATCACCGCTCGGTTCTCGCGCGCTGTGACCGCGACCTGCACCGCCCAGCTTCGTGCTGCCGGCGGTCGGTGGAGACCGGTCGGCCACACATCGGTCGGGACGACCGCCTCCTGCAGCGTGATGCAGGTGGCCAGCGGCTCGCCCGGCTCGCGCATGGAGGCTCGGCTGCGGGTCGTCGTCGACGGTCGCGATTACTACTCCCGGGCGGTTGGGTACGCCGTTCCAGACGTCCTTTCGCCAACCACGACCGACATCATCAGCAAGTGCTACAGCTACACGACGCAGGTGCCGTGTCCGTGACGGGCTCCAGAACAGCCGTCGCCCTGCTGTGCGGCGGGCTGCTCGCCGCGTCGGTGGCGCTCTCGTCCGTCGCCCACGCCGACTCCGCGCCGCTTGCCGGCCTACAGGTCGTCATCGACCAGACCACCTCTCGCTCGAGCGTCTCGACGCCCGGGTACTGCCAGGCTGCCTCGCGGGAGGTGATCGCCGACAACGGGTCGCCGACGATCACTGCGCTCCAGTCGTCCGGTGGCGGGTGGATTGCCGGCGACAGCGCGTACCTCCAGGTCGAGCGGCAAGGTGCTTCCGGGGCCGTGCTGCACGTGGCTGGGAACCTCCGAGCGACGAACGGAGCCGCCAGCGGGTCGGTGTCCTACGAGTCCGCGACGAGCGCCAGCACCAGCTGCCCGGGCGTCGTGGTGGCCGTCGGCGCGAGCGTGACGCTGCCGATCGCCTGGCACCTCGATGCCGAGAGCACGACGCGGTGTGCCACCGGCATCCTGCGACGTTCCTCGGCGAACGTGTACAGCCTCGAGCTTACCCTGACGGCGAAGACCGTGCCGTCCGCGGCGGCGTGCGCGGCAGCGTGCCCGGAGGTGTTCTACATCGCGGCGCGCGGTTCGGGCGAGCCTAGCGGGTTTGGGAAGGAGCTCGAGAGCGTTCGTTCCACGCTCGCGAAGGGTCTTCAGGGTCGCTCATTCGAGGCGATCGCTGTGAGCTACCCGGCCGAGAGCGTCAACATCATGTACCCGACGGCGCGCGAGGTCTCCGTCTACCGGCACACCGGCGTCGTGCCGGTGACCTGGCTGCTTCGCATTCGAAGATTCCTTGGCAGCGTTGACGCTGGCGCAACTGCCACGTACAGCGCGATCGTGAACCGCACGCATGGCTGTGCGACGACGTCGCGCCTCCTGCTGGCGGGGTACAGCCAAGGTGCGATGGGCGTTCACCGTGCGCTGCTGAGGCTCGCCGCGGCCCGCCTCGACATCTTGAAGCACATCTCGGCTGTCCTGCTGCTTGCCGACGGGGACCGCGTGAGAGGGTCGAAGGCGAAGATCGTCGGGCGCCCTGCGGCGGGCATCGGGGGGTCGGGTGTCGGCGACTTCACCCATACCGGGCCACGGAAGGACGTTCCGGCAGTGATCGCTGGCCGCACGATTAACGTGTGTGACAAGTCCGACTTCGTCTGCGACACCAACGCCCGCCATGCCCCGTCAGGGTTCAAGGTGCACACGTCGTACCTGGCGACTCCGGAGCTCGCTGAGGGCGTCCGGTACCTTCTAGCGCGAGCTGGGTAGCGATGACGGTGACATCGGGAGGGCCGTTCTGATGATGGTAGGCGCGAACGTCGAGGAGCTCGACGCGCTCGCGGTGGCAATGTCGCACGCACACGGCGGCGTCAGCGGCCTCCGTGTCCGGCTCGACGCAGCCGTCCACGCTGCGCCCTGGCACGGCCATGAGGCAGATCAGTTTCGCGCCGACTGGGCGCACGTGCACCGACCACGGCTGATCGCCGCGGAGCTCGCGCTTGAGGCAGCGGCCGGACGCGTCCGACGAAACGCGCAGCAGCAGCGGGCAACGAGCGCCTCGGACGGTTCGGGACTTGCGCCGCACCCCGTGCGGCCCGGCACGCCCCCGGCTCCGCAGTACGGGATACAGGGCTACATCGATACGCTGCCGCCTGAGCTGCAGGCAATCATCCGGAGCGGCGGCGACATCATCGAGACCGCGTTCACCACCGCCGGTGGCATCGGGCTCCTGAAGGACCTCCTCTCAGTCGGCGCCGTTCGCGCAGTGCCCGGAGTAGGCGACCTGCTAGCGCTTGGGTGGGATAGCGTTAAGCTCGGCGACCACCTCGCTCGGCACGACACCAATAACGCCATGTGGGATGCCGGGCACGTCGCCCTCGACGTCGTGGGAACGGCATGTCCGACGATTGGGGCATGGATTCGGGCGTACCAGTTCGGCTGGGCAACCGGCATGTTGCTCGATCACAAGTTTCACATCTCCGAGCACGTCGGCAACTTCATCGTCCCGCAGATGGCAGGCGTGCACAGTGGCGTGTCTCCCGACCAGATGACCCCACAACAGTCACACGATCTCGTTCAGCGCTACTCGGGATGGTCTGCGCCCTGGCACATGGCGGTGGATGCAGCCCAAACCCCTGCTGTGAAATGGGCCATCCCGCTGCTCGCGGTTTAACACGTAGGAGCCTCCACGTTGACGTCGCTCTCCCTTACCTTCGCTGAGCTCGCGTACCTGCTGCGCGACGGCGACCCTTCTGCCCGAGCCCGCCTTCAACTCGCGGAGTGGCCGCAGGACTCACCCGTCCTGACCGCCGGCCTCGCCTCGCTCGCCGTCCGTGGCTTGCTCGAGACGCGTGACGGCCGCCCTGCGCCGATCGAGGCGATCGACCCGATCATCCGCACCGCGCTCAACCCCACGGCGTGGGTCGAGGTGGGCGCCGCGCGTGAGACGGCCGTGGGTGGTCTTCAGCTGTTCGATGGAGCCGGGCGCTTCGTCGTCACCGCGGCGCTGCTCGACACGTTCACGATCGCGCCGCTCGACCCAGCGCCGCCGTGGGTGGACGTTGCCGTGAACTTCGTCCTCAGCGCGCTCGTCGGGGACGACGACGTCGTCGTGGTCGTCACGCTCACGCCGGACGCCGACCGTCGCCTCCCCTCGATCGCCATCCGTCGGCGAGCGGGGATGCTTGAGACGATCGACGGCGAGGTCGCCACTGCCACGACCATGCCCGGCGTCGTCGCCGCGATCCGGGACGTCATCGCTGCCGGTGCGCCGGCGGCGGACTGATCGCCCGATCGCCGGAGCTACGACGCGGTAGCGCTCACGTCATCGACGACGCGCGCGAGGATCTCGGCCGCGGTCGTCACCGACGCGCGGAACGTCGGGGCGTCCGATGTGCCTCCGGGCGACGGCTCGACGAGGAGCAGCGAGCCGTCGGCACCGACCGCCCAGGAAACGTGCACGCCGTACGCGACGTCCCCCTCGAGCGCCACGCCGGTGATGGTGCAGAGATCGGACGAGTGCGTGACAACGGAGGAGATATCGACGTCAGCACGCGTGGGCACGGACCGGGTGGGCTGCGCGTGGACGCCGCTCGGGAGGTGCATCACCGCCAGGAGGTCCTCGCGGGCTTCGTCGGGATCGAGGCGGACGAGCGAGACAAGGTGCTCGTCGACCACGTGCATCGCCACCGCATCCGTCTCGCCGACGAACCACGTCGCCACGTGGGCGTCGCCGCCGCGCCGGCCTTCGAGGATCGCCGGCGCCGACACGACCGTTCGCATCACGTCGGCCAACTCAGCCGAGAGTGTCGCGGAGTTCTCCGCCTCGTCAAGGGTGAGTAGCTCGCGCGTCGCAAGCGCCGCATAGGCCGTCGTTGCGTCCGCGATCACCGTCTCGCTTGAAGCCTCGGCCGCGGGCGTCGTCGACACCCCCGGGAACGTCGGCACGCCCACGAGTAGCGCAAGAGCGTCGAGTTCGCCGCGTGAGAGCAACAGCGGGTACGTCATCGGAACAACCTCCCAAGCGCGTGGACGCCCGACGCAGCCTGCTGTGCGACGATCAAAGACGAGCCGATTGGCGTCATCGCCATGAGCCGCGGCGCGATGTTCGGGTGTGCGGTGATCTCGTGCTGCGCAAACGACCAGCCTGCGCTAACGACGTGTTCGACACCCCTGCGATGCTCGATCAGCTCGCCAGCGCCCCAGAGGGCGGTTCCGACCGCCCAGCCCGCCCCAGGTGCGAACGTCATCGCCGTACCAGCCGTCTCGAGCGCCTTCGCGGTCGCATCTGTGTAGCGATGGTCGGAGATCGCGATAGTTGTCTCGGCGGCACCAACGCCAACGCCAACGAGTCCTGCTCCCTTACCAACCGTTCCGACGAGCTTCAGCGCCTTCGCGGCCTCGACGGATGGCGGGAGCTTTACCGGTGATCGCGTGCCGTACTTGGTGGAGAACAGGTCGTTCTTGAGCGACTTCCAGTGGATCACCCCGCCTTTTGGACCGCCCTTCCACGTGCGCCAACGCTCCAGTACCCGGACGAGGGACGCGACGGTGTCGGGAATGCCGACGATGCCGAGCGGAATGCCAGCGATCGAAAGCCAGCGCTCGAAGAGCTCCGTCGGCGACTGCCACATATCCCCGCCGCCGCCGAGCCCACCGCCTCCGCGTGCGCCGCTCGCGATCTCCTGCTGCAGCGCGTTGTGGCGCAGGCGGCCCGCGCCCTCGTGAAGCATCTCCTCTGCAGCGTGCAACCGGGGTGCATGCGCGGCGCGCCAGTCACCACGAAACGCGTCCGCCTCGTGACCGTGCCAGTGCACGACGTGCAGCCGTGCAGCCAGCGCCGCCCGAAGATCGTGCAGACGCGTCGCTGCAGCGTCAAAGCTGTGAGCTGCCTTCCGGAGCTCATCTGGGCTGGCGCCAATCATGCTCATCTCGAGATCCTCTCGCGGCGAAGGGCGGCGAGAGGATCTCCCGCCGCCCCGATCTGACTACCCGTTGGTGGAGGTGTTCTCCTGCTCGGTCGCGTTGTTGTTCGCCTTGGTGGCCGCGTCCCGGAGCGCCTGGACGACGCTGCTGAGCTGGGTCACGTGGGTGCCGGTCCACTCGTTGCGGAAATTCGTCGCGTCGGTGCCGACCCAGTGTGTGTGCTCCAGGGCGCCCGTCAGCTGGCCCATGAGCGTGTGGATCTCGTCCGCGCTGTGGTTGAACTGGGTGGCGAGGCCCCTGACCTCGTCGACGTTCATGCCCATGAACGACATGGCATTCCTCCGTTTCTCCGTCGGCGGGGGTCGCCGTCGGTAGGCCGATGATATGGCGCGCTGGTGTCAGTACGCAATGGGGAGGACTCCCCACCGATCTCGGGGCCTCACCGTTGACATTGCAGCCGACTTCAGGCTACGGTATCGACGTGGCAAGAGTGGACTGGGCCATTGCGACTGACATCGGCCGCGTGCGCGCGATCAACGAGGATAGCGTCCTTGGTCGTCCGCCCCTGTTTCTCGTCGCTGACGGGATGGGTGGGCACGCCGCTGGAGAGGTGGCGAGCGGGATCGCCACCGCGGTCTATGCCGAGCTGGTTGACGCTGGACGTCTGACGCGCGACGACATCGTTGACGCCGTCGCCAGCGCGAACGCCCGGATCCTCGCCGCCGGCGATCGCGGATCCCGTGGAATGGGCACCACGCTCGCCGGGGTCGCGCTCCTCGAGTCGGCGGGCGATCCGCACTGGCTCGCGTTCAACGTCGGCGACTCGCGGGTCTACCGGCTGTCTGCGGGAGTTCTTGCGCAGGTCTCGACCGATCACAGCGAGGTACAAGAGCTGGTCGAGCTCGGGATGATCACCGCAGAGCAGGCGCGGGTGCATCCAGCCCGTAACGTCATCACGCGCTCGGTGGGCAGCGACCCCGCCCCGCTGGTCGACTCTTGGGTGCTGCCGGTGATCACGGGCGATCGGTTGCTCGTCTGCTCCGACGGGTTGCACGGTGAGCTCGATGATGAGCAGATCACGGCGACCGTTTCGGTTGGCGATCCGCGGGCTGCCGCGACCCGGCTGATCGAGCTCGCTCTCGCCGCCGGTGGGCGAGACAACGTATCGGTGATCGTCGTCGATGTGCTCGCCGGTGGCAGATCAGCGAGCGAGGCGGATGAGGACACCACCCCGCCAGCTACTCTCGAGCCCGTGGCAGGAAAGATCCTCATCGATCGGGTGCCTGGTGTCTCACGGCGGGCATGACTCCTGCTTGTACAAGCCAGGGACGTGGCTCCTGTTCCGCGGTGGCAGCGCGGTGCTCCTCGCAGACGTCGAGGTGGGGAGCGTGCTCGTTCGCGATCTGTGGGCGTTGGTCGCCGCGGATGCTCCGCTCGACGCGTTGCTGCGACTGATCGCCGTGACCGATCGCTCGGCCCTTCCTTCGTTCGCCCTCGCGCATCTCCATGCCGGGCGGCGGGTGGTGTTGCGGGGCAGTGCCACGGTGCGGCTCGATGACGCCGAGCGCTTGAGTTGCCCGGCGGGCATCACCAGCTGGCTCGAGCACCCGGTCGATGTATCGGTCGAAAGTTTGACGCTCCTCAGCGGCCAGGTTGGCGCTGACGAGGAGCTGCCGCTGCTCGGCGGCATCTCCCGCGCAAGCTCCGTTCACCTCGGCCAAGGTGCCTCGAACGTCAGCGCGCCGCCGGGCGTTGTCGCTGCGACCGCCGTCGACGAACTGCCGACAACGCTCGGCGTTCCGGCGCCGCTATCAGGGGCCTCGCCGCCCGTCCCTGAGGCTGATCCCCGCGTTGGCGGCGCCTACGATTACCTGTTCGAGGCGACCCAGGCGCGGTCGATCGGAGCCGCGGCCGTCCGCGAAGTACCGCCCGTTCCTGAGCCGTCACTTGAGCCGAGCGTTGAGGTGGAAGTCGTTGAGCGCGGCGTTGATGCAGCACCCGCTGCGCACGGTGTCGAAGGCGGCGACGGAGCCGTCCCGGCACCACCGGAGACGGCCGCGCCCGGCGATCAGCCAATCATTGCCGCAGTGCCTGGCATGCCGTTTCGGACACCGACGACCTATCAACCTCCGGCGTCGATGATCGCCTCGGAGGTCGAGGAACGCACCGTCAGCCGGGCCGCGCCGCGCCCTTCGTTCACGCCGCCGCCCGGCACTGTGACGATAAAGGCCCTTCGGTGTCGGATCGGTCATGCCAACCCGCCGCAGAACACGACCTGTCGGATCTGCGGCGCGGAGGTGCCGGCGGGCGCACCGATCGACGTCCCCCAACCGAACCTCGGCGTGATCCGCCTGTCAACGGGAGCGACGTTCGCGCTGGATCGAGCCGCGATTCTCGGACGTGATCCTCGGCCCACGGGTGCACCGGGTTTCGGCTCGCCTCACCTGATCCGTGTCCCGAGCCCTGGCTCGGTCATCTCCCGCGTACATCTCGAGGTCACGCTCGACGGCTGGCACGTGCTTGTCGTTGACCCCGGCACGCCGAACGGGACGTTCGTCACCATTCCCGGCACCGAGCAGCAACGCCTCCGGCCCAGCGAGCCGCTCCAGATACCGCCTGGCACCGTCGTAAACCTCGCGGATGAGGTGACGTTCGTGTACGAGGCGAGCGGATGACAACGCGCGCTCCTGCCCTCGACGGGTACGAGTACGTCCGTGAGCTCGGACAGGGCGGCTACGCGACCGTGTATCTCTACCGGATGGCCCGTCCGGCCATGGACGTCGCCGTGAAGGTTCTCAATGCCGAGGCGCTTGGGGGCGCCCAGCGTGACCAGTTCACCGCTGAGGCGAACGCGATGGCGCAGCTAGCACACCACCCGCACATCGTCCCGGTGTTCCGCGCCGACGTGACCTCGGACGGTCGACCGTACATCGTGATGAAGTACTATCCTCGGCCGAACTTTGCCCTTCGCGCCCGCAGCGAGCGCCTCTCGGTGCCTGAGGTCCTACGGACGGGGATCCAGATCGCGAGCGCGGTCGAGACTGCGCATCGCGCGGGCATCCTGCACCGCGACATCAAGCCCGCGAACATCCTTGCCGACCAGTATGGTTACCCCGGGCTGACCGATTTCGGCATCGCGACGGGTGGTGCTGACGACGCCAGCGCGGCCGACGGCATGTCAGTGCCTTGGGCGCCGCCCGAGGTGATCTTTGGGCCGGAACCCGTCGACCGACGAGCGGACGTGTACTCGATCGGAGCGTCTCTGTGGCACCTCCTCGTCGGGCGCTCACCCTTCGAGGTTCCGGGTGGTGACAACGCGCAGGCGGCGATGATGCGACGCATCCAGATGCAGCCGCCGCCGCCAACGGGTCGGGCTGACGTGCCTCAGTCGTTCGAGCGGCTCCTCCAGTTGACGATGGCGAAGCAGCCGTCGGGGCGTCCCGCCACGGCGCTCGAGCTAGCCCGGAGCCTGCAGGCGCTCGAGCAGGAACATCGCCTGCCTTTGACCAGCCTCGTGCTGGCCGATGATGGGCCGGTCGCGCCCGTTCGCCCGGCGAGCGCGGACGACACTCGCGTCCGCGCCGTTTCCGTTGATGCCCAGGCGTCGCTCATCTCTCGGGTGCCGGCGACCGGTGGCGACCCGTTCACGGCTCCGGCACCTCCGCCGACCCGGAAGCGGCGACCGAACGAGGCTCCGCCGGCGCTTGACGGAACGGTTCGACGGCCCGCTAGCGTCGCAGTGGCAGCCACGGAGTCTCCTCCCACCGTAGCCCGTCGGCCACTGCTACTTGCCGTCGGCGGATTGGTGGCGACCTTGGCGGCGTTGAGCGTTTACCTCGTCACTCGAGTCGGCGGCTCGGCTGGTTCGCCGAGCACGCCGATCGTTCAGTCGACCGGGCAGGACCCGCTGGGGAACGCGCCACCCGGAACGCCGGTCGTTCGGGCGTCGCGGGCGGATGGCCTGGTCTCCTTCACCTGGGGTGACTATACCAACGCGGCGACGACCGACCTTTTCGAGGTCGCGGTTGACGGTGGGAGATCGAAGGAGGTCTCCGCTCACACGTTCGACGTGCCGTCGGACTCGGCGCGGGTGTGCCTCCAGATCGTCGTCCGCGCCGCGAACGGCGTCGTGAGCGACCCCGGGCGGGCTTGTGGCTGATACGACCCCCGGCCACGTCGACTTCTGTGGTGAGATCTACCCGCTCGACCATGAACGGCCGCTCGTCGTCGGACGAGAGGGCGACGTGATCGTGGACGACAACCCGTACCTGCACCGACGGTTCCTCGAGATCCGTGAGCACGATGGCCTCTGGTGGCTGCGGAACGTCGGCGGCCAGATCGCGGCGACCGTCACCGACCCCACCTGGGGCGTGCAGGCATACCTCGCGCCCGGTGGTCACATCCCGATCGTGTTCGCCACGACGCTGGTGTTGTTCAGCGCTGGATCGACGACCTACGAGCTGTCGATCCATCTCGAGGCGCCCGTGTTTGACCCGCCGCCGGCGGAGCTCGTCGTCTCCGGGGAGACGACGCAGGGTGGCGTCTCTCTTACACCTGACCAGCGGTTGTTGTTGCTCGCTCTCGCCGAACCCGTACTACGGCGCGGCGACCGCGCGGCGAGCACGTTGCCGTCGAGCTCCCAGGCTGCGGAGCGCCTCGGGTGGCCGCTGACGAAGTTCAACCGGAAGCTCGACAACGTGTGCCAGAAGCTCGCGCGGACAGGCGTACAGGGGCTCCATGGCGGCCCCGACCAGCTAGCATCAAACCGGCGGCTCCGCCTCGTCGAGTACGCCATTGCGGTGCGGCTCGTCGCTCCGGGCGACCTCGTCTTGCTCGATCTGTTGGCAGCGCCCGGTACAGGGATACCCGGTTCCTGAGACGGGGACAACTCCCCATTGACACCCCATTGGCGCCCCGTGATGATGGCGAGACGTGGTGGGTTGGGTTCACACATGAGGAGCGAGTGGGCGTTGCGACGGAGCGCTGGATACGTTGGCGGGACGATGCTCGCTGCCGCGACGGCGACGCTGGTCGTGCTTGCCGTCCGGTCGACGGGGTACCACGTGACGGACGTCCACATGAACGACGGGGGTATCTACGTCACGGGGCCGTCGTCGCAGCCGTGGGGGCGCTACAGCGCGTCGATCGACCAGCTTGACGCGGCGTTCTTCCTCCCTGGCGCCGCTAACGCCGGCGCGAGCATCGCCGGGGACGCGGACGTCGTCCAGTCCGGTGCGACGGTGCTCGTTCAGGACCACACGGCCGGACAGGTCTATCCGGTCGACCCGACCGGGCCGGTCGCAGATGCCGGACGGGTGATCACTGCGTCGAAGGGTGGCGGCTTCGACGTCGCCGTCGGCGGAAATCGCATCTCCGTCGTCGACGGCCGCACCGGAAAGGTCTGGGTTCGTACCGCAGCCGACATGGGTGGCCTCGACGTCTCGACGGCGAAGCCCGACCTTCGGGCTGGCGGCACGGCATCTCAGACAGTCACGACGGCCGGGACCGTGGTCGTCGCGTCCGCAACGGGTCGGCTCACGATCGTCGGCTCCGACATACGGCATCCACGTCGCGTCCCTTTGTCGCATGCCGGCGCGACGCCGCAGGTCACTGCGGTTGGCGAGGTCGCGGTCGTGCTCGACCGAGCGACCGTGACGCTCTCCGTCGTCAACCAAGGGCAGGTGCGTGAGGTCGCGATCCGCGCTGCATCCTCGGACAGCGTCGTCCTTCAACAGGTCGGACCGCCCGCGGCCGACGTGCTCGTCGCCGACCAGGGCCATCTCTGGTCGGTTGACCTAGCCACGCTTGCGATCAGGCTGGTGGCTGGCTCCGGCCGGGGGAGGCCGGCGCAGCCGGTCAGGCTCGGCACGTGCGACTACGCCGCCTGGGGCGGGGCGATGCCGGAGTACGCCTATGCCTGTGACGGCCGTACGTTGGTCGCACGTCCGATCGCTCGACGATCCTCTGAGCCGTCCGAGGTGAAGGACCCGGTCTTCCGGGTCAACTGGGGGCGGATCATCCTCAACGATCGCGCCAACGGCTCCATCTGGGCGGTGTCCGACCGCGTCCTCCAGACTGACAACTGGCAGTCCCTCCAGGAGCCATTCAGCAGCCACACGACGCATGTCGTCACCTCGTCGAGTCCTGGCGCGCGGAACCGGCCGCCAGTCGTCCGACCCTTCGAGACGACCATGCGTCCAGGCGCTGCGCTCCTCCACCTCCTCGACTCGGCGTCGGACGCCGACGGCGACGTTCTCACGATCGACGGTGCCGACCCGACGACCGAGACCGGCGGTGTCTCGCTGCAGATCGCCCAGAACGGGGAGAGCCTGCTTGCGACCACACCCTCGAGGTTTACTGAGACCTTCCAGTTCTCGTTCGCCGTCAGTGATGGGCGAGGTGGACACGCCGCGGGCAGGGCAACCGTCCACGTCGTCCCGTATGACTCGCCCGCTGCGAGCACTCCACCGAGGCCACCAACGTCGACGGACGCGATCAAGCCCGTCTCGCTCGTCCCGGGCCAGACGGTCGACGTTCCCATCATCGACGCATGGCGTGACGGTGAGAACGACCCGCTAGCGCTGCCGGTTGACGCCGTTCGCTCCTCCGCCACGGCGAGCGTCACCGCCGTCGTCGTCGATGGCAGCCTCCGCCTGACCGCCGGACAGCGGCCCGGAAGCGTAACGATCGAGTACGGCGTGAGCGACCCGTACTCGACGCCCGTGCGCGGGAAGGTCGACGTTCGCGTCCTCGATACGAGAAACTTCGCGACGCACTCTGTCGCCGCCACCGTCCTCCCCGACGTGGCGCTGACCACTGTCGGGCGGCCGGTTGAGGCGCGCCCGCTGCTCAACGACCTTCCCGGCGCCGACATCACGAACCCGAATACGGTGTTGACGCTCGCCGGTCCGGCCAAGGCCTTAGAAGCGGGAGTCCTGGCCACGACCGACCTGCGCACCGGCGTCGTTACGGTCACCGCCGACCGCCCCGGGTCGTACCGTGTCGCGTACGACGTCGCGTTTGGCGCCGCGCCGATCGCGGGTGGGGGCGTCATTCGGGTCGACGTCGCCGTGCCAGCTGCTCGGCGCGCGCCGGTCGCAATGCCCGATCGTGGGACGCTGTTCGCCGGTCAACCGCTGACCGTCGACGTCCTCGCGAACGACACCGACCCGCAGGGCGCGGTGCTCGTCGTTGCTGCCGCGACAGGTCCAGCGGATGGATCGCTCGACGTCAGCGTTGTCCAGCACCGGTGGTTACGGATCCAGCCTCGTGGGACGTTCCAGCAACTGACCGAACCCGTTACCTACACCCTCACGAACGGCTTCACCGACCCAGTGATCGGCACCGTCAACGTCGATGAGTACCACGCGAGCGGCCCGTTCCACGACCTGGCGCCCCACACGAACCCGGACGAGCAGACGGTACGGGCGGGCGACGAGACGACGGTCGATGTCGTCGCTAACGACAGCGATCCCGAAGGGGAGCCGCTCACCCTCGAACCAGGTGAGCTGAAGCTGCTTCCCGGTCAGGCGGGACTGAAAGCCGGGCTTACGGGGCGAGCGTTCGCCGCCGGCAACGAGGTGCGCTACGTCGCGCCACGCACAGCGGGCGTGACCGACCCGCGTACCGTCTCCTTCCAGTACCTCGTCGACGACTCCGCCGTCCCGCCGAACACCACGTCCGGCATCGTGACGTTCACCGTCAAGCCTGGCGCCGCCGTTGCACACGACGCCCCGCCGGTGCCCGCTGCGTTGACGGCGCGGGTGGTGGCGGGCCAGATCTCGACGGTACGCGTTCCGCTCTTCGGGGTCGACCCGGATGGCGACTCCGTCACGCTTGATGCCGTGACCGTCGCACCAAAGGAGGGCCGCATCCTGGCAGTCGGGAAGGGGACGATCACCTACCAGGCGTACCCGTCCAGCCATGGAAGCGACCTGTTCAGGTATCGGGTCGTCGATCCGTACGGCCAAGGCGGGGAGGGCTCGGTGTCGATCGGCATCGCGGCGCTCGCGTCGCAGCAGTCGCCGGTCGCCGTGGACGACTACGGGACCGCGGCTCCAGGGCGATGGCTCAGGGTTGATGTGACGCGCAACGACCTGATCGCCGACGGCGACCCCGTGCGGCTCGGCCTCGCGGCGGGACAGGACCCGGCCGTCGCCAGGGTCGACGGAAACCGCCTGCTCGTGCGCGCGCCCTCGACTGCCGGTGCCGTACAGCACGTCTCGTACGTCATCGACGATGGCTCGGGGAGTTCGCCGTCGGGCGGGCGTATCGCGGACGTCGCCGTCAGCGCGGTTCCCGGGTTCGACAACGCGCCCGCCGCGCGCGACGACTATGCCCCGGCGCCGACCGTCGGCGCCACCACGGAGAGCGTCGATGTCCTCGCCAACGACGATGACCCGGACGATCAGGCCACCGGGCTGCGCGTCGAACCCCTCGGTGATGGCGCAACGCTGACCGGCCCCGGGCGCCTTGCCGTCACGCTCGCCGCGTCGGCCCGGCTCGTCGCGTACCGCCTTGTCGACTCCGGCGGCGCAGCATCGGTCGCCTTCGTCCACGTCCCGGCTTCCACCGCCGCCGCGAACGTCGCCCCGAGCGTGCGTCTCAGAGCTCCGTTGATCGAGCTCGCCCCCGGCGGGTCGAAGACCATTGCCATCGGCGAATACCTCACCTCGCCGCGCGGCGCCGTTGTCGTCGGCGCGCTCGCGAGCCTCGGCGCGTCACCGACCAGAGCCCTCACCGTGCACGCCGTCAGTACCACTGACCTCGTCGTTACCGCCTCGCGCCGCTATCGCGGCCCGGCGGCGATCTCGTTCGAGGTCGCCGACGGTGCCAGCGCGACGGCGCGCCGCGCGCTGATCGTCCTGCCCGTGCGCGTTGGTGACCTCCAGCCCGAGCTTCACTGTCCGACGACGCCCGTGCCGATCGCCATCGGTGGCGACACCGTGAGCCTCGACCTCGGTCGCGTGTGCCAGACCTGGATCGACGATCCCGCGGGCCCGTCCGGGATCACCTACGCGGTCGCCTTCCCGAAGGGCGAGAGTGGTCTTCACCTCGAACAGGCCGGGGGAAGGTCGCTGGTGCAGGTCTCAACTGATCCATCGGCGCCTTCCGGCACCGTGCCGCTCGAGATCACCACAGGGGGCGTTGGCCAGCCGGCGCACGCCTCGTTGCTCTTCCGCCTCGCTCCCGCGCCGAAGGCGACCGTGCGGGAGATGATCATCACGGGCATCCGTCAGGGGCAGAGCGTGCGGATCGACGTTGCGCGGCTGCTCCAGAGCGCGTACGGGTCGCACGCGACTCCGAGCATCCAGTCCATCTCAGGTGATGTCGCTGACCTGAGCGCAAGAAGGGATGGCGAGCACGCGATCACGATCAAGCCAGGCTCGCGTGTCGAGGGCGACCGAAGGCTGTCGTACGCCATCACCGACGTCGCGGCGCACCGTGATCGCAGCGTGTCCGGGTCGCTCCTCGTACGCGTCATCGGGCGACCGTCGGCGCCCGGCGTGCCGACCTTCACGGCCATCGAGAACAGCCCCAGCTCCGTCCGGCTGGAGTGGACACCTGCGCAGTCCAATGGTGGCGCGCGCATCGCCGGCTATCACCTCCTGGTTGCCACCGCCGGGCACGCCATCGAGCGAACGGTGAACGCGACCTGCTGCAGCATCGTGGTCACGGGGCTGACGCCCGGCGGGCACTACTCGTTCGCCGTCCGGGCGTACTCGTGGGCGGACGGCGACCAGTCAGGGTTCCTTGACGACGTCATCCCGAACCTTCCACCAGCACCCATCTCGTTCAGCGCTCCACCGGTCGCCGGCGACACCACGGTGGCACTCAAGTGGACCATCCCGTCGACCGGCGGCACTGCCGCAACGAAGCTCCTGCTGTTCAGAGACCAGGGGGGCGACCCGGTGGAGCTATCCCCCACGCAGACCCAGGTCGTCGTGACCGGCCTGAAGAACGGTGACAAGTACGCGTTCGCGGTGAAGGCGTGTAACGAGGCGAACCTTCGCGCCGGCACCTGTCGCCAGCCTCCGCCGACGGCGTACTGGTCGCCTGTGGCGGTGCCGTTCGGCGACCCGAACCCGTTCACGGTGGCGGTGACCGCTGAGCAGGTGGCGCCGGGCGGGACGCACGGCAACCGCTCATTCATCATCGACTGGAGCGGATGGACGGACCAGCAGAACGGCGAAGGGAGGCATGCGGCGACCTGGCAGGTCGTGGCGACGGCCAACGGGCAGGCGAGCGTGTCGCTGCAGATCTCCGACGGCGCGACGAGGACGACGCACCTGATGCTGCCGACCGGTGTCGCGGACTGGCACGTCGCGGTGACCGTGAAGACCGACGCGGAGCACCCCCCGGACTCGCTCACGGAGCTGTCCGCGTCGTTCACCGCACACGCGTCGCCCGACCCCGTCGCCGAGACTCCGACCGTCTCCGACCACAACGGCGCGGCGGGACTCGATGGCATGGTGGTGCTCGACGGCTTCACGATGCCGGCCGCGAACGGCGGCGGCAACGAGCACTTCGAGTGGAGCGCGAACGGCGGTGGCGCGCACGCCTCCGGGACCGCCGCGCCGCTCACCGCCGCCGGTCTCGCGAACGGCACGGCGTACACCTTCCAGGTGCGGGCGTGCAACACCGATGGATGCGGCGACTGGTCGCCGGCGTCTGGTGCTGCTACGCCTTACGGTCCGTTGGCTGCGCCATCGCTGCAGGGCGCGAGCGTCAGCGGTCAGAGCGTCTCCTACGCGTGGGGTGGTGGCGCCGACAACGGGCGCGGATTCACCTACCAGATCAGCGTCGACGGTGCCGCGTTCGCGGACGTCGGGCACACCACGATCTTCGCCGCAACGTACCCGTGGAGCTCGAACCACTCGCTCGCTCTCAGGGTGCGCGACACCGTCGGTAACGTCGTCGCGGCGCGCCCCGCAAGCGTCGGGGCCAGCGTTGGCGCCCAGCCGCCGCCACCGCCGACGTACTGGAACGAGTTCGTTGGTCGGGGCCAAGCGGTTCCGACGTTCACGAACTACCACAACGCTGGAGGCACTGTCGGTCAGAAGGTCCCGGCTGGCAGCACGGTCCAGGTGACGTGCCGCGTGTACGACGCAACCGTGCTCTCCGCCTCCCCAGGCGGTTGGTGGTACCGGATCCACACCGCGCCGTGGAGCGACCAGTTCTACGGCCTGGCCAACGTCTTCCAGGGTTCTCCGTACTTCGACGCGAACGTCGCTCTCTGCTAACCCCTCTCCGCTGGAGCCCAGATGACCACTCGCACCACTCCCGAGCAGGCGGCCTGGTTTGCCGACACCTTCGGCAAGCTCGCCGGCAACATCGAGGCCGCCGTCCTCGGCAAGTCGCACGTCGTGCGACTCGCGCTCACGTGCCTCCTGTCCGAGGGGCACCTCTTGCTGGAGGACTACCCGGGAACGGGGAAGACTTCCCTTGCAAAGGCGGTCGCCCAGACGGTGCAGGGCAAGATGGGTCGCATCCAGTTTACCCCTGACCTGCTTCCGAGTGACGTCACCGGTGCGTCGGTGTTCGACCAGCGCGCTGGTCGGTTTGACTTTCACCCCGGGCCGGTGTTCGCGAACATCTTGCTTGCAGACGAGATCAACCGCGCCTCGCCGAAGACGCAGTCTGCCTTGCTCGAGGTTATGGAGGAGGGTCGCGTCACGGTTGACGGCGTCTCGCACGCGGTCGGCTCGCCGTTCATGGTGATTGCGACGCAGAACCCGATCGAGCAGGCCGGCACCTACCGGCTTCCCGAGGCGCAGCTCGATCGGTTCCTGATGAAGACGGGGATCGGTTACCCTGACACGGAGTCGATGATCGCGATCCTCGGCGACGCTGCGATCCGCGACCGCACGATCAACGTAAAGCCGCTGATCACAGCGCAGGCAGTGGCCGACATGGCCTCGCTTGCTGCGGGTGTCCACGTCGAGCCGGCGGTGTTGCGTTACGTCACGGAGATCGCTGACGAGACCCGTCGTCATGCTGACCTCCGCGTCGGGATCAGCGTTCGCGGGTGCCTCGCCTACGTGCGCGCGGCAAAGACCTGGGCCGTCGCCGAGGGACGCAACTTCGTCGTGCCCGACGACGTGCGAGAGCTCGCAGAGCCGATCCTCGTCCACCGGCTGTTGCTCGAGGCCGAGGCGGAGTTCGCAGGGCGCACCGCCGAGGACCTCGTCCGCTCGATCCTTGCCGACGTGCCGTCGCCGATGGAGCGCACCCGCGCGTAGATGGCTGTCCGCGTCCCCACGCCACGTCGTGCCATGGCTCAGCTCGCCGAGCTGCGAGAGCCCCTGCGCATCGTGACCGGTCTTGGCTGGAGCATTGCCGTCGCGTCGCTCGCGCTCTGGGCGGCCGGAGTTACGCTCGGATGGCAAGAGCTGGACGTCCTCGCCGCGACCGGGATCGTCGTGCTCGTCCTCGCCATCCCGTTCACGCTCGTGCGCGGCCAGGTGACGGTGACGGTCAGGCTCGACCCGCCACGGGTCGTCCAGGGCGGAGCGACGACCGCGACCCTGCACGCGCGCAACGATGGCGGGCGGCGCCTCGCGCCGATCACCGTGGAGGTGCCGGTCGGCACGGGGCTGCTGCGCTTCGACCTGCCATCGCTCGCGGCCAGCGGCGAGCACGAGGAGCTTTTCGTCATCCGGACGGAGCATCGTGGTGTCGTCCAGGTCGGCCCTGCCTCGTCGGTTCGCTCCGATCCGATCGGCCTGCTCCGCCGCGAGCTCGCCTTCAGCGAGGTGGTCGAGCTGTTCGTGCACCCCGTCACCGCGGCGCTCGAGCCGTTCGGCGCCGGGTTCCTCCGTGACCTCGAAGGTGACACGGCGGACGCGTTCTCGTCCAGCGACCTTGCATTCCACGCGCTGCGGCCCTACGAGGCGGGCGACGACCGGCGTCACGTCCACTGGCGAACGACCGCACGGATGCCAAGCGGCAAGATGATGGTTCGCCAGTACCTCGACACACGCCGCTCGCACGTCGTCGTGCTCCTCGATGGAATCCGCACGAGCTACGCGTCGGACGAGGAGTTCGAGCTCGCCGTGTCCGCGGCAGCCTCGTTTGCGCTTCGAGCGGTGCGCGACGGCCAGGACGTGACCGCGCTCCCCGGTCGGTTCTCGCTCCAGAAGCAGACGGGAACCTCGATCCTCGACACGTTCAGTCGTGCCGGGCTGTCCGACGAGAACCCCGAGTTGGGCGTTCTCGCCGGGCATGCAGCGCGGTCCTTCCAGGACGCGAGCATCGCCGTGCTCGTCACGGGGTCGCGCGCGCTCGCCGCCGACCTGCACCGTGCGTCCAGCCGTTTTGACGTCAACGCCCGCCGGATCGCGGTCGAGGCGACCCTCGGTGCGACAGCCGAGCTGCGTAACGGTGCCGGGCTGACCTCGATGCGGATCGGAGCGCTCGCGTCGCTCAGCGGCTCCGCGAGCAAGGTGCTCGCGTGAGGGTGAACCCGCTCCTACCATCGCGCGAGGAGCTCGTCGATGGTGCGTTCGTCGTCGCTGTTGGCGCGCTCGCGCTCTCCGCCTTCCGCGCGACATTCGGTGACGCCGGGTTCCTCGTCGAAGGCGGTGCCGGCCTCGTCGGCGGCCTGCTCCTCGCGCACGCCGGCCTGCGTTTTCGCACGCCGGTGCTCGCCACGATGACCGGCGCGATCGTCGTGTTCTTCGCCTTCGGGTGCGCCATCGTCGCCAGCGCTCCACCCTCTGCCGCTACGCTGCGGGTCGTTGCATCGATCTCCGTGGGAGGATGGAAAGACCTCCTGACGACCCTTCCGCCGATCGGCTCGACGGGGCCGCTGCTCGTGATCCCGTACCTCGTAGGCATCGTCGCTGGCACAGCTGGCTGCTTGCTCGCACGCCGCACCCGCGCGGCGCTCCTACCGACGTTGCCGGCGGTCGGGGTGCTAATATTGGGGATCCTCGTCGGAACGGCCAGCCCTGTCTCGACGATGCTCGAGGGAGGAGCGCTCGGCGGCCTCGCGGTGCTGTGGGGCGCGATCCGCCGCGCCCGTGGCGTACGCTCGACCGTCCGCACGCGGCGTCGGGCCGAGCGTCTCGTGATGGCTGTCTTCGTCGCTGGCGGCGGGGGCCTCATCGGCGTCTTCACCGGCCCACGTCTGCCGTTCGCGGGGTCGCACGACCGCGTCGTGCTGCGCTCCTACGTGCACCCGCCGTTCGACCCGCTTGCCTATCCGAGCCCGCTTCAGGCGTTTCGCCGGTACGCTGTCGGTGGCGCGTTGAACAAGGCCCTGCTCTTCACGGTCCACGGTCTTCCTACCAACGCCCGGCTACGTCTTGCAACGATGGACTCGTACCACGGCGTCGCGTGGGTCGTTCGCAACGGCGATCCGGGAACGTCGGGTTCATTCCAGCGAGCCGGGAGCGACATCCCGACAGGTGGGGATGGCGTCCTCGCACACGTCGTCGTACGCATCGGGGCGTACGACGACGTGTGGCTTCCGACTGCGGGGATCGTCCGGCACATCGCGTTCACAGGCCCGCGTCGCGACGCCCTCGCCGACTCGTTTCGCTACAGCCTCGCGACGAACTCCGGCGTCGAGCCGATCCGTGTCTGGCCGGGCGACTCATACCGCCTCGACGTCGTCCTGCCGCCGTCGCCACCGCGCGGTCAGCTCGCTGCCGCCACGGCGGGCGGCGACACTGCGGACGTTGCTGACGCGCCTCCGAACCTCGCCGCCGCAGCCAAGGCGTGGATCGGGTCAAGCTCAACGCCGTACGCGTCGCTCGACGCGATCCGCGCGTACCTGCGCGATCGGGGCAAGTACAGCGACGGCACGCTAGCCGCGATCGGTGATCTCACGACACCAGCCGGCCACGGGAAGGGCAAGCTCACGCGCTTCATCCAGGCAACCGAGCTCGTCGGCGACGACGAGCAGTACGCGGCCGCGTTCGCGCTCGCCGCGAACCAGCTCGGCGTGCCGGCGCGCGTCGTCCTGGGAGCGACGCCGGAACCCGACGGAACCGTTAGGGGCAAGGACGTCCATGCCTGGGTCGAGGCGGAGTTCGGCGCCGGCACGTGGGTTCCGTTTGACCCGACGCCCGCCCCGAACCATCAACCAACGCGTGTCACGCCGCCAGCGCCACTCGTCACGTCGAAGCCGGTACGGGTACCCCCTCCGGTCGCATCGCCGCCTCCTCCCGGTGAGGACGCTGCTGACGCGCGCGCCACGAGCGCGCTGGCGGCGCGTCGCGCGTCGCAAACCACGACCGTTGTGCCGGCCGCGCTGGCCGGTGCCGTTCGCTACGTGGCGCCGCCGATTGGCGGGCTCGGCCTCGTTCTTGGCAGCATCGTCGCCATCAAGAGCGGTCGTCAGCGTCGCCGGCGCACGCGTGGGACGCCTGACCACCGCGTCGCGATGGCGTTCACCGAGCTCGTCGACCTCGCCGTCGATCTTGGTCTTCCACGGCCGGCCGGGACGCGCCGGATGATCGCGCGCGCGATCAGCGACGAGGCAGGCGTGCTTGCGCGGTCGGCTGACGGGCTCGTTTTTGCTCCCGACGCTCCGACCGATGACGCCGCTAGCGGCTACTGGGTGGCCATCGACGTCGAGCGCGCGCGGTTACGCGGTGGCGTCAGCGTTCGTCGTCGCCTGCTCGCGGCCGTCAGCACCGCATCCTTCCGTCGTGTTCGTGCCCACCGTTCCCGTCACGTCCGAAAGCCTCGATTCTCGTGAAGCTGAAGTTCTCGTTGCTCCGGGGTGACCGGACACACGACCTCGTCGCCACCGTCGATGCGACCGTCACCGTCGGGGAGCTTGCCGACCGGATCGTCCAGAGCGACCCGAGCGGTGCTGGTGGCGCCGCGGGAGCATCCACCCTCGCAGTGGCAGGTCCGCACGGCGTGACGCTGCCGTCCTCGAGCATCCTCGCTGACACCGGCGTTCACTCCGGCGCGAGCCTGATCATCGTCCCGCGCGATCGGGATGGCACCCGCGTCAGCGCTCCCGCGGCCGTTGCGCACGTCCTCAGTGGCGTCGACGCGGGAAAGGAGTTCTCGCTCGGGCGAGGCACGAACCACATCGGCCGGGAGCGAGCGTCGGAGATCCGGCTGAACGACCCGTTGGTGTCGCGCCAGCACGCGAAGGTGGTCATCGGGGAACTGATCGAGATCGTCGACCTCGGCTCTGCGAACGGGCTCGTCGTGGGTGGTGCGCCCGTCTCACGCACCGTCCTTCGCCCTGGCGACCTCGTCACCGTCGGCGACACGCAGCTATCGCTGAGGCTCACGGCTGCGGTGACCGACGGCAACGGCGGTAACGCTCAGGTCGCGTTTAACCGGTCACCGAGAATCGCACCGCGGTACCCGGGCGGTGAACACGAGGCGCCGGAGCCCCCGGACCGGCTTCGGCGACAACGGTTCCCGCTCATCCCGCTGATCGCGCCGGTCCTGGTCGGTGGTGCGATGTTCGCGCTCACCCGATCGCCGATGTCCCTGATCTTCGTCGGGCTCAGCCCCCTGATGCTGATCGGGAACGTGCTCGAGGGGCGCATCAACGGGAAGAAGGACTTCAAGGAGGAGTGCAAGCAGTTCCGCGCGGATCTGGCCGGACTCGACGAAGAGCTCGGGGCCGCGCTCGAGGTCGAGCGCAGGGGACGGCTCGCCGAGAACCCGGCGACCGCGGACGTCGTGCAGGCCGTCCGCTCGGCGGAGCAGCTCGTCTGGACCCGCCGGCCGGAGCACGCCGAGTTCCTCGAGCTCCGCCTTGGCGTTGGTCGCCTACCCTCACGGCACACCGTCGAGGTGGCCCGCGGAAGTAAGGCGCCTCGTGAGCTGATGGCCGAGATCTATGAGGTGGTCGCGCGCCGCTCCATGGTCGACGCCGTTCCCGTCGTTGAGTCGTTCACGGAGAGCGGCGGGGTCGGTGTCGCGGGCCCCCGCGAGCGCGCGCTCGCGGTCGCTCGGGCCCTCGTCGTCCAGATCGTTGGCCTACACTCTCCCGCCGAGGTCGTCGTCGCGGGCGCCGCATCTGCCTCGAGTGCGGCGGGCTGGGAGTGGCTGAAGTGGCTGCCGCATACGTCGTCGCCGCACAGCCCGCTCCCGGAACTGCACCTGACAGCGACGGCTGCGGACACCAACGCCCTGGCAGAGCGGCTGATGGAACTGGTGCGCGCGCGCGCCGCGGCGAAGGCCGAGGGCGCCGCCTTGCCGATCGTCATGATCGTCGTCGACGACCCGCCTGGAGAGCGGGCAGCGCTCGTCGAGGCGATCGAGCGTGGTCGCGAGGTGGGAGTGCATGCCCTCTGGGTCGCGCCAGGCGTCGATCGGTTGCCAGCGGTGTGCCGCACCTTCGTCGACGTGACGTCCGACTCGCCACTTGCTGGGTTCGTGCGGCGTGGGGTGGCGGTCGCGCCGCTCTCGGTTGAGCGGGTCGATGAGGCGACCGCGACCGAGGTGGCTCGCCGGCTGGCGCCACTACAGGACGCAGGCGCGTTCGTCGAGGACGCATCCGACCTCCCCCGGGGCGTCCCGCTCCTAACGCTCATCGGTCGTGACCTTGCCACGTCGCCCGACGCCGTGATCGAACGCTGGCGCGAGTCGAGCTCGATCCTCACCGGCCCTCGGGCCGTCGAGACGCCAAGGATGGGCTCGCTTCGCGCGGTGCTCGGCCAGGCGGCAGCCGAACCGATGACGATTGACCTGCGCCTGCACGGGCCGCACGCTCTGGTTGGCGGCACGACCGGTTCAGGAAAGTCCGAGCTCTTGCAGTCGTGGATTCTCGCGCTCGCTGCTGCGTACAGCCCTCAACGTCTCACGTTCCTGCTGGTTGACTACAAAGGCGGATCGGCGTTCCGCGAGTGCCGCGACCTGCCGCACACCGTCGGGCTCGTGACGGACCTGACGCCGCACCTTGTCCGGCGGACACTCACCTCGTTGAACGCGGAGTTGCGCCACCGCGAAGAGTTCCTCGCCGCTCGCCGGGCGAAGGACCTCATGTCGCTTGAGAAGGCCGGTGCGACGGACGCGCCGCCAAGCCTGATCATCATCGTTGACGAGTTCGCGGCGCTTGTGCAGGAGATGCCGGAGTTCGTTGATGGGATGGTGAACGTCGGGCAGCGCGGACGCTCGCTCGGCCTACACCTGGTGCTCGCCACGCAGCGGCCGGCGGGCGTGATCAAGGACAACCTCCGCGCGAACACGAACCTGCGCATCGCGCTACGCGTCGCCGACGAGGCCGACAGCTCTGACGTGCTCGGGTCGCCCGCCGCGGCCGCGTTCAGTGCCGAGACCCCCGGGCGTGCGATGGTGAAGACCGGACCTGGGCGCCTCGTTGCATTCCAATCCGCCTACGTCGGCGGCCAGTCGCTTGGGGCTCAACCCGCGCCGGAGATCGGTCTCACCGAGCTGAAGTTCGGGCGCGGGGTCGACTGGGCCGCGCCTGAGGGTGCGCTCGCGGCTGCCGCGGAGGCGGAGTCGCCCGATATCGTGCGCCTGGCCTCGTCGATCGCAGAAGCGGCGCGCCTCGCCGCGATCCCGGCACCACGAAAGCCTTGGCTCGAGGAGCTCGCGGAGGGATATGAGCTCGGGCAACTACCGGCGCCACGTGTTGACTCGGAACTGGTGTTTGGGGTCGCGGACGCTCCGGCGCGCCAGCAACAACCGCTCGTCGCGTTTCGGCCGGACCACGACGGGAACCTCGTCGTGTACGGCACGGGCGGAGCGGGTAAGTCAACGCTGTTGCGGTCGATCGCTACCGCTGCCGGGTTCACGATCCGCGGCGGGCCGTGCCACGTGTACGGACTCGACTTCGGCTCGCAGGGGCTGCGAATGCTCGAGTCGCTGCCGCACGTCGCGGCGATCGTCGATGGTGACGACCACGAGCGTGTGGGCCGCACCCTTGAGCGCCTACGAGCGATGATCGACGAGCGTGCCGAGCGATACGCCGTGACGCGGGCCGGGTCGTTGACGGACTATCGCCGGCTCGCCGGTGCGGCCGATGAGCCGCGGGTGCTTCTGCTGCTCGACGGGATCGCGGCGTTCCGCTCCGGGTACGAGGTCACCGACAAGAGCCGGTACTTCGACATGCTCCTCGGCATTGCTGCGGACGGTCGCCCGGTCGGCGTGCACCTTGTGGTGTCAGCCGATCGTCAGGGTGCCGTCCCCGCGTCGCTGGCGTCGTCGTTGCAGCGTCGGGTCGTGCTCCGCCTCGCGGACGCGAACGAGTACGCGCTGCTTGGCGTCGCAACGGACGTGCTCGACGCGAAGTCTGCGCCCGGTCGGGGCATGCTCGACGGTCTTGAGATGCAGGTCGCGGCCCTCGGAGGCAAGCGTGACACCGGTGTCCAAGCCGAAGCGATCGCCGAACTCGCCGCCTCGATGCGCCGCGCGGGGTCGGCTGCGGCGCCGGCCGTCGAGCGGCTCTCTGACCTAATCCCTGCGTCGACCCTCCCCCCGAGCACCGGCGGGCTGCCGGTGCTCGGGGTCGAGTCGCGGTCGCTCGCGCCGTTGGGTTTCCCCGTCTCGGGGTCGTTCCTCGTCAGCGGTCCGCCAGGCAGCGGTCGCACGACGACGCTCGCGCACCTCCGCTCGAGCGTTCTTCGCTGGCGGAACGACGCACGGCTGCTGTTCCTTGGCGGTGCCAGGTCGTCGCTCTCCGGCTGGGACGGCTGGACCGCGACGGCGCACACCGCCGCCGATGCTTCGGCCCTGGCCACACACCTCCCGCCCTTCGACCAGGCCGTGCCGGTCGCACTGTTCATCGAGTCGGTCGCGGAGTTCATGTCGAGCGCGATGGACGACCCGGCCAGCGATCTCGTCAAGAAGGTTCTCGCGGCCGGCGGACTCGTTGTCGCGGAGGGGGAGACGTCGACGTTGAACTCGAACGCTGGCCTCCTCGGGTTGGTGAAGGGCAACCGCTGCGGCATCGCGCTGTCGCCGGACCAGGTCGATGGCACACCGCTGTACCGCACCGCGTTTCCGCGTCTCAACCGCGCCGACTTCCCACCTGGCCGCGGTCTCTTCGTCTATCGCGGCAGAACCTCCACGGTACAGGTCGCGCTTCCCGACGACGCGGATGACCCGCAGTTGTGGCGGCCGGGGCCGCCGGGGGGGCTGGCAGACGGGTCAGGCGCCTGAGCAAACATCGCGAGGAGCGAGGAAGTGCTGCCGGCGTTGTCGGACTGAGCCGGAGAAGCCGTGTCTGGCGAGGTTCTTGAGGAAGGTCGCGGCGTCGCCTTCGACCGCTCTTACGTGACGTCCGAGCAATTCAACAACCGACCCGGCCGTCGATTGCTTGAATCGGCGCTGTTGCGCAGATCGCCACCGTTCGCGACTTCAGTTGGGTTCGCTCGAAAGAGTCCCATGGCGTGCGGTACTGGTTCGACTTATCCGAGGGTGATGTCCTTCACGACCTGGTCGGGATGAGCGCGACAGTACGCGGTGAGCGCGAACTCGGTCGCGAGGCGCTTGAATGTCCCAACATTCCCGGACCCGGTCGCATCCTTGTAGTACTGTTCGGCGATTGCCCCGCGGTCGCTGTTGCTTTTTGCGAGGTAGTCTGAGCAGGTGAGGTCGGTCGACGCTCCCCCGCAGCCGGTGAGTCCTATCGCCGCTGCGGCGACCATCGTCGTGGCCATGCCGCTGCGAACGCTGCTTTTCATCTTCTTCTCCGTTCGGGTGACGCTCGTAGGAGAAGTCTACGCTCTACGCTCGTCGTTCGGAAGAGTGTTGCGTACCTGACACACCGGTATTATTCTCCCGAATGTTTGACGAAGCACCTGGTAGTAGCGCGCTGACCGTCGAGACACGTCAGGTGTCCTAGTGCAGTGTCCGGTGTTTGGTGTGCTGATGGGTGTCCATGGTTTTATGTGTTGTACGTGAGAAGGGTCGGTGGTGGTTGGCGCGAACCGGGCTGGTGTCCGGGTCGTCGATCACGAGGGAGGTCGTAGTGTCCAGGA
>JANYCN010000005.1 GCA_025360225.1 Actinomycetes bacterium | reverse complement strand
CGCGGGCGTGCTGGATAGCACGCCCGCTCGCACGCGTGTCAAGGCGAAGGCCTTGACACGCTAAGTGCAAGCGGCGCGCGACGTTCCCGCGAAGCCCACGATCCGGCACGCAGAGCGGGCCGGATCGTGGTCGCCGCAGCTGGCTGGCAGAGCCACCCGACGGGTGGCAGGGCCGCCAAGCGCAGGACGATCCAGGCAGTCGGATGACCACGCCATCTCACAATCAGACCACTAGTGGTCAAGATCGGCCTTGCGGGCGGCGATGAACGCGCGCAGCTCCTCGTCAAGGGACGGGTCGATGCCGGGATCCTCGTAGCTGTCGAGGAGCTTTCGCCACTCGACTGTCGCCTGTTCATCGGCGCGGCGTGCGCCCTGCTTCGTCCACGTCGGGTAAGCCTGGGAACGAAACAGCGGGCTCATGAACAGCTGCTCGCGGTAGTTCGCGTAGGTGTGAAGCGAGCCGAGGAACATGCCGCCTGGCCCCTCCTCGCGGATCGTGTCGAGCGCGAACCACTCGTCACTGGTGTCGATCCCTCCCGGCAGGCGCCGGAACATGCGTAGCACCTCGAGGTCGAGGGCGAGCTTCTCGTAGGACGTCGTGAGCCCCCCCTCCAGCCAGCCAGCAGCGTGCACGACGAGGTCGGCGCCGGACGAGAAGGTTGCCCAGAGCGCCATCGACGTCTCGTAGGCGGCCTGGGCGTCGACGGCGTTTGCCGAACAGAGGCCACCGCCGCCGCGGTACGGCACGCCGTAGCGGCGCGCGATCTGGCCGCCTGCGATCGTTGCGAGCACTGACTCTGGCATGCCGAGCGCCGGCCCACCGCTGCGCATGTCGACGCCAGAGAAGAACGAGCCGAACAGGCACGGCGTGCCGGGGCGGACGGCCTGGATCATGGCGATCCCGGAGAGGGCCTCCGCGACCTGGATCGCGAGCCCTGCCGCGATCGATACCGGCGCGGTCGCACCTGCGAGGAGGAACGGGGTGACGACGACCGGCTGTCCTGCCTCCGCCCAGGCGATCAGCGCGTCGACCATCAGGTGATCCCAGACGAGCGGGCTGTTCGGGTTGACGATGCCGAGGATCGCCGGCGTCGCCTCGATCGCGTCGCGTCCACCACAGGCGATCGCCGCGAGCGCGACGCTGTCGCGCGCGCGGAGCCCGGACGTGCCGTAGGCGATGTACGGCTTGTCGGAGTGCCGCAGCAGCGAGTACTCCATGTCGAGGTGCCGGCTCGTGTCTGGCAGGTCCGATGCCTCGCAGGTGCCGGCTTGGAGCACGCTCAGGACCTCCGTGGCGTGAGCGAGGCGCGCGAGCTCGTCGTGTGCGGCGATCGTTCCTTCCCGCCGGCCGCGTTCGAGGTCGGAGACGAACGGCGACCCGCCGGACGGCGTGAGCGCCAGCGAGCCACCACCGATCGTCAGGCCGCGGCTCGCGTTGCGCCCTTGAAGCCGGAACGACGCCGGCGCGAGCGCGACCTGCTCGGCGATCCAGCCACGGTCGAGCCGGCAACGGGTGCCGTCGACGGCCTGGCCGTGGCGGGCAAGCAGCTCGCGGCCGTCCTCGTGCGTGACCTCGACGCCGATCTCCTCGAGGATCGTCATCGCGCGATCGTGCACCGCGTCAAGCTGTGCGACGGTCAGCACCTCGAGCGGTTGCTGGAACATTCCGAGCACCCTAGCAAGATCACGCCGGCCTCATGCGCCGGTCGGCCGACGCGGTAGCATCTAGCTCGTGAAGATCGTGGTGTGCGTCAAACAGGTCGGAGTGCTCTCCGACGAGATCGAGTTCACGCGTGACGGCCGGGCCGTCGATCCGGACTTCCTCGAGCGAGCGCTCAACGAGTGGGATGCGTGCGCGATCGAGGAGGCGCTCGTGCTGCGCGAAGCGCACGGCGGCGAGGTCGTCGCGGTCTCGCTCGGCGACGACGACTCCGACGCGCCAGCGGCGCTGCGCCGCGCACTGGCGATGGGCGCCGATCGCGCCGTGCTCGTCGAGTCCGGCGAGCCCGACGCGCTCGCCGTCGCGCGGACGCTGGCGGCGATCGCTACGGCGGAGGCTGCCGATCTCGTGCTGTGCGGCGTGCAGTCCAGCGACGAGGCGTCGGGGGCCGTCGGCGGTGCGATCGCCGGTTTCACCGGGCGCCCGTTCGTCGGCCTCGCGACGCGCGTCGAACGCGACGGTGCGACGCTCGTCGTCCATCGCGAGCTCGAAGGCGGTCTGACCGAGGTGGTTGAGTGCGATCTCCCAGCCGTCGTCGCCGTTCAGACGGGCATCAACAGCCCGCGCTACGTGACCTTCCGCCAGATCAAACAGGCGGAGGCCCAGGAGCTCGAGCCTGCCGAAGCCACCGTTGGCGCGCGCGGACACGAGGTTCGGGGGCTGGCGATCCCCGAGCGTGGCGAGGGAGCGGAGATGATCCGTGGCAAGGCGGCCGACGTCGCCGAACGGATCCGTGCGATCGTCGCCGAGCGGAGGTCATCATGAGCACGATCGTCATCGCGGAACACCTCCGCGGCCAGGTGCGCGACGTCACCGCCGAGCTCGTGACCGCAGCACTCAGCGCCGGTGGCCCGGTCGCCGTCGCCGTGATCGGAGCCGACGCCGAGACGCTCGCGACGGCCTGCCAGCTGCAGGGCGTCGACGAGGTGATCGTCGTCGTGGTGCCCTGCGACGGGATGGACGCCGACGTGTGGCGCGCCGCGATCGCCGCCGTTGTCGCGGACCGCGCGCCGGCCGTCGTCGTCGTGGCGCACTCCTCTGACGGGATGGCGTTCGCGCCGGCGGTCGCCGCCGCCGGTGGGCACGGGTTCGCCGCCGACGTGGTCGCGCTGCGCAGCGAGGCCGGGACGCTCGTGGCGACCCGTGCGCCGTACGGTGGCAAGGTCGTCGCCGAGGTCGAGGTCGCCGGCCCGACGGCCGTGGTGACGATCCGGCCCGGCTCGTTCGTCGCCGCGGCGACCGGCGGTTCGGCGACGACGACGACGGTCGACGCTCCGGCGACCCCCTCCCGGACACGGCATCGCTCGTACCTCGAGCAGCCCGCGTCGGACGTTGACATCGCCGCCGCTGACGTGCTGGTGTCGATTGGCCGCGGTATCGGCGATCGCGAGAACATCGAGCTCTTCGAGCGGGTTGCCGCAGCTCTGGGCGCGACGCTCGCCTCGAGCCGACCGCTGGTCGACGCCGGGTGGATGCCGCACGCCCGCCAGGTCGGGCAATCGGGGACGACGGTGAAGCCATCTGTCTACGTCGCGTTCGGCATCTCCGGCGCGATCCAACACCTCGCGGGAATGCGGACTGCGCGCACGATCATCGCGGTGAACACCGACGCCGAGGCACCGATCTTCGGCACCGCGCACTTCGGTGCCGTGGTGGACGCGCTCGACGTCGCAGAGGCTCTGGCGGGAGGCTGAGGTGGCGGAGTACCAGGTCACGTACTGGCGGGACATCCCGTCGCTCGTCGTCGCCCGCGACGGCGCCGACGTCGTGAAGGTGCAGCTCGCCCCGCGATTCCAGGAACGCATCGACCAGGTCGCGATGGACCTCGGTCTCGTCGGGAGCGACGCGTACCTCGAGGGGTGGCATCGGGGTGCCTGGACGCAGGTCGCGGGTACGCCGGGAGACGTCGCGGCGGCCGTCGCACGGGAGCTCGAGGAGGGGGAGAGGTGAGCGCTCTGCTTGATCGGCTCGCGGCTGGCGGGCCACTGCTCGGCGACGGCGCGATGGGCACGATGTTGCAGAACGTCGGTCTCGACGACGGTGGTGCGCCCGAGCTGTGGAACGTCGAGCGAGCAGCTGATGTCGAGGCGATCCTGGAGGCCTACGCCGTCGCCGGTGCGCAGTACCTGACGACGAACACCTTTGGCGGCACCGCCGCGCGTCTGCAGCTGCACGGACTGGCCGATCGTGCTGAGGAGCTGAGCCGTGCAGGCGCGGCGCTCGCCCGACGGGTCGCCGATCGTCATGGCGCCCTCGTCGCGGGCGACGTTGGCCCGACGGGCGAGATCCTCTTCCCGCTCGGAACGCTTGAGGCCGATGACGCTCAGGCGCAGTTCGAGACGCAGATCCGTGGTCTCGTCGCTGGCGGTGCCGACTTCATCCTGATCGAGACGATGAGCGCTCTCGAGGAGGTCGGGGCGGCCGTCCGTGCCGCGCAGGCCGCCGCTCGCGCTCTACCGATCGCCGTGACGATGAGCTTTGACACGAACCTGCGCACGATGATGGGCGTGCGCCCTGCGGACGCGGTGGTGCAGATCGCCGCCCTTGGCGCGACGATCGTTGGCGCGAACTGCGGGCGCGGCCCGGACGAGATGACCCAGATCATGGGGCAGATGGCCGCTGCCCGGCCGGTAGGCGTGTTCCTCATGGCACAGTCGAACGCCGGCCTGCCGAAACCCGTCGGTGATACGTTCCGCTACGACGGCACGCCCGAAGTGATGGCGGCCTGGGCGAGCGAGATGAACGCTCTTGGTATCGATGTGATCGGCGCCTGCTGTGGCTCGACAGCCGAGCACGTCGCCGCGATGCGCGACGCTCTCGCAATCACACCACGAGTGGTCTGATTGTGAGATGGCGTGGTCATCCGACTGCCTGGATCGTCCTGCGCTTGTCGGCTCTGCCACCCGTCGGGTGGCTCTGCCAGCGGGCTGCGGCGACGACGATCCGGCCCGCCGTGCGTGCCGGGTCGTGGGCTTCGCGGGAACGTCGCGCGCCGCTTGCACTTAGCGTGTCAAGGCCTTCGCCTTGACACGCGTGCGAGCGGGCGTGCTATCCAGCACGCCCGCGATCAGCAAGCCCTGCGCGACGCGCAACGCTCCCGCTCGCTCCA
>JANYCN010000089.1 GCA_025360225.1 Actinomycetes bacterium | reverse complement strand
CGCGCGCCGCTTGCACTTAGCGTGTCAAGGCCTTCGCCTTGACACGCGTGCGAGCGGGCGTGCTATCCAGCACGCCCGCGATCGGCAAGCCCTGCGCGACGCGCAACGCTCCCGCTCGCTCCAGACACCCGATGACGCCGCGATTTGACAATCCGACCACGAGCGGCCGTCAAAACGACCCGGTGTTGTCGCATCAATTCGCACGTTCTCGCCCGAAGCCCGTAGGGTGAGAGCGTGAACCGGAAACGGACGTACCCCCTCGCGCTGGCCGCCGTGCTGGCGCTCGCCTCGCCGGCGCTCGCCGACGGGCGCAACGATCGCTCTGGCGGCGCACGTCTGCCACACCTCGCCGCCCTCGTTGCCGACATCAACGCCGCACAGCTATCGCGAGCCGACCGCAAGGCAATTGGCGAGCTCGTCCCGGCGGTCCAGCGCTACGCGGCCAGTCGACCCTGCCGGGCGATCAAGGCCCTCGACTCGATGGGCATCCTGATCGGGCTCTTGAAGATCGACCCGACGATCTCCGCGCAGATCTCCGTCGACGCGCTCGCGGTTCGCACGGAGCTGCTCGCCTCTCGCCGCGCCGGCGCCTGCGGCGGCGGCTTGAAGCAGCCGGGGGGAGCGCCGGGATCGAAGGTCGGCGCGTCGACCGCTGGCGGCCTTGACCTGACGGTGACGCTGCCACCGGCGACGCTGGTGCCGCACGTCGTGAACGGCACCCCGTACGTCGAGGTTCTGATGGCCGGCATGGGCCAGGCGGGGCCGGTTGGTAGCCCGTCGCTGCCGGCGGTCACGCAGCAGTTCGCGACCCCGCCCGGAACGACGCCAGTCGTCGACGTCCTCGGAAGCACCGGCTACGACGTGGCGGGCGTCACCCTCTGGCCGCGTCAGGACCAGCCGAGCGACGCGACCACCGGCAACGACCCCTTCGGCGACCGCCCGTTCACGATCGACGAGAAGGCGTACTCCCTGCGAGAGCCGTTCCCCGCCGCGGTGACCGCGACCCGCTCGCTCGGGACGCTCCGCGATCTGCAGATCGGAGCGATCGAGACGGATGGCGCCCAGTACACCGCGGCGACGCGCGTGCTCCACGTCGTCACGTCGCTCCACCTTCGTGTTCGCTTCGTGAGCGACAGCAACGAGCCGCCCACGACGTTCGGGCCGGCGAGCATCGCGAGCGGGTGGGAACGCAGCGCACAGAGCCTGTACGCCAGCACGATCGTGAACTGGGCGACGGTGAAGGCGAACCTCGACCCGTCGATCCACTACCTCTTCTGCGGCGAGGAGCTGCTCGTCATCACCTCCGCAGAGCTGTCCCCGGCCGCCGAGACCTTCGCGACCGCTCGCCGGGCTGCAGGCTTCGCAACGAACGTCGTCGAGGTCGGCGCTGGCCTGCACCGGATCGGCACGACAGCCGCCGAGATCCAGACCTACATCCGCTCCCGGCTGACCTCGTCCTGCTTGCAGCACCCGTCGTACGTCGCGATCATCGGCGACGTCAACCAGGTCGCGACGAACCTCGTTCCGTCGCCATGGTCGGGAACGGACTGGGACGGGATGATCGCGACGGACGTCCCGTACGCGCTCTCAGACAACGCCGACCTGCTGCCCGACCTGGCCGTCGGGCGCATCCCGGCACGGACGCTCGAGGAGGCGAACGCGACGGTCGCGAAGATCGTCCACTACGAGACGTCGCCGCCGATCGACGCCTCCTTCTACTCCCACGCTACCGTCACGAGCTTCTTCCAGGGAGTCGACTCGACGGACGATCGCGGCTTCACGAGAACGAGCGAGACCGTCGCGACGGCGCTCGAGGCGGATGGGCGTAGCGTCGACCGGCTCTACACCAGCCAGGCCGCGAACCCGCTCAGATACTACGACGGCACGCCTCTCCCGGCGAGCCTCCTGAAGCCGGCGTTTGGATGGAACTCGACGACGACCGACCTCGTGAACGACTGGAACGCTGGGCGGTTCCTCGTCTTCCACCGCGACCACGGGGCGCCGACCTTCTGGGGCAACCCGGACTTCTCGTCGGCGAACATCCCGAGCCTCACGAACGGTGCGAACCTGCCGGTCGTGTTCGCCGTGAACTGCGCGAGCGGCATGTTCGATGCCGCCGGGCAGAGCCTCGACGAGCAGCTCCTGCTCGCGCCGTCGGGCGGCGCGGTCGGCGTCGTCGGCGACTCGCGCGACAGCCCGAGCTTCACCAACAACCACATCGCGCTCGGCATGTTCGACGCGATCTTCCCGAACGTCCTGCCCTCCTATGGCTCGCCGTCGCGCATCACGCGGATGGGCGACGTGCTGGTGGCCGGGAAGCGCTACATGGCGACCCAGAACGGCCTCGACGGCCAGGATGATCCGACGACGCGTGCCGACCTCTACCTGTACCAGTGGTTCGGTGACCCGACGATGAGCATTCGCCTCACAGCACCCGCCTCCCGGACTTGGGCGTTCAGGCTGGTGCGTAGCGATATCGCGTCGCTGGTCCTGCAGTTCAGCATTGCGACGCCCGCTGCCGCCGCTAGGTTCGATCGGGACGGCCGGCGGGGCCATCACCACCGGCCCACGAGCGCCCTCGCCGGCGCCTGGGCGACGGTGTTCCAGGACGGCCAGGCCGTAGGGCGAGCGAGCGTCGACGCCAATGGCCAGGTGACGATCGGCCTGGACGGGGCGATCGACCGCCAGAAGCCCGCCCAGGTCGTCCTCGACGACCCGAGCGGCGTCCCGCAGACGATCGAGATCCCGACCGCCTGACCGATCGACGGGCGGGGACGCTGGCGAGCTCGCGGCCAGCGTCCCCGCGTCCCGCTGCTGATCCCCGGAGCCTGCTGTAGGGTTCCCGCCATGAATGCTTTGGGCACGCCGCTCCGGCCGCTGGCGTTTGGGGAGGTCCTCGATGTGGCGATCAAGATCTGCGTTCGCCAGTGGCGGGTCGTGGTGCCGATCACCCTCGTGCTCTACACCCCGCTCGGGCTAGCATCTGCGCTCCTGAGCGTCGCGACGCGCCCCGCGACGACCGGGACCGACCCGTTCGGCCAGGGTGGCGCGCCGCCGTCGGGTGCCACGATAGCTGCAGTTCTTGGTGGCGTCGCCCTCGGGCTCGCCATCCTGTGGCTCGGCACGTTGCTCGTTCAAGGAGCGCTGTTTCGGGCGATCGCGGACGGCTACCTCGGTGGCACACCGACGATCTCGAACTCCGTGCGCTTCGCGCTCTCCCGCTTGCGGTCGATCTTCTGGGTCTCGCTGCTGACCGGCTTCGTCGCCGCGGCCGGCGTCATCGCCTGCGCCATTCCGGGGATCTGGTTCGGAATCGCGGCGTCGCTCGCCATTCCCGTCGTGCTGCTCGAGCGAACAGGTGGCTGGAAGGCGGTGCGGCGTTCGATGGCGCTGGTGAAGGAATCCTGGTGGCGCGTCTTCGGCCTCGTGTTCGTTGCCGGCGTCCTCGGTTTGATCATCCAGGGCATCGTTGGAGGGCTCGGCGGTGCGGTCGTTGGCGGGCACGGTGACGTCGTCGAGGTGCTTGGTTCGACGGTCATTGCCTCGATGTCCGCTGCAGTGTCAACGCCCTTCACGGCGGCGGTGACGATCGTCATCTACATCGACCAGCGGGTTCGCCGTGAGGGGTTTGACCTTCAGTTGCTCGCCGCCGCGATCGATGGGGAGGTCGGCATCGATGCGGTGGCGGTCGTGCCTACAGCGCCGGCGCCCGTCGCGCAGGGCTCTCCTACCGGCGGCGAACAGCCTCCGTTCTGGCCGCCGCCTCCCGGATGGAAGCCCTCGGGCGAGTGACCGCCCCGCGCGGCGTCGCGTGGTTGACGCTCGGCCTGCTCCTGCTCCTTCTCTCCGGCTCACCGGCGCTCGCCGAGCAGGCGACCGGTGCCGAGACGGCGGCGCTCGCGAACCGCGCGGCGCACGGCGACGCGTCTGCGCTTGCGCGGCTACGCGCGATCGACCGCGTCGATGGGCAGCGGGTGCGCCTCGCGCTCGCGCTCCCGGCGACGACGAGCGAGCCCGGCGCCCGAGCACGCCTCCGTCAGCTCGCACGTGACGTGACGGCTGCTCGCTCGGACGCCGGTCGAACGTCAGCGGAGGCGCGGGACGTGCTCAGCGCCGACCGGTTCGGAGCGCGCCGAGGGCAGGGACCGCTGTACGGCGTCGCGCACGCCGTCGGGACGTTCTTCGTGTGGCTGACGACGCCACTGCGGAGGCTCGGGCCGCTCTGGTGGCTGCCGCTCGCGGCCCTTCTGGTGATCGGCGTCGCGACCGTCGTCCGCGCCGTCGCCCGGCGCTCCCGGTCGGTGCTCCGCGGCACGCAGTCCGACCGTCGCGATGCACGTTCGCTCGTCGACCCGGCGGCGCTCGAGCGCGAGGCGCATGCCGCCGAGCGCCTCGGCGACCACGACCGCGCTCTGCGGCTGTCGTTCGAGGCTGGTCTCGTGCGCCTCGACCGCGCTGGTGTGATCCGGCTGCGTACCTCGACCACGAGCGGTGCGGTGCGTTCGACGCTCGGCCGCTCGAGGTTCGACCCGCTTGCCGACACGCACGACGACGTCGTCTATGGCGAGCGCAGGGCGACAGGCGACGACCTGGCCGCCGCGCGGGCCGCCTGGCCACGGCTGCTCGACGAGGTGGGGCGACGATGATCCGTCGCTGGCGACCGCTTCTTCTCCTGATCGTCGCCCTCGGCGTGGTCAGGGCCGTCACGTCGCTCGCCTCTGACCCTCCACCGCCGGGCGGTCCGCCGTCGTCGAGCTACTCCACCGGGGCGGACGGCATGGCGGCGTACGCGACGCTGCTCGAACGACACGGGCACGCCGTCTACCAGGCGCGTCAAGCCCTCGATCAGGTGCGGCTCGCCGCGTCCGACACGGTGCTCGTCCTCGATGCGCCTGTTCGTCCTGAGGAGGCGACGGCGCTTGGCGCCTTCGTGCGGGGTGGCGGCACGCTCGTCGCAGGCGGCCCAAACACCGGTCGCTGGCTGGCGTCGATCGTGGCGCTCCCGCCGAAGCCGACGAGGGCCACGTCGGATGTCGCCACGGTGCTCGCCCCGGTAAGGGAGACCGAGGGTGTGCGAACCGTCACCACCTCCGGCGTCTACGGGTTCTCACCGGACCGCGATGGCGCGGCGCTACCGATCCTTGGCACGCCTGACGGCGTCCTCGCCGCCGTTGCCTCCGTCGGTCGCGGCCGTGTGGTGCTCGTCTCGGACACCTTCGCGCTCACGAACGGCGAGCTCGCGCGGGCGGACAACGCGGTGTTTGCGCTCGCCATCACCGCTCGTGGCAGCCGCGTGGTGTTCGATGAGCTGCCACACGGGTACGGGATCTCGAGCGGGTACGGCGCGTTGCCGGCGGGTGTGATCACCGCGCTCGTCGGGCTCGCCGTCGGCCTCGCGCTCTTTGGCTGGTCCCGGGCGTGGCGCCTCGGCCCGCCGCGGCGTCCAGACCGCGAGCTCGCACCTCCGCGCGGCCTCCTCGTAGAAGCGGTGGGGGCGACGCTCGCGCGCACCACTGACCACGCAGCTGCGGTCGAGCCGTTACGTCGCGAAGCTCGGCGACTGCTCGCGCGCCGTTCGGGTCGACCGCCCGGCGACGGGCCGGAATACGAGGCGATTGCGATCGCCTGTGGGGCGACGGTCGAGGAGGCTGCGGCGCTCGCTGGACATGGCGCGACGGAAGAGGAACTGCTCGCCCTCGGGCGGGGAATCGCACGCATCTCAGGACACGGAGGGTACCGATGAGAGATCTTCGCGCACGCGTCGCGGCAGAGGTTGCAAAGGTCGTCGTTGGCGCCGACGGCACGGTCGACGTGCTGCTGGCGGCAGCGGTGCTCGGCGGGCACGTGCTCCTGGAAGGGGCGCCGGGAACCGCGAAGACGCTCGTGGCGAACGCCTACGCTCGCTCGCTCGACCTTGGCTTCCGACGGATCCAGTTCACGCCAGACATGTTGCCCTCCGACGTGACAGGTACCGCGACCCTCCGCGGCGGCGAGCTCGCGTTCCGGCCAGGTCCGGTGTTCACGCACGTGCTCCTGGCCGACGAGATCAACCGCACGCCACCGAAGACGCAGGCCGCGCTGCTCGAGGCGATGCAGGAGGGACAGGTGTCGGCCGACGGCGAACGACACCAGCTGCCCGTTCCGTTCCTCGTCGTCGCGACGCAGAACCCGATCGAGCTCGAGGGGACGTACCCGCTGCCGGAGGCCCAGCTCGACCGTTTCCTCTTCAAGGTCGACGTCGGCTACCCCAGCGCGGCTGAGGAGTCGGCGATGCTCCGCTTGCCGCGCGCTGGGATCGCCGCGACGCCGCTCTCACGCGTCGTGGCCGTCGCATCGGCGGACGAGCTCGCCGCAGCCCGCCTCGAGGTCGACGGGACACACACGACCGATGAGGTGCTGGACTACGTCGTTGCCGTCGTCCGTGCGACCCGCGAGCTCCCCGCGGTCGAGCTCGGAGCGAGCCCGCGTGCGGCCGTCCACCTGCTCGGTGCTGCGCGCGCTCGGGCGCGGCTCGACGGGCGCGACTTCGTCACGCCCGACGACGTCGGCGGCGTGGCCAGCGCCGTCCTCGCTCATCGACTCGTCCTTCGCCCGGAAGCCGAGCTCGACCGCTATCGGCCGTCCGACGCGATCGCCACGGCGATCTCACGTGTTCCGGTGCCGCGCTAGTGCCGCGCGTCCGAAGCTCGTTCACAGCTGCCGGCGAGAAGCGGTTCTGGCCAGTGACGGCGACCGACCTTGCTGATCGCGGGCGTGCTGGATGGCGCTCCCGCTCGCACGTGTCAAGGCGTTCGCGTTGACGCGCTACGTGCGGGAGCCGGACCGCAGCCCGCCCGACCGCGCTCGGGCGGGTTCCAGACGACGCTTCGCAGCGCCGCGGATGTCAACGAACCTCGGACGCGCGACGCTCGTGTCCTGTCGCAGCGATTCTCCGGACCATCCCGCGAGGAGCGCAGCCTATCCGGCATTGGCGGGCGAGGTTCCAGCCGCAGCTCCGCAGCCCGAATCATCCCCCGAACCTCTGCGATGGGGCACTAGATGACGCCGACGTCGCGCGCCGCGCTGCTCGTCGCGCTCGTGGCGGCGACCGGTGCGCTGTTCCCGGTCTGGATCCCGCTGACCTGCCTCGTCGTCCTCGTCGGAGCGACGCTCGGGGACGTTCTCGTCGCCCGCCGCCTCGGCCCGGTCAGCCGGCGGCTGCCGGCCACCGTCGCGCGTGGGACGCCGACACCGATCGTCGTTGAGCTCGACGCACCGCCACCAGGTCGACAGCGCGTACGCCAACCAGCTCCGCCGGACATCACGCTCGTTCCCGAAGAGGCAGAGGGCGAGCTGCGGGCGGCATTGACCGCTCAGCGCCGCGGTCGCCACACCGTGGAGCCGGTGGCGGTGCGAACCGTTGGACCCCTCGGCCTTGGCGCCGTGTACCACCGGCCGGGGGCTGCGGCGGAGCTCGTGGTCTTCCCCGACATGCCATCGGGCCGGCGGCTGGCCGCTCGGGCGCGCGCCGGCCGGCTTCCCGAGGCGACGCGGCGGCGCGGCGCGGTCGGGCTCGGTACGGAGTTCGAGCGCATCCGCGAGTACAGCCCGGACGATGACGTCCGTCAGATCAACTGGCGGGCGAGCGCGCGGACGGGCCGGCCGATGTCGAACCAGTACCGTATCGACGAGGACCGCGACGTCCTCTGCGTCGTTGACGCCGGACGACTGATGGCAGCGCAGATCGGCCGGCTCACCCTGCTCGACCTCGCCGTCGACGCAGCCTGTGCGGTTGCGGCGACGGCCGACGCGATGGGCGACCGGGCGGGTGTGGTCGCCTTCGACGACCGTGTGCGCCGCGACCTGAAGCCCCGACGGCGCGGTGCTGCCGGCGTCGCGCAGGCCCTGTTCGACGTCGAGCCGGCGGAGGTCGACGCCGACTTCCGCCGGGCCTTCGAGGTGTTCGCCCGGCGCAAGCGGTCGACCGTCCTGGTCCTCACCGACCTGCTCGATGAGCCGGCCGCGCGGCCGTTGCTGGAAGGGCTCCCGGTGCTCGTTCGGCGCCATGCGGTGATCGTTGCGACGGTGAGCGACCCGACCGGGCGAGACGCGATGCGATCGGCGCCGTCCAGCGTCATCGACGTCCTACGGGCTAGCGTTGCCGTGACGCTTGACGAGCAGCGGCGGATCGTGGTGTCGACGATCGCGTCCTACGGCGTTGACGTCGTCGACGCGCGGCCGACGGAGCTGTCCGCCGGGTGCGTTCGGGCGTACCTCAGGGCGAAGTCTCGCGGTCGCGGCTGAGGCGATCGTGACGCTCCGGCAGGAAGCCGCGCCAGACAAGAAGCGTCCAGTAGGGCACAGCGAGAGCAAGCCCGACGGCGAGCGCGGACGGAAGGGACAGCGCCTGAGGCGTTACGTACCCCTCGATGATGCCGGCGAGGACCAGCCAGGGGGCCGTTCCGAGCACGATCCGTACCGTGTCGGTTGCCTCGGCCGCCAGCGCCTGCCCGCGCGGGCGCGGGCCGCCCTCGACGATCGCCCAACCGATGCGCAGGCCCGCAGCGCCGGCGACGACGATGCACGTCATCTCCAGGATGCCGTGGGCAACGATCAACCGGAGGAAGGTCTCACCGTTCCCGGCGCCAGACGCCAGGCCCAGCACGGTGCCGAGAAGGATGCCGTTCGTCACGAGCACCCAGATCGTGCCGACACCGAGCGCGATGCCGTAGGCGAGCGCGGTCACGGTGACGAAGATGTTGTTCGTGAAGATCTCCGTCGCGAACGCCGTCGACTCGCCAGCCGACAGCCCGAGCCCACCGGCTGGCATCGGCTCGACGACCGTGCGCATCTCCGGCGGCACGAGCGCGGCGGCCGCGGTTGGATCGTGAAGCGCCCAGAGCGCCGTCAGGAGCGCCGGCAGGAACGTCAGGGTCGCGGCCAGCGCCAGCGGCCGCGGTCGTGAGGCGATGAGACGCCAGTAGTCGTTTGCGAAGAGCGCGACGGGCGAACGGCGGGTTCGTTGGGTCGCGTAGACGGCGCGTCGCCCGCGGGCGACGAGGGCCTCGAGCCGCGCCGTTGTCGGGTCGCCCGGAAACGCTCGTCGGGCGTACGCGACGTCAGCGCTCACCCCGCGATAGCATGCTGCGAGCCGGAGTACCGAGGCGCTCCCGAGCTGTTCTGGCCGGGTTCCGGCACGCGTCACCAGCGTGTCGAGCTCGTCCCAGACGGGCATACGGTCGGCGATGAAGGCGTTGAGGTGCACGGGTGGAGATCGACGACAGCATACGGCTCGTCACCCCGGAAGGCGTCGTGCTGAGGATGCAGCTCGCAGGCGTCGGCTCACGTTTCGCCGCCGCACTGATCGACCAGGCCATCCAGTTCGGCAGCATCTTCGCTATTTTTGCGGTCGTCGCCGCCCTCGGCAGCGAGCTTGGCTACGCCCTGTCCAGCGTCCTCGCACTCGTGCTCTATCTCGGCTACGACATCGCCTTCGAGACGCTCGCGCGGGGCCGCACGCCGGGGAAGCGGGCCGTTGGGCTTCGCGTCGTGCTGGTCGGAGGCGACCCCGTGACCTTCACGGCAGCGGCGATCCGCACGCTCCTGCGTGTCATCGACATCATCCCCGGTGCGTATCTCGTTGGCATCGTGTCGATCCTGGTGTCACCAAAGAACCAGCGCCTCGGCGACCTTGCTGCCCGCACGATCGTCGTGCGGGAACGTCGCCCGGAGGCGAGCACCGGCGCCGCGGCGCCGCGTCTCCGCGCCGAGGCGGTCGCCCTCTGGGACATCACCGGTGTGACGCCGGACGATCTCCGTCTTGCGACGTCGTTCCTCGCCCGCCGAGCCGACCTGCCAGCTGCGAGCCGGACGCAGCTCGCGGCACAGGTGGCGAGCCGGCTTCGTGGCCGCGGGATCGGCCTCGACGCCGACCTCGCGGACGAGTGGGTGATCGAGCAGGTCGTCGCGCTCAGGGCCGAGCGTGGGTAGGCTGGCGGCGCCGGTCGAGCTCAACGTTCGCGACGCCCGCGGCGCGGCGCTCGTAGGGGGGCTGTACGCCCTCGTTCAGCCGCTGCTTCCCCCTTCGTTGCACCTCGACTGCCCGCTGCGTCGGCTGACCGGGATCCCCTGCCCGCTCTGCGGCATGACGACGTCGGTCGGCGCCACGCTCCGCCTCGACCTGCTCGGTGCACTGCGAGCGAACCCGTTCGGGATCGCCGTCGCGGTGCTTGCAATCGTGCTGCTGGTCCGGCCGCCCCGCCGCGTCGCCCTCCCGGCCTGGGTTGCCGTGACGCTGGCCCTGGCCTCATGGTCGTTCGAGCTGCATCGCTACGGCATTATGTGAACGGCGGATGACGGGCCCCCGCTGCCGGGTGAGCGTGCTATACCGTCCTCGCGTTGGCGCGATGCCGACCGGGAATCGTGGAGGAACAGATGAGCGAGATCGATCCGGCAGGAGCCGGTGGGCCAGGGCCGAGCTCGGCGCCGGGCCTCTACGGGAAGGCGTCCGGGCCGCGCGCGAGCTTCTGGCGGCGGCTCGTTGCCGGCCTGATCGACGGGCTCATCGTGTACATCGTCTACCTGCTCATCGCGTTCGTGGTGAAGAACTCCGGCGCGCTCACGGCGATCGGTGCCCTGCTCGGGCTCGCCTACACGACGTACCTCGAGGGTGGCGTGACCGGGCAGTCGATCGGAAAGCGCCTGATGGGGACGCGCGTCGTCGATGCGACCACCGGTGGTCCGATTGGTTACGGCCGGGGAGCGATCCGCTACGTCGTGGGCGTCGTCTCCGGCGTGGCGTGCGCTCTCGGCTACCTCTGGATGCTCTGGGATGGCGAGAAGCAGACCTGGCACGACAAGGCCAGCTCCAGCTACGTCGTTCCCGTCTCTGCCTATCCGGTTCAGCAGCAGTAGGAAGTTCGTCGCGTGACGCCGGGCCTCGTGATCACTGCGATGCGCCCGGCGTCGTACGACCTGTCATAGGACGACGAAAGCCCCACGCAAGCAGGGCTTTCGAGTGGAGCCAAGGGGGATCGAACCCCTGACCTTCTGGCTGCCAGCCAGACGCTCTCCCAGCTGAGCTATGGCCCCGGGACTGTCTCGGAGTCTATCAGCGTCCGCTCGCGCCAGCGCCGCAGCCCGCCGTGCCCCCAGGCAGCGCTGGCGGCGTGCTCCCAGAACGTCAGTGACGTGCTCGGCGCGTGCCGGGAGCGGTCGGCAGTTGCCGCAGCGACGAAGGCGTCCTCGTCGAGATCGGCGCGATCAACCCAGCGGTCGAGCGACGCCCGCAGCCGGGCGAGGTGGATGACACCGTCCGCAAAGACGCCGTAGTGCGTGATCGCGATCTGCTCTGGGACGAGCGCCGTCAACCGGTCGATCGTGTGGCGCCAAGCGATGGGATCCGGATCGGGTGGCGGGAGCGCCGGCTCGACGTAGGTCGGCGCAGCGACGTTTGCACCGCCTGCCGCGTCGCCGGCGTACAGCGTGCCATCGTCTGTGAGATACGCGACGTGGTGTCGGCAGTGGCCCGGCGAGAGCACGGCGCGCGGCGCGGTTGGGGTGCCGACGGGTCCGTCGGCGGTGATCGCGTGGACGCGGTCGGCGGGCACCGGCAGGATCTCGCCCCAGAGCTGCTCGAAGCCGTCGCCGTAGACGGCGCGGGTGCCGGCGATCAACCGTGACGGATCGACCAGGTGGCGCACCCCGACCTCGTGCACCCACACCTGGAGCCTCGGGTTCGATCGGGTGAGCGCGCCCGCTGCGCCGGCGTGATCGAGGTGGATGTGCGTCAGCAGGAGGTGTTCCACGTCATCGAGGGCGGCTCCGTGCTCGGCAAGCCCAGCCTCCAGCGAGCTGAGCATCGCCGTCGCGCCGCAGTCGACGAGCGCCCTGTCAGCCGGAAGCCAGAACGCACCGATCGTGCCGTGGTGAGGGGCATCCGGATGCACGAGGTCGATGATCGCTGGCACGGCGTGAAGGGTACCGCCAGCACCTACCATGGCGCGGTGACGCTGCTGCGCGACCGCACGGTCTTCCTGCTCCTCGCCTCCCAGCTGCTCACGAGCCTCGCGATGGGCGTGATGACCGTCGCGCTTGGCTGGCAGGGTTACGAGCGCTCCCACGACACGCTCGTGCTCGGCCTGATCGGCCTCGCCGAGTTCGTCCCCGCGCTGGTGCTCGCGATCCCCGCCGGGCACGTCGCCGACCGCCACGATCGTCGGCTGATCGTGATCGCCGGCCTCGGCGTCACGGTTGCAGTGCTGCTTGCGCTCGCCTTCGACGCTTCGACGAACGACCGGGCGGTGTGGCCGCTCTACGCGCTTGCTCTCGCCGCCGGCGGAGCCTTCTCGTTCCTCTCACCCGCGTTCAACCCGCTGCTTGTCGCAGCCGTCTCGAACGCGTCCCTTGCGCGACTGATGGCGCTAAGCGCTGTCACCTGGCAGTCGGCGAACATCGTCGGACCCGCGGTCGGCGGGGTGTTGCAGTCGCTCGGCGACCCACAGCCGTACCTCGCCGCCGCCCTCCTCGCGACGCTTGCGGTGATCGCGACCCTTGGCGTGCCGGCGCGCGTTGGCACGGCACACGTCGAGGACGACCGGGAACGCGCGACGCTCGGTGAGGCGCTCGCCGGCGTGCGCCTGATCCTTGCGACGCCAGCGCTTCTCGCCGCCATCTCTCTCGACCTTGTCGCCGTGCTGCTGGGCGGCGCGACGGCGCTTCTGCCGGTGTTCTCACAGGACGTCCTTCACGTCGGCGCGACGGAGAACGGGCTCTTGCGCAGCGCCTCGGGAGCAGGCGCTGTCGCCGTCGGCGTGCTGCTCGCCGCCCGACCGATCCGCCGTCACGTCGGCAGTTGGCTGTTCGTTGCCGTCGCCGTGTACGGCGCCTTCACGGTGGTCTTCGGGTTCTCCCGCACGTACGTTGTGTCGCTGATCGCGCTCGCCGCGCTCGCCGGCGCCGACATGATCTCGGTGTTCGTGCGGGCGACGATCGTCCCGTTGCTCACGCCGCCGGCCCTGCGCGGACGTGTCGGGGCCGTCGAACGGGTGTTCATCGGCGCGTCGAACGAGCTCGGAGCCTTCGAGTCCGGCGTTGCCGCCGCACTCATCGGTCCGGTCGGGGCCGTCGTCATCGGCGGCATCGCCTCGGTCGTGGTCGCGGTCGCGTGGGCGTGGCGGTTCCCGTCGTTGCGCAACGTCGACCGGTTCGAGGACCTCGAGCCCGCGAGCGTCTAAACGCCGATCCCGCGCCGGGTATCGTCCGGGCATGAGCATCCGCGTCGCATTCCAGGCTCGCCCGCAACACGCCTCGTACGCCGAGATGCGTGACGGATGGCGCCGCGCCGAGGACGCCGGCGCGGACGCGATCTTCAACTGGGATCACTTCTACCCGCTCTACGGCGACCCGGACGGCAAGCACTTCGAGTGCTGGACGCTGCTTGCGGCGATGGCGGAGGTCACGAGCACGGTCGAGATCGGCGCGCTCGTGACGTGTAACTCTTACCGCAACCCCGAGCTCGTCGCCGACATGGCGCGGACGATCGACCACATCTCGAACGGCCGCTTCATCCTCGGGATGGGCGCCGGCTGGTTCGAGCGCGACTACACCGAGTACGGCTACGAGTTCGGCACCGTCGGCGACCGGTTGCGCGCGCTGGGTGCGTCGATGCCACGGATCGAGGCTCGCCTCGCGAAGCTGAACCCGCCGCCGACCCGACCGATCCCTGTGATGATCGGCGGGCGCGGGGAGAAGGTGACGCTCCGGCTCGTCGCGAAGCACGCCGAGATCTGGCACGGGTTCGGAGCGCCCGACGAGTACGCGCGGCTCTGCGGTGTCCTCGACGACCACTGCGACGCCGTCGGACGGGACCGAGCCGCGGTCACGCGCTCCTGCTCCGTCAACAGCCACGACGAGCTGAAGCTGCTGCCGGCGTACATCGCCGCCGGAGCGACCCTAGTGGTGACCGGAGGCACCGGCCCGGAGTACGACGTGTCGGTGCTCGAGGCCCTCGTCGCCTACCGCGACGCCCGCACGTAGACGAGCCACCCGGACAGGCGCTACCGGATGCCGGCCGGGACCTCGATCAGGGTTGGTCGGGTGCCGGCAAGCGCGGTCGCGACGGCGCCGGCGAGGTCTGCAAGGCGCTCGACCCTCACGGCGTCGCAGCCAAACCCGCGCGCGATCATGAGGAAGTCGCGCGCCGTGGTGCCGACGCCGACGCGCGGCACCCCGACGCGATCCATCGAGTCGGCGATCTCGCCGTAGCCGTCGTTCTGCCAGAGCACGATCGCCAGCGGCAACGCCTCGTCCACCGCGGTCGCGAGCTCCTGGATCGTGAACAACAACCCGCCGTCGCCAGCGAGGGCTGCGATCGGGCGGCTGCGGTCTGCGATCTGTGCACCGATCGCCATCGGCAGCGCTGGCCCGAGGGTGCCGAAGCCGGCGGGGGAGATGTACTGGCGCGGCGCGCGTCCAGGCCAGCGGTGGTGTGCGACGTAGGCCGGCTGCGTCGAGTCGGCAAACAGCATGGCGTCGGCGGGGAGGGCGGCATCGAGCGCGTCGAGGAACGGCGTGAACTGCTCGCAGCCAGCCCACCAGCGCACCTTGGCGCGGAGGGCGGAGGCACGCGTTGCGCCCTGCTGCTCGCGACCGGAGTCCGGGATCCGGCTCGCGAGTGCGGTGAGGGTCGCTGCGGTGTCGCCGACGAGCGCGATCGCGGCTCCCTGACGCGCCGCCTGGGTGGCGTCGATGTCGATGCGCACGAGCGTCCCGGAGAACGACGGGTGCTCGAGCGTCGGCGCGTAGAAGTAGTCCGTCTCGGAGAACTCGGTGCCGACCGCGAGGACGACGTCGGCTGACCCGAGCTCGTCCCACACGGGGGAGAGGGTTAGTGTCGTGCCGACCGAGAGCGGGTCGCTGTCGGCGACGACGCCCTTCGCGTTGAGCGTCATCCCGACCGGTGCACCGACGAGCGAGGCCACCCGTCGGGCTGGCTCGCCGGCACCGACTGCGCCGCCACCAAGCAGCACGAACGGTCGTCGTGCTGCCGTTAGCACCGCAGCGGCCTCGTCGAGCGAGCGAGCCACCGCGAGCGGCGGAGCGGCGGGGGCGCGTCGCGGCGTGAGCGGCGCCGCCGGCAGGCCGAGCACGTCGATCGGGATCGCGATGTGCACCGGCCGCGGTCGGCGGCTCGAAAAGACGTCAAACGCCAGTGCGAACGCGTCCTGCAGGTCTGCCGGGTCGAGCACCTCGATGCTCTCGGCGGTGATCGTCGCCATCAGGGCCTGCTGGTCGGGGACGTCGTGCAGCGAACCACGGTCGGCTCGCAGGCCGCGCGTCGACGTCGCGCTCGAGACGATCAGCATTGGCATCGAGTCGTGATACGCGCTCGCAACGGCCGTCGCGGCGTTCGTCACGCCGGCGCCGGTGATCAACACACAGACGCCGGGCTTCCCGGTCACCCGTGCGTAACCGTCCGCCATGAACGCGGCGCCCTGCTCGTGGCGCGGCGTCACGTGCCGAACCGGCGAGCCCGCGAGCCCGCGATAGATCTCCAGGGTGTGCACGCCGGGGATCCCGAAGACCGTGTCGACCTCGTAGAGCTCAAGGAGGCGAACGACAGCCTCGCCACATGTCGCCATGTGGCCAGCGTACTACGTTGGCGCGTGGTCGAGCTCGAGATGCGGCGAGCCTCTCGCTGGAGCTCGATCGGCGGCTCTGCGCCCACGCTCAGCTACCGTCAACGACATGGCTCTCGACGCCCCGATCACCCCCGAGGCCCGTGCTGAGGCCGAGCTGCACATCGCCGATCACGCGCTGGGCGAGGCCGACCGGATCGCCCGACTTTCACGCGTGCGGGAGTTCGTCCTTGGCGCCCAGGACGGCTTGCTCGTGCCGCTCGGAGTCGTTACGGGAATGGCCGCGGCGAACCCAAGCCGGGCACTGATCGTCGTCGCTGGTCTCGCCGAGGCGGTCGCCGGCGCCGTTGCCATGGGCTCGGGCTCGTATCTCGCGAGCGAGGCCGAGGAGAGGCTCTACCTCGCCGAGATCGAGGAGGAGCACCAGGAGATCGTTGACCATCCTGCGCGCGAGACGGCTGAGCTCGCGCTCGTCCTCGAGCAGGAAGGGCTGCCCCGCGACCAGGCCGAGCAGGTCGCCGTCGGCCTCGCCGCCAACCCGAACGTGTTCCTGCGCACGAAGGTGCAGAAGGAGCTTGGCCTCTCTCCCGACGTTGGTGGTGCTGCGTTCGGTGACGCGATCGTCGTTGGCGGTACGTACCTCGGCGCTGCGATCATCCCGCTCTGGCCGTACCTGCTGCCCGTGTCGCTCGGTGTCGCGCTGGCGTTGAGCCTCGCCTGCACGCTCGTCGCGTTGTTCACGCTCGGCATCGTCAAGGGCCGCATCGCCCGGATGAACCTGCTCTTCTCCGGCGCTCAGGTCGCCGTCGTCGGATCGATCTCTGCAGGGCTCGGCTTCCTCATCGGCCGCATCGTCTCGAACGTCGCCGGCTAGCGGTGTGATTGTCAAATGGCATGGTCATCGGGTGTCTGGAGCGAGCGGGAGCGTTGCGCGTCGCGCAGGGCTTGCCGGGGCAAGCGCAAGCGGCGCTCGACGCTCCTGCGAAGCCCACGATCCGGCACGCAGAGCGGGCAGGAACGTGGTCGCCGCAGCTCGCTGGTAGAGCCACCCGGCGGGTGGCAGAGCCGGCAAGCGCAGGACGATCCAGGCAGTCGGATGACCACGCCATCTCACAATCAGACCACGAGGTTCCAGCCGCAGCTCCGCAGCCCGAATGAGGCCCCGAACCTCTGCCCCGAAACGCCGTACGAGGAACGTCGATCGGAGGCGGCCTCCGCGGTGACGCCGTCGACGCCGTGTGCAAGGATGCCGCATGACGCAAACAGTTCCGGATCCGCGTCGCTGGAAGGCCCTCGGGCTCTTGGCGGCCACGCAGTTCATGCTCGTGATCGACGTCTCGATCATCAACGTCGCGCTCCCGTCGATCCAGACGGCGCTGCACTTCTCCGAGTCGGGACTGCAGTGGGTGGCGTCCGGCTACGCCCTCACCTTTGGCGGCTTCCTGCTGCTCGGCGGCCGCGCCGCTGACCTGCTCGGGCGGCGACTCGTGTTCATGGTCGGCCTCGCGCTGTTCTCCGCAGCGTCGCTCGTCTGCGGCCTGGCAGGTTCGGACGTCGCGCTGATCGCCGCCCGCGCGGTGCAGGGGCTTGGCGCGGCCTTCGTCGCACCGGCGGCGCTCTCGATCCTGACGACGATCTTCGCCGAGGGCACCGAGCGCAACAAGGCCCTCGGCATCTGGGGTGCCGTTTCCGGCGCGGGCGGCGCCGTCGGCGTGCTGCTCGGCGGCGTGCTCACGCAGTCAACGTGCCGATCGGCCTGATCGCGCTCGCGCTGACCTTGCGCCTCGTTCGCGAGAGCCGGGTCGAGGGAGCAGAGCGGCGCTTTGACGTGCTCGGTGCGATCCTCGCGACGGGCGGTCTCTCGCTCCTCGTGTACGCCCTCGTCCAGACGAACGCATCCGGCTCCGGTTGGGGCTGGTCGGGCGTCAAGACGCTCGGCTCGTTCGCGCTCGCCGCCGTCCTGCTCGTCGTGTTCGTCGTCGTCGAGCGGCGCGAGCGCTCACCGCTGCTGCAGTTCTCGATCTTCCGCAACGTCGGCCTCACCGGTGCGAACGTCGTCGGCTTCCTCGTCGGTGCCGCGATCTTCTCGATGTTCTTCTTCATCTCGCTGTACATGCAGAACGTGCTCCACTACACGCCGCTCGAGACCGGTGTGCGCTACCTGCCGCTCGCATTGACGATCATGGCCTCGGCTGGAGCGTCGCAGGCGATCGTTACCCGCGTCGGCGTTCGGAAGGTGCTGATCGGCGGGCTCCTGCTCACGACCGTCTCGATGCTGTGGTTCGCGCGCCTTCCGGTCGACGGTAGCTACGCGAAGGACCTCTTGCCGGGGTTCATCGTCTTCGCGATCGGGATGGGTGCGACCTTCATCCCCGTGACGATCGCGAGCCTCGAGGGAGTCTCCCAGGACGAGGCCGGGCTCGCGTCAGGCCTCATCAACACCAGCCAGCAGATCGGTGGCGCGGTCGGCATCGCGCTCCTCACGACGATCCTCGTCAACCGGCAGACGAGCGAGCTCGCCTCCCACCCCGGCGGTCAGAGCGCGTTCGCCTCGGCCTTCACGAGCGGTTGCCACGCCGCGTTCCTTGTTGGAGCGCTCCTCACGCTCGTCGGCATTGCGGCGGCGTTCCTCACGGGGCGGTCACAGCCGGCCGCAGCATGACGCGTTTGCCGATCAGCATCGAGAGCACGGCAGCGATCACGCCGAGCACGCCGGCAAACAGGAACGCCGGCTCGTAGCTGCCGAACCAGACGCGACTCGCGCCGGCTCCCCACGCCGCGAAGGCGGCGCCGAGCTGGTGCGCGCCAAACACCCACGCGAAGACGACGCCGACGCGCTCTGCCCCGAACGACTCGCGGCAGAGCGCGACGGTTGGTGGCACCGTCGCTACCCAGTCAAGGCCGTAGAAGACGATGAAGGCAAGGAGCCCGGCGCCCGCGTCGTTGAGCGCTGCGTTCAGGCCGAGCAGGGCGAGCCCGCGCAGGCCGTAGTACATGAACAGCAGCTTGCGTGGGTCGACGCGGTCAGTGAGCCACCCCGAGGCGATCGTCCCGGCGATGTCGAAGACGCCAACGGTCGCGAGCAGCGTGGCGCTGCGGATCTCCGAGAGGCCGTGGTCGTGCCCGGCTGAGATCAGGTGCGTGCCGATCAGCCCGTTCGTCGTCGCGCCGCAGATGAAGAAGCCGCCGGCGAGAAGCCAGAAGTCCCGCCTCCCGGAGACATCAACGAGCGTGCGGATGGCCGAGGAGAACGGGTTGACGAGCGGCGCCGGCGGGGGAGGCGGGACGGTCGCGCCGTAGGGCAGTAGGCCGATCTCGGCGGGGCGAGAGCGGAAGAACAGGAGCGCGAGCGGGGCTACGATCGCGATCGCGACGACCGCCACGGTGCCAGCGGCGGCACGCCAGCCGTAGCTCGTCGTGATCGTCGCCAACGCCGGCGCGAAGATCACCTGGCCGCTCGCGTTCGAGGCGGAGAGGATCCCGGTGACGAGCCCGCGGCGGCGCTCGAACCAGCGTCCCGAGACGATCGCGGCGAGCGGGATCGACACCGCACCGGTCGCGGTGCCGACGATCAGTCCCCACAGCAGGTAGAGCTGCCACGGCTCGGTCATTCGCGTTGAGAGCGCGGCGGCGCCTGCGACGAGCGCGAGCGCGATGGTGCAGACTCGCCGCATCCCGAACCGGTCGACGATCGCCGCCGCGAACGGCGCGCCGAGCCCGTACACGACGAGGTTCACGGAAACGGCGCCGCCGATCAGCGCCTGCGACCAGCCGAGATCCTGCTGCAGCGGCACGAGGAGGACGCCGGACGTCGCTCGGAAGCCGGCAGACGTCACCAGCACCAGCCACGTGACGGCGGCCATCACCCACGCGTAGTGCAGCCGGCGCATGCACGGATCGTAGCCAGTTGGCCGTCGGTCTCGGCTCCCGGGCACGCCGCCTGTCGGGCGGGCGCTCGCCGTTGCGATCGACAATCGCGCACCGGCAACGTTGTAGAGTCAGGCACATGCGACGCACCCTCTCCCTCGCCGCAATCCTTCTCGTGAGCGTGGCGCCGGTGCTCGCGCTCGCGGACGGCGATCCGGCTTCTGACACGCTCGCGCTGAAGAGCTACTTCCTCCCCGTCGCTCCCGCAGCGTCGACGGCAGCGATGGCCCGCATCGACGGTGCGACGACGGCGGCTGAGCAGGCCGGCTACCCCGTGCGCGTCGCCGTGATCAGCGGCGCGATCGATCTTGGCGCGATCCCGGAGATGGCGGGTAAGCCCCAGGTGTACGCCGACTTCCTCGCCACCGAGCTGCAGTTCGCGTTCAAGGGGCCGCTGCTGATCGTCATGCCGCAGGGGTACGGCTATCACGGACCTTCGAACGCGCCGGTCAGCGCGGCGCTGAAGGCGCTCCCGCCGCCGTCGTCCGCCGACCCGACGGTGCTGACGAACGCGGCTGCCGACGCGGTCGTCGCGCTCGCCGCTGCCGACGGCCACGCGATCACGATCCCCGTTGCCACGACGCCCGCCGCGACCGCGGCACCTTCCGGCGGTTCGGGGTCGCTCGTCGCGATCGTCGTTGGCGGTGGTGTCGGCACGGTCGTGCTGCTCGGCGGCGCGATCTGGTGGGTACGTCGCGTGCCGGCCGACGACGCTGGGCCAGGGGGCTCGTAGCCTGGTGGTGGCGCTGCGCGGAAGCCTGTCGACCACGCGTGTCAATGAGTTCTCCGTGACACGCTATGTGACCGAGCTGGAGCACAGCTCGTCCGGCCTTGACGGGCGAGGTTCCAGCCGTAGCTCCGCAGCGCTCGAGCCGCCGCGTATTTTCGAGACGGTGCACTAGCTCCCGGTGTTCGCGCTGCTGCAGCTGCTTGCGAACTGGCTTGCCCGCCTGGGGTTGGGGCGTCGTGACACGACGGCGAGCGGACAGCTGTCCGATGCCGCCCAGGCCTGGGAGCTGTGCGCGGAGCCCTTGCTGTGGTCGCTGTGGATGCCGGGCGTTCGCGACGTCCTCGACGCGCGGCGACCACCACGCTCAGGAGCCCGCTACCCGGTCGCGCTGCGAAACCGTGGCGGCCGCCTCGGGCTCGCCAGCGGCGATGGGCCAGCACACATCCAGATCGAGCAGTGGGAGCCGCCGGTCCACTTTGCCTGGCGTCTGCTGGTCGGGAAGGCGTTCGAGGAGTACGACGTGCGCCTGCTCGGCGATCGACTTGAGGCAACGGCCCGCGGCGGCGAGTCGGCGCTCGTCGTCATCTCGGAGCTGGAGCGGCAGTCGCGTCCGTGACGACGCGTAGTGTTCAGCGCGTGATCGAGCGTTACGACCCGAGCGAGATCGAGCCGCGCTGGCAGGCCGTCTGGGCGGCGGAGCGGGCCTTCGAGACGCCGAACCCGACCGACCCCGCGACTGATCAGCGCCCTCGCAGCTACGTGCTGGAGATGCTGCCGTACCCATCCGGTGAGCTGCACATGGGGCACGTCTCGAACTACACGATGGGCGACGTCGTGTCGCACTTCCGGCGTCGTCACGGCCACCTAGTGCTCCATCCGATGGGGTACGACGCGTTCGGTCTGCCGGCGGAGAACGCAGCGATCCGGTCGGGCACCCACCCGCGTGAGTCGACCCGCGCCAACATCGCGAAGATCCGCGAGCAGATGTTGCGGCTCGGCTGGTCGATCGACTGGTCACGGGAGCTCTCGACCGCCGAGCCCCAGTACTACCGTTGGACGCAGTGGATCTTCCTGCGCATGCAGGAGCGCGGCCTCGCCTACAAGAAGGCATCGATCGTCAACTGGTGTCCGAACGACCAGACGGTGCTCGCGAACGAGCAGGTCGTCGACGGGCACTGCGAGCGGTGCGGCACCGAGGTCGAGGCGAAGAACCTCGAGCAGTGGTTCTTCAAGATCACCGACTACGCCGACCGCTTGCTCGACGACATGGCAACGCTTGAGAGCTGGCCCGAGCGTGTCCTGACGATGCAGCGCAACTGGATCGGGCGGTCAAAGGGCGCCGAGGTCGTCTTCCGCCAGCGCGACCTCGCGATCGACATCCCGGTCTTCACGACTCGGCCGGACACCCTCTTCGGCGCGACCTTCTTCGTCCTTGCACCCGAGCACCCTCTCGTCGAGCGTCTCGTGGCCGGGACGCCTCATGCCGAAGAGGTTTCCGCCTACGTCCGGACGGCGGCGATCGGCTCGGTCGCTGAACGCACGAACACCGACCGACCGAAGACCGGCGTCTTCACCGGACGCACGATCACGAACCCGGTGAACGGCGAGGAGATCCCGATCTGGGTCGCCGACTACGTTCTCGTCGAGTACGGCACCGGAGCGATCATGGCGGTGCCGGCTCACGACGAACGCGACCTGGCGTTCGCCGAGGCCTTCGGCATTCCGGTACGTACGGTCGTCGCAGAGGACGGCTCGATGACGAACTCCGACCGCTTCGACGGGCTGCCATCGTCGACGGCCTTCGCGGCGATCATCGCCTGGCTCGAGGAGCAGGGGACGGGGAAGGCGACGACCGCCTACCGTCTTCGTGACTGGCTCCTGTCACGGCAGCGCTACTGGGGTGCGCCGATCCCGATGATCGCTTGCGACGCGTGCGGCCTCGTTCCTGTCCCGGACGCGGATCTTCCCGTCCTGCTGCCGGACGTCACGGAGTACGCGCCAAAGGGGCGTTCACCGCTCGCGGCTGCGGAGGAGTGGCGCGCGGTCGCCTGTCCTCGCTGCGGTGGGCCGGGCCTGCGCGAGACGGACACGATGGACACCTTCGTCGACTCGAGCTGGTACTTCATCCGTTACGTCGATGCGCTCAAGGCGGACGGTGCCTGGGACCGCGCGCAGGTCGACTGGTGGCTGCCGGTCGACCAGTACATCGGCGGCGTCGAGCACGCGATCCTGCACCTGCTGTACGCACGCTTCTTCGTCAAGGTGCTCTATGACGCCGGCTACGTCGGCTTCACCGAGCCGTTCGCGAACCTGTTCACGCAGGGGATGATCTACAAGGACGGCGCGAAGATGTCCAAGTCGAAGGGCAACGTCGTCGCGCCGGACGCGATCGTCGAGCGCTTTGGCGCCGACGCCCTGCGCCTCTACACGCTGTTCATGGGGCCGCCGGACGCCGACAAGGAGTGGACGGACAGTGGCGTGTCCGGGCCGGCGCGGTTCCTCAAAGCCGCCCATCGGACGGTGATCGCGATCGCCGCCGAGACGTCCGGCCCGCTCAGCCCGCCCGCGCCGACGGGGGACTCCTCTCCCGCCGTGACGGCACTGGCGCGTGACACGCACGCGGCGATCGCGCAGGTCACTGACGACATCGACCGGCGCCTGCAGTTCAACACGGCGATCGCTGCGTGCATGAAGCTGCTGAACGCGATCGAGCGCGCGCGGCCGGCGCTCCGGACCGAGCCGGGCGGTGAGGAGGTGCTCCGCGGCGCGGCGGCGACGCTCGTCTCGCTGCTGCAGCCGTTTGCTCCGCACCTCGCGGAGGAGCTGTGGCGGCGTCTCGGCGGCGAGCGCCTGTGGACCGTTCCCTGGCCCGTCGCTGATCTGGCCCTGCTGGTCGCCGACACGTTCGAGTGCGTCGTTCAGGTCAACGGCAAGCTCCGCGATCGTGTCGAGCTGGCGCGCGGGCTGGACGAGGCGGCGGTGCTCGCGGCCGTGAAAGCGCTCGATCGGGTGCGCGTACACCTTGATGGCGTGACGATCGTGAAGGAGATCGTCGTGCCCGACAAGCTGGTGAGCTTCGTCGTTCGCTAGTGGTCTGATTGTGAGATGGCGTGGTCATTCGCGCGCCTGGATCGTCCTGCGCTGGTCGGCTGCGCCACCCGTCGGGTGGCTCTGCCAGCGGGCTGCGGCGCCCACGATCCGGCCCGCTCTGCGTGCCGGATCGTGGGCTTCGCGGGAGCGCCGCGCGCCGCTTGCACTTAGAGTCCGTTTCAGTAGGTCGCTTCGGCTCGTTTGACCGGGTGGGTTCGTCTCCAGGTGATGAGGGCGGCGGCGAACTGGAGGAGTGCGAGGCGGGTGCAGGTGAGTCGTTCCCAGCTGACGATCAGCCGTCG
>JANYCN010000023.1 GCA_025360225.1 Actinomycetes bacterium | reverse complement strand
CCGGCCCGCTCTGCGTGCCGGGTCGTGGGCTTCGCGGGAACGTCGCGCGCCGCTTGCACTTAGCGTGTCAAGGCCTTCGCCTTGACACGCGTGCGAGCGGGCGTGCTATCCAGCACGCCCGCGATCGGCAAGCCCTGCGCGACGCGCAACGCTCCCGCTTGCTCCAGACACCCGATGACGATGCCATCTGACAATCACACCACTAGCCGCCGCCGTAGATCGAGACCGGCAGCCCAAGCTCGAGGTCGTCGGTGTGGTCAACGTCGTCCGCCGTCGTGGACTCGACGATCGCGAGCGCGCCGGGCGCTGCGGCGAACAGCGTCGCTTCAACCTCGGGCAGCGTCTGCAGCGTGGCGAGCTCACCACGTAACGAGCGCGCGAAGGAGCCGCGACGTAGGTACCAGGCATGAAACTTGCGGAGGAACGGCACCGCGCGTGCCTCGCCCATCTCGCGTGACACGGCGCGGGCGTAGCGGACGAGCTCGGCGACGATCTCGTCGTTCGTCGGCGCCTCGTCCGCGCCGGTGGTGAGCTCTCGCAGGAACCACGGGTTTCCCTGGGCAGCTCGAGCGACCATCACGGCGGCGGCGCCGGTGCCGTGGAGGACCGCCTCGGCGCGTTCGCGGGAGGTGACGTCACCCGACGCGATCACTGGCACGCTGACGAGGTCGACGAGCTCAGCGGTCAGCGAGTGGTCGGCAAGGCCGGTGTACATCTGTGCGGCGGAGCGCGGGTGCAGCGTCAGGGCCGCGGCCCCGACCTCGACGAGGCGTGGCCCGGTAGCGAGACACGCACGCGAGCCGTTGCGCTCGCCACGGCGCATCTTCACGGTCACGGGTACCGCCACGGCACCGACCACCGCCTCGACGAGGCGACAGGCGAGGTCGCCGCCGTCCTGCTCGATCAGCGACGAGCCAGCACCTGTCTTCGTTACCTTGCGGACCGGGCAGCCCATGTTGATGTCGACGATGTCGGCACCGGCCGCGACGACCATCCGGGCCGCGTCGGCCATCCGCTCTGGCTCGGAGCCGAAGATCTGCACCGCCAGCGGACGTTCGTCGCGGGCGATCCGCAGGTAGTCGTGCGTTCGCTCGTTTCCGTAGGTCAGCCCGCACGCCGAGACCATCTCCGAGCACACCAGCCCGACGCCGTAGCGGCGTCCCTGACGCCGGAACGCCTGGGCGGAGATCCCTGCCATCGGGGCGAGGACGACGCGGCTCGCGATCTCTACGTCGCCGATCAGCCACGTGTCGGCAAGGGTGCGTGCGGCGGTCGGCATCGATCCCAGGCTACCATTCGGGCTGCATTCACCTGCAAGCGATCATCGGGGACGCGCCGCTGTGGCCAAGGAAGTCAAGCTCACCCGCGAGGGTTTTGAGAAGCTGAAGGACGAGATCGAGCTGCTCTCGACGACGCGCCGCCACGAGGTGGCGGAGCGGATCAAGTCGGCGCGCGAGTTCGGTGACATCTCGGAGAACTCCGAGTACGACGACGCGAAGAACGAGCAGGCGATGCTCGAGGCGCGGATCGCGCTGCTCGAGGAGCGGCTACGTGACGCCTCCGTCATCGAGGCGGACGAGCTCTCCTCCGACGTCGTCTCGCTCGGCGCGTTCGTCGCGATCGACGGGCCAGCCGGTATCGGCAAGCACACCTATCAGATCGTCGGATCACCAGAGTCGAACCCGGACGAGAACCGCCTGTCGAGCGAGTCGCCGATCGGCAAGGCGTTGCTCGGGCACAAGAAGGGCGATCTCGTTGACATCGTGACGCCGAAAGGGCCGATCAAGGTCAAGGTCGTCTCGATCAAGGCCGGGTAGCGCGCCGTGAGCTATGAGGCGCTGCCCCACCGCTTCGCGGGGCGGACGCCGATTGCGGCTGCGCGCGACGCCCACGAGACGCTCGAGGCCGGCGCCGGGAGCGGCACGACCTACCGCCTTGCGGGGCGGGTGCTCGGTCGTCGCGGCCAGGGAAAGGCCGTGTTCTGCGACCTCGAGGATCGTACGGCGAGGATCCAGCTTCTCGGCTCCGCTGACGAGCTCGCCGACGAGGCCTTCGCGGCGCTCAAGGGCGTGTCGTTGGGGGACATCGTTGGCGTTGAGGGTGAGCTGATCCGTTCTCGCCGCGGCGAGCTGACGCTGCGCCTGACGGGCTACCAGCTGTTGACCCCGTGTCGCTTGCCGCTCCCTGACACGTTCCACGGGTTGAAGGACGTCGAGGCACGCTACCGGCAGCGTCATCTCGATCTGATGGTGACGCCGGAGAGCCGCGAGCGGTTCGCCGTGCGCTCGCGCATCATCTCGTCGCTCCGTCGGTTCCTCGACGATCGCTCCTTCCTCGAGGTCGAGACCCCCGTGCTGCAGCCGCTCTACGGCGGCGCGGCTGCCCGTCCGTTCGTGACGCACCACAACGCTCTCGGCCGCGACCTGTACCTGCGCATCGCGGTTGAGCTCTACCTGAAGCGGTTGATCGTCGGCGGCATGGAGCGCGTGTACGAGATCGGCAAGAACTTCCGCAACGAGGGCGTCAGCTTCAAGCACAACCCCGAGTTCACGATGCTCGAGACGTACGAGGCGTACGCCGACTACCACGACGTGATGGCGATGACCGAGCAGATGGTTGCACAGGCGGCGTTGGACGCGCTCGGCACGACGGTCGTCGTGGTGCGTGGCGAGAGCGTCGATCTCGCGCCGCCGTGGCGGCGGCTCTCGCTCGGCGAGGCGATCGGCGCCGCCTGTGGTGTCAACCCGCTCGAGGGCGCCCGCGACGAGGCAGGTCTGCGTGCCGTGCTCGCTGCCGACGGCGTCGACACGAGCCGTGACAGGACGTGGGCGGCCCTCGTCGACCACATGCTGTCGCACTACGTCGAGCCGCACCTGAACGAGCCGACGTTCCTCGTCGACTACCCGGTCGAGCTGTCGCCGCTCTCCCGTGCGATGCCGGCCGACCCGACGTTGACTGAGCGGTTCGAGGCGTTCTGCGGCGGGATGGAGATCGCGAACGGCTACTCCGAGCTGAACGATCCAGACGAGCAGCACGCGCGTTTCGAGGAGCAGGCGGCGTTCGGTCGAGCGGGCGACGACGAGGCGCACCCGATCGACGAGGACTACGTCCACGCCCTCGGGTACGGCATGCCGCCGACGGGGGGCCTCGGGGTCGGCATCGACCGCGTCGCGATGCTGCTCACTGGCGCGTCGTCGATCCGCGAGGTCGTGCTCTTCCCGGCGATGCGCTAGCGCTCGTCAGCTGGCGCTGCCGCTTGCTCAGCGAGCAGCCTGTTTTCTTGGAATATCCAGGGAGATCACCGGCGTGTCTGGCGAGCGCGATGAGCGCTGGTGGCCTCCTTCATCGAGACCCCTCGCATGGTGGGTCAAGGCCCCTCGGGTGGGTGCCGATGACGCGCTTACACGATCGCAACGAACCACGTCCGGAAATCCCGCTACCTTGTCGGAATCCGACGTCCTCGGAGAGGAGGGTTACGCCATGTTCGAACGGTTCACGGAGCGCGCACGACAGGTTGTCGTGCTGGCGCAGGACGAGGCCCGGGCCCTCAAGCACAACTACATCGGCACCGAGCACATCCTTCTTGGCCTCCTACGGGAGGAGGAGGGGCTCGCGGCACGGGTCCTCGACTCGCTCGACATCACGGTCGAAGACGTCCGCGCGAACGTCGCGCGGATCGTCGGTCAGGGCGAGGAGGTGACGACGGGCCAGATCCCGTTCACCCCGCGAGCGAAGAAGGTGCTCGAGCTAGCGCTGCGCGAGGCTCTCTCGCTCGGTCACAACTACATCGGCACGGAGCACATCCTGCTCGGGCTGGTGCGGGAGAACGAGGGGGTTGCCGCGCGCATCCTGCTCGACTTCGACGCTGACGCCGAGAAGATCCGCAACGAGATCATCCGGATGCTGTCCGGACCGGGTCGACGGCAGGGCACCGCGGCCGGCGGCGCGGCGGCGGCTGGTCCGGTCGGGAGCGCAGCGGCGGCGGCCGAGGCGAAGAAGTCCTCGAAGCTCCTCGACCAGTTCGGTCGGAACCTGACGAAGCTTGCCTCCGAGGGGCGTCTCGACCCGGTCGTCGGTCGCCAGACCGAGATCGAGCGGATGATGCAGATCCTCGTCCGGCGGATGAAGAACAACCCCGTCCTGATCGGCGAGCCTGGGGTCGGCAAGACCGCGGTCGTCGAAGGGCTCGCCCAGAAGATCTCAAACGGACAGGTGCCTGACCTGCTGAAGGGCAAGCAGATCTACACGCTCGACCTCGCGGCGCTCGTTGCCGGCTCGAAGTACCGCGGCGAGTTCGAGGAGCGCCTGAAGAAGGTGATGAAGGAGATCGCCCAGCGGGGCGACATCATCCTGTTCATCGATGAGCTGCACAACCTCGTCGGTGCCGGCGCAGCCGAAGGCGCGATCGACGCTGCCTCGATCCTGAAGCCCGCGCTGGCGCGCGGTGAGCTCCAGACCGTCGGCGCGACGACGCTCGACGAGTACCGCAAGTACCTCGAGCGGGACTCGGCGCTCGAGCGGCGTTTCCAGCAGGTGCGGGTGGAGGAGCCGTCCGTCGACGACACGGTGCAGATCCTCCGGGGCCTGCGAGACCGGTACGAGGCGCACCACCGCGTGCGGATCACCGACGAGGCTCTCGAGGCGGCGGCGAAGCTGTCGTCACGCTACATCCAGGACCGCCACCTCCCGGACAAGGCGATCGACCTCATCGACGAGGCCGCCTCGCGGATGCGGATCAAGAACATGTCGGCGCCGCCGCGCTACAAGGAGCTCGAGGACGAGATCGAGCAGGTTCGGCGCGACAAGGAAGCCGCGATCGAGGCGCAGGAGTTCGAGAAGGCCGCGGCGCTGCGTGACAACGAGCGGAAGCTGACGAACAAGAAGCGTGAGCTCGAGGACAGCTGGAAGGAGTCGGACGACTCCGAGCAGCCGTCGATCGGCGAGGAGGAGATCGCCGACATCGTCTCGATGTGGACAGGCATCCCGGTGTTCAAGCTCACCGAGGCGGAGACGCAGAAGCTGATCCGCATGGAGGAGGAGCTGCACAAGCGGGTGATCGGGCAGCAGCCTGCGATCGTCGCCGTGTCGAAGGCGATCCGCCGGGCCCGCGCCGGGATCAAGGATCCGAAGCGCCCGACGGGATCGTTCATCTTCCTCGGCCCCTCCGGCGTCGGCAAGACCGAGCTGGCTCGCACCCTGGCGGCGTTCCTGTTCGGCGATGACCAGGCACTGATCCAGGTCGACATGTCGGAGTTCATGGAGAAGCACTCTGTCTCCCGGCTCGTCGGATCGCCGCCGGGCTACGTCGGGTACGACGAGGGTGGCCAGCTGACGGAGGCGGTGCGGCGCAAGCCCTACTCGGTGCTGCTCCTCGACGAGATCGAGAAGGCGCATCCCGACGTGTTCAACATCCTCCTCCAGGTGTTGGAGGAGGGCAAGCTGACCGACTCGCAGGGGCGGAAGGTCGACTTCCGCAACACGATCGTGATCATGACGTCGAACATCGGTGCAGCGACGATCGCGAAGAACCAGTCGCTTGGCTTCGCGCCCGCCGAGGACGAGGGTGGCCTGTCGTACGACGACATGAAGGGCCGCATCATGGGCGAGCTGAAGAAGGTCTTCCGTCCCGAGCTCCTGAACCGCATCGACGAGGTGATCGTCTTCCACAAGCTCACGAAGGAGCAGATCAAGGTCATCGTCGACCTCATGATGGGCCGCCTTCGCGAGCAGATGCGCGACCACGAGGTGGCGATCGAGCTCTCCGATAACGCCAAGGAGCTGCTCGTCGAGAAGGGGTATGACCCGGCGATGGGTGCCCGACCGCTCCGCCGCGCGATCCAGCAGCTGATCGAGGATCCGCTCGCCGACTTCGTGCTCGGCAGCCAGCTGCAGCCTGGATCGACGATCGTCGTCGACCGGGATGAGGGCGCGAACGAGGTCACGTTGTCGGTCGTTGCGCCGACCCCGGACGCGCCGCCCATCGAGCTCGCGGGTTCAGACTCCGCAACGACGTAGCGATCATGGCACGGCCGGGGGCGTCCGGGTACGTGATGGTGGCGCTCTCGGCCGTGCTGTTTGCAGCGAACGGGCCGGTCTCGGTCGTCCTAACGAACAGCGGCGTTGACGCGCCGTTCGTCGTGCTCGGGCGACTCTCCGGGATCGCAGCCGTGATGCTTGTCTGGGCGCTGGTGTCGTTCCGCGACCGGATGCGCCTCACCCTGCGTGAGGCGGCGGAGCTCCTTGCCTTCGGGGTCCTCGGCCTCGGTGCGATGCAGTGGGTGTTCGTCGAGGCGATTCACCGGCTCCCGCTCGGCCTGGTGCTGATGATCGAGTACATGGCGCCGTTCCTGATCGCTACGTGGAGCTGGCTCCTCTGGCGCCACCGACAGCCGAGGATCGTGTGGATCGCGATCGCGATCGCGATCTGTGGGCTCGCCTTCGTGCTCGGCGTCGGCGGTGGGACGGCAGATCGGCTATCGGCGGTCGGGCTCGCCTTCAGCGCAGCGAGCTGCATAGCGTTCAGCTACTACGCGACCCATGCGTCGAGCCTGCTCGCGCGGCGCCCGCCGCAGGTCGTCCTCGGCGTTGGTGGGATGGGCGCCGTCGTTGTCTGGGGGCTGACGATGGCGCCGGTCTGGCACTACCCGGTTGGCGTGCTCTCGGCGTCGGTGCCGCTCGAGGGGAACCTGCATGGCGCCGTCGCTGGCTGGATCCTCGTGTTGGTGAACGCGACGGTCGGCTCGGCGCTGCCCTTCGCGCTCTTCCTGACGGGCGTCGCCCGGATCGGGCCGACGCGCGGAGCCGTCGTGCTGATGCTCGAGTCGGTCGCCGCGATCGTCGTCAGCTGGGCGTGGCTTGGGCAGCAGTTGCGGCCCGGTCAGGTGCTCGGCGCGGCGATCGTCGTCGGAGCGATCCTGCTGCTCCAGGCCCGCTCGACGGCCGCCGCGCCCGCCTGAGCGACCTCACTGACGAAGAGTGGTCTGATTGTCAAAGAGCGGCGTCATCGGGTGTCTGGAGCGAGCGGGGGCGTTGCGCGTCGCGCTGGGCTTGCTGATCGCGGGCGTGCTGGATAGCACGCCCGCTCGCACGCGTGTCAAGGCGAAGGCCTTGACACGCTAAGTGCAAGCGGCGCGCGACGTTCCCGCGAAGCCCACGATCCGGCACGCAGAGCGGGCCGGGGCGCG
>JANYCN010000069.1 GCA_025360225.1 Actinomycetes bacterium | reverse complement strand
TGCGTCGTGTCCGACACGCGCGTGTTCGCGGCGTCGACGGTCGTGACCTCAATCCGCGTCGTCCCGGGCGGGATCGCAGGGCCAGTCGGCCAGGACGCCACAAACGACGTCGCCTCGCCGGTCGTTGGAGCGCTGCGCGGGACGGTGATCGACGTAAGCTGCGGCGCGCTGCGGCCCGCGCGCGGGTTCACATCGTACGTCGGCACGAACGCATGGTCAGCTTGCGGCGTGCTTGTCGTGCCACACGCAGTCGCGCTCGTGCAGCGTCCGAGAAGCGACAGGTACCCGTTCGCGTCGAACGCGAACTCGACCGCCGGCTGCGGCGAAGCGACGACGGAGGTCGACCCTGCGGCGAACGTCGGGTGACCAGTCACCTTCACGACCTGCCAGTAGCCGGCCGTGCCAGCGGTCGACGCGGCGTACGCAACGAGGAAGCTGCGTCCCCGCTGATCAACGACCGACGTGACGCGCCCGGTCGGCGTGTCGTACAGGAACCGGATCGTGTTCGAGGAAGCGTCGCGGACGTCGCTCGGCCGCCCGGTCGCGTCAAAGTCATACGTGACGGCGCTGCGCGTCGTGATCTCCCACCGCGCGCCACCGACGACGCCCGTGATTGTCGGCGGCGACGCCTCCGGCGCAACGCCTCCGCCCGGCGGGACGATGTGGGCGACGGACAACTGCTCACCGTTCGTCGGATACCACTCCTCGACGCCGTTCACCGGCGGCGCGCTGGAACGGGTGAAGACGTGAACGGTCCCGTCCGCGTCACGGAACGACATCGTCGACCCGACCACCGCGAGCCCTTCGTTCAACGGCAACAGGCCACTGATCGCAAGCGTCCAACCCGGGCCGAGCGCCGATGGTGTGAGATCCGGCGACGCCGGAGAGGGAGACGTTCCCGGTCGGCCCTCGGCGCTGTTATAGGCCACCGACAGGATCGTGTCCAACCCCTTCCCGGACGCCTGGAGCGGCGTCCAGCGCACGATCACGTTCGACGGCGCAAGCGTCGCCCACGTCGTGGTCGTCGCATCGCCGGGCGTCGCGACGTTCACCGACCACGACGCACCCCACGCGAGTGAGCCCGAAGCGTAGGTGTACTGCGGGTCGACGCCGAGACCGACTGGACCGACGGCGCCGAGCGCGGACTGGCCGAGCGCGTACGCCCAACCCGTGATCGTCGTCGTCGCGCTCGACGTGTTCGTGCCGAGCATCTGCGCCAGGGCCGCCGCCTGCGTTAGCGTACCGTTCCGGAACTGTGCCCAGTAGGGCGCGGCAATCGAGCGGCCCTGCGTGTCCGCGGTAACGATCGGTGCCGGCGCACCGGCATCCTTCAGCGCCGCCCATGCGACCGCCCACGAGTCGAGGGACTCGAGGTTAGCCTGCCACCAGGCGTGGCGGAACGCGACGACCCGAGCCTTGTTCACCGCGTACCCGTACGGGAGGGATTGCAGGAACGCGTTCGAGTCGTTGTACACCTGGCGCGCATACGAGAACACCCAGAGACAGTCGGAGTAGTTCGCGGTGCCTGTCGCGGAGGTGTCGAAGCATCCGCTGATCGACGGGCTGTTGCGCGTCACCTGCAGGGCCGGGTCGTCATCCTCCCAGAGCTTCTGGTAATCGCGGAAGAGCGAGAACACCTGGTCGCTCGCGACAAGCGGGTCGACGATCACCGGGTACTGCGTCGTCGCTGCGTGGTGGGAGACGCCGAGCACGACGCTTGACCCAACGATCGTGAGCGTCGTCGGAACGAGCGCGCCGGCCGCGTCACGCGCCCAGGCGGCGTCGATCATCGTCAACACGTGCCAGGGATGCAGCGTCCCGTCACGCCGTCCGCCGTCCCCAGTATCGGTTGGCGGGTTCTGCTGCAGCGTCGCGTTTGCGCCCGCCACAAACTCGCGAACGCCGGTATCGAGCTGTCCGTTGACGGTCGCGATCGCTCCCGTGAGGGAGGTCGCGACGCTCGTGTCACCCGTGATCGGCGTGACTGGCGTCGCGACATCATCGGCGGGCGCCGGCGCGATCACGGCGACACGTGTCGCCGAGACCCGCTCAAGACGCGCACCGGCCGGCACGGCGACCTGCCAGGTATAGCTGGCGGGCGCGTCGGCGTCGCGAAGCTGCAGGAACGACTCGACACCGAGCGCCGTCGGACGCACGATCGTGTCGGTCGAGGCCTGCGTGCCCTGGTAGACGAGCGCGCTCTGCCCGACGACGAACGGCGCAGCACCGTGGTCGAGTTGCGGGGTGATCGTGACCGGCCCGCTCGACGTGGCGATCCGCGTCCCGGCCGCCAGCGACGCTGGCACCGTCACGTCGTTGTAGCCACCCCGCAGAGCGAACGAGCCGTTCCGGAGCGCATCGAAGTGCGGCGCGATCACCAGCGCACCCATCGTCGTCGCCGGCGTCGGTGCCGTCAGAGCGGCGTTCCCGGTCAACGCCAGCACGGACACTGGAACCGCCGCGGGCGCGACGACCGGGATCGTTGCGGTATCGACCACAACCAGTTGGAGCGTCCCCGCGACACCAACCGGCGCGTCCACGACCACGTCGACGGCAGCGCCCGCACGGACGGCCGCATCGACGACTGTGGTCGCTGCCGTCAGCGTCGTGGTCGCAAGCGTCACCCCGGACGTGTGGTCGCGAATCACGAACGTCGAACTATCAAGGGTGCTGTCGCTGACGACGAACCGCAGCGAGCGGGCAGCCGCCGAGGCTGAAACGGTGACGCGGCTCGCGCCACCCGGGACATCGACCGCGACCACCGTCGCGCCATCACCGACGACGGCCGTGTCGACGCTCGCAGCACCGTCCAGGAGCTCCAGCGCGACTGTCCCGCCGACGCCGCTGGCAGGCGTCACCCGGATCGTCACACCACCGGCCGGGACGGTTACGGCCGGGAGGTACGTCCGTGTCGCGGCCGGATCGAGGAACGCGGAGGTTAGCACCACACCGCTCGCCGACGAGACGAGTGCGAGCTGTCCACCAGCGGCGATCGCGACGTGGCTGGCGACGACGACGATCCCGGAGCCGGCGTCCATGCTCACCGGGAGATCAGTCGCGCCGCTCGAGATCACGGCGGTCTGCGCGCCGGCGCCGAGCGCAAGGAAACCAGTCGGAAGCGCGGTCGTCTGATCACCCGCGACGGCGAGCGCGAACGACCCGGTCGCAGCATCGGCCGGGCGCACATCGACGAAATAGGTTCCACTGACGGCGAGCGGCCCAGCGTCCACCGTGGTCACGGCGCCGGACAGCGCCGAGCCAGCGACAATCGACCCGTCAGGCGCCGACACGACGATCCTTCCCGCCGCGAACGAGGAGTCCGAGAGGACGAGGTGGAGCCGCTCGCCGGTCCTCGTGTCGACGGAGTAGCGTGCGATCGCCCCGACCGCGGTAATCCGCCCGCTGGCCGGCGCTCCGTTCACGAGCAGGTGGTGTACGGCTGGGGCGCCCACTCGAAAGACCGTCACTGCCGCCCCACCCGTTGCTGGCCCAACAGCCTCGAACGACACGACGAACTGGTCGCCGCGGTCAACCCGGACGCCGCCAAGGAATCCCGTCGCGCCGCTGACGAGCGTCTCTGCCAGGACCGAGCCGTCCTCGTGGCGGATCGTGACGACGCCCAGCGGCAGCGTCGATGCGCTGATGCGAACTGCGACGAGCTGTCCGGTGCTGGCAGCGAACGCGAGCGCACCGCCCTGCCCCGGCCCGACGATCGAAACGGCCGCGGGCTGACCCAGGCGCGCGGGGCCTGGCTTCGGCGTCGACGCGTCGTACGCGACGACGGTCACCACGCGCGTCGCCGACAATGCCCCGGTCACAGCCACCCGGTATGTGCCGTCGGCGGCGATCAGTTGCCCGGGGATCCAGGCAGTGCCGTCAGCGAGCGTCGTGACGGTCGCGACGAGGGTTCCATCGGGCGCGCGAAGCGACACCGCGAGGCCCCCGGGAGCATCGAGGATCTGGAGCGCGACGCGCTCGCCCGCTGTTGCCGCGATCGTGATCGCTGGCTCGCCGGCAGACGTTCCGACGAACGTGCTCACCACGCCGCCAAGCCCGGGATCGATCGAACCGCTTGCGGCCGAGGCGCTGAAGGTCGCGATCCCGGTCGCGGTTCCGGACGGGTCGAGGCCGACCGTGACCGGTCTTCCGCTCGTCGCGACCACGCTAACGGCTCTGTCCGCGCCGGAGAGGAGAAACGTCGGCGGCGGGGAGGCACTACCGTCGTCGACCGTGATCGTCGCGCCCACCAGTCCTGGAGCGTGGATCCTCAATGACACCGTGCCGGCGGCGCCCGGCGGGAGCGTCACGGCGATCCGCTGTCCAGGCTTTACGACGCTCGCAGGGGCCTCCGAGCCGTCAAGCGGAAGGCTCAAAGCGACGTCAGCGCCGCTCTGCACGGCGCGCACCCGCACGACGCCCGTTGTCGTGGCGCGCACAACGATCGCGTACGACCCGCCGGCAAGCAGCGTCGGAGTCGTCACGACGCCACTCCCCGACAATGCCGTGGACGACACCATGGCACCGGCGTCGTTAACAAGGGAAACGGAGCCGGCAACATCAGTCCCGGCCGCGACGATCGACGCGCGGGCGCCGGCCGGCGCCGAGAAAATGACGCGCGATGCGATCGAAGGCGCGACCGCTACGGCCACCGCTGGATCATCCAGTGCCAGCGTCCGTGCGACGCCACCGCCACCGTCGGTGGCGGTCACGACAAGCGAGCCGGTCTCACCGGTCGTCGATGACCATGTAAGCCGGTACCAGCCGCTCACGGGAAGCAGCAGCGCGGATGCCTGACCACCAGGAGCGAGGCCAAGCGTGGACACCAGGGTGCCGTCCGGTGCGATCAGCGCAACCGAGCCGGTAACGCCGTCACGCCCCTCCAGCGTCAGCGCGAGTTGCTCCCCGGCGTCACCGTGGAGCCGGGCGTTGATCGCCTGTCCGGGCGCGGCGATCAGCACCGTGTGCGCGGCGCCGTCCACGTCGACGACGTCATCAGCCGGCGCCGGGACAGCGCTCGCGGCGACGAGTGCCCCGCCCGCGATCGAACCTGTGACGGGTGATACGACCACCAGGTACGTCCCGTCGTGAGGCGCACGAACCGGCCCAAGGAACGCCGAGCCACCGGCGATGTCGGCGGCTGCAACGACGCTGGAACCGTCGAGAACCCGCGCCGTACCCGCGAACGACGATCCAGAAAGTGCGACTGCGACCACGTCGCCAGCCTTCATCTCCAGCATCCCGGTAACGTCGCGGTCGGCGACCGTCTGAAACCGTATCGGGGACGCCAACGCCAGCGCATAGGCCGCGCGCGCGACCGCAACGACGCGCACGCCGACGCTACCGGTCGCGATGCCGCTCCCCGACACGACGACCCGATAGGTGCCGTCCGAGTCCGCTGCAAATGATCCGACGACGTTGTCACCGACCCCGATCGACGCCGTCAACACCGTCCCACCGGACGGATCGATCACCGACACCACTCCGTCCGCGAGCGAGGAGCCAGCTACCTCGACCTGCAACGCGTCGAGCCGATGTGCGACCATCGAGACCGTGGCGACCGTGCCTGGCGTCGCGACGATCGCCACGACCGGAACTGCACCCGAAGGGCCGACGACGCCCTGTACCGATCCGTCGACGACGTTCGCTACGGCGAGCCTGGCCGAACCGGCAGTCGCTGCGGTGACGCTGATCCGATACACCCCGTCGAGCGCGGCGTCGAAAGGCCCGACGAGCAGCGACGCACCCGCCAGCGAGCCAGACGCTACCAACGACCCACCCGGCGCCCGCACCTCGACGACCCCTGCGAAGGTCGCAGCCGTGACGGCGACTGAGACGCGCTGTCCGGCGACAGCGACGACGTCGGCGTTCGCTACAGCACCACGCGCGGACAAAGTTAGATCCCCGGCCTCACCGATTGCAAGTGTCGTCACGGACGGAGCTGCGACGAGCGCGCCGGATACCGTCACTGACCCTGTGAGCGATGTGTCCGGATCAAGCAGCACGGCGTAGGCGCCGGTCGTCGTGGCCGTGAAGACCGGAACGGCGCAGGCACCGACGGCGCACGCCGACCGCAGCACCTCGGCACCGCCTGGATCGAGCACCCGCACGCCAAGCGACCCAAACGACGACCGCGTGAGATCGATCGCGACCCGATCGCCAGCCGTCGCGTCCACGACAGCGCGCGCGGCCTGACCGGGCGTGGCGATGACCACCGCTACAGGCGCGGCACCTGACTGGGTCGCCACCGACGCTACCGCGTCGGCAGGAACCGTGAACACGTCGACAGGCACCTCGCCCGTCCCGCCGGTCCCGTCAACCGTCACGGACCACGCTCCGGCCGCTGTGGCCACGAACGGTCCGACGAATCCGTCACCCGCCGCGAGCACGATCCGGCCGGCCTCGATCCCACCGGGCGCGACGACCCGGACGATCCCGCTGGTAAGCGACGCCGCTGCAACACGAACCGCGAACCGATCACCTGCAGCGCCCGCGAACGTCACCGAACCCTGTTCGCCTGGCGCTGCGATCGATACAACGCTCCGGGCGCCGGCCGACGACGCAGAGACCACCGCCGCGGAGTCGGCAGGTACCGCGTACGCGACAACCCGCACCGACCCAGCCAACCCGAGCGCCGGCGCCAGACGAACGGAGAAGATGCCCGACGATCCGAGCAGGAACGGCCCGACCAGCGACCGGCCATAGGAGAACCAGCCGCTTGCAACGGCCGCGCCCACCGGGTCGCTCACACTCAGCGAGCCGTACCCGACCGTCGAGGCGTCAACGCGAAGCGAAACCCGCGCGCCCGCCGTTCCCGAGAACACCATCAGCCCGCCCTGGCCCGGTGTGCCCATGTCGAGCGCCGACGTCGCCGCCCCAGCCAGCGTCGGCGCCCCGACGATCGCGGTCGCGTCCGCCGGCACCAGCCACACGGACACCGCCCCAGCGCCAGATGTCTCCCCGCTTGACACCAGCACTGAGAAGACGCCGGCCGACGGCAGCCGGAACGGCCCGTCGAAGCGATCACCAGCGGCCAGTCCGGCCCGCCCGATCACCGCACCATCAGGGCCAACCAACGCGACTGACCCGGAAGCGCCGAACGATGACCGCACGACACCGATCGTCACACGATCGCCCGCCGACCCGACGAACGTCAGCGACTCAGATGAACCCGCATCAAGGCTGACGCCCACCGGAGCGCCGGTCAACGACACCGGCAGTACCACCGGCCCTGCACCAGCCGACGCTCCAAGCCACGAGCCGAACGCAACCACAACCGCAAACACCCCAAGCGCGCGCAGCGCCGACGCGACCATCAGTCCCGCTCCTCGAGAAGAGAGAGAGAGAGAGAGAGAGAGAGCGCGAGACGGGAAGGCGACGGGTGTCCGGTCGGCGAGGAATCCTCATAGGACGGCGACGATACCCCACGATGATCACCGTTGTCAAGCAGGAACGATGTCGCCAGTTCCGCACCGCCTCACCGTCGATCGTCAGCGACCTGATGCGGCTCCCCGGAGCTCGCACCGAGGACCCTGCAGTCTGGGGCCTATCCAGCATCCGACGTAGTAGCATCGAGCCGTGACGCTCGAAGCGATCGTTGGCGTTGATCACGTCCTCACCACCCCTGCGGCGCTCGCGGCGTACGCCTGCGATGGGCTGACGAGCCACCGCGTGCAACCGCAGGCGGTCGTGCTCCCTGCGACGACCGACGAGGTCGCAGCCGTCGTTCGCTGGTGCCGAGCAACAGGGACGCCGTGGGTCGCCCGAGGGGCGGGAACCGGGCTCTCCGGAGGCGCGCTACCCGTCGCCGAGGGCGTCGTCATCGGCCTCGCACGCATGCGTGCGATCGTCAGCATCGACACTGCGAACGAGCGGATCACCGTCCAGTCCGGCGTCACCAACCTCGACGTCACGCGCGCCGTCGCCGCCGACGGCCTCTACTACCCGCCGGACCCATCGAGCCAGCAGGTCTGCACGATCGGCGGCAACGTCGCCGAGAACTCCGGCGGCGCACACTGCCTGAAGCACGGCTTCACGACCCACCACGTCGTCGCCGCGACGTTCGTCACCGCAACCGGCGAGGTCGCACGCCTGGGCAGCGCGGTCGCCGACCCGCCCGGGCTCGACCTGCTGGCGGTCGTGATCGGGTCGGAGGGCACGCTCGGCATCGTCACCGAGGTGACGCTCCGGCTGACGCGTGCCCCGGAACGCGTCGAGACCCTCCTCGCAGCGTTCCCCTCCACCGACGCTGCCGGCGAGGCGGTCGCCGCGATCATCGGCGCGGGCGTCGTACCGGCCGCGATCGAGATGATGGACCGGCTGACGATCGAGGCCGCGGAGGCCGCGGTGCACGCCGGCTACCCGACATGCGAGGCGTTGCTATTGATCGAGATCGACGGCGGGGCAGACGACGTCGCGGCGACGACGCGGCTCGTCACCGACAGCGTCCTTGCAGCCGGCGCGAGCGAGACGCGAACCGCCTCGACGGCCGAGGAGCGCGCACGCATGTGGCGCGGACGCAAGGCGGCGTTCGCCGCGATGGGTCGCGTCTCCCCCGACTACTACGTCCAGGATGGCGTGATCCCCCGCACCCGCCTCGCCGCGGTCCTGCGCGGCATCCGGGCGCTCGAGACATCCTCGGGGCTCCGCATCGGCAACGTGTTCCACGCCGGCGACGGCAACCTCCACCCGCTCGTGCTGTACGACCGAGCGGTCGCGGGCGAGGCGGAGCGTGCAAGCGACGTCGCCGCAGCGATCCTCGACCTCTGCCTCGACGCCGGCGGATCGATCACCGGCGAGCACGGCGTCGGCCACGACAAGGCGTGTGCGATGGCGCGGATGTTCACCGGCGCCGACCTGACGGTGATGGATCGCGTCCGCGGAGCGTTCGACCCGACCGGGCTCGCGAACCCCGGCAAGCTGCTGCCGACCCCCCGCCTCTGTGGCGAGGTCCCCGGCTTCTACCGCGCGCATCCGACCGAGCTCGCCGGGCTCGCGGAGCGGCTGTGAGCGGCCCGATGACCGCCGAGGAGGTCGCCACAACGCTTCGCAGCGGCGGCCCGTTCATCCCCCGTGGCGGCGGCACGAAGGCCACCTGGGGCCTGCCGACCGAGGGCACAGAGCTCGATTTGCGGGGCCTCGACCGCATCGTCGCGGTCGACGCGGGCGACATGGTCTGCGTCGTCGAGGCTGGCGTACGCCTCGTCGACCTGCAGGCGCGCCTCGCCGAGGACCGGCTCGCGCTGATGCTCGACCCGGCGGATGGCTCGCAGGCGACCGTCGGCGGCGTGCTCGCGACCAACGCCTGTGGGCCGCTACGCCACCGCTACGGGAAACCGCGTGACCTCGTGCTCGGTGCGCAGTTCGTCCTCACCGACGGCACGATCGCGCGGAGCGGCGGCCGCGTCGTGAAGAACGTCGCCGGCTACGACATCGCTCGTCTCCTCTGTGGCTCGCTCGGCACGCTGGCGGTGCTCTGCGAGGTCGCGTTGCGGCTCCACCCGCTTCCCGCGCGCCGGCGCACGGTTGTCGCGCAGGCCACCAACCCGAGCGACGCAGCCCGAGCGGCACGGGCGCTCGCTGAAGCACCGTTGCGCGCCGAGGCGGTGGAGGTCGCCTGGCCGGAGCGGGTCGTCTGGGCGACGTTCGCCGGCGAGGGTGTGCTGCCGGGCGTCGAGGCGGAGGCGCCGGCCCTCCCGCCGCTGTGCCTCGAGAGCGGAGCGCTGCTCGGGTTCGGCGTGCCAACGACCGCGACCGCGGCACTCCTCGCGCTCGCCGACGCGACCAGGACGGTGATCCGGTTGCGTGCCGGCGTCGGGGTCGGCGAGGCGCGCACTCTCGACGATGAGGCGTTCGCCGCGGGGGTGCGGACGCTCGGCGGGCACGTCTCGCCACGTCGAGACACCACCGTTGGCTACGAGCGCGACCCGGTGAGCCTCGACCTGATGCGCGCCGTCAAGGCGCGCCTCGATCCCGACGATCGCCTCTCGCCAGGGCGTCTCTGGCCGGTCGGATGAGAGAGCTCCTCGACGACTGCGTGCACTGCGGCTTCTGCCTGCCGACGTGTCCGACGTACGCCGAGACGGGTGAGGAGATGGAGTCACCGCGCGGTCGGATCCTGCTGATGGACATGCTCGAACGCGGCACCCTGGCGCTGGAGGACGGCCTGACGCGCCACATCGACTCGTGCCTCGGCTGTCTGGCCTGCGTGACGTCGTGCCCGTCGGGCGTGCGCTACGACTTGCTGATCGAGGAGACGCGCGCAACGGTCGAGGCCCGTGTCCAGCGGACGCCCGTCACCCGTGCGCGTCGCGCGGCGCTGTTCGCGGCGCTTCCCCACGCCCACCGGCTCCGCGGCCTCGCCTACGGCGTCGCGATCGCCCGCGCCCTGCGGGTTCCCCTACCGAAGCTCACACCGCACGTGACCTTCGCGGCGCTACGCGACCGGCCGCCGGTGCGAACGCCACCGGTCGGTGAACGACGCCTGACGGCCGTGCTCGCCCTCGGCTGCGTCGGCCGCGCCGTCGGCGACGACGTGAACGCGGCAACCGCACGGGTGCTCGCGGCCTGCGGCGTCGAGGTCCTCGCTCCACGCGACCAGGGTTGCTGTGGCGCGCTCGAGCTGCACGCCGGTCGTGCCGCGGGTCACGTGCGTCGCAGCGCGCTGCTCGATCGGCTGGCCGCGACCGGCGCGGACGTGATCGTCACCAGCGCCGCCGGCTGCGGCTCCGCCCTCAAGGACGCCGACCATCCCGCCGCCGCCCGGGTGCGCGACGTGCACGAGCTGCTCGCCGAGGTCGGGTTGCCGGCGCAGATCGGCCGCATCGACGCGCGGGTCGCCTACCACGACGCGTGTCACCTCGCCCACGGCCAGGGCATCCGCGACGCTCCCCGGATGCTGCTCGCGGCGATCCCCGGTCTCGAGCTCGTCGAGCTCGACGAGCCAGCGCTCTGCTGCGGCTCGGCCGGGACGTACAACCTGCTGCAGCCGGCGATGGGCGCGTCGCTCGGCGAGCGAAAGGCCGCCAGCGTTCGTCGGGCCGCGCCGGACGTCCTCACCGCGGCGAACGCTGGCTGCCTGATCCAGATCGGGGCGTACTGCAACGTTCCGGTCGCCCACCCGGTGACGTTGCTCGATCGCGCGCTGCGGTGTCGTTAGGAGCCGTCGGCGCGCGACCAGAGCACCGGGAAGAGGCGGTCTGAGCGCAGCGCGTCGCCGTCAGCAAGCTCGTCGTCGATCCCCTCGAACGTCGGTGAGGTGCGGTGCGGACGCTTCGCGTAGGTGACGTCGTCACCGATCATGCGGATCGAGAACGCTCGGCGGCGACCCTCCGCACCACCGGAGGCGTGCAGCGTGAGCATGTTGAAGGCGACGGCGTCGCCGGGGCTCATCTCCCAGCCGACGATCGGAAACGCTGCCCGGTCGGCCTCGACGTCAGGCACGTCCTCGAGCGTTCCCTCGTCGAACACCATCGCGGAGTTGCGCTGGAAGCTGCGCGGCATGTACCAGGTGCCACCGTGCGAGCCGGCGACGAACTCGAGCGTTGCCCGGCGCGAGACGGGGTCGAGCGGGATCCAGAGCGAGACGGTCTGCGTCCCGTCGATGCAGTAGTACGGCTGGTCCTGGTGCCACGGCGTACGCAACGACGAGCCAGCCTCCTTGACGAGGGTGTGGTCGTGAAAGAGCCGCACCTCAGCGGAACGCATCAGCTCGCCGGCGATGCGGCCGACGGCCGAGCCGAGAATCACACGACGGAGGTGGTCGACGTCGCCCCAGCGACAGAAGTCCTCGAAGAACCGGCCGCTGCCGTCCTCCGGCTGCATGTCCAGCGCCATCGGCCCGGGGCGCGCGATCGTCTCGTCGACGCCGCGCGCGAGCGCAGCGACCTCGTCCGGCGTCAACACCGACGGTAGGTAGACGACGCCGTCCCGCTCGAAGTCGTCACGAAGGCTCATGGTGGGAGCGTACCGGGCCTGACGCTACCGTGACCGTGTGGATGCCTCGCGCGCAGCGCTCCGCGCCGGGTGCGCAGCCTTCCTCGCCTTCGGCTCGACGACGTCCGTCCTCGGCCCGATCCTCCCCGGCATTCGGCACGACCTGCATGCCGGGGACGTCGCGAGCGGCGCGTTCGTCGGGCTCGCCGGCGGCGGGTTCGGGATCGGTGTGCTGGCGTCGGCGCCGATCCAGCACCGCTGGAGTCGCCGACACAGCTACCGCCTCGGCCTCCTCTCCCTGGTGGTCGGCGCAACGCTGATCGCGATCGCGCCGACGATCATCGTTGCGACGGCGGGCGCCACCGTGGCCTCCTTCGGCGGCGGGCTCCTCGGCGGTGCGGTGAACGCCGCTATGGCAGAGCTCGGCACGTCGCCTCTCGCCGTCTCGAACGCGGTCTTCAGCATCGGTGCGATCGTCGGCCCGCTCGCCACGGCGACGCTGATCGGGATCGGTGGATCGTGGCGGATCGCGCCGCTGCTCGGGCTCGTGCTCTCCGTCGCGGCGCTGCCGCTCGGACGGCACCTTCCTGATCGTGCGCTCGCCGACACGCACGGCGGCGGCGTCGTCAGACGCCTGATGAGCTCACGCGCGTTCCTCCTGCTCGTCGCCGTGATCAGCCTGCAGATCCTCGGCGAGGCTGGCCTGATCGGCTGGCTTCCCGTGTACCTCGTCGACGGCCGAGGCGGCGCTGAGTGGCTCGGCGCCGTGTCGATCATGGTGTTCTGGACGGGCCAGGCGATCGCTCGCAGCCTGATGACGCGCGTGCACGCCACGAGCCGCCCAGCGCGTGCCGTCCCGTTCCTCCAGCTGGCGCTCGTCGCTGCAGCCCTCGGCGTGCTGGTGACGCCGACCGGCATGCCGGTGATCGCGGTCAGCCTCCTCGCCGGAATCGCTGCCGGGCCGGTGTTTCCGCTCATCCTGATGGCCGTGCGAACGGCGTTCCCCGCCGACCTCGACGCGGCCACGGCGGTGCTCCTCGGCGCGGGCGGGCTGACGGAGATGCTGTTGCCGCTCGCGCTCGGCAGCGCATCCTCGCTTGCCGGCACCACCGCGGCGGGAATCGTCGCCGTCGCGACCGCGTTCGCGCTCGCGGCCGTCGTCGCCTCGAGGGCCGCCCGCGCTCAGACGTAGCAAGCTGTCCTCGCGTACCATGCAGCTGTAACGCTGGAACAACGGAGAGTCGATGAAGGTCGGAATGCTCACCGGCGGCGGCGATTGCCCCGGTCTCAACGCCGTGATCCGCGCGGCCACGCGTCGGCTTCACGATGCCGGGCACGAGGCGATCGGTGTGATCGGCGGCTGGCGCGGGATGACCGAGGGCGTCACACGGCCGATCGACCGGTCGGCGATCGCCGGCATCCTGCCCCGCGGCGGGACGATCCTGAAGACGAGCCGCACGAACCCGTTCTCCGTCGACGGCGGTGTCGGGGCCGTCCTACGCACGATGGAGGGGATGGACGCGCTGATCGCAATTGGCGGTGAGGACACCCTCGGTGTCGCCGCTCGCCTGCACGCCGAGCACGGCCTGCACGTCGTCGGCGTGCCGAAGACGATCGACAACGACCTCTCAGGCACCGACCTGACGTTCGGGTTTGACACCGCAGTGACGATCGCGACCGAGGCGATCGACCGCCTGCACACGACGGCGGAGTCGCACAACCGCGTGATGGTCGTCGAGGTCATGGGGCGCCACGCCGGCTGGCTGGCAGTGCAGTCGGGGATCGCAGGCGGCGCGGACGTCGTCCTGATCCCCGAGTTCCCGATGAGCGTGGAGCGCTGTGCCGAGCTGATCAACCATCGCCACGCGAGCGGCCGAGACTTCTCGATCGTCGTCGTCAGCGAGGGGTGGCCGCTGACGCACGAGGCCGGCTCGGGCGACATGGCGACACAGGTGAAGGACCTCGACGCGTTTGGCCACGTACGCCTGGGCGGCATCGGCGAGCAGCTCGCGCGCGAGCTCGAGCGCCTGACAGGGTTTGAGACGCGCGTCACGACGCTCGGTCACCTGCAGCGTGGCGGCACACCGACCGCTTTCGATCGCGTGCTCGCGACCCGTTTCGGCCTGCTCGCCGCAACCCTCGTGATGGACGGCGAGTGGGGCATGATGGCTGGCCTGAAGGGCGCCGACGTCGTTCCCGTCCCTCTCAGCGAGGCGGTCGCCGCCCTGAAGACGGTCCCTCGCGACTACTACGCGCTCGCTGAAGCCTTCTTCGGCTAACCGACCCCGCCTGCCCAGCTCTCGACGGCCCCCCGAGCCGCGAGCACTCGCTCGAGCACGCCCACGAGGGTGGCGTCGAACTGCGCGCCGATGCAGCGCCGACACTCCTCGAGCGCCTCGGTGACGGGCATCGGCGCGCTGTACGGCCGCTCGCTCGTCATCACGTCCCACGAGTCGGCGAGGGCGAGCAGCAGCGAGCCCTCCGGGATGGCGCCAGCGGCGAGGCCATCCGGGTAGCCGCGCCCATCGGGTCGCTCGTGGTGGCTGCGGATCCAGGAGACCTGCTCGGCGCCGAGGACCTCCGAGGCGATCTGTGCACCGAGCGCGGCGTGCTGCTTGATCTGCTCGTACTCGTCGCTCGTGAGACGGCCCGGTTTCAGCAGCACGGCGTCGGGAACGCCGATCTTGCCGACGTCATGCACGAGCGCGGCCTCCTCGAGCAGCTCGACGCGCCGATCGCTCCACCCATGCGCACGGGCGAGCTCGACCGCGAGCGCGGCGACGCGATCGGAGTGCTGGCGGGTGGAGGGGTCCTTGGCGTCGATCGCCCGGGCGAGCGCGCGGATCCCGGTGAGCGCCCGCGTCCGCGACAGGTGCTCGGCGCGCTCCGCGGCGGTGAGCTCGAACGCCATCTCCGGTGCGTAGACCCACGAGCGGTCGCGGCCGTTCACCTTTGCCCAGTAGAGGGCGCCGTCCGCGAGCCGGACGAGGTCGGCGGCGTTCGTCGCGAACGATCGATCACAGACGCCAGCCGAGACGGAGAGCGCGTGGCCTTCAAGCAGTGGCGTCTCCACCACGGCGCGCCGCAGCCGCTCGGCGACCGCCACCGCCTCGATCGCCTCGGCCTCGGGAACGATCACGGCGAACTCGTCGCCGCCGATCCGAGCGAGAACGTTCCCCGCCCGGATCCGGCTGCGGAAGCGCACGCCGAGCTCGCGCAGCACCTGATCGCCGACGAGATGACCTTCGACCTCGTTCACCTCCTTGAAGCCGTCGATGTCGAACACGACGACGGAGAGATCGCGTCCATGACGAACGGCGCGTTCGAACTCCTCCTGAAGCCGTTCGTGGAAGGTTCGGTGGTTGACGAGACCGGTGAGCGGGTCGTTGGCCGCGCGCTCACGCAGAGCGACGCGAGCAGCGACCGCATCGAGCGCTACCCCGAGCACCTCGGCCAGGTGGGCGAGCGACGCTCGCCGATCGCCGTCGACGCCGGGGCTGACCGCGAGGTGGCCCCACGTCGACCCGCCGACGACGACCGTGGAGCTCTCGTAGCCTTCCGGCGCTTCTCCTCCAACATCGACCAGGACGACCCGCCCGGGAGCGGCGAGCGTTCCCGCCTCGAGCATCGCCGACCGCACGACCTGCTCGGAGTCGTGGTCGCTCGCGAAGGCCGTCACACGACGATACGCCGCCTGCGCGTCCGCCGCGAGAACGAGCTTCTGCTCTGAACGTCGTTGCTCGGAGACGGCGGTACCAACGAACAGGCCGACGATCGCCGCGACCCCCATGAACAGCTGGACGTGGTACAGCTCGGGGCGCGCGAGCGTCAGTCCAGCCGCCGCGAGGACGATCGCGATGTTCACGCCAGCGACGCCGAGAGTCGCTCCGGGAAGTCCGTGACGGACGGCAAGCCAGACGATCGGCAGAAACGAGAGGTACATCACCCACCGCTCGGAGCTGAGATCGCCGAACTCGAGCAACGGCACGGTGATCACGACCGCGTACTCGGCGATCGCGAGGGCCGCGGGGAGAAGGGCGCGAGCCGGCGACGCGCGGTGTCGGAGCAGCCTGACAAACCCGAGCGCGAGCGGCGCGAACGTGAGGACGCCGATCGCGTCGCCGATGAACCATGAACGAACGGCGTCGATGTAGCCGGACCGCCCGATGAGGCCACGTGCAACCAGCCAGTCGGCGCCAACAAGCGCTCCGACGAGCGGGGCGACGATCGCACCGAGCGCCACCAGCAGAGCGAGATCCCGTTGGCGTCCCAGCGACGACCTGAACCCAGCAAGGCGGATGATGGTCGTGAACGGCACGTACGCGCCGGCGAGCGCCGACGACCAGAAGACCTGGGTGAGGTTGAGCGGCGCGCCGAACACCGTCACCATCGCGATCAGGTTGGCGACCGCCACCACGGGCATCGCGCGTCCACCGGCCAGCAGGAGGTAGGCGATCGCGAGCCCGGCCGGTGGATACCAGGCCGACGCACCACCACCGACGAGCGCGAAACGCTGCCCCGACCAGGCACCCAAGGCGTGTGCGACAAGGAACGCGACGGCGCCAAGAAGCGCGCCACGCGCGGGAAAGCCAGGGCGCGTCGGGACGCGGAGGGCCACAGCGTGTGCTTCGGCACGGGAGCAGTGGATCTTGAGGGCCACTCGGACGATCCAACTCGAGCGCTACGCCGCCGTCGTCCTGGGCCCGTCCGCCGTGGGCGGACAGACAATCCACTTCTCCCGACGTAGTATCGTGGCGACCAGCGAAGAGGGAGAGGAAATGAAGGTCAGGCGACTGGTGGCGTTCGGCACGATAGGTGGAGTGTTCGCCGTGTTCCGCCGGCGGCGCCGACACGCCGTCGGCGTCGGCCCGATCGCTGCGCCGCCGACCGCGCCACCCGACCCGGCACCGACCGTGCCAGGACCGGGCAAGGCGCCCGTGTTGCGCGGCATGTCGGAGATCCGCACGTTCTTCCGCCAGAACGAGGTGCCGATCTACTTCGTCTCGGCCACGGCCTTCAACCTGCTCGGCATCGACCGTTGGGTCAGGAGCTTCACGTTCGTCAACTGGTACGACTCGTTTGACGGTGGGCATCCGAACGTCTTCGTCCCCGCCGAGCGCGGTCGCACGGAGTTCTCCTCGATCGAGGACATCGTCAACCACCTGCTCGGCCACAAGGAGGTCGCCGACCTCGTCGCGCGCAAGGGCGGCGGCGGGAAGGCGTGCTTCCTGATGTTCGACGACGAGACGGAGCAGAACCTCGCCGCGCTCGGCCTCGACCTGGCGTTCCCATCGGCGGCGCTGCGCACGCGGCTCGACTCGAAGATCGTGACGACAGAGCTCGGCAACGAGGCTGGCGTGCCGAGCGTGCCGAACACGCTGGGTCGCGCGTCAACCTACGCGGAGCTCGACGCGCTTGCCAACGGTGCCGACCTCGGCACGAACCTCGTCGTCCAGACGCCGTACGGCGACTCGGGCCAGACGACGTTCTTCATCGCCTCCGAGGAGGAGTGGGACGAGCACGCCGAGAAGCTCGTCGACGAGGACCTGAAGGTGATGCGGCGCATCGACCCGCGCGAGGCGGCGGTCGAAGGCGTCGTGACGCGCCACGGCACGCTCGTCGGACCGGTGATGACCGAGCTCGCCGGGTTCCCCGAGCTCACCCCATACGGTGGCGGTTGGTGCGGCAACGAGGTGAAGGCGGGGCTCCTCTCCGACGAGCACATGGCGCTCGCCCGGCGGTACACCCAGCAGATGGGCGATCGGCTGCGTCAGGAGGGCTACCGCGGCTACTTCGAGCTCGACTTCCTCGTCGACGCGCTCTCCGGCGAGCTCTACCTCGGCGAGCTGAACCCGCGTGTGACCGGTGCGAGCTCGATGACGAACGTCACGGCAGTGGCGTACGGCGACATGCCGCTGTTCCTGTTTCACCTGCTCGAGTTCATGGACGTCGAGTACGAGATCGACGTCGACGAGCTGAACACGCGCTGGGCGAGCGCGCAGAACGTCGACTCGTGGAGCCAGTTCATCCTCAAGCAGGTCGAGGAGGAGGTCGGCTTGATCACCGAGGCGCCGGCATCAGGGATCTGGCGGATGGCCGCCGACGGCTCGATCTCGTTCGTCCGCCGCGACACCGACTGGCACGACGTGCCATCCGAGGACGAGGCGTTCTACCTGCGCATCGCCCACACCGGCGGCTACCGCTACCCGGGCGCCGATCTCGGGATCCTCGTCACGCGCGGGCGCTTCATGGACGGCGAGCACGAGCTGACCGATCGGGCACGATCCTGGATCAAGGGCATCAAGGACCAGTTCCAGAGCGTCCCGCTCGAGGACGAGGAACCGGCTCCGGTGACCACGGCCGACCCGTTTGGCTTCAAGATGCTGTAGAGAGCCCGTTGCCCGACACGATCCCCTTCACCTTTCGCGCGTTCGCAGAGGACGAGCCCGGCCCGCGCTGGCAGGCGTTCTTCGCCGAGTCCTGGCCGTGGTACCGCTCGTGGTTCCTGCGCGAAGGGGATGCCGCGCGACCGAGCTACCAGACCGGTCGTCGGATGCTCGTCCGCCACATGCCAGAGCTCGTCGGGCTGTACGACCAGCTCGTCGAGCTGGCCGGCGGCGGCGACACCGCTGCACGGATGCTCGCGATGTATCGCCCGCCGCCCTACCTCTCCGGCTGCTCGCAGGGAGCATGGACGGGCGCCGACCCGGTGCTGGTGCGCAACTACGACTATGCACCGTCGCGGCTCGAAGGGGTAACCCTCGCGACGGCCTGGGGCGGGCGTCGCGTGATCGGCATGAGCGACTGCCTCTGGGGGCTGCTCGACGGCATGAACGACGCGGGCCTCGCCGTGTCCCTCACGTTTGGCGGCCGCACGGTGCTCGGCGATGGCTTCGGCATCCCGCTCGTCGTCCGCTACCTCCTGCAGACCTGCACGACCGTCGAGGAGGCGCGCGCGGCGGTGGTGCGCCTGCCGTTTCACCTCGCACACAACCTGACGTTCCTCGACGCATCGGGCGACGCGGTGACGGTGCACGTCTCGCCCGATCGCGCCCCGTGGTTCTGCGACGTGCCGGTCGCGACGAACCACCAGCAGGAGGTCGAGTGGGAGGCGCACGCGCGCTTCACCCGCACGGTCGAGCGCGAGCAGGCGGTCGCCGCAGCGCTGGCTGACCCGGCGATGACCTCGACCGCGTTCGAGCAGCTGTTCCTGCAGGAGCCGCTCTTCTCGACGGCCTACTCGCGCGGGTTCGGCACGCTCTACACGGCGAGCTACCGGCCGAGCGCGAGAACGGTCACCTATCGCTGGCCCGGGGCGGTCTGGGCGCACTCGTTCGACCGCTTTCAGGAGGGCACGCACACCCAGCCGCTCGTCGAGGTCGTCGCGGCGTGATGCCTGGCGGGCGGCGCGGGCGCCTGGCCGCGCTCGCGGTGTTGCTCGCTCTGGCGGCCCCTGCCGCTGTCTGGGCCGAGGCGACGCCGGCGCCGGCGATCTCCTTCAACGGCCTCGGTGGGGTGCACGCCAGCACGCCGCTCGACCCGAACCTCGCGGTCAGCACGACGCGCGTCGTGCAGGCCACGAACGACGGGTACGCGGTGTTCGATCACCACGGCGTTCGTCTCGCCTCTGCGTCGCTTGGTTCGCTCTGGGCCAGCGTGAACGACGCCTGTGCGACCGGCGACGGCGACCCGATCGTGCTCTACGACGCTTCTGCCGACCGTTTCGTGCTCTCCCAGATGGCGACACCCGGGCCGTACTACGAGTGCATCGCCGTCTCGAACACCGCCGACCCGACGACGGGTGGCTGGACTGCCTGGGCGTTCGAGCTCGACCCGGCCGTGTTCCAGGACTACCCGAAGCTCGCGGTCTGGGGAGGCAGCTACTACCTGACGACGATCCGCTTCCTCCTCGACTCGAGCGGCCAGCCGACGCTGAACGACGGCACCGCGCTCTTCGCGTTCGACCGGCAAGCGATGCTCGCCGGAGCGCCGAACCCGAGGATGGCGACCGACGTCACGCGGTTCCAGTCGAACCCCATGCTCGCCGCCTCTGTGGTGGACGGGGGCGCCGACCCGACCGTGCCCGAGTACGTGCTCGCCTCGGACGCGAGTCGCTCGCTGTTACAGGTGTGGCGCGCATCGGTCGACTGGGCCGCTGCCTCGCCACAGCTGACGGTGACTTCCGGCGGGCTCGTCCCCGTCGATCCGTTCTCCGCCGCCTGCGGCGCGGACGATGTCTGCATCCCGCAGCCGTTCACGGGCGTGCGTCTCGACGCGATCTCCGACCGTCTGATGAACGCGCTGCCGTACCGACGGTTCCTCGATCACACCTCGATCGTTGCGAGCCAGACGACCGCCACCGGTACCGGCACACGGACCGGTGTGCGGTGGTACGAGCTCGCCGCGCCGATCAGCGGACCGCTCACCGTGCGTCAGTCGGGGACGTGGGCGCCCACCGCGACGTCACGCTGGATGGGCTCGGCGTCGATCAACGCGCAGGGAGACGTCGCCCTTGGCTATAGCGCGTCGAGCACGACGGTTGCACCGTCGATCCGCTACGCGGTGCACGCCGCCGCAGACGCTCCCGGGACGGTTCGCGCCGAGGCGACGGCGGTAGCAGGAGCCGGGACGCAGACCGGACGATCTGCCTTCCCTGACCGCTGGGGCGACTACTCGGGGATGGCGGTCGACCCGTCGGACGGCTGCACCTTCTGGTACACGAACCAGTTCCTCGGCGCGATCGACGGGCCGCTGCTCACGCGCGTCGTGGCCTTCCGTCTGCCGACGTGTAGCGGGACCGACGCGATCGACAGCGCGCCCGCCTCGATCGGCTCTGCGAACCGACCACACGGCTTCCTCCGCGGGACGCGAATCACCGGATCGTGGCCCGGCGCGAGCGATGCCAGCGGCGCCTCGGCGCCGGGCTATGCGGTGGTCGTCGACCACGCCGCGAACGGCGACGTTCCAGCGGTCGACGCCGGGCCGGCGACGACCGGCACGTGGAGCGTCGCCGACGGCAGCTGGTACGTGCACGTGCGAGCCCATTTCGCCGATGGCTCCTGGAGCGGGACGGCGACGGCCGGGCCGTTCATCGTCGACCATCGTTGCACGATCGGCGGCACCGACGCCAACGACGTCCTCGTCGGCACGTCGGCCCACGACGTGATCTGCGGTTTCGGCGGCAACGACCGCATCACCGCCGGCGTCGGCGACGTCGTCTACGGGGGCGCCGGCAACGATCGCATCACGTCGCGAAAGGGCGGGACACGGCTCTACGGTGAGGGGGGCAACGATACCTTCGTCACCGCGAACGGCCACCGGGACACGATTGACGGCGGTGCTGGCCGCAACACGGCGATCGTCGACCGCTACGACGTCGTGCACCGGATCGCCGTTCTGCACCGCAGGTAGGTTCCGCCCTACTCGGCGCCACCGGCGGCGACGGTGATCGGCTCGCCGTTGACGCCGCTCGCAGCCTCCGAGCAGAGGAACGCGATGACGCTCGCGACCTCTGCAGGCTCGAGCGCGCGCCCACGCGGGTAGAGCGCGTCACGGGCCGCCCAGACGTCCTCCACCGTCGAGTCGAGGCGGGTGGCGGTGCGCTCCGCCGACCGATCGGCCATCGCCGTCCGAACCCAGCCGGGTAGCACGGCGTTACAGGTGGCGCCGAACGCGCCGACGTCCATCGCGGTTGCCCGCATGAGGCCGAGCAGGGCGTGCTTCGACGTGGTGTAGGCGACGTTACGCGGCGCGCCGACCTGCCCAGACGTCGATGAGACCATCACGATTCGCCCCCAGCCACGCTCGCGCATGTCGCGGCTCGCCTCGCGGGTGAGGTGAAACGGCGCCTCAAGGTTGAGCGCCATCGTCGCGCGGAACGCCTCGGGGTCCTGCTCATCGATCGCTCCGTCACCGGCCGAGCCGACACCCGCGTTGTTGACGAGGATCTCGATCGGCCCGAGCCGCCGGCGCGTCGTCTCAATCACCCGCGCACACGCCTCGGGCGTCGCGAGCGAGATCGCGAGCCACTCGATGCCGCGGCGCTCGCGCACGAGCGACATCAGCTCGTCCGCGGTGCGGGCCACGGCCATCACGCGGGCGCCGCGCTCCGCCAACGCGAGCGCTGTCGCGCGTCCGATGCCGCGTCCGGCGCCGGTCACGAGCGCGACCCTACCCTCCATCGAGCACCTCCGCCTGCCAGCTCAAGGCGTCGCCGTGTGCGACCACGCGTCCCCACCCGTCGACGTGCGTGAAGGCCACGAGCGCGCCGTCGCGGGCGAGGCGCGGCAGGACGCGACGCCGCGTCGCAAGACCCAGCGCCGGGTCGTGGTCGTACTCGTGGTCGTCCTGGGGCCGCGTGACGTGGACGGCCTCGTGTACGAGGTCGGCGCCAAACACGACCTCGCCGTCGCCGAGGACCACCATCGCCTGGCCCGGGCTGTGGCCCGGGATCGACTCGAGGCGGATGCCGCGAGCCACCGAGGTCTGGTCGGCCACCGGCCGGAGCAGCCCGGCCTCCTCGAGGACGGCGAGGACCGCGGTGCCACAGTTCGTCGCCTCCTCGCCGTCCGTGCGCTCGCGCCAGAACGCGAGGGCCTCCTCGAGAACGTAGACCGGCGCGTCCGCGAACCGTGGCGCGAGCGCCTCACCCCACGTCCCCGTGACGAGCCCGCCGCTGTGATCCCAGTCCCAGTGGGTCAGGATGATCGCGCTCGGCTGCTCGCCGCCGAGGACGGCCTCAGGTTCGCCGGCGCACGGCCCCCAGTGCGCGACCGGCCCCGCTCCGGCATCGACGAGGTACGTGGCCTCGTCGGAGCGCAGCACGAGCAGGTTCACGGGCGTCTGATCGGTGAAGCGGGCGACGACGGCAAGCGTCGCGTGATAGGAGCCTACGTGGACGGTGGACATCGCGCCAATCGTAGTGCGCCGGGTACGCTGCGCCGATGGCTGCCGATCACCTCATCATCCGCGTCGAGATCGTCTCGTGGAGCGCGAAGCCCCTCCCGACGCCGCCGGGCCGGCTCTTCCTCGTCGGCCCCGGGCACACCTTCGAGGAGCTCGGCGACTCGATCAACCAGGCGTTCGCGCGGTGGGATCAGTCGCCGGCGTTCCTCTTCCAGCTGCCAACCGGTCGTCAGATCGGCTGGAACGCCGGCGCAGACACCGAGGACGCCGGTCAGATCGAGGTGTGTCGGACCGTCAAGCCGGGCGACGCGTTCTCCTACGTCTTCGACCCGGACGAGGACTGGGCGCATCGCTGCTTGGTCGAGGACGAGGCGGTCGACGTCTCGGACGCCGACGCACCGCCGCCGATCCCGGTGCCGGTCTACGGCTGGGGGACGATCCCCGACCAGTATGGCCGCGAGACCGAGGATGAAGGTGACGACCACGACCATGACCACGGCGGTCACGATCACGGCGAGCACGGCCACAGCCACGGCTAGTGGTCTGATTGTCAGAGAGCGGCCGGGCATCGGAGGGCACCTCTTCCGCGATGAATCCGCGCGCGCGGTCGCGACTTCGGTTACCGTCGTGACATGCGCTCCGGCACCGAGATCTTCCGCCGCGCGATGCGAGCCGATCCCGAGCGACGGGTCGCCCTGCTGGAGGCCGCTGTCGCCGCCGAGGACATCGCGTGGGATGGCGCTCCGCCCGTGCACGACGTGTGGGAGGAGCTCGCGGACGCCTACGCGTCCGCCGGGCATCCCGCGATGGCGATCAGGGCGATGGAGCGTGCGGTCGAGCTCGGTTGGAACGGTCGCCCGGATCACCGCGTGAAGCTCGCCGAGTTCACCCTGCTCGCCGGCCAGGTGAGCGCCGCCGGGGCGCTTCTCGAGGGCGCACGCGCCGAGGATCCGGATGAGCTATGGCTCTACAACGCCGCCGGGCTGATGTACGCCGACAACGCGTTGCACGCGGAGGCGATCAGCTGGCTCGCCCAGGGGATCGCCGTCGCGCTCGATGGCAGCGGGTCAGACGACATCCTCGAACAGCTCGTCGAGCTGCGGGCTGAGAGCCTGTTCCAGCTCGGCCAGCGGCCCGACGCCCTGCAGCTTACGGCGGTCGATCGGTTGAACGCTCTCAGCCCGACAGAGCAGGACCAGCAACCGGTCTGGCCGCCGACGCTCGCCCATCCGAAGACGTCAATCGTCCTCGCATACTTCCCAGCGGACCAGCTCGCCCAGGCGATCGCACGCTGGCCCGAGCTCGACGAGCCATCGTGGGAGGCGTACGCGCGCCAGCTCGAAGGTACCGCGAAGCGGCTCCTCGCAGCCGGCGCCAACGTTCGCGGGTTCGCGCCGATCCACGTCAACCGCTACGTCGCAGCGTGCGCCGAGGAGGGTGTCGATCCTGCATCAGCAGAGAGCCGCGCCATGCACGCGACGCGCGCAGCGGCAGCTGGCGACTGCGTCGCCTGGCCCCCGGGCCGCGGCGAGCGGTGCTGGTGCGGATCGGGTCGGACGTACCGTCGCTGCTGCGCCGACGCACCCCCAGCAGCGTTCGTCTGATCGACCGGCGCCTAATCGCAGACGATCGGCGTACACTGAGACGGCCAGAAAGCACATCCGGAGGCACGTAGTTGGCTCAGAGAGCACGTCCGAAGCGCGCGACGGGGAAGCCCAAGAAGCGCAAGCGGATCCAGATCGCGGACGATGAGATCCGCTACACGAACATCGATGTCCTGAAGCGGTTTCTCTCCGAGCGCGGCAAGATCCGCTCTCGAGGGATGACCGGCCTCTCGCGACGTCAGCAGGCGCTTGCGGCCCGCGAGATCAAGCGCGCCCGCGAGCTGTCGATGCTGCCGTACATCACCGACAAGGAGGGCGTCGACCGCCCTCGTCGGTCATCGCGCTCAGACCGCGAGCGTTAAGAAGCCGCACTCTCACCTGATTCTCACAAGGATCGCGCACCCTTCCAGAGCCGGGAACCCGGCCCTGGAAGGAATGCAATGATCGAGGTAGAGAACGTCTCGAAGCGGTACGGCGACAAGATTGCCCTGGACGACGTCAGCTTCGTCGTGCGTCCCGGCGTCGTCACCGGTTTCCTCGGGCCGAACGGCGCAGGGAAGTCGACGACGATGCGGCTGATCGTCGGCCTCGACCGGCCAACGTCGGGAAGCGCGCGGGTCAACGGCAAGCAGTTCCGCGACCATCCGGCCCCGCTCCACGAGGTCGGCGCGATGCTGGAGGCACGGGCGATCCACCCCGGCCGCTCGGCGCACAGCCACCTGCTGGCGCTCGCGCGGAGCAACGGCATCTCCCGGGCCCGTGTCGACGAGCTGATCGACTTCGTTGGCCTGACGGGCGTCGCACGAAAGCGCGTGGGCGGCTTCTCGCTCGGGATGGGCCAACGGCTCGGGATCGCTGCAGCGCTCCTCGGCGACCCCGGGACGCTGATCCTGGACGAGCCGGCGAACGGTCTCGACCCGGAGGGCATCCGCTGGATCCGCGACCTGATGCGTGACGTCGCCGCCGAGGGCCGGACCGTGCTCGTCTCTTCACACCTGATGAGCGAGATGGCGCAGACAGCCGACCAGCTGATCGTGATCGGGCGCGGACGGCTGCTCGCGGACACGACGGTCGAGGAGTTCATCCAGCGCGGCGCGAGCGACGTGATCCGCGTGCGCTCCCCGCAGCTGCCACAGCTCGCCGCGCTCCTCGTCGCTCCCGGCGTGACCACAGAGCCGTCAGCCGACGGGAACGCGCTCGAGGTGCGCGGGACGACGGCCGAGTCGATCGGCGAGACCGCGGCCGCCCACCGGATCGTGCTGCACGAGCTCGTCCGCCAGCAAGCATCTCTCGAGGAGGCGTTCATGAGCATGACCCATGGCTCGGTCGAGTACCAGCCAACGGAGGTGGTAGCGTGAGCGCGATCGCCGCCCCGCGAGCGGTCACGCAGGCACGCGTTGTCCGCTCCGAGCTGACGAAGCTCTGGTCGCTCCGATCGACCCGCTGGTCGCTCCTCCTCGCGGTCGTCGCGATGACCGGCCTCGGGATCCTGATCTCCTCGATCCGGATGTCGCACTACGACGCTCGGCCGGAGCGTCGCCCGATCAACCCGCTCGATCTCAGCCTCGCCGGCTGGCACCTCGCGGAGCTCGCGCTCGGCGTTCTCGGCGTGTTGATCATCAGCGGCGAGTACTCGAGCGGGATGATCCGATCGACGATGATCGCCGTGCCGCGGCGGCTCCCGGTGCTCTGGGCCAAGCTGATGGTGTTCGGGACGGCAACGTTCCTGCTGATGCTTCCGTGCGCGTTCGTGGCCTTCTTCGTGACGCAGTCGATCCTCAGGCAGCACGACCTGCAGACGACGATCGATCGCCCCGGCGTGCTCCGCGCCGTGATTGGAGCCGCGCTCTTCCTGACGGTCACCGGCCTGCTCGGAGCAGCGCTCGGCGCGCTGCTACGGAACACCGCCGGAGGGATCGCAACCTTCGCCGGCATCATGTTCGTGCTGCCGGGAATCTCGGCGATCCTGCCGGCAACGTGGACGGCGAACGTCGATCCATACCTTCCGCTGAACGCCGGCACGCAGCTGATGAACCTGAACCAGTCGACGGGCGACCTGACGCCGTGGAGCGGGTTCGCCGTCTACGTCGGGTACGTCGTCATCCTCACCGCAGCGGCCGCCGTGCTGCTCGTGCGGCGCGACGTGTGAGGGGGCGAGCAGCGCTACGACGTCTTCGTGACCGGGGTCGAGGTGGTCGTCCTCGTCGCGTTCGGCGTTGTCGTCTTCGCGGAGGCGTAGCTGTAGGTCGTGCCACCCCCGACGTAGGTCACCGGCACGCCGTTGTTGGCAGCGACCTGTGCCTTGTGGAGCTCCCGCGCGTAGACAACGTCGGAGTGCTTCTTCGCCGCCACGAGCGCGTTGTAGCGCCCGACCAGGGCAGCGTCCTGCGTCTGCACCTTCTTCGAGAACGTTGCGGCGGTCGCCGCGAGACGCAGCGCCTCCTCGGTGCGCGAGCGTTCGACCGCCACGCGTGCGTCAGCTGTCGACCGTGCGTGCGCGGCCTCCTGGCGCGCCTCGAGCGCGAACACCACGGAGCCTGCGCAGATCAGGCCGATGCCAGCGGTGTAGATCCGCAGGGGGTGATTGACCCTACCCGTCATCGCCCTCATCCGTTGTCACGGGGGGCTGGGCATCCTGCGCGCCGCCGGACTGATCCGACGACGGTCCTGTCTGGTCATCCGTGGTCTTCGCCTTCCGCCTCTCGACGACGTGGCGCGTCTCGCGGACGACGATACGCGGCTTCGGCGCGACGAACACCTTCAGCGTCGGCGGCTTGTAGTCGTCGAGCGCCGGCAGGTCGGCCGGCTCGGAGCCAAGCGCGGCCACCTCGTCCGCGACCTCGGTGATCGAGGGCGCGGGCACAACGGTGGCGTGTGTCGCTTGCCGTGCCGAGCGCGTCACGCCGTACGCCGTGCCAGCGACCGCTGCGGCAACGACGAGGGCCGCGGCAAACGCGCGAAGGATACGAGAAACGCTCTGCATCGGAGTCATCATGGTATTGGGTGAGAGGGGAGCGAGCCGCGTACCTTGCGCGGAATCCCATTCAGCGCCCGGTACCTATCGGCTGCGGCGACGAGCCACGTGACGCCCGCTCGGGGGATGGCCCGGTCCGGCCGCCCGGCCACGGAGGAGCGTCGACATGACGCGGCCCTGCAGCGTCCGCCCAACGAGCGCCGCCTGCGGGTGGCGGTAGTGCAAGGACTCGGCCGTGAGAATGCCGCTCGCGGCGCCATCGAGCACGACAAGGTCAGCATCGCCCCCGACCTGGAGCGCACCCTTTCGCCCGGCGACCCCAAGCAGGTCGGCAGGACCGAGGCCAAGCAAGCGCGGCACGCTCGCCAACGGCACACCGGCGGTGAGCGTCCCCGTGAGCAGCGTCTGCGCACCGGCGATGCCACCCCACACGGCGAACATGTCGTCCCCGTGCTTCAGACCGATCGGCGCCGGCGAGTGGTCGGAGCCGAACATGTCGATCTCGCCTCGGGCGACCGATGCCCCAAGTGCACGGAGCTCGTCGTGCGATCGCACCGGTGGCGCACACTTCGCGAGCGCACCGATCTCCTCCGCGTCCGTGTCGGTCAGCAGGAGGTAGTGCGGACACGTCTCGCAGGTCGCGCGCACGCCGCGTGCGCGGGCGGCGACGACGAGCGCGACGGCGCGCGCGGTCGAGAGGTGACAGAGGTGCACGGCACAGGCGGCCTCCTCAGCGATCAGCAACGCCCGCGCGACGGCCTCGATCTCGGCGATCGCCGGCCGCGAGGCGATGTATGCACGCATCGTCCGCTCGCCGCCGGCGACGGCGCGAGCGGTGAGCGCGGCGGTGATCTCCTCTGACTCGGCGTGCACCGCGACCGGTAGGCCGAGCCGCGCCGCCTCGACCATCCCCTCGAACAGGGTCAGGTCGTCGGCGCGTGCGAACTCGGCCACGCCGCTACCGGAGAGGAAGGCCTTGAACCCACAAACGCCGCCCCCGGCGAGGGCCGCGAGCTCGGCGTGGTTCCCGGGCACGAGGCCACCCCACAGGACGTAGTCGACGTGCGATCGGCCGGCGACCGCCGCAAGCTTCGCCCGCAGGCCCTCGGCGCTCGTCGTCGCCGGGATGCAGTTCAACGGCATGTCCGCGAACGTCGTCGTGCCGCCCGCCGCGAGCGCCAGCGTGCCCGAGTCGAACCCCTCCCAGTGCGCACGCCCCGGGTCGTTCAGGTGCACGTGGGCGTCGATGACGCCCGGCAGCACCTCGAGGTCTCGCGCGTCGATCTCGGCGTGGCCGCCGGGGAGGTCGGGCGCGATCGCCCTGATCATCCCGTCGAGCACGCCGATGTCGGCGAGCACCGGCCCCGCCGGACACCAGACGCGGCCGCCGCGCACGACGAGGTCGTCGGCGATCGCCTACTCCTCGACCAGGTCGGCGACCCGCAGCCGGATGATGCTGACGATCTCGTCGAGAGCGACGGCGACCTCGACCTCACGGTCGTTTGCCAGCCGCTGCTCGTAGGCATGGAGGATCGACGCCTTCGTCTGCTGTCGCACGCAGACCACAAACGGGAAGCCGTAGCGTTCCCGGTAGGCGTCGTTGCGGGCGTGAAAGAGCGCGAACTCCTCGGCGCTGAGACGGTCGAGACCGAGCGATGCCTGCTCGGACGCTGACTCGACGGTGAGCTCGCCGGCGAGCGCCGCGCGACCGGCGAGGTCAGGGTGCGCGCGGATCAGCTCCACCTGACGCTCGTCCGTCTCGCGCGCGATCGCGGCCCGAAACGCCGCAACCAGCTCGAGCGCCGTGGCGAACGGATGCAGGTCGTACGCACCGTAGGCAACCCACGGCGAGCCTTCGGCGACGAGGCCGAGGCGGAGGACGAATCCCTCGCGGTCGAGAGCATTGATCTCCACCAGGCGCATCGCTCGGTACTATCGCACTCGTGGCCGACTACCTGCTCGAGATGTCCTCGCTTCTCGTGCGCTGGCTGCACCTGATCGCCGGCATCGCCTGGATCGGCGCGTCGTTCTACTTCGTCTGGCTCGACAACCACCTCGACCCGTCACCCGAGGCGGGCGTCGCCGGCGAGCTGTGGTCGGTGCACGGCGGCGGGTTCTACAACAAGCGCAAGTACCTGGTCGCTCCCGCTCGACTCCCCGAGCGCCTGCACTGGTTCAAGTGGGAGGCGTACTGGACCTGGATCAGCGGGTTCTCGCTGCTCGCGATCGTCTACTACGCCCACCCCGAGGCCTACCTCACCCGGCCCGGGGGGAGCCTGACCGGCGGCTGGTGCGTCGTCCTCTCAATCGCTCTGCTCGCCGCCGCCTACGGCGTGTACGACCTCGTCTGCCGGTCGCCGATCGCGCGCCACGGCTACGCGATGGCGGCGCTCGTCCTCGCCGGCTCGGCTGCGCTCGTGCGCGGGCTCGGCGAGGTCTACTCGGGCCGCGGCGCGTACATCCAGGTCGGCGCGATGATCGGCACGATGATGGTCGCAAACGTGCTCTTCGTGATCATCCCCGGCCAGCGGCGCGTCGTGCGCGCGATGCTTGCTGGCGTCGCGCCCAACCCGGTCGATGGAATGCGCGCGAGACAGCGCAGCGTGCACAACAACTACCTCACGCTGCCCGTCCTGTTCGTGATGGTGTCGAACCACTACGCTTTCACCTACGGCAGCGAGAACGGGTGGGCGATCTTCGCGACGATCGCCACCGCCGGCATGTTGATCCGCCACTTCGTCACGCTGCGCCAGCGCGGACGCGTCGTCGTGACCCCACTCATCGCCGCCGGTGGCCTGCTGGTCGGCCTCGTCGTGGCGCTCGCGCCTCCCGTTCACTGGCAGGCAGGCTTCGCGACGACGACGCCGGATCCAGCGCTCGCGCAACGCGCCACGGCGATCCTCGCGAGCCGCTGCAGCGGCTGTCACGCGATGCATCCGACGATCGCGGGGTACGCAGACGCGCCGATGGGGATCAGGCTCGACGATCCGGCGCAGGTCGAGGCGCACCGCGCCGATATCGGCCGGGTCGTCAGCGCCGGCGCGATGCCGTTGGGCAACATCACCCACATGACCGCTGCGGAACGCGCTACGGTCGTCGCGTGGGCAGCCGGCTGACGTCCCACGTGGCGCGACCGAGCGCCAACCAGCGGACGAGCGGATCCAGTGACCCGGGGAGGGTCTCATCACCGGCGACGAACGGTACGAACGTGCGCACGGTGGCGTGAACCCGTGCGAGTGGCTCACCGAGGGGCGAGCCGCGCAGCTCGACGGCCTGGCACGACGTCATCAGCGCGAGCGCCGCGAGCCGGTCGCCGAGCTCGACCATCGCGGACAGCCGCCGAGCGCCGAGCGGTGCCATCGTCAGCCGATCCTCGATCCCCTCTGCCTGCGTCGAGCTCCCCGGTTCCGTCGAGACGGGCTGGGCGAGGAGACGAGCCTCGACGGCGATCGCCTGCGCCGTGAAGGTGATCTCCGAAAGGCCGCAATGCCCCGGTTCGGCCCGGGCGGCGAGCCCATCCGAGAGCCCGGTGACCGGTGCCTGCAACAGCTTCACGAGGCGCTCAAGCTGGGTCGTGATCAGCGGAGCGAGGCCGATTCGGGCGGTGTCGAGAGCGGCAGCGAGCGGCAGGATCTCGAAGTTCGCCGTCGCCACCGCACGGTCGTCAGGGACGACGAGGATCGGGTTCTCCTGCGACGACGCCAGCTCGTGGTCAAGCTGGGCGAGCGCGAAGGCAACCATGCCGTGCGCGGAGCCGAGGATCGCCGCAGCGTTGCGAAACGACAGCGGGTCCTGCAGGTTCCTCGCCTCGCCCACCCGCCAGAGCCGGCTCCCGTCGAGCACCGCGCGCAGCTCCGACGCCGCCCACCGGAAACCTGGATACGGACGCGAGGCGATCACGGCCGGGTCGATCGGTGAGAGGTTGCCACGGAGGGCCTCGAGGTCGAGCGCGGCGCACAGGACGAGCGTGTCGAGCAGACGTCGAGCGTCCGCGAGGGCGAGGCAGGCGAGGGCGGTCGTGAACGCGTTCGAGTTGATCAACGACAGGCCCTCCTTCGCGGCAAGCGGCTCGTCACCGAGGAGCGGGATCACGAGCTCGGCGAGCGGCACGACGTCGCCCTGACCCGTTGCTCCGTACAGGCGGATCGCTGGCAGGTCGTCCATGGCGAGCGCCGACAGGAGGCGGTCGACGATCTGTGGGCGAACGCCGGAGTAGCCGCGCGCGAGGTTGTTGGCAAGCAGCAGGATCGTCGCACGGACGACCTCGTCGGCGACGCGCGGCCCGCTGCCGCTGCGGTGATCGAGCACGAGGCGCCGGTCGGCCGTCGCCGCGACGAACGGGTCAAAGCGATCACGCTTGCGTACACCGACGCCAGTGGTGAGACCGTAGACAGCGTCGCCGCGCCGAGCGATCGTCAACGCGACCTCGCGCGCAGCGTTCATCCGCTCGCGGGCGGCGACGCCAAGCGCCGCCAGACGCCCACCACGCGCCACCGCGAGGACGTCGTCGAGGGTGATCGGCGAGTCGCCGACAACGAGCGGTTCGTGATCCATCGCCGCGTCAGGGTAGTGCAGCTAACGTGAGAGCCATCTCAGCGGGCGCTCACACGTTTCCCACTGGCCCGGTGGAACATGGACACGTGACCCGAACCCAAACACCCGTCCGATCGCTCCGCGCAGCCGTGGCAGCAATGGCCCTCGGCGGCGTCGTGGCGGCGCTCGCCGGCACCTTCTCGCCGCCCGTCGCCGTCGAGCCGGCGCCGCTGGCGGCGCTCGCGGTCCCGGCACCGCTCGAGCCGCTGCGCCTGCCGACGATCACGCACCAGCGGACCTCGATCGCGGCTGTGAGAACAGCCGCCGCCGTCGTCCGAGTGACACCCCCCACCCCGCATCCGATCGACGGAGCCGAGAGCAATGACGCGTAAGAACACGTTCCTGCGCACGTACACGGCGCTCGTCGCGATCGTCTGCGGCACCTCGGTGGCGTACGCGATCGACGCCTCACGGGCGGCGGCCAGCGCCGACCAGACGCCGTGGCGCGCGCAGGCGCAGCACTGGCACGACGTTGCCCAGGCAGCGGTCGCGCACGACCGCGCGGTGCTCGCCCAGAACCACCAGCTCGTGCTGCGCTACCGCGAGGTCGTCCGTCAGGCGAACCACAACGCGCGCGTTCGCGCCGCTTCCGTCAGCGCAGCTGCCTCCTACGTCACGCCAGCTACGACGACGAAACCGAAGACGAAGACGTCGTGAGGTCCTCGGGGCGCACCGGGACGCGTGCGAGCGCGATGCCTGACGCGTCCCGCAGCGCGGCAACGACCGCCGGCGTCGAGGCGATCGTCGGCGGCTCACCGACGCCGTTCAGGCCGTACGGCGCCAGCGGGTGCGGCGTCTCGAGGATGTCGAGACGCACCGTCGGCATGTCGAGCACGGTGGGGATCAGGTAGTCGGTGAAGCTCGCGTTGCGGATGCGCCCCGCGCCGAGCTGGATCTCCTCCATCACCGCGAGCCCGAGACCCTGGGCGATCCCGCCCTGGATCTGTCCCTCGCACTGGATCGGGTTGATGATCCGCCCGACGTCCTGGCTCGTCGCGATCTCGACGACGCGCACGAGCCCGAGCTCGCAGTCGACGTCGGCAACAGCGCGGTGTGCGGCGAACGCGAGCGCGACGACGGAGTCGCCCTGCCCTGTGACCGGATCGAGCGGTACCGTCGGGCGATGATGGTGCTCCGCCGTCTCCTCGACGTGGCGCTCCGGCGACAGCTCGTGGAGCCGCGCACGCACCGCCTCGCAGGCGAGGCGAACGGCGCCGCCGGTCATCCACGTCTGACGCGACGCCGAGGTCGAGCCGGCCGAGCCGACCAGCGTGTCGGCCTGCAGCACGACGACGTCGGCGATCTCGAGCTCGGTCCGCGCGATCTGTGCGAGGACGGTGACGAGCCCCTGCCCGACCTCACAGGCGGCGGTGTGCACCTCGACGCGCGGCGCGCCGTCGACGAGCGACACGCGGACGCGCGCCGTGGCGTAGTCGTCGAACCCTTCCGAGAAGCCGATGTTCTTGAAGCCGATGGCGTAGCCGACGCCGCGTCGGACGCCCTCACCGTGCGTCACGTTCGCGAGCCCACCGGGCAGGTCGCGCTGGTCGGACGGCAGCATCGCGGTGTCGGGAGGGAGCGGCATCGCGCGCAACCGCTCGAGCAGCTCGGCAACCGGCGCCGGGCCCTCGACGAGCTGGCCGGTGATCATCCGATCACCGGTGGTGAGAGCGTTGGCGATCCGCAGGTCGACCGGATCGATGCCGAGGGCGGCCGCGAGGCGATCCATCTGCGCCTCGTGCGCGAACGCCACCTGAACGGCGCCGAAGCCCCGCATCGCTCCGCACGGCGGGTTGTTGGTGAGCGTCACGGTGGCGTCGATCGTCGCTGACTCGACGCGATACGGCCCGACCGCGAACGTCGCGGCGTTCGAGACGACCGCCGGCGAGCTGGACGCGTAGGCGCCGCCGTCGAGCAACACGTCGGCCTTCACGTAGACGAGGCGGCCGTCGCGGGTCGCTCCATGCTCGTAGCGCATCCGCGCCGGGTGACGGTGGACGTGGCCGTAGAACGACTCCTCACGCGTGTAAACCATCTTCACCGGCCGGCCCGAGCGCAACGCGAGCAGGCTCGCGTGGATCTGCATCGAGACGTCCTCGCGGCCACCAAACGCCCCACCGACGCCGGCCAGGTGGAGGCGCGTCTGCTCGAGCGTGAGCCCGGTGGAGGCCGCCACCTGCTCCTGGTCGACGTGCAACCACTGCGTCGCAACGTGGAGGTCGATGCCGCCATCTTCCGCGGGGATCGCCAGCCCCGACTCCGGACCGAGGAAGGCCTGGTCCTGCATGCCAACCTCGTACGTTCCCGACACCACGACCTCGGCGCTGACCTCCTGGTCACCGTGACGGATCGGCACGTGACGCAGCACGATGCCGTCGTCCCACGTCACCACCGGCAGCTCCTCGTAGTGGACACGCACGCGGGCCGCCGCGAGGCGCGCCGTCTCGAGGTCGACCGCCGCGACGATCACGACCGGCTCGCCCTCGTAGCGCACCTCGTCCCAGGCGAGCACCGGCTGGTCGTGGTGCTCCATGCCGTACGTCTTGCGCCCGGGGACGTCGGCGTGGGTGAGGACGGCCAGCACGCCGTGCAGCGCCGCTGCCTCGGACACGTCGATCGCCGCGATCCGCGCGTGGGCGTGCGGGCTCCGAACGGTGACGCCCCACGCCATCCCCTCTCTTGACAGGTCGCTGGCGAACTGGAAGGCGCCTGTCACCTTCGGCACGCCGTCGGGTCGCAGCACGAGCTCGCCGATCCGACCGCGGACGAGGGTTCGGGTGCCGGAGCTTGCCATCAGGCGATCAGCGGGGCGAGGGCGTTGCGGGCGATCAGGAACCCGCGCTTGACCAGCTCGTCGGTCGCCTCGAACGCTCGATCCTCGTGCTCGACGGAGATCACGTGGTCGTATCCGACGGCGTACAGGGCGGCCAGGAAGCGGTCCCAGCGAATCTCCCCGAGACCGGGCAGTCGCGGGGTCTGCCAGCCAACGCCGACGGACATCACGCCGTGCTCGTAGAGGCCGTTGCGGTCGATCTCCATGTCCTTCGCGTGGACGTGAAGGATGCGGTCAGCGAAGTCGTACACGACGCGCTCGTGGTCGATCATCTGCCAGACGAGGTGGCTCGGGTCGAGGTTCAGCCCGAAGCTCGCATCCGGGATGATCTCGAACATCCGGCGCCAGATCGCCGGGCGCTGCGCGAGGTTCGTCCCGCCAGGCCACTCGTCGGCGGAGAAGATCATCGGGCAGTTCTCGATCGCGATCTTCACCCCCCGGCTCGAGGCGTAGGCGACGAGCGGCGGCCATACCTCGGTGAACGTGGCGAGGTTGTCGGCGACGGAACGGTCCTTGTCGTTGCCAACGAAGGTGCCGACGATGCCGACGCCGAGCAGGACCGCTGCGTCGATCACCCGGCGTAGGTGGTCGTTCACCATCGCGCGGTGCGCTCGGTCCGGGTGGAGGTTGTTCGGGTAGTAGGCGAGCGAGGAGATCTCGAGGCCGCGCGCGGCGAGCATCGAGCGGATCGCCTCGGCCTTCTCGGCGGTCAGCGTGGCGCAGTCGATGTGCGCCACGCCGGAGTAGCGACGCACCTCTGCCCCGCTCGCCGGCCAGCAGGCAACCTCGAGCATCTGGTAGCCGCTCGCCGAAGCCCAGTCGGCCACCTCCTTCAGCGTCGACGACCCGAAGGCCGCCGTCAGAAGTCCAAGCCGCACGTTACCCCTCCGTCTCGATCTCTTCGACCTGCACCCACCGCTCCTCACGCGCGCTGCGCAGGACCGCCTCGCCGATCACGTTTAGCCGGTGGCCGTCGGCGAAGGTTGGGAACGCCGCCTCGTCCTCGGCCGGCATCGCGCCCGCCTCGACCGCGGCGTAGACAGCACGGTACAGCTGCTTGAACGTGTCGGGAAAGCCCTCGACGTGACCTGGTGGGTAGTCGCTCAACGCGGCGGCCGGCGACGCCATCAGCGTGCGGTCCTTCACCAGCGTCTCGTTCGGACGGTCACGGTGCCCGATCCATAGCTCGTCACATCGCTCCGAGCTCCACGAGACGGCCCCGTCCGCGCAGTCGACCTCGAAGGTCAAGAGGTTCTTCCGTCCAGCGCTGACCTGCGACACCGTCATCGACGCGCGCGCGCCGCCGCTCAGGCGCAACAGCACGTGGGCGACGTCCTCGGTCGTGACGGCGACGCCGCCGCGCTCGGGCACGAACGTCGACAGCTCCGCGAGAACCGCCTCAACCCGTGTGGACGTGACGTGGGTGACCATGTCGATCCAGTGCGAGCCGATGTCCCCGAAGGCGCGCAACGCACCACCGCGGGCGGCGTCGACGCGCCAGTTGCCGTCCGTCGGGTACAGAAGCCAGTCCTGCAGGTAGCCACCGTGCGCGTGGAAGGGGCGACCGAGCTGGCCGTCTCCGACGAGCGCCCTCGCGTGTCCGACGAGCGGGTAGAAGCGCTGGTTGAAGTTCGTGCAGTGCACGCGCCCGCTGGCACGCGCCGCGTCGAGCAGCGCTCGGCTCTCCCGCGCCGTCATCGCGAGCGGCTTCTCGCAGATGCAGTGCTTCCCCGCCGCCAGCACCGCGAGCGCCTGTGCGTGGTGGAGGTCGTTCGGCGTCGTGAGGTGCACGACGTCGACCCGTGGGTCGGCGAGCATCGCCGCGAAGCTCGCGTAGGTGGAGGTAGCCGGCGACGAGCCGACGATCCCGACCACCTCGACGCCGAGGCGAGCGAGCGCCTCCCGGTGGGTGGCTCCCATGAACCCCGTGCCGACGATCGCCGCCCGTGGCGTCATCGGGCGGCCCGCGCCTTCAGGCGAGCGCTCGCCGCGGCGATCCCACCGGCGATCTCCTGCTCGCTGCGCGTACGCAGCTCGCCGGCTTCGACGACGACCCGACCGGCGACGACGAGCGTCTCGACGCGACGTTGCGGCCCGAGAACGAGCGCGGCGACGGGGTCGTCGATCCCTGCGCCGCCGAGGTCATCGACGCGCCAGAGCGCGACGTCGGCGCGCTTCCCAACCTCGAGCGAGCCGATCTCCTGCTCGCGACCGAGGCAGCGAGCGCCGCCGATCGTTGCGAGCGCGAGCGCGTCGCGACACGACATCGCCGCCGCGCCGCCCCGTAACCGCGCTGCGAAGAGGGCCTGGCGCAGCTCGATCTGCAGCTCGCCCGCCTCGTTCGAGGCCGCGCCGTCGACGCCGAGCCCGACCGGAGCGCCGACGGCGAGCAGGTCACGCACCGGCGCGATGCCGGCGCCGAGCCGCGCGTTCGAGCTCGGGCAGTGCGCGACACCGGTTCCCGTCGCGCCGAAACGGGCGATCTCCGCGGCGGAGAGGTGGACGCAGTGGGCGAGCCACACGTCGTCGCCGAGCCAGCCGTGCTGCTCGAGGTACTCCACCGGACGGCAGCCGAACAGCTCGATGCAGTACGCCTCCTCCTCGACCGTCTCTGCCATGTGCGTGTGCAGGCGCACGCCGAGCCGTCGCGCGAGCGCCGCTGCGTCGTCCATCAGCCCGCCGGTGACGGAGAACGGCGAGCAGGGCGCGACGGCTACCCGCAGCATCGATGTCGGCGACGGGTCGTGGTAGCGGCGGATCGCGTCCTCGGTCGCCGCGAGCACGACGTCACGGTCCTCCACCACCTCGTCCGGGGGGAGCCCGCCGGCGGAGACACCGAGGTCCATCGAGCCGCGGCACGGGTGGAAACGCAGGCCGATCGAGCGCGCCGCCTCGATCTCGGCCGCGAGCAGGTCGCCGCCGCCCTGTGGGAAGACGTAGTGGTGATCCATCGTCGTCGAGCAGCCCGAGACGGCGAGCGCGGCGAGCCCGGCGCTCGCCGCGGCGTGCTCGATGTCGGCGTCGATCCGCGCCCAGGTCGGGTACAGCGCCACGAGCCACTCGAACAGGTTGGCGTCGGTCGCGAGGCCACGCGTTGCCCACTGGTAGAGGTGGTGGTGGCAGTTGACGAGGCCGGGCGTCGCGAGCAGGCCGCGCCCGTCGATCACGCGCGTGTCCTCGGCGACGATAGCCGGACGACCCGGGCCGACCGAGACGATCCGGTCGCCGTCGACGAGCACGTGCCCGTCGGCATGCTCGATGCCGGCGGCGTTGAGGGTCGCGACGGAACAGCCGGCGACCAGGATGGCGCTCACCGCGACCGCCGTGCGAGGGCGAGGCGGACGGCGTCGAGCACCTTCTCATACCCGGTGCAGCGGCACAGGTTGCCGGCGAGCGCCTCGCGGATCTCGAGGTCGGACGGGTCGCGGTGACGCCCGAGCAGGTCGTGGGCGGCGAGCACCAGCCCCGGCGTGCAGAAGCCGCACTGCACGGCGCCCGCATCGATGAACGCTTGCTGCACCGGGTCGAGGCGGTCGCCGTCGGCAAGCCCTTCCACCGTCAACACGCCGTGCCCGTCCGCCTGCGCGGCGAGGACCAGGCAAGAGCAGACGAGCACGCCATCGAGGTACACCGAGCAGGAGCCACACTCGCCCTGCTCGCACGCCCCCTTCGATCCCGGCAGGTCGAGCCGCTCGCGCAGCATCGTCAACAGGCTGTCGGACTCGAGGACGCCGTCGGCGACCCGCGCCGTGCCGTTCACCATCAGCGAGACCCTCATGCGACCGCCCGCCTGAGCGCCTCGAGCGACCAGCCAAGGCTTCGGCGTGCGAGCACGGCGAGCGCGTGGCGACGGTAGGCAGCCGTGCCGCGCACGTCGTCGATCGGACGGGCCGCCTGCGCGACGAGCGCCGCGAAGCGCGCGAGGTCGGCGTCGCCAAGTGCACCGGTCGTCCAGTCGATTGCCGCGGAGGCGACCGCCTCCGCCTCCAACGCTCGCAGCGTGGTTGGTCCTGCGGAGCCGATTGCGACGGCGACGCGCCGAGAGGCTACGTCGACGTCGACGGCGAGCGAGCAGACGGCGATCACCATCGCGTTGCGCGGCCCGACCTTCGAGAACTGCTGCGGGCCACGCGCGACCGGCAGTTCGATCGCAGTGATCAGCTCGTTCGGGGCGAGCAGCGATCGCTTCGGGCCGACGAGGAACGCGCCGATCGGGACGCGTCGCACACCGTCCGTCGACGCCAGCTCGATGACCGCACCGGCGGCAACGAGCGGCGGCAAGGCGTCTCCCGCCGGCGACGCCGTGGCGACGTTCCCGCCGACGGTGCCGCGGTTGCGGATCTGTGGCGAGCCGACGGTGCGCGACGCCATCGCGAGCCCTGGACAGAGATCACCGAGCTCGGCGATCAGGCGTGTGTAGGTCAGCCCGGAGCCGATCCGGATGGTCGACCCCGACCGGCTCCAGCTGGCCAGCTCGCCGACGCCGGTGAGGTCGACGGTGACCTCGGCGCGCAGCCGCCCGCTGTTGATCGCGACCATGGCGTCTGTCCCACCGGCGACGAGGAGCGCCCCTGGGTGCTCGGATCGAGCCGCGAGGGCGGCCGCGAGCGTCGCCGGGCGGAGCACGGTCACCGCTCCTCCCGGACGTACGGGATGCCGAGGGCGGCCGGGGCGCCAAGGCGGCGGCGCGCCGAGCCGGCGGAGACCACCACGAGGACGACGATCGTGATGAGGTACGGGAAGGCAATCCACACCGCCTCGGGAACCAGCGTGTAGCCGCGCGGTTGCAAGGTGGGCCCGAGAGCGCTGAACGCGCCGAACAGGTAGGCGCCGACGAGGCAGAGGTCGGCGCGCCAGAACGAGAAGATCACCAGCGCGACGGCGATCCAGCCGGCGCCGCCCGTCAGGCCGTCGACCCATTGCGGCGTGATCGAGAGGCTGAAGCAGGCGCCGCCGACGCCGGCGAAGGCGCCGCCAGCGACGACGTGGAGGTAGCGGTAGCGGGTCACCGAGATGCCCGCAGCGTCGGCAGCCGCCGGCGCCTCGCCGACCGCTCGCACGTTTAGACCGGTCCGCGTTCGCCCGAGGTACAGGCCGACCGCCACCGTCGCGACCCACGACACGTACACCAGCATCGACTGCCCGAACAGCACCGGGCCGATCACCGGCAGGTCCTGCAGCCCGAGGAGGTTGACGGGGTCAAACGAGTGCCGTGCCGGGTTCGCCGGCAAGCTCTCAACGGTCCCGATGTAGGAAGACAGGCCTCCGGCCCCGGCGAAGATCGTCAGCGCGAGGCCGGACACGATCTGGCTCGCCCGCAACGTGATCACCAGGAACGCGTGGATCAGGGCGAGCACGCCGCCACCCGCAGCTGCGGCGAGCGTCGCGAGCGCCAGCGCGACGGGTGTCGGCGCGTCGATCCGCTGCACCGCCCAGAACCCCATCACGGCGCCGCCGAGCATCATCCCTTCGACGCCGAGGTTGAGCACGCCGGAGCGCTCCGCGAGCAGCTCACCGAGCGCGGCGAACACGAGGGGCGTGCCGTACAGGACGGCCGAGGCGAGAACGACGACGACGATGCTCGTGTTCACCGACGCCTCCCGACCCGCACGCGGTAACGGACGAGCAGCTCGCCGCCGAGCGCGGAGAAGAGGATCAGGCCCTGCAGCGTCCCGACGAGCCCTGCGGGGAAGTCGGGGCCTTGGAGCGCGTACCCGCCGGCGCGGAGGCCGCCGATCAGGAGCGAGACGATGACGACCGCGAGCGGGTTGAACCGGGCGAGCGCGGCGACGACGATCCCGGAGTAGCCGAAACCAGCCGCCTGCAGGCCTTTCGAGTCGAGCTGGTGGCGGAAGTCACCGATCTGGCTCGCTCCGCCAAGCCCGGCGATCGCGCCCGAGATGGCGATCACCGCGACGAGCGTGCGCCGCGTGCGCATGCCCGCGTACCCGGCGGCGCGCGGCGAGTCGCCGATCACCTGCATCTCGAAGCCGAAGCGGGTGTACGAGCCGACGAGGATCAGCGCGACGGCGACGACGGCACCGACGAGGAAGCCGAGGGGCAGCGACACGCCGACCCCGAGCGATAGCGAGAAGTGCGGCCAGGTCGCGGCGTGATCGAGCGTCTTGCCGACCGGGAACAGCGCCGCCGTCGCGGACGACGTGTCACGCCAGTACGTCTCAGCGTCGAAGATCAGGTAGGTCGCGATGATCCCGGCGACGTAGTTGAGCATCAGCGAGACGATGATCTCGTTTGCCGACAGGTACGCGCGCAGGAGGTCGCCCATGCCGCCGCGGCCTATCAG
>JANYCN010000065.1 GCA_025360225.1 Actinomycetes bacterium | reverse complement strand
ATCTTCACCAGCCGAAACGACCTCACCGAGAAGCTCGAGTCGTTCATCACGACCTACAACCAGACCGCCCAACCGTTCGCCTGGACGTACGCCGGCAAGCCCCTCACAATATGAACACCAATCACCGGACACTGCACTAGTGGTCTCAAGAACAGCCACGACACCGTGAAGCCCATCGCCCTGATGCGGTGGCTGATCAGGCTCGTCGTTCGGCCCGGTGCGATGGTGGTAGACCCGTTTGCCGGAAGCGGCACGACTGGAGTGGCGTGCGTCGAGGAGGGATGCCGAGCGACGCTCATTGAGCGCGAGGAGCCCTATGCCGAGATCATGCGCCGAAGGATCCAGGCTGCTGTTGACAGGGTGACCTCCGTGACTGACCAGCTCGAATTGTTCTAAACATGGTTAGCGACAGTCGTTGGGGCGGCTGCGATCGACGACTAAATTAGTGGTCTGATTGTGAAATGGCGTGGTCATTCGCGCGCCTGGATCGTCCTGCGAGCTCGCAATCAGACCACGAGCCAGGTCGAGCCTTGCGCCCTGAGCGGGAAGTCTGTATCGTCGAGCGTCATGACGGAGCCACTCACCGATGCCGAACGCATGCGGCTTGCGGCGATCGCCGTGGCGCTGTTCCCGGCGAGCGCGACCATGCCGAGCGCCGCCGACACCGGCGCGACGGGCAAGTGGCTCGACCGGGTGCTCGCCGCTGACCCGTTGCGGACGACGGCGTTGCGCGCGCTCGCTGGTCGGAGCGAGACCGATCCGTGGGCGGCGGCGGAGGGGCTGTTCCGCGACGATCCCGCCACCTTCGAGGACGCTTCTGACAGCCTCGTGATGGCGTACTACATGCACCCAGGGGTGCGAAAGCGAATCGGCTATCCAGGTCAAAAGGGTCAGGGGCCGATCGCTCCGGACGAGGCGGAGCACTACCTGCCGGACGAGCTGATCGCACCGATGCGATCGCGCGCACCGCTCTACGTTCCGACACCCGATGCCTGAGGCCGAGGTCGCCGACGTCCTGGTGATCGGCGCCGGCGCGTCGGGATCCGTCCTCACCGCGCGGCTCGCCGAGGCCGGCGTGTCGGTGACGTGTCTCGAGCAGGGTGGCTGGGTGAGCGCCTCGGAGTTCCCCGGCGAGGATCCGGCGTTCGACGCGATCCAGCTCGCGCGCTGGGCGATGAACCCGAACACCCGCAAGCGGCCCGCCGACTACCCGATCAACACCGCCGAGGCAGACATCTGGCCCCTCATGTTCAACGGCGTCGGCGGAGGCACCGTGCACTACGCGGCGATGTGGCCCCGGCTGGTGCCGTCTGACTTCCGCGTCCGCACGCTGGACGGGGTAGCAGACGACTGGCCGATCTCCTACGAGGACCTCGAGCCGTTCTACGAGCGCGTGCAGGAGCGCTGGGGCGTCTCGGGAATGGCGGGCGACCCGGCCTACCCGCCGATGCCGGAGTACCCGATGCCGGCCCTGCCGATCGGGCTGATCGGACAACGTGCTGCGGCGGGGATGAACCGGCTCGGCTGGCACTGGTGGCCACACCCGAACGCGATCGCGAGCCGTGCCCATGGTCGGCTCGCGCCGTGCGAGCGGCGCGGCGTCTGCCAGACCGGCTGCATCGCAGGGGCGAAGTCGTCGACCGACATCACCTACTGGCCAGACGCGATTCGTGACGGTGCGCGGCTGATCACAGGTGCCCGCGTGCGCGAGATCACCGTCAACCAGACCGGCCGGGCGACCGGGGCGATCTACATCGACCGGGACGGCGCGGAGCACCACGCGCGCGGGCGGACGGTGGTGATGGCGACGAACGGCGTTGGCACGCCGCGTCTCCTGCTTCTCTCCCGCTCAACGCACCATCCGGACGGGCTTGCGAACTCGAGCGGGCTGGTTGGGCGGCGTCTGATGCTCCATCCGATGGTCGCCGTCGCGGGCACGTACGAGGACGACCTGGAGTCATGGCGCGGGCCGGGAGGGACGCCGCTGATCGGGCTCGAGTTCTACGAGACTGACCGCTCGCGCGGGTTCGTGCGCGGCGCGAAGTGGGACCTCTACCCGGTCGCGGGCACCCTTCCCCACTTCCAGCTGCTGCACGGCAAGCCGCTGAAGGAGCGGTTCGGTGCCTCGGCGCACGAGCGGATGGCGCGGATGATGGGCCGCACGTTCCTCTGGGAGGCGCAGATTGACGACCTGCCACAGGTGACGAACCGGGTCGAGCTCGACCCGACGCTGACGGATAGCGATGGCATCCCAGCACCACGGGTGCTGTATCGGGTGCATGAGGATGCGCGCCGAAACATGGCGTTCCAGCTCGATCGGATGCGCGAGGCGCACGAGGCCGCTGGGGCGATCGAGACGAACGAGTGGCACTGGATGCCCGAGGTCGGCTGGCACACGCTCGGCACCGCACGGTGCGGCAACGACCCGACGGACAGCGTCGTTGATGGGTACGGCCGCTCGCACGACGTGTCGAACCTGTTCGTCATCGACGGCAGCGTCTTCGTCACCGGTTCGGCGATGAACCCGACGTCGACGATCGCGGCCTTCGCGCTGCGCACCGCCGAGCACATCCTCGCCACGCGTCGCGACTCCTAGCCTAGCGGTCTGATTGGAAATGGCGTGGTCATTCGGCTGCCTGGATCGTCCTGCGCTGGTCGGCTGCGCCACCCGTCGGGTGCTCCGCCGTCCAGCTGCGGCGCCCATGGCGCGACGCGCAACGCTCCCGCTCGCTCCAGACACTCGATGAACGCGCCATTTCGCAATCACACCACTAGTACAGCAATCCCCGGACGCTGCCTAGACGCCTTCGAAGAGGGGGGCGCACTCCGCGTCCCAGCGAGCCAGCTCACCGGCGAGCGGCAGGTCGACCACGAGCTCCTGAGCCGGCGGGGTCTCGCCTGAAGACGCCCGCACCGCCTCGACGACGACGGCGCCGAACGGGTCGAGGATGCGGCTCGCGCCGAGGATCGTGCCCGACGCGGTCGTGCCGCACTGGTTCGCGGAGATCCACCACTGGCCGTTCGCAAGCGCGTTCGCGGGGTAGAGCCGATCCCACCAGGTCTCCGCCGCGAGCTCGTACGCGGCGGGATGAAGCACGATCCGGGCGCCCACCCGGCGCAGCGTGCGTGCCGTCTCGGGGAAGTCGCCGTCAAAGCAGGTCGCGATGCCAACGCGTCCGATCCCCGGCACGTCCGTGACGGTGGTCGTGGAGCCGGCGGCGAAGTGCCGGTGCTCGTCGAGCGGCGTGTAGAGGCGCTGCTTGCGGTGCGTCGCGTGCAGCAGACCCGCTGGCGAGAGGAGGAGGGCAGTGTTGTAGACGGCGGCGCCAGCGAGCTCGGGAACCGTGCCTGCCAGCACCCAGGCACCAGCGGCACGTGCTGCGTCGGCGAGCGTGCTTGCACGGGGCCCGGTAAGTGGCTCCGCCGAGGCTCGTGCGTCCTCGCCGAGGGTGTCCCAGGCGAAACCACACGGCCACAGCTCGGGCAGCACGATCAACGAGCAGCCCGCACGGGCGAGCGAGGCGACGTGATCGACGGCCCTCGCGAGGTTTGCTGCCGGTTCGCCGGGCGCGGCGAGAAACTGAGCGAGGCCGACGCGGAGCGGCGACGAGGACACGCGAGCGATCATACTCCGCCGAGCCGGCCCCGGGTGCCCCATGATGCTGGGTGATGCGACGCGTTGCTGCCGCCGGGGCGATGGTCCTCGTTGCCTGGTCCGGTCCGCCGGTCGCCGCGCGAACCGCGGGGATGATCGCCGGGCGGTCGGTGGAGGGACGCCAGATCAAGGCCGTCGAGCTCGGCCGACCTGGCGCCGGCAACCCGATGCTCGTCGTCGGCTGCATCCACGGCAACGAGTGCGCCGGCGAGGCCGTCGTCGCAGCCCTGCGCAAGCGCACCGGGGCGATCACCGGCGACCTGTGGGTGGTCGCTGGGCTCAACCCAGACGGGCGCGCGCACGGCACACGCACGAACGCCAACGGCGTCGACCTGAACCGCAACTTCCCCTTCGGCTGGCGGCCCGCGGCGCGCGACTCGATGGAGTATCCGGGGCGGCACGCGCTCTCCGAGCCCGAGGCGCGCTTCGCCTACCGGCTCGTGAGGACGATCCACCCGGCGATCACGATCTGGTTTCACCAGTCGCTCGCGCTCGTCGACGCGTCAGGCGGCGACATCGCGATCGAGCGTCGCTACGCGCGCCTCGTTGGCCTGCCGGTACGCCAGCTGACGCGCTACCACGGCAGCGTCGCGACCTGGCAGGACCACGCCTTCCCGGGCGCCACGGCGTTCGTCGTCGAGCTGCCACCAGGGCAGCTCACCGCCTCGGCCGCACGCCGGTACGCCGACGGCGTGATCGCGCTCCTGCGCACGCTGCCCGTCGGGTCGTAGGATCGGCGGCGCGAACGCGCCGGGCCGCGCAGACCGTCGCCGGGAACCGTGGGAACGGCGTCGCCGTCCGAGAACCATGCGAACCCTCACACCCCTCACCCTAGCCTTCAGCGCTCTCGCCCTTGCCGGGTGCGGCTCGGCGGCCGTTGGCGGCAAGAGCACGCCGTCAGGCGAGCCTGGGTCGATCGCCCACCCGATCGGGCCGACGGACGTGGTCCTCCAGGTCGGCGAGGGCGGTGGCTTCGTCGCGCCGCAGTTCGCGGTGCGTCAGATCCCGTCGTTCACGTTGCTTGGCGATGGCACCGTCCTCACGCCCGGCGCCGTCCCGGAGATCTTCCCCGGCCCGGCGGTCGCTCCGATCTTCAAGGCGAAGCTGAACGAGGAGGAGGTACAGGCGTTACTCAGGCGCGCCACGGACGCCGGCCTGATGGACACGACGGCACCTGACTACGGTGACATGGGCTCGGTCGGCATCGCCGACGCCGGAACGACGACGGTGACGATCCACGCCGGTGGCGCCGACCACTCCGTTGCCGCCTACGCCCTCAGCACCGACGGTGGCTCCGGCCTCTCGGCAGCGCAGGTCGCCGCCCGCAAGGCGCTGAGCGCGTTCGTCGCTGAGTTGCCCTCGCCATCCGGTGCGACCGCGTACGCCCCGTCGTCCTACACGGCGTACATCGGCAAGCCCACCTCCACCCCGCAGGCAGGGGCCTCGCCGGTGGTGTGGCCCGGCGCCGGCGATCTGGCGACGATCGGCTCGTCGAGCCCGACAGACATGCGCTGCGTCGAGGTCACCGGTGTAGACGCGACGGCGCTCGGCGAAGCGCTCGCGAAGGCGAACGACCAGACGCAGTGGGTTGCATCCTCCTCGACCAACGCAACGTTCTCGCTCACCGTCCGCCCCGGCATCCCGGGAGACGTTGGCTGCGCACCGGCGGCGTAGGCGCCCGCTGTGCATCCTCGACGCCAACCTTCGACGGGCTCCGATCAGGCGTTCGCCTCGGAGAGCAGCCACAGCGCGAGGCTCGTGAAGGCGACCATCACCGCGAGCATCGCGAACTGGGAACGGACCGCGCTCTGGGCGTTGCGATACAGCACCAGCGCGCGGTCGTGGGCCAGCGCGAGGGCGGCGACGTGCCCGATCACGACGATCACGACCTGCAGGTACCATACGGAGCGCGCGTCGAGCCAGGTGAAGTCGATCTGATAGCCGACGGTGCCGAGGTAGTTCGCGCCCGTGCCGAGCGGGTCGCTGATCAGCGGCCAGATCTGCTGGCCGGTGAAGAGCCCGAACGTCAGGTAGTGCGCCCCTACGTACGCGAAGGCGATCGGTACCAGCGTGTGCGCGAACCGCTGCGCCACGACCCCTGCAGAGGTGCCGGCCGATCCGCCGCGGGCACCAAGGCTCCCGACGAAGAGGAGCGCACCGATCACCGTGACGGAGAGCGCGAGCCCGATGGCGGCGGTCAGCTCGCCCTGGACGACGTCGCCTGCGCCGAGCGAGCCGAAGGCGTCTCGCAGGTGCGCGCCGACCTTCAACCACCACGGGTTCTCCGCCAGACCGTCCCAGGTGATCGAGCCGATCATCAACACGATCACCGCAGCCGTTCCCGGCAGCTCCGCGAGCTGCGGCAGGCCTCCGAGCAGCCGGCGCAGACGCACCCGTCCGTCACGCACCATGATCGGCGACATCCTTGAGAACAGGTTGAAGTACACGCCGAAGCCCTCGCCGCGCTCGCACCACGTCTCGACGCCGAACCGCGCCATCGCCGCCAGCGTTGCCGCCGTGTAGAGGAGCGCGCCGATCGCAAGGCCCCTCGGCGTCGCGTACCGGTGGGCGACCAGCTCCATCACCGCGAACGCGAGCAGCACGCCCGCCGCCGGCCATCGCCCGAGCCGTTCCGGGTACCGACGAGGCGCCGTGCGGATGATCGCCCGCCCGAGCGCCCGCCACGGGTTGATCAGCCGAAACAGGTCACCGAACACGACGCTGATCGGCACGAGCCACACCCAGAACTGCAGGAACACGATCTGCGGCGCGATGTTGCGGACCGCGACCTGCGTGCCGAACAGTCCGGCGACGACGACGAGGGCGAGAACCGCCACGCCGACGGCGCCGGCGACGGTCTCGAGAAGACGCGCGGATCGCACCGCACCTCCTGGCACGGGCGCCAACGCCGGGGCTTGCAGCCACGGCGATCGCCATAGCCCAGCGAGCCCGACGAAGGTCACGACGAGGACGATCGCCGCCGCCCAGCCGAACAGCCAGGCCGGGACGGGGAGGTCGGGCCGAGCCGTCAGGCCGTGCGCGTCAGCGGTCGTCGGAGCGCCGAGCGCACCGACCGCAAGCCCGACGACGATGGTGCTGCGCCACCCCATCACTCGACGGTGATCTTGAAGGTGCCGGTCGCGCCACCGACCGTCACCACGACCTGGGCCTGGTGGCCGGACGGGAACGCGACGTTGTTGCCGTAGTGCACATCGGTCAGCGCGCCACCCTTCGGGTAGACCTCGGCGACAGCCACTGCGGTAGGTGCTCCGCCGCTGGTGAGGTCGGCGAGGGTGACGGATGGCGTCAGGTGCTGCGCCGGCGCTCCGCTCGCGTGATCGCAGACGTGCACCTCGACGTGGTGGTTCGCCGCCGCGGCGTTCGTCACGCCGGTGCCCGCGACGATGACGTGGGCGTCCGGGTCGGTGGACGCAGCGGCGGCAGCGGCGTCGAGGATCGGCGCGTGGTTCTCGACGGCAACCAGCACGTCGTAGGCCCCGATCTGCTGGGAGCCATAGCCGGCACATGGATGGCCGGCGGACGGCATCGACCCGGCGGCGGCCGACGTTGACGACCCACACGCGGCGAGGAGTGCCGCGAGGCTCATCGCGGCGAGGACGGGAAGGACGTTCGAACGCATGCTGATGCTCCTGACGGGTGGCTGAGACGGGCAGGCTGAGATCGCCTGCAACGCACAGGCGCTCCTAGAGGACGATCACGCGGACAGGTGGCCCGCGGAAGCGGAGCGCGTCGCCCAGCCGCGCCCGTTCGGCGCGGGGCGAGACGACGTGGCCGAGCGACCGGACGATCGGTGCGGCGACGGCGCTGATCCGCGAGCGAGGCCTGCGAGCGACACGGCGCTCGACGACGGCCGCGACGCGCAGCAGCACCGTCGCGATGAGCAGCGCGAGGAGCCCGAAGGGCACCTGCAGGAGGGCGCCACGCCAGAACGTCGGCTCGAACCACACGTGCCAGGGGGTGCCGTAGCCTACGCGCAGACGTTCGGCGGCCTCCTGCAGCGCGAACCCGACGAGAGGGAGCGCCACGAACGGAGCCGGGGACAGCCGGAGCCGTGCCATCACTGAACCCCGACGGGCGAGGAGGGCGACGCCGAGCAGCAACGAGACGGCGCTGACGGCGCCGAGCACGACCGGTAGCCGCGTCTGGTAGGCGTGCCCGGTTGCCAGGAGCAGCGTCCGCCGTACGCCGGCGTCCGGCGCGGCGAGCAGGTAGGCGAGCCAGTGCGCGCCGAGGCCGCCGGCGACCATCACCGGCAGCGAGAGCACGATCGCAAGCAATCGACGCACCATCACAGTTCTACCACGTTGCCCCACGTCCCACAGGTACGCTTGCCCCGAGGAAGGGAGCTCAGGTGGCGGGTGATGTCCAGTTCGAGGTGAGCGGCGACGCCTACGACCGGTTGATCGGCCGGTACTCGGGGATGCTCGCGACGCGTTTCTGTGACGCCGCCGGGGTCAGCGCCGGGCAGACGACGCTCGACGTCGGATGCGGGCCCGGTGCCCTCACGAGCGAGCTTGTCAGCCGCGTCGGCGCGGCATCGGTGACGGCGATCGATCCATCCCACGCGTTCGTTGCTGAGTGCCGCCGACGCCACCCAGACGTCGACGTGCGCACCGGTAGCGCAGAGTCCCTGGCGTATCCCGATGCCTCCTTCGACGCCGTGCTCTCCCAGCTCGTGCTGCACTTCGTCGGCGACCCGGAGTCGGCTGCCGCGGAGATGCGCCGCGTGCTTCGGCAAGGTGGCGTGGTCGGCGCGTGCGTGTGGGACTTCACCGGCGGCATGCGCCTGCTCCGCACGTTCTGGCTCGCTGCCGTCGCGATCGATCCGGGTGCCCCGGCGGAGACAACCGTTCGCCGCTTCGGCGCCGACGGCGATGCTGCGAGCCTGTTTCGTGCCGCCGGCTTCCGGGACGTCGTCGCGGGCGCGATCGACGTCGAGGCGACCTACACCGGCGTTGACGACCTCTGGTCGGGGTTCACCAACGGCGTCGGCCCGATCGGGCAGTACGTCGCAACCCTGAGCGCCGACCACCGCGCGGCGATCCGCGCCGAGATGGCGCGCCGCCTCGGCAACCCCTTGGGGCCGTTCGTCCTCTCTGCTCGCGCCTGGTACGCCACCGGCCGCTCGTAGGCGTTACACGCCCGAACGGCTCTGGTACCGCGTCGTCGCAGTGGCGCCGACGTGGTACAGGTCGATGCGCGTGTGGCGACCGTGGTAGCGGCGCCAGTCAACGATCCCGAGAAGCTCCGTCCGCCCGGCGCTGGTCACCCCAGACGCGCCGAGCCAACCGGCAGCGATGCCGTCGAACGCGATGATCGTCGACCCATCGGCTGGTCGGGCGCCGGTGACGGACACCCGCACAACAGCGAGGGACAGCGGTGGGCGTGGCAGCTCCCTCGGCTCGACGAGCTCCCAGCTATCCGCGGTCTCCTCGCCGCCACGGACAGGGTGGCCGAGGACGGCCGGGTCGCCGCCATCCTCCACGACCGCGTCCCAGCCCGAGCGCGCCGGGTCGACGTAGGCGGCGTACGCCCTCCGGGTCGCCATGAGCCCGGCAACGTCAGCAGGGAGCGTGTGGCAGCCAGACGGCTCACACCCCACCCTGACGCGAAGGGGGTCGACGCCCCGAGCGACGTCAATGCCGACGTTCCGTGTGCCCAGCACGGTGCGCGGGTCGACGCCGAGGAGTCCGAGTAGCGTCGGGAACACGTCGCTCGTCAGCACCGGCTCATCGGACAGGGCGCCCTCGACCTGCTTTCACAAGCAGACCGCGTATGGTGTCGGTTCCCCGTGGACCGTCGTCCAGCCAAACGCGTTTCCCCGCGCGAGCTCGCTCTGTCCGTCGCCGGCGTGACGGGGATGTGGGCGGCCGGTGTGACCCAACCGACGCTCGACCTCTACGGGAAGAACGCGACCTTGTTCACCGCCGCGAAGCTCAGCACGTCGAACACCGTCGCGTTCGCCCTTCTGATCGCCTTCTCCGGCCCCGTCATCTGGCTTATCGGCGCCGTCGGCTTGTGCCGGTTACCCCGCGCGTTTCGGGTCTGGCGCGGTGGAGCAATCGGGATCGGAGGGATGGCGGCGATCCTCGTCGCAGCGAACCGCTACGACGTTCCCAGCACGGCATCGCTCGTCGGGGCGCCGGCCCTCGCGCTCGTGCTCGCGCTCGTCTACGAACGCGCCTCCCCTGCCCGCACGATCGCGGCCCTCATGGCGCTGCTCGCGCCCATCAGCGTCGGCCTCTTCCTCGGCGCGTCTCCCGTCGGGCACGTGACGTGGGCGTCACAGGGAGCGGACGCGGCGATTCCGGTTGCCGATCTCGCACGACGTCCGACGATCGTCTGGCTCGTGTTCGACGAGACGAACCTCGCGATGCTGCTTGATGGTGCCGGGCGCATCGATGCGGTTCGCTACCCGAACCTCGCAGCGCTCGCCGGCACTTCCACCTGGTACCGCAACGCGGTTGGCATCGATAGCCAGACCCACGGGCCGTGCCCGGTCTGCTCGCTAGCCGTGACGGCGCCGGCGTCGTCTGGCCGACGCCGGCGGACTACCCGGTGAACGCGTTCTCGCTCCTTGCGGACGGTTACCGGATTGACGCCTTCGAGCCAGTTACCGACCTCTGCGTGTCCCGTTCCTGCCTGCCGAACCGGCTCAGCGGCGCGCGCAGACTGCGCTCGTTTCTGCGCGACGCGACGATCGTGTACGGCACCCTCGCGCTGCCGAAACGCCTCGCTGACGGCCTTCCGCGGATCACCGATGCCTGGGGCGGCTTCGCCGAAACGACGGGATTCCGCCCGACGCTGGCGAAGTTCCGACGGTTCAACCACGGCCCGTCACAACAGGTCGAGGTCGCGGGCGACTTCATCAGCCGGATCACGAGCACCGAACGGCCAACGCTGCACTTCCTACACCTCCTCCTGCCGCACAGGCCGTGGCAGCTTCTTCCCGACGGCTCATCGTACGACGACGACGAGCGGGATGCCGGCGTCCGATACCAGATGCCGGACGACCCGTGGCTGGCCGAGGACGAGGCGGCGCGGTTCGCGCTGCAGGCCGGTGCGATGGATCGAGTGCTCGGTCGTATCGTTCGGCGGCTCCACGAGCAGGGACTCTGGGGGTCGACCGTGCTCATCATGACCGCCGATCACGGCGTGAACCTCTCGCCTGGGTCGGCCGCTCGCTTCCCGACGGACGGAGAGCCGCTCGATGACCTGTTCCGCGTGCCCCTGATCTTCCACACCCCCGGACAGACAGCGCGAGCCATATCGGACGTGCCGGCATCGACGGCAGACATCCTGCCGACGTTGCTGGGCGTGCTCGGCGCGCCGGCGCCAGAGCTCGCGGCCGGCGTCAGCCTCACCACGAGCGTGCCCGCGAATCGCTCCCGGACGGTGTGGACAGCCGGCGTTGGCAGACCATTCGAGTCGGGGACGACGACGCTCGACGCTCGCGTACGTCGCAACGCCGCAGCGTTCCCAGCCTCCACGGCCGGCTGGGGGCGCCTCTTCGCGCGCGGCCCATACGCGGCGATGCTCGGAACCCGGGTGCCGTCGAACGTCGCCTTCGCCTCCGGTCACCGCGCCCGAATCGTCCTTCCGCTCTCCCATGGCGGTCGCAGCGACCGGTCGACGAGCCTCGTCGTCGCGCGGGTGTCGACCCCTGCCGGTACGACGCTGGCTGACGGCTCCATCGTCGTCGTGTCACACGGCATCGTGGTCGGCTTCCTGGGTGGTGGCAGCCATGCCCCAGGCGGTGGTGACGTCCGCCACGAGGGAGTCGTGGACTGGCGCGCCGCGGGCGACGCGAGCGAGCTCGAGCTCTACCTGGCATCCGGCCCGAGCACGAGCCCAACGCTTCACCGGTTGGCCCGAATCAGCTAGAGGTGGATTGACCATGGCATGGTCATTGGGTGTCTGGAGCGAGCGGGAGCGTTGCGCGTCGCGCAGGGGTTGCTGATCGCGGGCGTGCTGGATAGCACGCCCGCTCGCACGCGTGTCAAGGCGAAGGCCTTGACACGCTAAGTCAAGCGGCGCGCGACGTTCCCGCGAAGCCGCAGCTGGCTGGCAGAGCCACCCGACGGGTGGCGGAGC
>JANYCN010000063.1 GCA_025360225.1 Actinomycetes bacterium | reverse complement strand
GGGGGCCCCCTTCTGCGTCCTTGCCTACGCCTCGGCCTCGGCGAGCAGGCGAGCGGCGAGGGCGCGCTTGCCTTCTGCGTCGAGCTTCTTCAGCTCGTTGTCGATCGCGCGCTGGTTCACGACCTGGTTCCAGTAGTCGAGCGACTCGATCCCGAGCAGCGCCGTCTTGCCGACGAACTGGCGCAGCACCTCGTTCGTCGGACCCATCACCCAGGCCGCCTTGCCGTCGCGCAGGTAGCGCTCGAGCTGGAGCGGCTCGCGCTTGAACGCCGACCCGCCGCAGCAGTGCAGCATCTTGTCGACGACGTGCGCGACGTTCTTCGCCGCCGCGAACTTCAGCTGCCACAGCCAGTGCAGGTAGCTACCACGCCCGTACTCGCCAGGAGCGATCACCTTCTGACCGTTGTCGGTCACGTCATCCATCGCCTTCGCGAGCGAGTAGTTCATCAACCGGACGGCGTTCGTGTCGATGATCGCCTCGCCGACGGCGTCCTGGATCGTCGGGTAGTCGCAGACCCGCAGGCCGACGTCCTTGTGGGTCTTGCGCGTCGTGTGGCGGATCGCGATGTCGATCGTGCCGAGCGAGATGCCGTTCCAGCAGGCAGAGCTCGAGATCAGGAAGAACGGGTCGACACCCTCGTCGTTTGACCAGGCGCCGTCGCCGACGCTGCCGCACATCTGCTCGTTCGCCATGAACTTGTTGTCGATCAGGAGCGATCCTGACTGGTTGCCGCGCAGCCCGAGCGCGTCCCACTCGCCTGGCTTGGCCTCCGCGTCCTTCGCGTCACAGACCCAGACCGTCAGGTCGGAGTACTCCTTGAAGTCGGGCGAGGTCGTCTGGAAGACGTAGAAGTCAGCGAAGCCGCCGGACGTCGTCCAGGAGGCCTTCTTCGTCACCATGTAGCCGCCATCGGCCTTCGTCGCGCCCGATGCCATCGGGTACCAGAAGTGCGATCCGGTCTCGGGATCGGAGTAGGAGAGGGTGCCGATCAGGCGGTCTGGCACGATCCGCTTCAGGTACTTCTCGATCTGGTGCTCGTTCGCGGTCAGCCGCATCGCCTCGACGGCGCCGATGTGCATCGTGTAGCACATCGCACACGACGCGTCGCCGTAGCGGGCGATCGTCTCCGTCGTCGCGACGAGCATCCGGTGGCTCTGGCCGAGGCCGCCCCACTCCTTCGGCAGCAGCAGGCCGAGAAACGGGCCGAGGGCCTCGAGGCTCTTGCGCGGGAAGGTCGAGGTGCGGTCGTTCTGGTCTGCGAGCGGTCGGATCTTCGTCTCGCAGATCTCGATCAGCTGTGCTCGGAGCGCCAGTTGCTCCTCGTCGAGGAAGAACGTCGGATCGAACATCTCGTCGAGACCGTGCTTGGCCGCGCCCTCTGCCGTTGCCATCTGAACTCCTCCCGCGTTGTCTGCGGGCGCATTCTGGCACGCGGTCCGCGATCCGGGCGGCGGACGGGCTGTGAAACGGGTCGATATGTGCGGTTTGAACGTATTCGGTGGCGTCCGATGCGTCGTTTCCCCCTTGCCGATGGGAGCAAGAGGCCGTACGCTCGCATTCTCCGGGCGCTCGTATGGGCGTTTCCGACAGGCATGCGTTGACAAGGAGGGTTCCGTGACCGACCTCGAGCAGTTCGTCGAAGCTGAGGGGCGAGATGAGCAGGTGCGCCGCGTGCGCGAGCAGATCGACGCGCTCGGCATCAAGTACATCTACTACCAGTTCGTCAGCGTCACCGGTCGGATCATGGGGAAGGGCATCCCCGCGGCGCACTGGGAGACGACGGCGCGCAAGGGGTTCCAGCTCGTGTACGGCGCGACGGCAAACCTCTTCGTCGATCGTCACGGTGACTACATCGGCTACGGCCCGGAGTCGGCGGAGCTCGTCGGCATCCCTGAGCCCGAGAGCTTCATGCCGCTGCCGTGGGACTCGAAGGTCGCCCGCGTCTGGTGCACCTGCTTCCGCAACCGCGAGGAGCGCGGCAACCCGGGCGCGTTTCTGACCTCGGACTCGCGCGGCAACCTGAAGCGCATCCAGGCCGAGTTCGAAGCCAAGCACGGCCTGCACCTGCGCTGCGGCACCGAGCCGGAGATGATGTGGCTGCGCATGAACGCCGACGGCACGCCCGCTGTCGAGGGGCTGACGAAGCCGTTCTGCTACCACATCGACCAGTTCTCCGAGCTGCAGCCGGTGATCCACAAGGTGATCGAGTACTGCGAGGCGATGGGTCTCGACATGATCCAGGGCGATCACGAGGACGCTCCGGGCCAGATCGAGCTGAACTTCAACTTCGACCGCGCCGAGATCACCGCCGACAACCTCTCGACGTACCGCCAGGTCTGCAAGCAGGTCGGTCGTGAGCTGAACGCGTTCCCCTGCTTCATGCCGAAGCCGTTCATGGGCGTGTCGGCGAACGGCTGCCACCACAACATCTCGCTCTGGCGCGGCGACGAGAACACGTTCATGCCGGAGGGCGAGGACCAGCGCCTGCCGTCGCAGATCGGCCTCTGGGCGATCGGCGGCATCATGAAGCACCTCGGCGCGCTCACGGCCGTCACGGCCTCGACGGTCAACTCGTACCGCCGGCTGTGGGACACGGGCTTCTGGGCACCGGTGTTCGCCGACTGGGGCTTCCAGAACCGCACGACCGCGCTCCGCGTCTCCGCACCGGGCCGTTTCGAGTATCGCTCGGTCGACTCCGCCGTCAACCCGTACCTGTCGCAGGCGGCGCTGATCAAGGCGATGGAGGACGGTATCACCAACCGGATCGACCCCGGCCCGCCCGAGGAGCGCAACATCTACGACGCGATGAGCGCCGGCAAGCAGGTGAAGAAGATCCCGATGACCTTCGGCGACGCGCTCGACGCGCTCGAGGCCGACGAGGTGATCAAGTCGGCGCTCCCCGACGAGATGCTGAGGGTCTTCATGCACTACAAGCGCGACGAGTGGGAGCGGTACTGCGCGACCGTCTCCGACTGGGACCGCAACGAGTACCTCGACGTCCTCCCGTAACTGACCCCGTCCCCTACCAAGGATCTGCAGATGTGCGGAATCGCAGGGATCATCTACCGAACCGGCGCGCAGAACGTCGGCAAGGACATGATCGCCATGCTCCAGTCCATGAAGCACCGTGGGCCCGACTCGACCGGCTACGCCCTGTACGGGCCGGGCGCGAAGGACACGATCGTGCTGCGCTACAAGCTCGCGGACGCGAACGACCCGCGTGACTACGAGTTCGCCGACCGCCTCGCGAAGCACCGCAAGCAGGTAGAGGAGCGCATCGCTCAGGCTGGCGCACAGATCGTCAAGGTTGAGGCCGAGACGGACTACGCGTTTCGCGTGACGGTGCGCTACGCCGGCGACCTGAAGACCCTCGCCGACCTGATCGAGGACGTCCCGATGGCCGAGGTGCTGTCGATCGGACACACGCTCGAGATCATCAAGGACCTCGGCGACGCCGAGACAGTCGGCGGCCAGTACGGCCTCGACGGCTTCATGGGCACGCACGGCATCGGGCACGTCAGGATGGCGACCGAGTCCGACGTCGACATCTCCGGCGCGCACCCCTACTGGGCATACCCGTTCGCTGACGTCGCCGTCGTCCACAACGGCCAGCTGACGAACTACTTCTACTGGCGGCGCCGGCTCGAGCGCAACGGGCACCGCTTCCAGTCGGAGTGCGACTCGGAGATCATCGCGGTGTACATCGCCGAGAAGATGAGCGAGGGCGCGACCCTCGAGGAGGCGATGCGCGCGAGCCTCGAGGAGCTCGACGGCGTCTTCACCTACATCTGCGTCACCGGCGACGCCCTCGGCGTCTGCAAGGACGAGCTGGCAGCGAAGCCGCTCGTGCTGTTCGAGTCGGACGACGTCGTCGCGATGGCGTCCGAGGAGATCGCTATCCGGGCCGTCATCGACCACGAGATCAACACGTACGACCCGTACGAGTCGGAGGTGCTGGTATGGACGCTCTAGTCGGCGAACGGCGCATCAGCTATGACGCCCGCGGCCTGTCGGAGCCGAACGCGGACGTCCCGCACGTGTCCGAGATCGCCGGAACCTCGGCGGTGTTCGACGCGAAGGACCTGACGACGCGGCAGATCAACCTCGAGCTGCGCTCGCTGATCTACGAGCAGGGGATCACGGACGTGACCGTCCGCAACCCTGGCTCGAAGCACTCGATTGGCGTTGCGATCCTGCACCGCGCCAACATCACCTACGAGGGCTCGCTCGGCTACTTCGCCTGCGGGCTCGTCGACGGGCCGCAGATCACGATCAAGGGCCGCGTCGGCTGGTCCTCGTGCGAGAACATGATGTCCGGCACGGTCGTCGTCGAGGGAAACGGCGGCTCGCTGACGGGCGCGGCGATGCGTGGCGGCGACCTCGTCGTGAAGGGGCGCGTCGGTGCTCGCACCGGCATCGACCAGAAGGGCGGCACGATCATCGTCCTCGACTCGGTTGGCTCGACGACGGGCTTCATGATGCAGCGCGGCCGCCAGATCATCTGTGGCGATGCTGGTCCGGGTCTTGGTGACTCGATGTACGACGGGGCGATCTACGTCGGCGGCAAGGTCAAGTCGCTCGGCGTCGACTGCGTTCCCGGGGAGTGGACGGACGCGGACACGGAGCTGATCGAACGCAAGTTCCGGATCTACGGGCTCGGCACGCCGCCGAGCTTCCAGAAGTTCGTGTGCGGCAAGCTGCTCTACAACTACGACAACCTCGAGCCGTCCGAGCGACGGATCGTCCTCTAGGAGCCGGCCCGTGGCAAAGATCAGCACCAAGGTCGACGAGACCGCCCCGGCAGCCACGACCGTCCTCGGACAGTCGCGGATCTTCACGCCGGAGGTCATGAACGACATCCACATGAAGGCAGAGCTCGGCCGCTACCGCATGCGCGGCTTCTCGATGTTCAAGAAGATCCCGCACTGGGACGAGCTCGTGTTCATGCCCGGAACGCTCACGCGCTTCGTGATCGAGGGGTATCGCGAGAAGTGCGAGACGAAGACGGTGCTCGGCGCGCGCTTCGCGAAGAAGCCGCTCGAGCTTGACATCCCGGTATACATCACCGGGATGTCGTTCGGCGCGCTGTCGCTCGAGGCGAAGATGGCGCTCGCCAAGGGCGCCTCGATGGCCGGCACCGCGACGTGCTCGGGTGAGGGTGGGATGATCCCGCCGGAGCGTGACTACTCGACGAAGTGGTACTACCAGTGCATCCAGAGCCGGTACGGGTTCAACCCGCACCACCTGATGCTCGCCGACGCGGTCGAGTTCTTCATCGGTCAGGGCTGCAAGGTCGGGCTTGGCGGTCACCTGATGGGCCAGAAGGTGACCGAGCAGGTCGCCGAGATGCGCTCGCTTCCGGCCGGCATCGACCAGCGCTCGCCCGCTCGTCATCCGGACTGGCTCGGCCCGGACGACCTCTCCCTGAAGATCCAGGAGATCCGCGAGGCGACCGACTACCAGATCCCGATCCAGTTGAAGCTCGGTGCGTCGCGCGTCTACGACGACGTCCGCATGGCCGCCAAGTGCGGTCCGGACATCATCTACCTGGACGGTGCCGAGGGTGGCACCGGTGCCGGCCCGCACATCGCCACCGAGGAGACCGGTATTCCGCTGATGGCCGCGATCCCGGAGGCTCGTCGCGCGCTCGAGGACGTGGGCCTGGCCGACGAGATCGACCTCGTCGTCGCCGGTGGCATCCGCAACGGCGGTGACGTCGCGAAGTGCATCGCGCTTGGTGCGAAGGCGGTCGCGATCGGTCACTCGGCGCTGATGGCGCTGAACTGCAACAAGGAGATCCCGGGCGTCACCGACTACATGGGATCGATGGGCGTGCCGGCGGGGCGCTGCTACCACTGCCACACGGGGCGCTGCCCGGTCGGCGTGGCGACGCAGGATCCTGACCTCCGCAAGCGACTCGTCGTCGAGGACGCGGCCGAGCGCGTCTACAACTTCCTGCACACCCTCACGCTTGAGGTGCAGATGCTGGCGCGCGCGTGCGGCAAGACGAACGTCCACTCGCTTGAGCCGGAGGACCTCGCCGCGTTGACGGTCGAAGCCGCCGCGATGGCGAAGGTGCCGCTCGCGGGTACGACGTACATCCCGGGCGTCACCGAGCAGCGCGCGTTCGAGCGCATCGAGGCGCTGCTGCAGAACCACCTCGTCGATCCCGCAGGGAACGGGCTCCTGCGGGCGGCAGACTGAGAGGAACCGCGATGGCTGACCAGTTCCACCACATCGACAGGGAGCCGGAGAAGACCACCGGCATCGACGCCGAGTACCTCTCGGGCAAGCGCCACGACTACCAGTCCGATGCGAGCGTGTCCGCGCACGTCGATCTCCTCGCTGGCACTCCCGGCGACGACATCAACTGGCTCGAGGACATCGAGATGCTGGAGGAGGACGGCATTCCTGCCGTCTTTGACCGGTACTCGAACTCGTTCCTCAAGCTGTACTTCCCGATGCCAGACGACAAGGCCGAGCGCGACACGATCGCCCGCAAGGTGCTCCTGCTGCACCTACAGTCCGGCAACTCCTACGGGATCCAACTGAAGGCGCTGCACTGCAAGTACCCGCAGCCGACGCTCGGCTCGTGGGTGTCGGGCTCGGCCGTCGCCGGGGCCGACTGGAAGGCGCCGGTCCTCGAGGGCTGGGCCGCGAAGGCGCACTAGTGGTCTGATTGTCAAATGGCATGGTCATTGGGTGTCTGGAGCTCGCTCCAGACGCTCGATGAACGCGCCATTTCGCAATCACACCGCTAGGAGACCATGGGCGGTCGTCGGGGGCATCTCCTCGGCGGCCGCCCACGTCCGGCGCGGTCGTCAACTCGGCGGCCGTTCACCGCCGAGCGCGGTCGTCACGTCGGCGGCCGCAACGAGAAGGGACGCGGTGGTACTGGCGATCACCTCGGCCGTGAACCGGGCCGCCGGGCCCTGGACGCCGAGGATGCCGACGAGGCCGCGACCGTCGAAGACCGGAGCGGCGATCGCGTTGAGGTCGGACTCTCGCTCGCCGACGGCCGTCGCGAAGCCGTCCTCGCGCACCGTCGCGAGCACGGCATCGAGCGTCTCGCGGTCGGTGATCGTCCGTGTCGTGAAGGCCGTCAGCGGCTCGCTCAACGCCGCCGTGCCGTGCCGGCCGAACGCCAGCATCACCTTGCCGACGGCGGTGCAGTGGGGGATCGAGGGGCGCCCGACACGGGCGACGGAGATCACGCTCGCACGCCCCGGCACGTGGTCAGCAGTCACCGCGTCGTGCTCGGAAGGCAATGACAGCGTCGCCGTCTCCCCGGTCGCCTCGACGAGCGCCTCGAGCGTCGGCCGGGCGACACGGCGAACGTCGAGCCGCGCGAGCACCGCGTGGGAGAGGTGGACGACGCGTGGGCCGAGGCGGTAGCGCCCGCTCTCAGCGACGCGCTCGGCGTAGCCGGCAGCGACCAGCGTCGCGAGGATCCGCGAGACGGTCGAGGCGTTGATGCCGACGGTTCGCGCGAGGTCGTTCGTGCCGACATCGCCATTGCCGTCGGCGAGGGCGTCGAGCACCGCGAGCGCGCGCGTCACGGCAGCGAGCTGTCGCGTCGCCACGTCTCCCGTCCGTCCCAAATTGACGCCTCCTCGACTGCCGCGTACCCTGGCGGTGTCCAAGTGTGCCAGAGGAGCGCGTCACGTCCGACCTTCGCATCACCCGTCCGACCGCTGACCGGCGGTTCCTGCAGGAGATCATCCGCACCGTCTCGTCAACGCTCGAGCTCGACCGGGTTCTCGGTGCGATCGTTGATCTCCTGACGGAGGCGACGGGCTGTCACGCCTGCTACGTGTTCCTCGCCGACGCGGAGGCCCAGATGGTGCTGCGGGCGTGCAGCGCCCAGTACGCCCGCTTCGTCGGCCAGATCTCGATGGCCCCCGGCGAAGGTCTGGCAGGCTGGGTGGCTCGCCACCGCGAGCCGGTGTTCATCACCCAGGACGCCGCGTCGGATCCGCGCATGCGCGTCTTCGAGGAGTTCGAGGAGGAGAAGTACCAGTCGCTCGTCTCCGTCCCGCTCCTGACCCGTGCGGGCGCCGTGCTCGGCGTCGTCGCGCTGCACGCCGAGGCGCCGCACGAGTACTCCTCCGACGATGCCCAGTTCCTCCTCACGAGCGCGTCGCTCGTCGCGGGCGCAATCGAGAACGCGCAGCTGCACCAGGACACCGCGCGTCGGGTGAGCGTGCTTGAGCGGTTGTTCGCCCTCGCGACGGCGATCGCCGGGGCCGACCGTCTCGAGACGCTGCTCCCCGAGGTCGTCGGGCGGCTCCACCCGCTGCTCGGCGCGCGCTCGTGTGAGGTCTACCTGCTCGAGCCAGACTCCGAACGGTTGCGCTTGCGCAGCGCCGTCCCGGCCACCACCGGGCGACCGATCATCGGGCTGATGGACGCCGTGCGCGGCGAAGGGACGGACGGCCCGGTCGTCAACCTTCCGCTCGTCGCGTCCGGGGAGGTCCTCGGCCTCCTGCTCGTGCGCGGCGAGCCCGGGCGACGCTTCACGGTTGAGGAGCGCGACGTGGCCTCGACGATCGCCGCGCAGACCGCGGTCGCGGTGAAGAAGATCCAGCTCGTCGAGCGGCTCTCCGAGCGGAACCTGACGAAGGACTTCTTCGATGACATCGAGGGCGGCGCCGCGGTCGGTGTCGTCGAGGGGCGCGCGCGTCGGCTGCGCTGTGACCTCTCCGTCCCGCGGGTCGCGCTGCTCGCGGCACCGGTCGGGGCGGACGGTTCTGACTGGGCGGGAAGCCTCGAGCAGTCATTACCAGGTACCTTTCGCGGTGCGCTCGTGGAGCGTTCCGAGACCCACCTGCGCGCGCTCCTGCCGTGCGGCCGGCCTGCCGATGGCGACGTCGTCGACCGGCTCCGGACGCTACACCGCTCGGCTGCGCCTGGTGCCGCGATCGGTGTCTCGTCCGTCGCCCGGGGCGCCGTGGCGTGCGCCAACGCGTTCGTCGAGGCGCGTCAGGCGCTCGCCGGCGCACAGGTCGTGCACCGCAAGGCCGTCGTTGTCGCGTACGAAGGGCTCGGGCCGTACAAGTACCTTCTGCGTCTCGCCTCCGAGCCGGCGGGTCGTGACCGGCACCGCGACGCGCTCCGCCCGCTCGTTGCGTACGACGTCGATCATCGATCGCAGCTCTTTCGCACGCTCGAGGAGTACCTCGCTCAGCGTGGTCGCGTCGCGCCAACCGCGGCGAGCCTGTACGTCCATCCGAACACCTTGCGCCAGCGGCTCGCCCGGATCGAGACGATCACGGGGCTCGATCTCACGGCCGAGGACTCACTCACGCTGGAGATGGCGATGAAGCTGCTGGTCCTCGAGGAGGCGCTCGGTACGACGAGCGAGGCAAGCGTCCCGTCTCGTAGTCACCTGGTGGTTCGTCGTGACGAGCAAGCCTGACAGGCGACAGCGACGCTGCCTAGTGGTCTGATTGTGAGATGGCGTGGTCATCCGACTGCCTGGATCGTCCTGCGCTTGTCGGCTCTGCCACCCGTCGGGTGGCTACGCCGCTCAGCTCCGGCGACCGCG
>JANYCN010000035.1 GCA_025360225.1 Actinomycetes bacterium | reverse complement strand
CGCGGGCGTGCTGGATAGCACGCCCGCTCGCACGCGTGTCAAGGCGAAGGCCTTGACACGCTAAGTGCAAGCGGCGCGCGACGTTCCCGCGAAGCCCACGATCCGGCACGCAGAGCGGGCCGGATCGTGGTCGCCGCAGCTCGCTGGTAGAGCCACCCGACGGGTGGCCGAGCCGGCAAGCGCAGGACGATCCAGGCGCGCGAATGACCACGCTATCTGACAATCAGACCACGAGGTGTTCCCACCGCCGTCGCTGAAGAACACCAGCACCTTGGTCACGCCTGGTCGGCTCTTTGCGACGAGCTCGTCCGTTGCTGCCTGGATCGCCGGCGCGATCGGCGTCCAGGGCTTGTGTTGCACGCAGTTCAGCGTCGAGACGACGGCGCTCGACGCGTTGAGCGTGCCGTCAGCCTTCTTGAAGTCGTTCGCCAGGGGTGCCACGACCCACGAGTCGTGGAGCGCTGGCGTGCCGTCGAAGAAGTCTCCGGCCGTTGCGAAGTACCGCCCTTTGCCGTTGACGCTCATGTCCGCGAGGTTCATCGAGTCGCACGGATACACGGCGGTATGGCTGAACGGAGCGACGTTATCACCGCCCGAGAGCAGGGTCAGCGCGACCCGGTCGGTCGTCGGATTGAAGAACGGCAGGAGCGTCTTGATGCCCGTGACGGCGTTCGCAAGGTCGACACAGCCGTTCGTGTTGCCGTTACCGTCCGTGCACATCGGGTAGCTGCGGTCGAGCACGAGGGCAACGTCATACGCGACGGGCGACGCGTCGCACGGCCCGCACGCGGCGCCGGAGGCCGTCACGCTGAAGTGGTCAACGCCGAACATCCGCAGGAAGAACGTCGGCGACTGGGCCCGCGCCTCGATGGTCACGCGGTCGAGCGCGCTGCACCCGCTGACGACGCAGCCCGCCGTTCCGACGAACGTCGGTCGATACCCGCCCTGGTCGTGCGTGAGGTCGCAAGGTTCCTGCGCGCGTGAGCCAGGGCGTCCGATTCCGCCGCGCCCTTGCCACCATGCCACTCCCCAGCCGACTCCGACCAGACCGTAGCGTTGCAATCACGGGTTGAACCCCAGCGTTCTTCGCTTCACGGGCTCCGCTACTACGTGTCCTCGTCGTCATCCTCGTCGAGCTCGCCTTGCAACACGGCGATCGCCTCGTCACGGTCGGACACGTCGACGAGCACGCGGCACGGACCGGCGCCGAGCGAGCCGATCGCGAGGGACTCGACGAGCTCGAGGCTCGTCGCGATCCCCGCCTCGGCGAGCAGGCGCTGGATCCCTGTCGCCTCCGCCATGTCAGCCGCGACGATGATCGAGGTGAAGCTCACGTCGCGTCGCCGTCCGCGGCGCCGCCGCGCACGAGGACGGGTCCGCCCCGCTCGCGGAACGGGATCTCGATCAGGTCGAGGTCGCGTGGCGTGTGCGCCTCGGCGAAGACGGTGCGCGCCTCCTCCTTCACCAGCCGCGGCGGGTAGCGCGTCGACAGGTGCGTGAGGGCGAGCATCTTCACCCGTGCGTCGCGGGCGATCTCCGCGGCCTCTCTCGCGGTCGAGTGCCGGGTGTCGCGAGCGCGGACGAGCTCGTCGGCGAGGAACGTCGCCTCGTGCACGAGCAGGTCAGCGCCGATCGCAGCGGCGAGGACGCCGTCGCACGGACGGGTGTCCCCCGTCAGGACGACGCGGCGCCCCTGCCGCGCCTCGCCAACGATCCCCTCGGCCGACACGGTCGTTCCGTCCTCGAGCGTGACGTCCTCGCCGCGCTGAAGGCGACCGTAGAGGGGGCCGAACGGGACGCCGCGCCTGGCCGCCTCCGCGGCGTCGAACATCCCGGGGCGGTCATCCTCGACGAGCGCCCAACCGACGGATGGGACACGGTGGACGGTCGCGACGGCGTGCAGCGCGTAGCCATCGCAGGCGATCTGCGTGCCAGGGTCGACATCGAGCGCGACGAACGGGTAGGAGAGGCGGCCAATCACCGGGTCGAGCGCGCGCAGCAACGCACGGGTGCCTGGCGGCCCGTAGAGGGCAAGGGGGGCCGTCCGCTCACGGAGGTCGAAGGTCTTCAGCAGACCCGGCAGGCCGAGGTAGTGGTCGGCGTGACAGTGCGTGAGGAGGATCACCTCGATGTCGGCGAGGCCGACGGTCGACTGCATCAGGCGCCGCTGAACGCCCTCGCCGCAGTCGACGAGGATCCGGTCACCGCCGCGCCGCAGCAAGGTCGCCGACGTCACGCGACGCGCGGTCGGCATCGACCCGGCAGTACCGAGGAAGACAACCTCGAGGTTCACCGGACGCGCGCTACCGGGTGCTGAGGCCGAGCTGGCGTTGCGCTCGTCGGTACGCCGACCTCTCGAACAGGACGAGCGTGCTGAGACCGAACGCCGTGTACACGGCCGTGAGGCCGAGCTCGCTGAGAATCGTCGCCCCCTTGGCCTGCATCGTGAAGTGCACGAGGAGGAAGGTGACCGGCGCGAAGAAGGCCATGATCGGCGCGATACGCTTGAGCGCTGGCGGTCGGATCTGGCGGCGCCCCTTCCAGATCGACCCGTCAGCGGCGATCCGGTAGGAGCCGCTGGCGACCGGACGCACGCGGCGCGCCTTCGAGCCGGTCGTTACCGGGCGCGCGACCTGTCCGTTCGCCGAGCGCGACGAGCCGTGGCGGTCGCGCTTTCGCTCGCGATTGAGTTGCTTCCGAGTGGTCACGGCGCCAGTGTACGACGAATCCGCTCTCAACGCGACGCCCTCCGCGCGTCTCCGTCGACGGACCGCCACGATCCGGCGACATCGCCCGCGGCAGGCTGCCGACATGCGACGACGGCAGGGACAGGCAACGGTGGAGGTGGTCGGGCTGACGGTGATCTTCGCGGCCGTGCTGATCGCGCTCGGCCTGCACATGGCCCGCGGCGATGTCGCGCAGGTGGTCGTCCGAGCGATCGGCGTCCTGATCCGACGCGAGCAGCCGCACCACGGCGACCGTTGGGCGATGGCGAACGCAACGCTCGGCCCGCTCGTTCGTCGCTACGCGCCAACGCTGGTCCTCGAGCGCGACGTCTACGGCGCGGACGACGAGGTCCCGGTCGACTTCGCCTCCTGTCGGAGGCCGCCCTGCTCGCGCTTCGGCACGGGACGCCCAGCGGCCTTCGTGCACGTCGTTCGGCGTCCGGACGCGATCTACGTTGCCTACTGGCTGTACTACCCCGACTCGATCGGTATCCACCTTCCGGTCGCGACGCTCTCCGGCTCGCACCGCGACGACTGGGAGGGAGTGATCGTGCGTATCGACGGCAGCGGCGCTGCTGCCCGAGCGACAGCGCACCTCGGCCTGCAAGGGGCGCGCCCATGGTGGAACGACGCCCCGGGTTGGCGCCGCATCGGCGCTCACCCGCTCGTCTACCGCGCGAGCGGCTCGCATGCGAACGGGTTCACACCACAGGACATCGACCTCGCCGGCGACGCGTGGAACGGTACCCTGGCGTCCGTCACCCTCGACGACCTCGTTCCGGCGGACGAGGCGCCGTCCCGCCACGCCCGTTTCGACGCCGGGGCCTCACCGCCTTGGCGGAAGCTCCTATGGCGGGATCCCGAGGCGATCACGACCTCGGACACGCCGAACCGAGGGCCTGGCTTTCTAGCGGCCCAGGCGCTGGCACGGCTGCTCGGGAAGGGATGACCGACGCGAGCCGTTGACCGTACGGGCACCTCCGACATGGCGACGTCTCTCCCACCATCCGACCGCGCGATCCCGAAAGGGTACTTCTGGCGCACCCTCAAGCGCATGTTCGGCTTCATGGGGCCGTACCGGCGCAGCCTCTGGGTGTCCATCGCGCTCGCGCTCGGCGCTCAAGCCTTCGAGCTCGCGGTACCGAAGCTGACGGGCGACATCGTCGATACGGCGATCCGCAGGAAGGACTCCGGGCGGCTCGAGCTGCTGATCGGCCTGATGCTCGTCGCCGCCATCCTGCGCTTCGTGCTGATGACCGCACGACGGCTGGTCGCCGGCACGATGGCAGTGTCGGTCGAGTACGACCTGCGAAACCGCGTCTACGCGCACCTGCAGCGGCTCTCCTTCTCGTTCTTCGACCGCAACCAGACCGGGCAGCTGATGAGCCGGGCGACGGCTGACGTCGGCGGCGTCCGCGTCTTCTTGTCCTACGGGCTTCTCTTCTTCACGCAGTACCTGATCACCATCGTCAGCGTGCTCGTCGTGCTGTTGCTCACCAACCCGTTGCTGTCGCTCGTAGGCGTCGCAACCGCGCCGGTGCTCGTCTACGTGGCGGTGCGCTACTCCCGCGTCTCGCATCCGATCCTCACCGCCGCCCAACAGACCCTCGCCGAGGTCACCACCCAGGCCGAGGAGAGCGTCGTCGGCGTGCGCATCGTCAAGGCGTTCGGCCAGGAGGTACGCGAGACGGCGCGGTTCGGGGCCCGTGCCGAGACGGTCTTCGCGGCGAACGTGCGAGCGAACCGGCTCCGCGCCTTCTACGTGCCGTTGATGGGGCTCTTGCCGGCGATCGCCGCCGGCGCCGTCCTGCTCGCCGGCGGCGCGATGGTCGTCCACCAGCAGCTGACGCTCGGCGAGTTTCTCCAGTTCAACCTGTGGCTGATCATGCTCGTGATGCCGCTGCGGATGCTCGGCATGTGGGTTGGCCAGGCACAGCGCGCGGTCGCCGCCGGGATCCGCGTCTTCGAGGTGCTCGACGTCGAGCCGGAGATCGCCGAGCCCGTCGCGCCGACGCCACTGCCCACCGGTGGGGGCGCGATCCGCCTCGACCACGTGTCGTTTCGCTACGGTGACGGTGCGCCGGTCCTCCATGACGTTGATCTGACGATCGTCGCAGGGTCGACGGTCGCACTGATCGGTCCCACCGGGTCAGGGAAGACAACGGTGACCGGGCTGATCCCCCGCTTCTACGACGCGACCGAGGGCCGCGTGCTCGTCGACGACGTCGACGTGCGTGACCTCCCCCTGACCGATCTACGGCGCTCGATCGGGATCGTCGCCGAGGACACGTTCCTCTTCTCGGCGAGCGTGCGTGCGAACATCGCCTTCGGCGCGGTCGACGCCAGCGACGACGACGTGCAGCTCGCCGCGCAACGCGCACAAGCGGCTGAGTTCATCGAGTCGTTGCCGGAGGGGTACGACACGATGATCGGCGAGCGCGGCTTGACCCTCTCCGGCGGCCAGCGCCAGAGGATCGCGATCGCCCGCGCGCTGCTCATCGACCCGCGGATCCTGATCCTCGACGATGCCACGGCGAGCGTCGACGCGACGACCGAGCACAAGATCCGCCTCGCCCTCGACGAGGTGATGCGTGGCCGCACGACGATCATCGTCGCCCACCGACTGTCGACGATCGCTCTCGCCGAGCGCGTGATCGTGCTCGAAGGCGGACGCATCGTCGCCGACGGCACCCACGACGCGCTCGCGGCGACGAGCGAGACGTACCGGCGCATCCGCGAGCACGGCATCGTCGAGCGCGCGTTCGTCGACCTCGACGGTGATCGCTACGTTGCCCCGAAGGAGGGCGCCCCGCTCTCCCTCGGCGCGTCAGGGCGGCAGCGGAGATGAGCCGACACGGGATGAACTCGGTCGAGGTGCCGGAGACACGGACACCGTTCGCCCGGAACCTGCGGCGCATGCGACGCCTCCTCGTCTACGTCCGCCCACACGCCTGGCGCGCCGTCGTGGGGCTCGTCGCGATGCTCGTTGCGACCCTCACCGGGCTCGCCGGTCCCTACTTCGCGAAGCTCGCGATCGACCGAGGGATCATCCCCCACCAGATCGCGACGCTCGCCTGGATCGTCGCCGCGTTCCTCGGCGTGCAGGTCGTGACGATCGTCGCCCAGAGCGTGCAGACGTACTTCGTTGGCTGGGCCGGCGAGCGGGTCCTGACCGACCTGCGCACCGACCTGTTCGCTCACCTGCAGCGCCTCGAGCTTGGCTTCTACGAGCGATCACGTGCCGGCGTGCTGATCTCCCGGCTAACGAACGACGTTGAGGCGCTCCAACAGCTCGTCACCGATGGCCTAACGTCGACGATCGGCAGCACGATCGCGCTCCTCGGGTCGGCCGGAATCCTGCTCGCGCTCGACTGGCGCCTCGCTCTGGCGACGATCGCGGTGTTCCCGCTGATGTCGCTCTCGACGCTGCTGTTCCGACGATCGTCGGCGAAGGCATACCGCGCGATGCGCACGAAGCTCGGGCTCGCGACGGCAGCCCTCCAGGAGGACATCTCGGGCGTCCGCGTCGTCCAATCGTTCCGCCGCGAGGAGTCAAACCTCGCGCGCTTCGTGCGGGTGAACGGCGAGTACCGCGACGCGAACCAGGCGACGGTGATCGCGAACGCCTGGTACTTCCCCGTTGTCGGCCTCCTCGCGAACGCTGGGACGGCGATCGTCTTCGGCTACGGCGGGTGGTTATTCATCCACGGCCAGGTCGAGATCGGCACGCTCGTTGCGTTCACCGGGTACCTCTCGAACTTCTTCGACCCCGTCCAACAGCTCTCGCAGCTGTACAACACCTTCCTGGCCGCGACCGCCGCCCTCGACAAGATCTTCGAGGTCCTCGACGTCGAACCGCGCGTCGCCGACCGGCCGAACGCGCACGAGCTCGACCTCGTCGGCGACGTCCAGCTCCAAGCCGTACGGTTCGGCTACCGCTCCGACCGCGAGGTGCTCCACGGCCTCACGCTGCACGCCACGGCCGGCCAGACGGTCGCCCTGGTGGGACACACGGGGGCCGGTAAGTCGACGATCGTCAAGCTGCTCGCACGGTTCTACGACCCGACTGCTGGCGCCATCCTGATCGATGGACACGACCTGCGCGACGTGTCACAGGCGTCCCTTCGCCGGCAGATGGCGATCGTGCCACAGGAAGGGTTTCTCTTCAACGGCACGGTTCGGGAGAACATCGCCTACGGGCGCCCTGACGCCTCCCTCGCCGACGTGCAGGCTGCTGCCCACGCGGTCGGCGCGGACGGCTTCATCGAGGCGCTCCCGGACGGCTATGAGACACAGGTCCAGGAACGTGGGGTGCGCCTCTCGATCGGGCAACGCCAGCTGGTCGCGTTCGCCCGAGCCCTGCTCGTCGACCCGCGCCTCTTGATCCTCGACGAGGCGACGTCGAGCGTTGACCTCGCGACCGAGGAGCGGATCGAGGAGGCGCTCGGCCGCCTGCTCGCCGGCCGCACGGCGTTCGTCGTCGCCCATCGCCTCTCGACGATCCGCCGCGCCGACGTGATCGTCGTGCTGGAGAACGGTGGCGTGATCGAGCAGGGCACCCACGACGAGCTGATCGCCCTCGGCGGGCGCTACCGCGCGCTCTACGGCGACTGGCACGGTGCGGCGTTGACGCTCGCGTGATCAGCCGACGCTCGACGACGCCGGCGTAGTACCCTTCGAGCATGGGGATCATGCTCCAACGCTTCGCGCTCGTGTTCGTCTTCTTCGTCACAGCGCTTCTCTCCCACCGCTTCGTGCCGTCCTCGGTCGGCATCGTGCAGCGGGGGATCATCACGGTGGTGATCGGCGTCTGCGTCCTGTGGGTGACGTCGAAGGGCCTGAAGATGCAGGCGTCCTACGGCGCCCGGGCGGCAGCAAAGCGCGCCGCAAAACGTCACTCGTAGAACGTCAGAACGGCGAGCAGCACGTAGAGCCCGACCAACGCCGCGCCCTCGAACATCGTCGCCTCGCCGTCCCCGGTGATCTGCCACACGGCGATCGCGGTGAGCAGCAGCGCCGCGATGTAGACCGGCAGCATGACGAAGGTCAGCGGCGTCGCAAAGAACAGCGACAGGAGCACGAGGACCGGGAAGAGGAACACGGCGATCTGGGAGACCGAGTTCTTCACGACGGACACGGCGAGCTCGGACTTCCCCTTCCAGGCGAGGAAGATCCCGGCGACGTTCTCGACCGCGTTGCCGGCGATCGCGACGACGACGAGACCGACGAACGACTTCGACACGTGCAAGCTCTCGGCGGCCGGGCTAATCGACGAGACGAACCAGTCGGAGACGAGCGCCGCCCCGACCCCGGCACCGACGAGCAGCGCAACCGAGAAGCCAATCGGTAGCGCTGCGCCGCCGTGCGACTCCTCCTCGTGCTCGTGCGGCTGGCGCAGGTAGCCCCAGAGCCACGACCCATACACGGCTAACAGCACGCAGGCGCCGACCACCGAGATCGCCTGTTGGTGGTGGCTCGCCCGGTCGCCGACGGTGTCGGACACGCCGAGCAGCACGATGATGAAGACGGCGAGGATGAGGAGCGTCGAGGTGTCGTTCGGAAGCTTTCGCCCAAACCGCATCACCCCATCGCCGGCGCGGAAGCTGCCCGCCATGATCGCAAGCCCAAGCACGAGCAACGCGTTGGCGAAGAGCGAGCCGATGATCGAGGTCTGCGCGACGACCGTCTCGCCGGCCCGCAGCGCGAACAGGACGACGAACAGCTCAGGCAGGTTGCCAAGCGTCGACTGCAACACGCCGGTGGCGGCGGGCGAGAGGCGGGTGCCAACCGACTCGGTGGCGAGAGCGACGATCCAGGCAAGGCCGGCGAGCGCTGCTGCGGAGACGCCGAACACGACGACCGGTGTGGCGGCGGCCGCGTCGAGCGCGCCGGCGACGATCGTCGTCACGAGGATCAACAGGATGCCAAGCTGGCTGCGGCGGGAGAGGGCGTTCACGAGGGATAGCCTACCCGCCGGCACTCGAGCCACACGTCGGCCCGTGTCGCGCGCGTCGACGTCCGCTGCGTGAGTCCCGGAGCCGATCGGCCAACGTCGATGGCGCGCGTGACCGCGAACCCGGCGCCAGCGAGCGCGCCGTCCAGCGCCGCCCACGACCGGCGATCGCCCGAGGCGAACGTGACGGTCATCGTCCCGTCGTCCGCGAGCACCTTCGCAACGGCGCGGAAAGCCTCGGCGAGGCCCGAGGCGAACGTAAGCGCGTCGCGCCCACGGGTCGGGTTCTCGCCGATCTCGGCAGCGAACGCCGGCTCGAGAGCGGGGTCAAGCCACGCGCTCCAGAGCGCAGAGAGCTCCGCATACTGGATTCCCTCCCCGCCGTAGGGTGGGTCAGCGAACACGTGGTGCACCGAGCCAGGGTCAACGATGCCCGCGAGCTCGCGGGCGTCCGCGCAGACGAAGGCTGGCCGAGCCTGACCGCCGAGCACCGCGTCGGCGTCGCGTCGAGCCGACACGACCCGGGTGAGCCGGTTCGCAAAGCAGCGGAACGGGTCGAGCGCGAGCCGTCGCGCCGGGAGCCAGTAGACGTTGATCTTCCACGACGCACCACCGCCGCCAGCGCCCGTGTCGGCGATCATCCGCGACCCCTGCGCGAGCGCTCCGGTGAGCGCGAGCTGCAACGATGGCCGGAGCGTCTCGTCAGGCTCCACGGAAATCGCCTCGCGGATCGCTGCGAACGCGCGCAGGTTCGCCGGCTCGAACAGCTCACCAAAGTCGGCGATACCGGCACGCACGAGCTTGCGTGTCTGCCAGCCGACGAACACTGGCGGGCGCGGCGCCCCGCCGTCCCCTGCCGCCCCGCTCGCACGCTCGCGCGAGCGATCGGCGACATCGGGCTCCTCACGCGCCGTCCCGCCACACGCCGCACATCGGACGAGCACCGCGACCAGAGCGGAACCGTGGGAGACGGTTCCGGCGAGGCGCGCGCGTCGGCCGCAGCGCCTGCAGCGGGTCTCGTGCCAGACCGCCTCGTCGCGCTCCGCCATTGCCAGCACCCGCGCGCCGGCGGCTGCAAGCGCGTCGGCGTCGCAGGCGGTGGCCGTCGTCCGGGCGAGGAAGATCGCGAACGGGTTCACGTCGACGCCGATGCCACGACGTCCGAGCGCTGCCGCCTCGATCGGTGCGACGCCGGAGCCGCAGAACGGGTCGAGGACGAGGTCGCCCGGCGAGGTGGCCGCGGCGATCCGCTCGGCGACGAGGTCAGCCGGCTTGCGTGACCAGTACTTGTGGATCCGGTAGCGCGGCGGCCAGGTCGCGGCCACAGGCGCCTCCGTCTCCATCACCGGGAGGCTACCCCGTACCCCGGACGCCTGGGTGTAGCGTTCCCGCATGACCGACGATCCGCACGAGGACGAACGAGACCACACCGAACCGCCCGACACGGGCGAGCGCGGCGTCTCGATCGAGGCTGAGCGGGGAGCGCACCTGGCACCGGACGAGGCCGTCGCGGCGATGCGAATCTCGCTGCCCGCCAGGGGAAACCGCGTCCTCCGGGAGGTAGTTAGCCGAGCGAACGATGACCTCTCGCTCCGCGCTTGGTGGCACGTAGCGAACGTCAACGCCGTCCGTCGGATGCGGATCAACGACCACAGCTGGGTGCACGTACAGGTCGTCGCGAACATCGGCCTCAAGCTCCTTCGCGACCTCCTACGGCATGGAGCGGAGCCCGGCATGGTGCGCGACTACGGCATGCGCGTCGAGGACGCGGAGGTCGTCGTCGTGCTCGGCGCGATGTTCCACTGCGTCGGCATGGCGGTGCATCGCCGCGGCCACGAGGACTGGAGCCTGTTCATGGCCGCCGACCGGCTGCCGGGCATGCTTGATGGGCTGTACGCCGAACCCGCCCGCACGATCGTCATCGCCGAGGTGCTGCAGACGATCACCGCGCACCGCGCCGACGGCGAGCCGCTCTCCCTCGAGGCGGGAGTGCTGCGCGTCGCTGACGCGCTCGACATGGCGAAGGGACGGTCGCGGATCCCGTTCGCGGCGGGGCGCACGTCGATCCACTCGCTCTCGGCCGCCGCGATCGAGCGGGTGTCGATCCGGGATGGCGTCGAGCGACCGATCCAGGTTGAGATCGAGATGAACAACTCCGCAGGCGTCTTCCAGATCGACGAGCTGCTGCGAAAGAAGCTCCACGGGTCGGGCCTCGAGGAGTGGATCGAGGTGTTCGCGCACATCGACGCCGAGACGGAGAAGCTTCTCCTCCCGGTCGTTCGCCTGTAGGTGCCAGCAGCGACGATCGGGTCAGGCGGCGATGCCGAGACGCCGATCGTTCGCGACGTACGCGATGAAGTCGTCCTCGTCCATCGCCTTCGCGAACAGCCACCCCTGGCCGTAGCGGCAGCCGGCAGCCTGCAGGATCGCCGCCTGCGCCGGGGTCTCGACGCCCTCGGCGACGGTGTCGATACCGAGCGCTCGGGTCATCGCGATCGCTGCGGCGACGATCGCCGTCGACGTCGTGCTCTCACCGAAGGAGGCGATCAGGCTGCGGTCGAGCTTGATCGCGTCCGCCCTGACCTCGTGCAACGTGCCGAGCGATGAGTAACCGGTGCCGAAGTCGTCGAGCAGGAGCTTCACGCCAAGCGCCCGGACGATCTCGAGGGCGGAGCGCGACTCGCTGGTGTCCGCGAGGTAGGCCGTCTCCGTCAGCTCGAGCGCGATCGCGCTCGGCGGACACCCGGTCTCGACGAGCGCCGACTGCACCACCGCGGCGAGGTCGTCTCGGGTGAGCTGCTCGGCGGACACGTTGATCGTGATCGGCACCGCGCGATCACCGAGCTCCCTCACCATCCGAGCTGCGACCCTGCACGCCTCGAACATCACGATCCGGCCCAGCGGCACGATGAGCCCGGACTCCTCGGCGTACGGCACGAACGAGTCCGGCCCACGCATGCCGTCCGCCGCGCGCCACCGCACGAGCGACTCGCCGCGCCGGATCGCGCCGGTCGCAAGATCGACGATCGGCTGGAACTGCAGGAACAGCTCGTTGTTCGTGATCGCGCGGCGCAGGTCGCCGTCGAGCTGGATGCGGCTCGACATGCGCCGCGCGAAGTCGTCGTCGTAGGCAACGGCGGCGAGACGCGCGCGGTGTGCGTGGGCGAGAGCGGTCTCGGCGTGCTCGACGAGCGGGCCGCCGTCCACCCCTTCCTCACCGGCCGCCCAGGCGCCGCGTAGACCGCCGGGAGACTGCTCGAGGTCGACGAGGGCGCTGATGATCTCCTCGCGCCGCGCAACGTCCCTGCCGGCGAGGAGGAGGCCGATCGACGTGTCGCCGAGGCGTCCAAGCCGTGACGGGAGATCGGCTGCGGCGGCGGCGGCAATGCGGATCGCGGAGCGCGTGAGGAGGTGCTCGCACGCGCCACGTCCCTCCCGATCGCCGATCATGTCGAGGTCGACGACGTCAAACGCGACGACCGTCACCGGCCCGCCCGCAGCAGCATCGGTGACGACGTCAGCGAAGGCCGCACGACGGAGCAGGCCGCTGCCCGGCTCGTGGCGTGCGTCGTGCGCGAGGCGCGACTCGGCTTCGAGGCGAAGAATCGCCGAGGCGAGGATCGAGGCGACCATCGGCAGGAGGTGCTCGGGCGCGGTGCCGGCGACGGCTAGGCGTCCCCACTCCACCGCACCCGAGCCGACAGCGACGCTCGTGACGTCAGCTTCGGCGAGGACGCGCTCGTCCACGACCGCTGGGGCGGTGAAGCTGGTCACCACGGCGCGCCGACCGTCAACGGTGGCGCGAAAGAGCGCCGTCCAGCGGACGCCCGCCTCGGCGAGGCAACCCGCACAGGCGGCGAAGGCGGCGTCGAGCGTCCCTGCCTGAAGGACCTGGCGCGCCAGGTCGAGCCCACGCGCGCTGGCGGTCGCAAGCTCGACGACGGTGCGGTGTGCACGCTCCTCGTCCGTGACGTCCATCGTCGAGCCGGCAAACGCGACGAGCCTGCCGTCGCGGTAGACGGGTCGCGCCTCCTCGCGCATCGCGCGCTCGACGCCGTTGAGATCGACGATCCGGTAGCGGTACGGGGGAACGAGGGCCGGCGCGGCGTTACAGACCGCCGCAAGGCTCGACGTCACTGCGGTGCGGTCGTCGGGGTGGACGTGCTGGAACCAGCCGTTGCCGAGCGCGGCGAGATCGTCGATGCCCGTCAGCTCGGCGAAGCGGCTCGACACCCAGGTCACCGTCGTCGCGTCGGCCTCGGTCGTCCAGAGCCCGACAGGCGTTGCGTCAGCGAGGGCCAGCTGGCGTTGGGCAGCCTCCCGCGCCTGCCGCTCGGCCGCGAGCCCACGTCGGACGGCGATCAACGTTCTCCCTAACATCGCGACGCCGACGAACGCCGTGAACAGACCGAGCGCGACGAGCATCGCCGTGCGCACCGCGACCGCCGAGGCACGGGCGGCGAGACGACGATCGAGGTCAGATGCGACCGCACGCTCGAGTGCGGCCGCCGCCTGCCGGCGTGTCTGACCGGCAGGCTCGCGGACGAGCCGCTCAAGCGTTGGGACGAGATCACCCGAACGGGAACGCCGGACCGTGTCGCGAAGCGCGATCGTGGCCTCGGGGAACGTCTCAGGCGACGCCGGCAGCGCGCTCGGGATCTGGGCCGTGAGCGCGGTCGCAAGCGCGTAGGTTTCCGCCTCAGGGTCGAAGGCAAGGCCGCTGCGGTAGCCGAGGTCGACGAGCGATTCGATCGCCGCCGGCCGAAATGCCTCGAATCCGGGAGTGGCCATCTCGCGGACGATCGCGACCGCCGGCGAGATACCCCGCCGCTCACCGTCGATCGTCGAGCGCTCAGCCATCGCCGAGAGGATCAGGGAGGAGCCGGACGCCACCACGGCGGCCAGCAGCAGCAGGGCGCCAATCGTCGGCACGACGAGCGGAGCGGAGGAACGACGGCGATGTCGGAGGAGTTTCACGGCGAGCAAGGGTTCGACGAACGAGCTTCGGGTGCCGACCGTGTATCGACAACAGGCGACTGAAGCTTGACCAGCTGAAACCCGCTACATCATCGTTTTCGGCCTGCAAGGTGCCGGATGATCATCGTCGCCGTCGCGACCGCGACGAGCGAGACCAGCTGGTTGAGGCGTAACGGACCAACCGTCGCCGCCGGGTCGACCCGGACACCATCGACCACGTAGCGCCCTACCCCATACAACCCGAGGTACGCGGCGACGAGCGAGCCCGGCCCAAACCGTCGCCACAGCCGTCGCCAGGCGACCAGCAGAAGGAGGAACACCGTGACGTCCCAGAGCGACTCGTAGAGGAACGCCGGATGGTAGGTCGCAACGTCAAGCGAGGCCAAGGGCCGGTGGGCCGGATCGACCACGAGACCCCACGGCAACCTGGTCGGTGACCCGTAGAGCTCCTGGTTGAAGTAGTTTCCCCACCGTCCGATCGCCTGCCCTAAGGCAAGGCCGGGCATCGCGCAGTCGAGGAACGTGCCGACCGGCCAGCCACGCGCGCGACAGAAGATCACGAGCGCGAAGATGCCGGCCGCGATCGCGCCGTAGATGGCGAACCCACCGTGGGCCAGGTCGAGCGGCGGCGAGGGCGCGCCACGCAACGTGTCCGTGAAGGACGAGAAGAGCCGCGCACCGAGGAAGGCCAGCGGCGTCGCTGCGATGCACGCCCACACCGCCTCGACCGCGTCTCCCCCGCCCTTCCGCCAGATCAGAGCGGTAACGACCATCCATACGAGCAGGCCAGCAAGGACGCAGAGCGGATAGAGGCGGAGGTGGAGTGCTCCGAAGTCGAGCGCGCTTCCTGGAGGAGCTGGCACGCCCGTATGCTACGTTGGGCTTGCCGGTGCGGGATCGTCTAACGGCAGGACAACGGACTCTGACTCCGTTTATCTAGGTTCGAATCCTAGTCCCGCAGCCTCTCCGGGCGGCATCGGATACCATGCCACGATAGGGCCTGGCGCGTTCGTCTAGGGGCCTAGGACGCTGGCCTCTCACGCCGGTAACACGGGTTCGAATCCCGTACGCGCTACCTCGCAGAACCCCCGCCGCCGCGGGGGTTCTGCGTTTTTCTCACCGTGACGGCGCGTTCGACGGCCTCGACGGAGGTGTCACGCATCCGCATCTCGTGCTCGGTGCGCGCTCCGCCGCGGCTCCCGAACAGCCGCTTGGCCCACACCAGGTAGCCGACGATCGCGAGGTTCGCGAGAAGGGTGCCGAGCCGAAACCAGGTGAACCGGTCGGCGATCTCGTACGCCTCGATCGGCAGGAAAAGGCTCGTGGCGATCGCTGAGAGGTACTCCGCCCACCGCCGCATCCGCCAGAGCCCAGCTGCCTCGATCGCGTTCAAAGCGGCGTAGCCAAGCACCGCCGCCGCGGCGGCGTGCAGCGTCCCGGTGTGGAGGCGCAGGAGCCAGTCGACCCTTCCGAGCACGCCGTTGAGCTGTCGTTCGACCGCGTCAGGTGTGGCGGATGAGCCGTTGATCGCGACGAGCAGCCGGATGAACGACCGGTGCGCGGCGTCGTGTCGTCCTGAGAGCAGCATGATCGCAAGGCCGACGATCCCGAGGAGGACGGCGTGGGCCGCCTTGTCGGCCGCGATCAGGCGCAGAACCACCGCGTCGCGCAGCGCCCGGCCCCGGTGCGGGATCACCAGCGGCGACGGATCGCTCCGCGCCTCGCCCGCTGGCAGCTCGACGAGGTCGAGGCAGCGCAGGCAACGGTGAAGGGTCGATCCGTCCGCGACGGCGACGGCCGCGAGGGCGTGCGTCGAGCCCAGGGCGTGGACGTGGCCGCCAACGGCGCACCAGAGGTGGTCGAGAGAGACGCGGAGACCGAAGGTTCGCATCGTAGGATGATGCCGCACCGTGCGCTTGGGGCGATCCCGTACGATGAAACGATGAGGCCGGGAAGCGAGCTGCTGGCGGAGGGCGCCGCGGCGGCGCCACGGACGCTGCCCGTCAGTGCGTTCTGTCAGCGCCACGGCGTGACGAGCGAGACGGCCTTCAAGCAGCGCGCCCGTGATCGCCGCGAGATCACCTACCACGCGCACGTCGGGCTCGCCGACTGGCCCGCCACCCGCGCGATGATCGAGGAGGTTCGGGACGGGCTACGGGCGCGGGGCTCGGACCTCGATCGTTACGGGCTCTGTCTCTCGCGCGCGATGGGCATCGCGCCTCACCTGCGAGCAAGCGTTGCGAAGGAGACAGGGCCGTTGATCGCCGACGACGAGTGGCAGGAGCTCGCGACGCTCGCCGTCCAGCCACACCTCGGCGATGCGATGATCGGCACTCCGTACGGGTTCGAGAACGCTCGCGCGGCCCTCGCAGGCGGCGCGGCGACGATCGGCAACCTCGGCCAGCACTTCGCGTTTACCTGGCCAGGCACCGGTGACGTCGAGCTGACGGAGCAGACGGTTCGCGCCCTCGGTTTGATGGCCGCGATGCGTGAGCAGGGTGCGCTCGTGCACTCCTATCTGGACGATGGGGTTGCGATGCAGGTCGCGACGTACGGTGCCTACGTCGGCTGGGCCGCACTCGAGCACCACCTCGTCGTCGACCTCTGTGGCGCGCGGCTCGGCCACTGCTATGGCGGCCTGATCGACGTGCCGCTGCATCGCGCCGTCGTCCACGTCGCCCTCGCCGACCTGCACGGGCCTGACGTCGTAGGCACGATGGTGTACGGCAACACCGTCGACCTTGGCTTCGACCACGAGCGCAACCGGGCCGTCGTCACGGCGTCGACCCTCGTCGACATCGCCGCGCAGCTTCACCGGCCGACCGGTCACGCGATCCATGTCACGCCCCTCACCGAGGCCCAACGGATCCCAAACGCGGCGGAGGTGCTCGAGGTGCAGGTCCTCGCGCGCGAGCTCGAGCGCGAGGCGCGCCGGACGTCGACGCTGTTTCACTGGGCCGAGATCGATCGCCTCGCCGCTGCCTGCCTCGCACACGGGCTGCGCTTCCGCGACGCGTCTCTGGCGTTCCTCGCCGCGGACGGGGTTGACGTGTCCGACCCGGCTGCACTCCTGCTCGCGCTCCGCCGTCTCGGCGCCGCGGGTCTCGAGCGACGCGTCGCGCTGCCCCCAGACGATGACGTCGCAGGGCTCGTGCCGTGGAAGCACCGGCTCCTGGGCTCGCTGGTGGAACGCGCCGGTGCCGGTCTCGGCAACCTCGCCGGCCACCGAGTCGGGCTCGCCGTTCTCGACGTCCACGACGTCGTTCGTGACGCGTTAGCACGCGCGTTGCCCGCTGCTGGCGCGGAGGTGGTGCTTCTGCCGTCCGACGCGACCGTCACCGCTGTCGCGCGGACGGCGGTGGACGAGGACCTCGACGCGATCGTCGTCGGCACCTACAACGGGTCGGCCCTGACGCTGGCGCGCCAGCTGCTCGCCGCGCTCGCCGACGAGCGCTGGGAGGGCCGGGTGGTGATGGGCGGCGTCCTGAACGAGGACGAGGGCGGGCCGTTGCCCGTCGACGTCACGGACCGCGTCCGGGCGCTCGGCATCCGCACCGTCAGCGCGATCGAGGAGCTCGGAGCAGTTCTCGCGTGATCTTCGCTCGTGGTGTGATTGTCAAATGGCATCGTCATCGGGTGTCTGGAGCGAGCGGGAGCGTTGCGCGTCGCGCAGGGCTTGCTGATCGCGGGCGTGCTGGATAGCACGCCCGCTCGCACGCGTGTCAAGGCGAAGGCCTTGACACGCTAAGTGCAAGCGGCGCGCGGCGTTCCCGCGAAGCCCACGATCGGGCACGCAGAGCGGGCCGGATCGTGGTCG
>JANYCN010000034.1 GCA_025360225.1 Actinomycetes bacterium | reverse complement strand
GCGCGACGTTCCCGCGAAGCCCACGATCCGGCACGCAGAGCGGGCCGGGGCGCGGTCGCCGGAGCTGAGCGGCGGAGCCACCCGACGGGTGGCAGAGCCGACAAGCGCAGGACGATCCAGGCAGTCGGATGACCACGCCATCTCACAATCAGACCACTACCGTTCTCGCGTTCTGCGTCAAGAAACTGGCAGGGTTTCGGCCTTCTGATAGGTGGGGATCGTCGGGCTGGCGAGGAGGTGGTGGACGTCGAGCGGGCGGTTCCAGACGAGCGCTTCGTGCGGTCTGATGGTGTTGAACTCGGCGCGGCAGTGGTTGGCTTCGCGGTCGAGGGAGACGGCGTCGTCGATCTCTGAGCGGTCGAGCGGTTCGATCCCCCGGCCGTCGTCGGCGCCGACCTTGTGTTCGCCCTACCGACGTCCGACCGCGCCGCCATGCCCGTCCTCACGAACCCGAGCGGTGCGCGTTGGGGTCGCGACGCGCACCTCCACCCCGTGACGAGTCCGCCTCCGCGAGACCGGTAGACTCCGCGGGATGCCGTGGTTCGCCCTTCTGGCCGCGTTGGGTGTGGGACTGCTGCTCGTCGAGCGCGGCCCAGCCGTTCGGCTACCCGCGATCTTCGTCACGCTCGTTGGTGTCGTGCCGCTCGCCGCCGGCCAGGGGCCCGCGCTCGGCTCGATCGAACGCCACCCGGCGCTCGCCGTCGCGGCGGGCGCCGCCGCACTCGGCGTGCTCGTGCTCGGCACCGCCTGTGCGTTGCGCTGGCCGATCGTCGTGCCCGTCGCTGGCCTCGTGTTCGCGCTGCGGATGCCGCTCGCCAACCCGATCCGGCCGATCCACTACCTCGTGCCGCTCTACCTCGTGCTGCTCTCTGGCCTCGCTGCGCTGGTTGTTGAGAGCGTCCGGCGGCGGGCGGTCCCACCCGGGCTCGGCCCGATCGGCTGGCTTCTTGCCGCGCACCTCGTGCTCGCCGCCGCGAGCCTCCAGTGGACCGGCGACCTGACGCGCGGGTCCTTCGAGATCGTCGCAACGTACGCGCCGCTCGGGCTCCTGGCCGGCTTCGTCGCACGGATGCAGGGCGCGCGTCGCTTCCTCGTCGCCGTGCCGAGCGTCCAGATCGTCGTCGCGACGGTCATGGGGGTCGTCGCGGTGATCGAGCACGTGCGGCGGCACAACTACGTGACGAACGACAAGGTCGACGTCACCTATGCCTACTCCGGTCTCTTTCGCGCGAACTCGTTGCTGTATGACCCGAGCATGTTCGGCCGCGTCGAGGTGCTCGCGCTCGTCACGATCGTCTCGCTCGCCGTCGCCGGCCGCGCCCGGGTGTCGACCCTCGTCGCGCTGTTGACCGCGCCGGTCATGTTCGCCGGCATCGTCTTCTCCGTGTCGCAGACGAGCTTCGCCGCGCTCGCTGGCGGCCTTGCGATGATCGCGGCGATCCTCTGGCGCCGTCGCGTCGCGATCGCGCTCGGCGTTGGCGTCCTGCTCGTCGCGGCTGGCGTGCTCCTCACCCAGCCACAGGTCGGCAAGGCCATCGCGCGGTCGTTGGACAAGGCGACGTCGAGCCGGCTCGGCCTTGCCGAGCGCGGCACGTCAACGTTCGCACACCACGCCCTCGTCGGCGTCGGGCTCGGCGGGTTTGGCGTCGCGACCGGATCGACGGCGTCGGAACGTGCGCGCATCGCCCCACATAACGTCGTCGTCGACGTCGCGTCCGAGCTGGGCGTCGGGGGCCTCGTGCTGTTCCTGGCGACCCTGGCCGTGATCGCGTGGCACATCCGACGCATCGTCGATCCTGTCCTGCGGATGATCCTCGCTGCCTCGCTCACTGCCCTCGTCGTGCACGGCCTCGCCTACGACCAGTTCTTCGCCGACCCGACGTGGTGGGCGATCGCTGCGATCGCCGGCACGGCGACGCTCGTCCCGCGTCCAGCCGCGAGCGTCGAGGTCGTCCCGGCATGAGATGGCGTCGGCTCGTTGCCGCAGCTGGTGTCGTCGTCCTCGCTGGCGGCGCCGGCGCGGCCTGGTACGTCTCGGACCAGCTGTCGAACCACGACGTCCGCGGCAACTCCACCGACGAGTTCGTTACGACCGACACGATCCCAGGCGATGCCACGGTCAGCTCCTTGAGCTCCAGCACGACGCTCGGCAGCTCGACCGGCTCCTCGACCGAGACGACCACCGTCACGACACCAACCCCGGCTGCCCCCGACACCTCTGAGCCGTGGCCGATGTACGGGTTCGACGCACAACGCACCCATCTCGCGCCGGGCTACGCCGTGCATCCACCGTTCCGCACGCGGTGGACGACGAAGACGAGCCTCGTTGAGTTCCCGCCGGTGGTCGCCTACGGTCGCATCTTCTACGGGCAGCAACATGGCTCGCTCGTCGCTCGTGACACCGTGACGGGCAAGGTCGTTTGGTCACGCGAGTTTCACCACTGCTCGGCCGCGTCACCTGTGGTTGCCGGCGGCGTCGTCTACCACACGTTCATGGGGCCGCTCTGCAACCACGACCGAAACGGACGTGGCCTGGTCGTCGCGGTCGACGCGGCGACAGGCGCGCTGCGGTGGAAGGTGAAGACGCCCGTCGTCGAGTCGTCGCTGCTGCTGGTAGGCGGCGTCCTGTACTACGGCGGCTGGGACGGGCGCGTCTACGCGTTGTCAACCCGCACCCATCGCATCCTCTGGTCGCATCCTGTCGACTCGGCGATCACCGACTCCGCCGCCTACCACGACGGCGTGCTGTTCATCGGCACCGACCGCGGCGGCTTCTACGCGCTCGACGCCCGCACGGGGCGCCAACGGTGGCGCCAGACCTCGTTCGCACGGTTCGGCGCACGCGAGTACTTCTACGCCACGCCAACCGTCGCCTACGGGCGCGTGTACGCGGCGAACACCGACGGCTACGTCTACTCGTTTGGTGAGAAGAGCGGCAAGCTGATCTGGGCGAAGAACGTTGGCTCCTACGTGTACAGCGCGCCCGCGGTCTTCCAACGCCGGGTCTACGTCGGCACGTTCTCAGGCCAGCTTGTCGCCGTGGACGCCGCGACCGGTGACGTGCGTTGGACGTTCAACGCGGCGTCGGCGATCGCTGGGGCGCCGACGATCGTCGACGGCGTGATCTACTTCTCCACCCTCCCTGGGTCGCACAAGGGCGCGCAGCGCCCGATCAAGGCAGGCCCCGGACGCTCGTACGGCATCGACGTGAACACCCACCGTGTCGTGTGGCAATCGTCGAGCGGACGGTACGCGCCGGTCGTCGCGGACCAGACGACGATCTACTTCGAGGGCGCCTACCAGCTCTCCGCGCTCGAGCCGGTGAAGTGAGGCGCGGCCACGCGGTCGGCGTGCTCGCCGTCGCCGCCGGCCTCGCGCTCGTTGCGGTGCCCGAGCTCGGCGCCGGTGCCGTGCTCCCGCCCGTCGGTACCGCGCTGCACCCGCACGGGCTGCTCGGCGCGCTCGTCCGTGCCGCGCACGGTGCGTGGGACATCGGTGTGCTGCGCTCCGCGGCGGCCTTCGCGGCGCTCGGTGCCGCGCTCGCGATCGTCGTCGTTCTGGTCTGCGCTGAGCGATGGCGCGGCCCGCTCGTGCTTGCCGTCACCGGCCTCGTCGCGCTGGCGCTGCTCGTCCCCGGCGTCGCCTTGCAGGCAGGGCTGCGTGACGCGACGTCGCCGTGGTTGTACGACAACGACTCGACGTACGAGATCGAGCTCGCCGGCCACGTGCTGCGCTCCGGCGCCGATCCCTACGGTCACGACTACGGCCACTCCGGGCTCGAACGCTTCTACCCGCCCTCAGCGACCCGGCCGCCGGCGCTTGACCACCTCGCCTACTTCCCCGGTACGGTCGCCGCCGGGGCGGCGTGGACGCTGCTCCCGTCACCGCTCGACGACCTTCGTTTCCTCGTCCTTGTAGCGACGCTCGGCCTGCTTGGCGCGGCGCTGATGCTCCCCGGCCCGCTCGCCCTTCGGCTGGGCGCCGGGCTCCTCCTCGCGGCGAACCCGTTGCTCGTGCGCGGCGCGTGGACCGGCACCGCCGACGCGCTGTGCGTGCTGCCGCTCGTCCTCTCCTTCGCCGCCGTCCACCGGCGCCGCTGGACGGCGGCGGCCGTGCTGCTCGCCGTCGCGGTGCTGTTCAAGCAGTTCGCCGTGCTGGCGATCCCCTTCGTCGCCCTCGCGATCTGGCAGGCGGGCGGGTGGGCGGCGCTCCGCAAGCCCGCGGCGGTCGGTGCGCTCGTGCTGGGGGTCGGCATCGCGCCGTTCGTCCTCTGGAGCCCGACCGCCTTCTGGGCCGACACCGTCACGTACGCCGCGTCCGCCTATCGCGTCATCGGCTACGGCGTGGCGGGGTTCCTGGTGCGTGCTGGCGTGGTCAGCAGGAACGGCGCCTACCCGTTCCTGCCGATCGCCGCCGTGACGCTCGGTCCGGTTCTCGTCGTCCTGCTCCTCGCCCAGCGGCGGCTACGCGAGCCCTGGCTCCCTGCTGCCGGGTTCGCCGTGTCGGTGCTGGTGCTCGTCGAGGTCGCACGCGTGTTTCAGACCTCCTACCTCGTCTACCCGCTCGCCGGTGGCATCGTCGCGGCGACGATCGCTGTCGCCGGCCCCGCTCTGCACGTCGCCCGCAACGATCAGTAGGATTGGGCAGATGAAGGCTACCGGTGGGATCGACCTTGGCGGGACGAAGATCCAGGCCGTCGTGCTCGACGCGGAGCACGCGGTGGTTGGGCAGGCACGCCTCCCGACCCCGCGCGACGGCGGTGGCCCGGCCGCGGTAGCGCAGTCGATGGTGCGGGCGATGACGGAGGCGACGCAGGGGGCTGGCCTGGACCTCGCCGATCTCGACGGCGTCGGCGTTGGCGCCCCAGGCGCCGTCGACAGCGCGACGGGCGTGGTCGAGCGGTCGCCGAACATCCCGGGGTGGGAGGGAGCGTTCCCGCTCGGAGCGACCCTGTCCGACGCGTTCGGCGTTCCGGTCGCCGTCGGCAACGACGTGGACGTCGCGACGGAGGCCGAGTTCCACCTCGGCGCTGGTCGGCCATACGAGACGGTGCTCGGCGTGTTCTGGGGCACGGGCGTGGGCGGCGGGCTCGTGCTCGAAGGCAGGCGGTGGATCGGGCGCGGCAGCGCCGGTGAGATCGGCCACATGGTCGTCGTCCGCGACGGCGCGCCCTGCCCCTGTGGACGCCGCGGCTGTCTCGAGGCCTACGCAGGACGGGGCGCGATGGAGGTGCGGGCACGTGAGCTGCACGACGCCGGCAAGGCCACCAAGCTGTTCGAGATCATGGAGCGCCGTGGCAAGGAGCGGCTCGCCAGCGGCGTCTGGGCCGAGGCGCTCGAGAAGGGCGACCGGCTCGCGGAACGGCTGATCGAGGGCGCCGTCGAGGCGCTCGGTGCCGGCATCGCCTCCGCCGTCAACCTGCTCGACGTCGAGGCCGTGGTGATCGGCGGTGGCCTCGGGTCGCGCCTCGGCCAGCCGTACGTCGAGCGCATCCTCGCTGCAATGCGCCCGCACCTGTTCGTCACCGACCAGCCACCCGCCGTGCTCCTCGCAGCGCTCGGCGACCTCGGCGGCGCGATCGGTGCCGCGCTGCGAAGCCGCTCCCGGACGGCGTGAAGCTGGCGGCATAAGGAACGGCGAGGCGCTCCGCTCCCCGCTTAGCGGAGCGTCAGATGCCGGACGGCTCCCGCCTTGCCGACCAGCAGGATGTAGGGCGCGAATCGGTGCCGGATCTCGTCGGCGATTGCTGGCGTGGCGGCGAGGAGCGCCGCCGCCGTCTCGTCGGCGGAGAGGTTCGCCGTTGAGGAGACGCTGATCGTGCGGACGCCGTGATCCAGCAGGATCTGTCGTTGAGCTGGGCGTGAGCGGGTCTTCACCTGATGGCCTCCCCTACAGCAGCGTTCCCTCGAGCGTCAACAGCGTCAGCTTCGCCGGCAACCCGCCGGCATAGCCGCCGAGCGCGCCGCCGGTTCGCACGACGCGATGGCAGGGGACGATGATCGGGAGCGGGTTCGTGCGACAGGCGGTGCCTGCCGCTCGGGTGGCCTTGGCGTTCCCGGCCGCCCGCGCGATGTCCGTGTACGTGGCGAGCGTGCCGTACGGGATCGCGCTGATCGCCCGCTGCGCGGCGAGCGTGAACCCGGCTGCCCGGCCACGGTCGAGCGGGACATCGAACGTCGTGCGCTGCCCGGCGAAGTACTCGTCGAGCTGCCGGCGGACGCCGTCGAGGCGCGCCGGCACGCGCAGGACCCGCCCGGAGACGGTGCGCGCGAGCTCGTCCAGCACGTCGTCCCGCTCGCCGGCGAAGCCGATGCGGAGCACCCCGGCCTCGGTCGCCGCGAGCGTTAGCACGCCAAGCGGGCTGTCGTGTTCAACGAACGCGACATCGACGAGTCCAGCGGACTCGGCGCGCGCCGTGAACCGCGTGGTGGCATCCTCAGCGGTCATCTGCAAGCTCCCTTCGTAGCCTCACCAACCCCTCGTGCACGCTCCTGCGCGCCGCCTCCTGCGAGCAGGCGAGCGACGCTGCGATCTCGCCGTACTCCTGGTCGTCGCGATAACGCATCAGCACCGCGTCGCGCTGCTTCGGCGGCAGCCGCGAGACGGCGTCCCAGAGCGCGCCGTTCTCCTCGACCGGCTGTGTCGTCGCGATCGGCTCGCTCTCGGACGGCTGGGGACGTCGCGCCCGCGCCCTGACCAGGTCGATCGCCTTACGGTGGGCGATCGTCGTGATCCACGACTTCAGGTTCGCGGTCGAGCGCACGCGCGGGTAGGCGCGGAGCGCGGCGAGGAACGTCTCCTGGAAGCAGTCCTCCGCGTCGTCTGGCCCGACGAGGGCGACGCAGAAGCGGTGGACGTCAGCGGCGTGGGCGTCAAGCAGTCGCTGGAACGGCGGGAGGTGCACGATGATGGAACGATGCCCGACCGCCGGTTGTGAGACGCGATCCACGTACGGTGCGTTCGTGGGTCGAAAGGACGTGATCGGGATCGTGGTGCTCGCGGCGCTCTGGGGCGCGAGCTACATGTTCGTCCACGTTGCTCTGCGCGACTTCCCGCCCGGCACCCTCGTGTGGGGACGCGTCACGTTCGGCCTCCTCGTCGTCGGGACGCTCGCACGCGCGACCGGTGCGCTCGACGGGGTTCGGGCAGCGTGGCGCCCGCTCGCGGTGACCGGGCTCGTGCAGATCGCGATCCCCGTTGCGCTGATCGCGATCGGCCAGCAGTGGATCGCCTCGTCGCTCGCGGGCGTGTTGAACGGGTCGGTGCCGATCTTCGTCGCCCTGCTGGCGCCGGTCTTCGACCATGGAGAGCGGGCGACGCGCCGACGAGCGGTTGGCATCGGCCTCGGGTTCGCGGGCGTTGTCGCCGTCTACGGGCTCGACATCGGCACGACCTGGCATGCGGTGTTGGGCGCGCTCTGCCTCACCCTCTCCTCCGTCTTCTACGCGGTAGGCCCCCTGTACAGCCGCAGCCGGCTGAGAGGCGTGAAGCCGCTCGGGATCGTCACCGGCCTGCTCGCCTCCGCGTCTGCGCTCACCCTCGTGCCGGCATTGCTCGACCTGCCGACACACGCGCCGAGCCTGGCCGGCGTCGGCGCGCTCGTTGCGTTGGGCGCGGGTGGCACCGGGCTGGCGTTCGCCCTCTACTACTCGGTGATGTTCCGCGTCGGTCCCGCCCGAGCATCGATCGTCGCCTACCTGATCCCGCTCTTCTCCGTCTCCTACGGCGTCACCCTCCTCGGCGAGCCGTTCGGCAAGGGCGTGGCGATCGGCCTCCCGTTGATCCTGGTCGGCTCGTTCGTGATCTCTCGGAGCCCCTCGCGAGCGTCGCCTTCCGTGCCGAAGCCGACGTAGTATCCGACCGTGGACCTCTACGAGCATCAGGGCAAGGAGCTGTTCGGCGCGCACGGCGTACCGACGACCGAAGGTCGGGTCGCGACGACGGTCGAGGAGGTTCGTTCTGGCGCGGTCGCCCTCGGCGGCGGACGGGTCGTTGTCAAGGCTCAGGTGCTGACCGGCGGGCGCGGCAAGGCTGGTGGCGTGAAGGTCGCCGACGGGCCCGACGATGCCGCGGCGAAGGCGGCGGCGATCTTCGGGCTCGACATCAAAGGACACGTCACGCGCCGCGTCTGGGTCGAGAAGGCCGTCGACATCGCCAAGGAGTACTACCTCTCGATCACGTTCGACCGCGGCGAGAAGCGTCCCCTGTTCATGCTCTCGACGATGGGCGGGATGGACATCGAGGCCGTCGCCGTCGACCACCCCGACGCACTCGCGCGGCTGCACCTCGACCCGGCGATCGGGATGCGGCCGTTCTTCCTCCGTCGGCTGCTGTTCGCGGCCCGCGTGCCGAAGGACGAGCACCGGGCCGTCGGCTCGCTGATCGAGAAGGCGTACGCGATGTACCTCGCGATCGACGCGATGCTGATCGAGGTCAACCCGCTCGTGATCACCACCACCGGCGAGGTGATCGCCGCCGACGCGAAGGTGACCGTCGACGACAACGCGCTCTTCCGTCATCCGGCGATCGAGGCGATGCGCGACACCGCTGCCGCTGACCCGCAGGAGCAGATGGCGCGCGAGCGCCACGTGACGTACGTGAAGCTTGACGGCAGCGTCGGCATTCTCGGCAACGGCGCCGGGCTCGTGATGTCAACGCTCGACGTCGTCGACGAGGTCGGCGGCTCGCCCGCGAACTTCCTCGACGTGGGGGGCGGCGCGGACGCCGACAAGATCGTCACCGCGCTCGAGGTGATCCTCTCCGACAGCAAGGTGAAGGCGATCCTCTTCAACATCTTCGGCGGCATCACGCGTTGCGACGAGGTTGCGCGCGGCATCCTTGCAGCCCTTGAGCGGCTGACGATCACCGTGCCGATCGTCGTCCGCCTCGACGGGACGAACGACCTCGAGGGCCGCCGTCTGCTCGCCGAGGCGGCGCCGCCAAACGTGTTCGCCGAGCGGACGATGCTCGACGCGGCCCGGCGCGTCGTCGCGCTGGCAGAAGGAGCCTGACGTGGCGATCCTGGTGACCTCCGAGACGCGCCTCGTGGTGCAGGGCATCACGGGACGCGAGGGCACGTTCCACACCCTCAAGAACCGCGACTATGGCACGAAGGTCGTTGCCGGCGTGACGCCGGGCAAGGGCGGCGAGACCGTCGACGGGATCCCCGTCTTCGACACCGTCGCCCAGGCCGTCGCTGCGACCGGTGCGAACACGTCGATGGTGTTCGTGCCGCCCCGGTTCGCGGCGGATGCGATCTACGAGGCGGCTGACGCGGGGGTCGCCCTGATCGTCTGCATCACCGAGGGCATTCCGGCCCACGACATGCTCGCGGTCTACAGCTACCTCGCCCCGCGCGGGATCCGGCTGCTCGGCCCGAACTGCCCTGGTGCCCTCTCGCCCGGGATCGCGAACGTCGGCATCATCCCGGCGCAGGTGTTTGCGCCGGGTGGGATCGGCCTCGTCTCGCGCTCCGGCACGCTGACCTACCAGATCGGCGGTGAGCTCGCCCAGCTCGGGCTCGGCAACTCAACGATCGTCGGGATCGGTGGAGACCCGGTGATCGGCACGAGCTTCATCGACGCGCTGACGCTGTTCCAGGCCGACCCGCAGACGGAGATCATCGTGATGGTCGGCGAGATCGGTGGGAACGAGGAGGAGAAGGCTGCCGACCACGTCCTCGCGCACGTCACGAAACCGGTGTTCGGGTACATCGCCGGACGGACAGCGCCGCCCGGCAAGACGATGGGACACGCCGGCGCGATCATCTCCGGCTCGTCGGGCACGGCTGCCGCGAAGGTCGCGGCGCTCGAGGAGCGTGGCGTGCGCGTCGGCTCGAACCCGACCGAGGTCGCACGGATGGTGGCGGAGCGCGCGGGGCGGTAGGCGACACTCCGGGGCATGAGCTCCGAACGCGTCATCTCCTTCGCCCGCGGCGTGCCGTCGGCAGACCTCCTTCCCGTCGCCCAGATCGCTGCTGCCACGGCGCGTGCGCTCGCCGAGGATCCTGCTGGCACGCTTGCGTACGGCGACGGGGCTGGCTACGGCCCGCTCCGCGAGTGGGTGGCCGCCCGTTACGGCGGGACAGCAGGCAACGTGCTCTTGACGAACGGCTCGCTGCAGGGCCTGGCGTTTCTCGCGGAGACGCTGTTCGCCGGGTCGGGCGGTCGCGCCGTCGTCGAGGCGCCCACCTACGACCGGGCGATCCTCATCCTTCGCCGTTTCGGTGCGACGGTGGAGACGGTCGACCTGCAGCCCGACGGGCTCGACGTTGACGCGATCGAGGCGATGTGCGTCGCCGGCCGCGTCCCCGGCCTCGTCTACACGATCGCAACGTTCCAGAACCCCGGTGGCGCCACCCTGTCGCGCGCGAAGCGCGAGCGGCTCGTCGCGCTCGCGACGACGTACGGCTTCCTCGTCCTCGAGGACGACCCGTACGGTGAGCTGCGCTTCAGCGGCGAAGACCTGCCGAGCATGTACTCGCTCGAGGGCGGAACGCAGGTGCTGTACTCGACGTCGTTCACGAAGACGGTCGCGCCAGGCGTTCGCAGCGGCGCGATGATCCTGCCGAGCGCGCTGCACGCGCGGATGCGCAAGCTCGCGATCGACACCTACATCGGCCCGTCGATGCTCGCCGAGTCAACCGTGTACCGCTACTGCGCGGCTGGCGAGTTCGAGCCCGGCGTCGAGCGCATGCGCGGTGCGCTGCGCGAGCGATGTCACTCACTCACCGCCGCGCTCGACCGACACCTCGCTCGTCGCGTGCGGTACGTGCGGCCCGAAGGCGGCTACTTCCTCTGGATCGAGCTGCCAGGGGTCGACGCCGACGCGGTCGCCGACCACGCCGACACGGCGGGCGTGCCCGTCGTGAAGGGATCGACCTGCTACCCGGATGGCCGCGGGCGCGAAGCCCTGCGCCTCGCCTTCTCCGCCTGTCCCGCGGCCGACATGGACGAGGGCGTCGCTCGCCTCGCCGCGCTCGTTCCCTGACCGCGCCCTGAGGCTCGCCCCTCGGAGATCGACGAGCGTCTAACGGTTCGCGCGGGTGCGGCCGATACGGCGAGCATGCACGCCTTCGCGGATGCGCGTCGCCGACGGATCGGGTTCGGATGTGACGTGACAGCCATGGTTGCGGTCGTGGGCTTCGCCGCCACCGGGTATCGCCTGCTCTGGCCGGTGATCTTCGTCATTCTTGTCGGCCGATCGCTGCTGATCCCTGACGGCAGCCTGGACGCGGTGCGCACGCTCTTCGCAACGGCGATCGTGGCGGCGCTGCTCGTCGCGCGCGGCGGAGCGCTGCGCGCCGACCTTGCTCTGATGCCGGCCGCAGCACTGCTCGGCCTCGTCGAGGCAGGGAGCGCCCGGTTTCGTGACCGTGAGCGCCGTCGCGCCGTCGCCGATCGCCGTGTTGCCGACCAGATGTTGGCGATTGACCCGTTGACGAACCTCGCGAACCGGCGTCAGCTGCGCGTGGTCCTCGCGGCGCGGTCGGAGGCGGCGTCTCCTACGGGATGCGGCATCCTCCTCCTCGACATCGACCACTTCAAGCGGATCAACGACACGTTCGGGCATCTCGCCGGGGACGCGATCCTCGTCGAGGTCGCACGCCGACTCGCCTTGGCAGCGCCGCCGACGGCAACCGTCGCCCGCTTCGGCGGGGAGGAGTTCGTGGTCGTCCTCGACGTGGAGACCCGCGAAGAGCTCGTGGCGGCGGGCAACGCTATCCGAGGCGCGATCGGGCGGACGCCCTTCCTCCTTCCCCACGGTGCCACCATCACCGTCGATGCCTCTGCCGGTGTGGCGCTCGCGTCGTCGGGTCATCCATGGCTCGCCGACCGCCTCCTCGACGACGCGGACCGGGCGCTCTACGCCGCCAAGCGCCGGGGAAGGGCGCGGCTGCACGCCGCCTGGGAGCTCGACGGTCTCGACCAGGCGGAGCCAGACACCGACCTCGTGCGTCTCGGCATGGCGGTCAGCACCGCCATCGGCGTGCGTGACCCGGCGGGCCCGCTGCACGACCTTCACGTGTCCGAGCTGTCAGCGACGATCGCGCGGCGACTGGCCTTGCGGCCGGACGAGGTGCTCGCCTGCCGCCTGGCGGGCCTCCTGCACGACGTCGGCAAGGTCGCCTTGCCTGACGCGATCCTGCACCACGCCGGTGTGCTCGAACCCGCTGAGTGGCTCCAGGTTCGGGGACACCCGGAGGTCGGCGCGCTCCTGATCGGCCAGGTCGCGGGGCTCGAGATCGCAATCCCGGGCGTCCGCCACCACCACGAGCGGTGGGACGGCTCCGGGTACCCGGCAGGGCTGGTCGGCGACGCGATCCCGATCGTCGCGCGGATCGTCGCCGTCGCTGACGCGTTCAGCGCCGTCACGACCGACCGTCCCCACCGCCACGCGCGCCCGCGGCACGTGGCGATCGAGGAGCTTCGCGACGGCCGAGGGCGGCAGTTCGACCCGGCGGTTGTCGACGCCGCCCTCGACCTGCTCGACGAGCGCCACGCCGAGCGGCGGATGGCGCTGTGACGGCAGATGACGAGGTTGATCACGTCGCCCTGCGTGAGCTGCTCGACCGCACCGCGCAGGTCACGCGTGTCTGGCACTACATCTGGGACGGTCAGCGCGGACGAGCGGGGCGCGTGTACTTCACGCCCGGCTGGGGCGCGCTCGTCGGGGCGTCTGTGGGTGACGATCCGACCCTCGCTGACCACGTCGTCGCTGCCGACCGTGGCCAGCTCGACGCGATCCGTGATGCGGTCGAACGGGGCGCCGCGTGGGACGTCGAGTTCCGGCTGCTCGGGCTCGACGGCATCACGCGCTGGGCGCGGGATCGCGGCGTTCCAGACACCCAGGATGGCCAGGTGCGGCTCTACGGCTCGCTCAGCGACGTGTCGGATGACGTCGACCGTCGCGAGACGATCCGGCAGATCGCGGCGACGATCGACGAGTACTACTACACCGACCTCGTGCACCCGGACGGCCGCTACGAGACCCTCTTCGCGACCGACGCCGTGCACCGGATCCTCGGACCGATCCCCGACGGTCTACCGATCGGTGACGCGTGGCACCGCTGCGTGCACCCGGATGACGTCGCCCTCAGCGCTGCGGCCACCGCGCGGCTCGCGCTCGGCGAGGACGTGACTGCCGAGTACCGGCTCGTCGGCTTCGACGGCATCACGCGGTGGGTCGAGATCCGCTGCCGCGTGTTCGAGGTTCGCGCCGACGGGTCAATGATGCTTCACGGCGTCGCGCAGGACGTGACCGCGCGGCGCGCCTCGGAGGATCGCCTGCACGAGATCATCGCGACGATCGACGAGGTGCTGTACACCGACGAGTACCACCCGGACGGCTCGATCATCGAGGCGTTCCTCAGCGATGGCTGGCACCGACTCGTCGGCGCCCCTGCTGGCAGCGTCGGCGTGCTCTGGGAGGACCACATCCACCCGGACGATCGCTGGCGCGGGCACGAGATCGACGCGGCGTTTCGACGGTGTGAGAGCGTTGACGCGACCTACCGGATGGTTGGCATCGACGGCGTCACGCGTTGGGTACGCGACCAGGCCAGCGGCTATCGCCGTGCCGACGGCGTGATCGTCGTGAACGGCATCCTTGCCGACGTGACGGTCGAACGCGAGGCGATCGACGCTCTGGCGCTCGCCCGCGACGACGCGTTTCGTCTGTCGCGCATCGACTACCTGACAGGCACGTACAACCGGCGCCACTTCCTTGAGGAGCTTGGACGCGAGCGCGAGCGGAGCGCGCGCAGCGACCAGACGGCGGGCATCGTCCTCGTCGACATCGACCACTTCAAGCTGCTCAACGACCTGCGCGGCCACGGCGTTGGCGACGAGATCCTGCAGCAGGTCGCGCAACGGCTTGGCGGCGCGATCCGCTCGTACGACACCCTGGCGCGCTGGGGTGGCGAGGAGTTCGTGCTGCTCGTTGCCGGCGTCCCCTCGCTCGACGACCTGTGGGAGGCAGCAGAGCGTCTGCGGGTCGCGATCGAGTCCGAGCCGTTCGACGTCGGCGGCGAGCGCGTCCCGATCACCGTCTCCGTCGGCGTCGCTGCGAGCCGTCCCGACGACACGCCAAAGGCGGTGATCAGCCGCGCCGACGCCGCGCTGTACGCAGCGAAGCGGGAGGGGCGTAACCGGACGCATTTCTACCGCGACGGGTCAGACAACGATGCGGCCGGTGAGCCGGTCGCGGTGCGCCTCGCGCGCGTGTTCGCGATCGCCGCCGGCGCCCGCGAGGGGATGCCCGAGAACCACCTCGAGGACGTCGCCGAGCTCTCCGCCAGGGTCGCCGGCGAGGTCGGGCTCTCCAGCCTCGACGCGGTCCGTTGTCGGATCGCCGGGTGGCTGCACGACGTCGGTAAGGTCGCGCTCCCCGAGCGGATCCTCGCGAAGCCCGGCGCCCTTGACCCCGAGGAGTGGGTCGTGATGCGCAGCCACGTGACGCTCGGTGAGGAGCTCGTGCTGCAGGTGCCAGAGCTCGCCCACGCCGCCCCGGCGGTGCGTCACCACCACGAACGGTTCGACGGCGGCGGCTACCCGGACGGGCTCGTCGGCGACGCCATCCCGATCGGCGCGAGGATCGTCGCCGTCGTTGACGCCTACAGCGCGATGACCTCCCCCCGCGTCTACTCGGCGGCGCGGACGACGGACGCAGCCATCGCCGAGCTGAAGCGCTGCGCCGGCGGGCATTTCGACCCGAGCGTCGTCGCGGCGTTCCTGCGGGTGCTCGACGCCGCCGGGATCACGCGCGAGTCGGCATAGCGGGAGCGGCCCCGCGTCTCGGTCGGCCCTACGCCGCCGGGTCGCTGTGGCGCAGGCGCGAGGCGACGCGCACGAGCACCACGCCGAGAGCGCCGCCGATCGCGACGCAGAGCACCATCAGCAGGATCAGCGGGACGCGGGTCGAGCCGACGACGAACGACACCTGGACGCTGCCGCTGTTCGACACGACGAACGCGACGGCGTAGATGACGAGCAACGCTCCCGCGGCGACGAGCGCGTACAGCGCCTTCTCGGTCGGCTTACCAGGGAGCTTCATCGAGCGGAACGGTACTACGTCGTGCTTAGCGCCACGAGCTGACCGCGATCCGTCTGTGCCACCAGCGTCGCCTGTTGGGGCTGCATCATCCGCCCTGAGCGCACGCCGCGAAACGTCGGACACGGCTCGGTCCGATCGAGCGCGCAGAGGGCGTTCTTGCGAAAGTAGCAGTCGTTACAGGTGCGTGCAGGGGCCAAGGGGTTCGCGTCCTCCCACGGGGTCGCGTCGAGCGGGACAGGCGCCATCCTACGGGTGTCCGCTGCCGTCTGCAACCAGCAGGTCGACCGGGATCTCGCTATTTGCGGGTCATTTCGTCGTGAGGCCGCGGAGCACCGCGAGGGCCTCCGTGAAGGACCGCACGCCGATCACGCGGAGCCCCTCCGGCGCGGCGGCGCGCGCCTCGGCGACGTTCGCCATCGGCACCAGAAAGACGTCTGCGCCGGCTTCCGCGGCACCGATCGCCTTCTGGCTGACGCCGCCGATCGGACCGACCGAGCCATCGAGGGAGATCGTGCCGGTGACGGCGACGCGATGCCCCCGTGTGAGGTCTGGCTGGGCGAGCGACCGGTAGATCTCGAGCGTGAACGCCAGGCCGGCGGACGGGCCGACGACGTCGCCGAGGACGTAGCGCACCGTCACGGGCAGCGTCACGTGGGAGGCGTCGGACGCGCCGATGCCGAGCAGCGCTCGGTGCGCGTCGCCCGGCGCCGCACGCGCAACGATCGTCGTGTCGTGCACGCCGGAGGTCGCCCGGAAGCGAACGGCGATCCGGTCGCCGGGATGACGGAGCGCGAGCGCCGCGCGGAGCTCGCCGACGCTCCGCACCGCGTGTCGATCGACCTGGATGATCACGTTCCCGGCCCGAACACCGGCAGCGCGCGCCGGCGACGAGCCGTCCGGCATCGCCGTGTCGTCGACGCGCGCGCCCACGTGGTCGACGGTCACCGTGCGCCCGGCCGCGCGCTCCGCGACGATCGCCGCCGTCTGCTGGCTGTCCGACATGTCGGTGCGGTCGACGACGTCCTGCTCCTCACGCGACGACCCGGGTGGGATCAGCTCCGCCGCTGGCACGACCTCGGCGCCGGCATGTAGCCGGCTGCCGAGCAGCGCCTCGAGCCGGCTCGCCGGTCGCTCGGCGACGGCGACGAACAGGATCCCGGCGCCGGTCGTGACGTTGTTCACGGACATTCCCTGGAGCCGCACGAGCGGCCCGACCGGCTCGGCGGGGGTCGGCAGGAAGAGCACGTCGTCGGACGGCAGCACCGCTGCGACGCCGACGGCGAGCCCGGTGGCACCGAACAGGGCGGCGAGGCCGATCGCGAGCGCGCGGAGGGACCGGGGCACCGTCGAACCCTATCGGGTTGAATGTCAACGATGGCCGAGACACGAGGCACGAGAGCGCTGCGCGGACGCGCGATCCCGTTCGTCGTGCACACCTACGAGCATCGCGAGAAGGGCGCCGAGTTCGCGGCGGCGGCGCTCGGGATCGCGCTCGAGCGCTTTGCGAAGACGCTCGTCGTCGACGCGGGCGGCGATCCGGTGTTCGCGCTCGTCGCCGGCAACCACGAGCTTTCGCTGAAGGCGGTCGCCCGTGCCCGCGGCGCCGGTCGCGCATCGATGGCCGATCCGCGTGACGCGGAGCGTCTCACCGGCTACCTCGTTGGTGGGATCTCCCCGTTCGGATCGCGGCGTGCCCTGCCGGTGCTCCTTGACGGGTCACTGCTCGCCTTCGACCAGATCGCGATCAACGCCGGCCAGCGCGGCGTGATCCTCGAGCTCGCCCCGAGCGACCTCGTCGCCGTTCTCGGAGCGGTCGCGCTCGCCCTCGCGGCGCCGTAGACTGCCACCATGTTCGAGCCTACCGACGCGCTCGCCGCGCCCCGCTTCACCGGCATCCGCACGTTCGCGCGCCTGCCGCACACGACCACCCTCGACGGGGTCGACTGCGCGATCTTCGGCATGCCGTGGGACGGCGGCACGTCGTTCCGCTCCGGCCCACGCTTCGGCCCCGAGGCGATCCGCTCGGCCTCGGCGCTCCTGCGCCCGTACAACCCGGCGCAGGCCGTGCAGGTGTTCGGCAACCTGTCCTGCGTCGATCGCGGCGACTCGCCGACCGTGCCCGGCTACATCACCGAGACCCTTGGACGGATCGAGGAGTACGTCCAACCGATCGTCGAGGCAGGGGTCGTGCCGCTCGGCATGGGCGGCGACCACTCGATCACGATCGCCGAGCTGCGTGCGATCGCGAAGGTGCACGGCCCCGTCGCGCTGATCCAGTTCGACTCGCACACCGACCTGTGGGACCAGTACTTCGGCCTGCCGTACAACCATGGCACGGTGATGCGCCGGGCGATCGAGGACGGCTGCATCGACACCGCGCGCTCCGTGCAGGCCGGCATCCGCGGCCCGGTGTACGCGCCCGAGGACGTCGACGCGACGGCGTCCTACGGCATGGAGTTCGTGCCGTGGCGGAGGCTCGCGCGGATGACGCCCGAGCAGTTCGGGACGCTCGTGCGCGAGCGTGTGGGCACCGGTCCGGCCTTCATCAGCTTCGACATCGACTTCCTCGACCCGTCGTTCGCGCCTGCCACGGGAACGCCGGAGCCGGGCGGCCCGACGAGCCACGAGGCGCTCGAGTTTCTCCGCGCGTTGACCGGCATCCGCTTCGTCGGGTTCGACGTCGTCGAGGTCGCTCCGCAGTACGACGGGCCGGGCCAGCAGACCTCGCTGATCGCGGCGAACGTGATCTACGAGATGCTGTCGCTTCTGGCAGTGGAGCGAAAGAACCGCTAGAACGAGAGCATGCCCCGTTTTCGCGTGCTCGTCGGCCTCGCCGCCGCTCTCCTGTTCGCCGTGCCCGTCGTCGCCTCGGCGTCGATCACCGTCACCGCCCTCCCGGCCTTCAGCGGCGCCGCGAACGGCGTCGTGCTGAACTGGACGGACAACGGTTCAAACGTCGACTACGACATCTGGCGGCACGCCAGCACCTCTGGGTCGAGCTGCTCGACGACGCCGATCGTCACCGACCAGCTGGCCACCGTGAACGGCGCAACGACCTACTCCGACACGCCGCCCACCGAAGGCGCCTGGTGCTACCTCGTTGCGGGCGTGACCGACGCCACCTTGTCGATCAGCGTCGTCACGACCTACGACGGTACGGCGCCGGCGACGCCCACCCTGATGAGCCCGCCCGCAGGGACGGCGCTACGCGGGTCGGTCGCCTTCACCGCCACGTCCGTCTCCGACGCGCTTGCCGGCGTCGCGAGGACGGAGATCGCCGTCTCGCTGAACGGGCTGATCGTCCCGGTCTGGACGACGGAGGCGACGCAGCTCGTCCCGCCGTTCACGACGATCACCGTGGACACGTCGGACCCGTTCTACGACGCGACCGTGTGGGACGCGGAGTTCGTCACGACGGACGGTGCCGGGAACACGGCGGCCTCCGCGCCGGTCCTCGCTCTCACCTACGACAACACGCCGCCTGACGTGTTGCCGACCTTCACCACGGCGCCCGCCGACAACGCCGTGACGGGCGGCACGATCAGCTTTGCCTCCTCGACGCCGGTCGACACCGGTGGCTCCGGCATCGCCCGTGTCGCCGTCGAACGGGCAACGCACCTCGCCACGACGTGGACGGAGGTCTCGTCTGACTCGACCGATCCGTACACCTCGCTCGACTGGGCGTCGTCCGGGACGGGTCATCTCGACTTCCGCCTCGTCGCCTACGACCTCGCGGGGAACTCCGTCGCGACGGGCGTCCTCGTTTCCAACGTCCTCGTTGACAACACGCCGCCAACCGCGCCCGTCAGGGTGCAGGGCCCGACCGACGGAACGAACGTCGGCGGCACGGTGACGGTGCAGGCTTCGGCGACCGACGCCGACTCGGGCCTCGCGCGCGTCGCGCTCCGTGTCGACGGCTTGCAGGTGATCTCGGACATCACCACCGCCGCCGCCTGGAACTCGATGGGGTCGACCGACGGCGCGCACACGCTCGTGCTGCGCGCCTACGACGTCGTCGGCAACACGCAAGACACGACGATCGGCAGTGTCACGGTTGACAACACCGGCCCGAACGCGCCGGTGTTCGTGACTCGACCCGCGAACGGCTCGGTACAGCGTGGCATGGTCGCGTTCTCCTCGACGACGCCGACCGACGCGACGACCTCGGTCGGACACATCGATCTCGAGAAGAGCAGCACCGGCGGGCCGCCGTGGACGCTCGTCTCGGCCGTCAACACGCCAGGGCCCTACACCTGGGACACGACCGTCGGCGCTGACGGCACCTACAGCCTTCGTCTGCGCGCCTACGACGTCGTCGGTAACGTCTCCGCCGCGTCCCCGCCCGTTACCGGCCTGATCATCGACAACACCGCGCCGACCCTGCCCGCACCGACGACGGCTCCCGCCACCGGCAGCGCCCAGCCTTCGCGGACGGTGACCGTCTCCGGCTCCGTGAGCGATGCGCTGAGCGGCGTCGCCTCGGTGGCGCTGCAGGAGCGCGTCGGCGCTGCCGCCTATGCCACGGTCGCGACCGACTCCTCGGGCGGAGCGACCTACACGACGAGCTGGACGGCACCGTCCGACCTGACCGTCGACCTCCAGGTCGTCGCCACCGACGTCGCCGGCAACACGAGCACGACCGCCGTGGCGACGGGCGTGACGCTCGACACGACGGCCCCGACCGCCGTCACCTGGAACCCGGGACCGGCTGCCAACGCGGTCGTCCACGGGTCGCAGTCGATCCGGGGCTCGGCGTCCGACCCCCACCTCGCGCGCGTCGCGTTCCGCGTCGACGGCGTGGAGGTGATCGCCGACGTCCAGCTCCTGTCGAGCTGGGACACCGCGTCGGTGCTAGACGGACCGCACACGATCTCCCTGCGCGCGTACGACACGGCCGGCAACCAGACGACCAGCTCGCGACCGATCACGGTCGACAACACCCCGCCGACCGCGCCCGTCGTCACCTCGCCGACGGCCGGGACGTTCGTCACCGGCACGGTGTCGGTGACCGCGACCTCCACCGACGCCACGTCGGGGGTCGCCCGGATCGCGCTCTACGTCGACGGCTCGGCCACCGCGACGACGCCCGCGATCGGCGCAGGCTACTCGTGGAGCTCGACCGCCGTCGTTGACGGCGCACACACGCTCACCCTGCGCGCCGTCGATAACGGCGGTCTCACGAACGACACGGTCGTCAACGTCACGGTGGACAACACCGCCCCGTCCACGCCGACCGTCCTGCAGGGACCGGTCGCGGGCGCACAGGTGCGCCAGTCCGTGCCGGTGCACGCCTCGTCGTCCGATGCCGGTGCGGGCGTCGCCCGCGTCGCGCTGCTCGTCGACGGTGCGCAGGGCCTCGCCGACGTCACGTCGGGCGCATCCTGGGACACGACCGCGTTCTCCGACGGCGCGCACACCCTCGTGCTCCGTGCCTACGACAACGTCGGCCTGACGACCGACCTGACGATCGGCTCGCTGACGGTCGATAACACCGCGCCGACCGTCCCGCTCTTCGACCCGACGGTTTCGCCAGCCGACGGAAGCGCTGTTCGCGGCGCCGTCCCCGTTCTCGGCTCGAGCTTCGACACGAACCTCGCCCGCATCGCCTTCCTCGTCGCCGGATCGCAGCGGATCGTCGACGTGCGCACCACCCAGTCCTGGGACACGACCGTGGAGGCTACCGGCCCCCACACGATCTCGCTCACGGCCTACGACCTTGCCGGCAACAGCTCGACGACCTCGCGCACCGTCACCGTCGACAACGTGCCGCCGATCCTCAGCGTCGCGACACACCCGGTCGACGGCAGCGCGCAGGCGACGACCACCGTCACCGTGACCGGCGCGTCGAGCGACCTGACGAGCGGCCTCGCCTCGGTCGTGCTGCAGGCCCGCGTCGGCACGAACGCGTACGCCACCGTCGCGACCGACTCCACCGGTGGAGCGACGTACTCGCTCACCTCCTCATCGCTTGCTGACGGTGCCTGGGATCTGCGCGTCGTTTCCACCGACGCTGCCGGCAACACGACGACCGTCGCAGCGGGCGCCGGCGTGATCGTCGACACGGTCGCGCCGACGCTGCCAACGTTCGCGGTCGGCCCGATGAACGGCGACGCCGTGCGCGGCATCGTCCAGATTCGGGGCGCGAGCACGGACACGAACCTCGTCCGCGTCGCGTTCCTCGTCGACGGATTGCAGGTGATCGCCGACGTCCGCACGCAGGCCGGCTGGGACACCGCCGCGGTGTCGTTCCCGGACGGCCCGCACACGATCGCGCTCAAGGCCTACGACGTCGCCGACAACGCCTCGACGGTCGCGTCGCTCTCGGTCACGGTGGACAACATCGCGCCGACCGCACCCGTCGTGACCACGACGCCGACGATCACCGCCGGCGTGCGCTACGGCGACACGATCGTCATCAACGCCTCCTCGAGCGACGTGACGACGTCCGTCACACGGATCGAGCTACGCAACGGCGCGACGGTGCTGACGGCGGACATCGGCGCTGGCTACAGCTGGGACACGACGCTCGGGCCGGACGGCACCCACACCCTGACGGCGCGCGCCTACGACCTCGCCGGCAACACGGCCGACACGACGCTCACCGTGATCGTCGACAACCTGCCACCGGCAGCGCCGACCGGCCTGGGCGTTGCGGCGCTCGTCCGCACGAACCCTGCCGTCACATGGGACGCGCTCGTCGGCACGAACGACGTGTCCGAGTGGCACGTCTACGTCGACGGGTCGGCCTCGTTCGCGACCGTCCCCGCCCCGTCGTTCACACCGAGCCTTGCCCTCGACGGCTCGGCGGACGGTGCGCACACGTTCGTCGTGCGGGCCTACGACGGGATCCACGAGTCGCCCGACTCGACGACCGTGACGACGACGATCGACACCGTCGCTCCGACCACCCCGACCTTCCAGCCGGGCAGCCCGGTAGACGGTGCCTCGGTCGCCGGTACCGTCCCCGTACTGGGCCAAGCGACCGACCCGCACCTGACGCGCGTCGCCCTGCTCGTTGACGGCGTGGAGAAGCTCGCCGACGTCTCGGCGCCGTCCGTGTGGGACACGACGACCGCGGGCGACGGCTCGCACGTGATCGCGCTGGTTGCCTACGACGGCGCGGGGAACGTCTCGACGCCCGCGAGCCGCACGGTGACGGTTGACAACACGGCGCCGGCACTCACCGTCTCGACCGCCCCGGCGGACGGGAGCGCGCAGCCGAGCGGCATCGTTGACGTCACCGGCACGGTCACCGACACGGGCGGCACCGGCGTCGCCTCGGTCTCGCTCGAGGCACGGACGGGAGCCAACGCCTTCGCGCAGATGGCGACCGCAGGTGCGACGAGCCCGTACGACCTTTCCGCGACCCTCGCCGACGGCGTCTGGGATCTGCGCGTCGTCGCCGTCGACGCGGTCGGGAACACGACCATCGTCGGCGCGTCGACGGGCGTCCTGATCGACACCGTCGCACCGACGACGCCGACGTTCGGCACGGAGCCGGTCGACGGATCGAACGTCCATGGCGCGGTGGCCGTTCAGGGAGCGAGCAGCGATACGAACCTCGTGCGCGTCGCGCTTCTCGTGGACGGCGTCCAGCGCATCGCGGACGTCTCCTCGGGCGCGTCCTGGAACACGGCGGGCGAGAGCGACGGTGTGCACGCGCTGCTGCTCGTGGCGCACGACGTTGTCGCTCACGCCGTCACGAGCGTACCGCGCTCGGTCACGGTCGACAACACCGGGCCGACGACGCCGCTGGTCACGACCACGCCGACGATCCAGGCCGGACACCGCTACGGCGACACGATCGTCGTGCACGCCAGCGCGACGGACGCCACCACCTCGGTCGCGCGGATCGAGCTGCGCGAGGGCACGACGGTGCTCGTCGCGGACATCGGCTCGGGCTTCAGCTGGGACACGACGAGCGGCGTCGCAGATGGCTCGCACACGCTGACGGCGCGCGCGTTCGACGTGCTCGGCAACAGCACTGACGCGACGATCACGATCGTCGTCGACAACACCGCACCGCCAGCGCCCGTCGTGAGCGGTGGCGCGAGCCCGACGAAGGCGCAGCCGACCCTCAGCTGGCCTGCCCCCGCGGGCGGCAGCGACGTCGTCGAGTGGCACGTCTACCGCGATGGATCGCTGACCCCGGTCACGGTGACGACGCCGTCGTTCACCGACTCGCTCGGCGCCTCGAGCGATGGCGACCACTCCTACGTCGTCCGCGCCTTCGACGGCGTGCACGAGTCCGCTGCCTCGACGCCGGTCGTCATCACCTACGACACGACCCCGCCAGCCGCCCCGAGCGCGGCGACGGGCACGGCACGGGCCGACGGGTCGGGCGTTGACCTCTCATGGACGGCGGTTCCGGCTGATCTTGACCACTACCTCGTGCGTCGTGCGATCGGCGCCACCGCGCCGGCGAGCGTGACGGACGGCGTCGCGGTCTGCGGCGGGTCGCTTGTCACCGTCACGTGTGCCGATACGGCGATCACGGAGAAGACGACGTACCGCTACAGCGTGTTCGCCGTCGACGTCGCCGGAAACGCCTCAGCGCCCGGATCGACTGCGGCCGTGGTCACCCCTGACATCACGGCGCCCGGTGCTCCGGCGGCGCTCACCGCACGCGTTGCCGGTGCAAAGGTCGTGCTCGGCTGGCCCGCGTCGACGTCGCCGGACGTCACGGGATACCGCCTGGTCGTCAGTGGCTCGCACGCGCCGACCGGCCCGACGGACGGCACCCTGCTTGCCGCGGGGACCGCTCGCACGCTGACGCGTCAGCAGGCCGCCGGCTCGACCGCTTACTACGCTGTCTTCGCGCAGGACGCGGTGGGCAACACGAGCGGCGCTGCGGTCGTCACCGTCGCGATCCCGAAGCTCGGTCGGGTCGCGCCGCTCGCAGGCACCGAGGTACGTGGCGCGGTGCACCTGTCCTGGACGGCCGTGAAGCGCGCGACGTACTACAACGTGCAGGTCTACATCGGCAAGAAGCTCGTCGCCCAGGCCTGGCCGACCGGCACTCGTTGGACGTTGCCGACGAAGGGCCTGAAGGCCGGCAAGCGCTACACCTGGTACGTCTGGCCCGGCATCGGCGCCCGTCGCCCAGCGCGGTACGGCAAGCTGATCGGCAGCTCGACCTTCGTCTGGCTCGGACGCTAGTGGTCTGATTGTTGAAATGGCGTGGTCATTGGGTGTCTGGAGCGAGCGGGAGCGTTGCGCGTCGCGCGAGGCTTGCTGATCGCGGGCGTGCTGGATAGCACGCCCGCTCGCACGCGTGTCAAGGCGAAGGCCTTGACACGCTAAGTGCAGGCGGCGCGCGGCGTTCCCGCGAAGCCCACGTTCCGGCACGCACGGCGGGCCGCGGCGTGGTCGCCGCAGCTGGCTGGCAGAGCCACCGGACGGGTGGCGGAGCCGGCAGGCGCAGGACGATCCAGGCAGTCGGATGACCACGCTATTTGACAATCAGACCACGAGCTAGGAGCCCAGGGCGGTCACGGCGTAGCGTGCTGCAGGGCCGCCTCGACCGCGGCGTACGCGGCCCGCGCTGCGGCGGCGAGCCCGTTCGCGGCAGCAGCGGTCGGGTCGGGGTGCGTCGTGACCGTATCGAACATGCTCGACGCGCCGCCAGCGGGAGCGGTCGGCCCGGGCGCTGCACCCGCCGCCGCCGAGCCCTTTGCCGCCTCCGCGTTGACGGCGCCGTTCAGGGCCGGAACACCGGTTCGGTCGTTGCGCGGCACGACCGCAAACGCGACGACTCCTGCCACGACGAGCGGTCCGGCGAGGCCGATGGCGATCCGTCGCGCGCGGCGCGGGCTGCGCCGCCCGGCGCCCGGCGGCACGGCAGGAAGCTGGGCGGCGAGGACGCGCTCGAGCCGATCGATGACGTCGGCCGGTGCCGGCTCGTCACCGAGCGCGTGCAGCAGCGCGCGGACGGCATCGTTGGTCGGATCGCTCGTCATCGTGGTCCTTCGACGGTATCGAACGCTGAGGGTTCCCGTAACAGCTCAGCAACCTGCGTGCGGGCGCGAAACACGCGCGACTTCGCCGTTCCGGGGGGGATTCCGAGCAGCTCGCCGATCTCCGTCGTGCCGAGCCCGGCGATGTCCGAGAGCACGAGGGCCTCGCGGAACTCGTCGGACAGGGCCGCGAGCGCCGCCTCAAGGGCCTGTCGCTGCGCGCTTGCGGCGAAAAGGTCGGTGAGAGCGGCGGGCTGCGGCGCGGCGTCATCATCGAGCGAGACGGCGGCACGGCGACGCGCGACGACGTCGAGCGCAGCGTTCGCGGCGATCCGGTACAGCCACGTCGACACCTTCGCTCGGCCGCCGAAGCGGTCGAGGGCTCGGTAGGCGTTGAGGAACGCGTCTTGGAGGGCGTCCTCCGCGTCGGACGGGTTGCGGGTGATGCGCAGGGTCACCGCGTAGACGCGGCCGGTGTGTGCGCGCACCAGCTCATCGAACGCCGCACGATCGCCGCGCCTCGCACGGCGCAGCAGCGCCTCGTCGCCTCCCTGTCCGAGCATTGCGGGAGCGTACCCTTTAGCGCTGTGCGCACCAGCGAGCTCGACTACGACCTGCCGCCAGACCTGATCGCCCAGACGCCGGTCGAGCCGCGCGACGCCGCGCGCCTGTTGGTGTATCACCGCGGGACAGGCTCGGTCGCCCACCAGCGGTTCGCGGAGATCCTCGACCTGCTCGGCCCGGATGACGTCGTCGTCGTCAACTCGACGCGCGTGTTGCCAGTGCGCCTGCGCGGCGTCAAGGAGCGGACGGGCGGCGCCGTTGAGATCCTCCTGCTCGAGCCGCTCGGCGACGGCTCGTGGGAGGCGCTTGCGCGCCCCGGTCGGCGGCTGCACGAAGGGACGATCGTCCGCGTCGGAGATGACCTCGCCGTGACGGTGCTCGGGCGGCTGCCCGACGGCGCCTTCCGTGTGCTGCCGGTGACCTCCGGGTCGCTCGAGCAGGCCCTCGCACGCCTCGGTGAGATGCCGCTTCCGCCGTACATCGCCACACCTCTTCGCGATGCGGAGCGCTACCAGACGGTCTACGCCGAGCGACCGTCCTCCGCCGCCGCGCCAACCGCCGGCCTGCACTTCACCGACGAGCTGCTCGCGGCCGTTCGCGCGCGCTGCACCGTCGTCTCCGTCGAGCTCGTCGTCGGCCTCGATACCTTCCGCCCGCTCGCCGTCGACGATCTCGACGAGCACGCGATGCACTCGGAGGCGTACGCGATCACGCCGGACGTGCGTGCGCTCGTCGTCGGCGCTCGCGCGGCGGGGCGGCGCGTCGTCGCGATCGGCACCACCACCGCCCGGGTTCTCGAGACGATCGCTGACCCGGCCGCACCCGACGCGGGGCGCACGAGCCTGAAGATCCAGCCGGGTCATCGCTTCGCGGTCGTCGACGCGCTGGTGACGAACTTCCACCTGCCGCGCTCGACGCTGCTGGCGCTCGTGATGGCGCTCGCCGGGGTCGACGACACCCGCGCGCTGTACGCTGCCGCGATCGCCGAGCGCTACCGGTTCTACTCGTTCGGTGATGCCATGCTCGTGCTCTGAAGCGAGCGGTCATGAGCTCGCGTGTGAGCTCGATGGGCAAGGTCGCGCTTGCTGCCGCGGTCGCGGGCGCGCTGCTCGCGCCAGCCGCGGAGGGCGCCGCAGCCTGGGTGAAGCAGGCGCTGTACGCGAAGAACGCCGGTACCGTCAACGGCATCGCGGCCTCGAAGACGCCGGCGGCGGCAAGCTCGTGCCGCCCGGCACCGACCGCCGCTTCCCGCTCGCCGGATCCCCACGACGGTCGTCGGGTTCGGGTGGCTCTTGACCTCGACGCAGGCAGGCGTCGGCGAGTCCCTGTCGCTCGAGGACGGCGCCGGCAGCTCGGGGCCGATCACCGTCGCGGGGAACGCGCGGGTCGCGTTGATGGCGTCGGTTCGCTACGGGATCACCGGTCGATTGGGGATCACCTGTGCCGCGCAGTATCGTCCCGTGGCGGAGACCTCGTGGACGCAGCTCGGCCTTGCGACGAGCGTCCCGTACGCGTACATCGCCTCTCAGGGTGAGCCGGTCGTGAGACCCACGGCGGTTCCGGTGATGGCCGGCGTCGACCTCGCGAAGGGACCGTCGACTTCCGCGTCAGCTGTGGCGGTGGCCTCAACGCTTCCTTCTTCGGCGGTCAGATCACGGTCATCGCCGCGCCACGCTCATCGTCTGATTGCGAGTTGGAGTGGGCATCCGGCTGCCTGGATCGTCCTGCGCTTGCTGGCTCTGCCACCCGTTGGGTGGCTCTGCCAGCTAGCTGCGGCGACCACGTTCCGGCCCGCTCTGCGTGCCGGCTCACGGGCTTCGCGGGAGCGTTGCGCGCCGCGTGCACGTGCCCCAGCAAGCCCTGCGCGACGCGCGACGCTCCCGCGCGCTCCAGGCACCTGATGCACGCGCAATCGCGCAATCACGCCACTAGCAAACGGCGTCTGCAGAAAGAAAGCTTGTCGCACGTTGTCTAAAGATGCAAGCTGTTCTGGTCGAAACAGACTAGCGATGCCTCTCCTACCAGTGAACCAACCAGGCGGTACCGGACTCCGCTAGCGCGTGCGAGCCATCTCCGTGCGCAAGCGGATCCTTGGAATTGCGGTGATCGGTCAGGTCTTCACGATGGCGATCACCGCATCGGCGATGATCGGGTTCGCGCAGATGTCGAGCACCGCGACGGAGACTGCGACCGTCAGCGAGGCGCAGCGCTACTTCCAGGACGGCGACATGATGCACGACGCGCTGCGGGGCGACGCCCACCGGACGGTGCTCGCCGTGGTGCAGCACCGACCGGCCGCCGAGCTCGCGGCGATCGCGAAGGACACCGCTGATGACGCCGCGCGCTTTCGGAAGGACATCGAGTCGATCGCCGGGCTGAACCTTGACGCGCACGCCGCGCGTGCGCTGGCGAGCGTCCGCACCCGGCTCGAGAGCTACATCACGGGCGCCGAGGAGATCGCCCGACGCGCCGGCGCGGACACGGCGTGGGCGGCGACCGCCCTGGGACCGTTCGAGGTGCGCTTCCGCGACGCCGAGGCGGCGCAGGACGGGGTGCTGCGCGCCATCGAGGCGCGCCGGGCAGAGCAGGCGACGCTCACCGCGTCGACGCGTCACGCGACGCTGGTGCGCCTCGCCCTCGGCGGGATCGCGAGCTTCCTCGGCCTGATCGTGCTGACGTGGTGGCTCGGCCGTTCGATCGTGGTGTCGCTCAACCGTCTCGGAGCGGTCGCCGGCCGCGTCGTCGCGGGCGACCTGAGGGCGCGCGCCAACGTCGACTCGCGCGACGAGATCGGCGTCCTCGCGGCGAAGTTCAACGAGATGGCGGACAGCCTCACCGGGTTCGTTGACCGCCTCGAGGCAGACGCTCAGCGCGACGGCTTCGGCAGCCAGCTCGTCGAGGCCCTCGAGATGGCCGACGAGGAGGACGCAGCGCACGAGGTGATCGAGCGCGCGATGGTGGAGGTTGCGCGCAGCGCACCGATGGAGCTGCTGTTGTCAGACTCGAGCAAGGCGAGCCTCGAGCCGGCCGCCGCGAGCCCGACCGCTGGCGCTCCGGGGTGTCCCGTGCAGTCGCCGTTCTCCTGCGTCGCTGTGCGCCGTGGCAACCCTGTCGTGTTCGAGGACTCCGAGGCGCTGAGCGCCTGTCCGAAGCTCCGCGGCCGTGCCAGCGGTCCGTGCTCGGCGGTGTGCGTGCCGGTCACCTTCATGGGGCGGGCCCTTGGGGTCTTGCACGCGACGGGACCGGTGGGCGAGCCGCTCCGCGCCGAGCAGGTAGCGCAGCTAACGACGCTCGTCACGCAGTCCGGCGCGCGGATCGGCACCGTGCGAGCGTTCGAGAAGACGCAGCTTCAGGCCTCCACGGACGGACTGACGGGCCTCATCAACCGTCGCACCCTCGAGAACGAGGTGCGCCAGCTGATGTCCCATGGCCGGCGCTTCGCGCTCGCGATGGCCGACCTCGACCGCTTCAAGTCGCTGAACGACACCCATGGGCACGAGGCGGGAGATCGCGCGCTGCGGCTGTTCAGCCAGGTCGTGCGCGGCGTCGTCGGCGAGGGCGACCTTGCGGCGCGCTTCGGCGGCGAGGAGTTCGTGCTCGTCCTTCCCGATGCTGACGCGGCGGCGGCGGTGGCGTTCTGCGAACGGCTCCGCGCCGAGCTCGCGCAGGCGCACACCGGTGACCATCCACGCTTCACCGGCAGCTTCGGTGTCACCGACTCGACGCAGGCCGACACGCTCGAGGCGCTTCTGCGGATCGCGGACGCCGGCCTGTACGCCGCGAAAGAGGGCGGGCGCGACCAGGTCGTTCACAGCGGCGGCTCGCGGATCGAGAGCGACGCCGCCGAGGCGCTCGTCACCGCTGAGGTCGCACGCGCGACGCGACCGCTTGCGAGGACACCGGCGATCCACACCGCCAGCCAGGAGGAGGACGCGCGCCCGAGCGGCGTCCAGATCCGCTAGATGATTGATTCCGAATTGTTCTAGCGGCCGGGAATGGATTGTCAGATGGCATGGTCATCGGGTGTCTGGAGCGAGCGGGAGCGTTGCGCGTCGCGCAGGGCCTGCTGATCGCGGGCGTGCTGGATAGCACGCCCGCTCGCACGCGTGTCAAGGCGAAGGCCTTGACACGCTAAGTGCAAGCGGCGCGCGGCGTTCCCGCGAAGCCCACGATCGGGCACGCAGAGCGGGCCGGATCGTGGTCGCCGCAGCTCGCTGGTAGAGCTACCCGACGGTTGGCAGAGCCGGCAAGCGCAGGACGCTCCAGGCAGTCGGATGACCACGCCATCTCACGATCAGACCACTAGCCCGCCACCTCGAGCAGCCGCTCCAGCTCGTCGAGACCGCGGTGCCACGTTGCTGTGTCCCGCAGGTCGATGCCGAAGGCTCCGAGCTGGTCGCCAGGCGAGGACGCTCCGCCGAGCGAGAGGAAGTCGAGGTACCGCGGCACGAACGCCGGGCCCTGCTCGCGCCACGTGGCGTACAGCACGAGGCTCGCGAGATGGGCGAACGCGTAGGCGTAGGTGTAGAAGCGCGTGTTGATGAAGTGCGGGATGTAGCTCCAGCCCCAGCGGTAGCCCTCAGGTAGCTCGACGGCATCGCCGTACTGGCGCTGGTTGCGGGCGAGCCACAGCTCCGCGAGCCGGTCGGCCGTGAGGGCCTTGCCATCTGCCCGCATCGCGTAGGCGTCCTGCTCGTAGCGGGCCATCATCGTCTGGCGGAAGACCGTCGCAAAACCGGACTCTAGCTCGCCGCGGACGAGCGCTGACCGCGTCGCCGGGTCATCCTCGTGCTCCATCAGGTGGTCGAAGAGCACGAGCTCGGCGAACGTCGAGGGGACCTCGGCGAGCGCGATGCCGGAGTGGAAGGAGTGAGCTGACTGCCGGCGTGCGGAGTAGGTGAAGTGCATCCCGTGACCGAGCTCGTGCGCCATCGTCATCACGTCACGGAGCCGATCGGTGTGGTTGAGCATGATGAACGGCTGGCTGGCCTGTGCGACGGATGCGCAGAAGGCACCGCCGCGCTTGCCCTGGCGCGGCTCGGCGTCGACACGCCGCTCGTCGAAGAAGGCCTCGGAGACGTCGGCGATCTCACCGGAGAAGCGGTTGAAGGCAGCGCGCACCAGCGCACGTGACTCGTCATAGCCGACCGATCGCCCCTCGCCGAGCGGCGCGTACTGGTCGTAGAGCGCAAGCTTGTCGAGCCCGAGCAGCTGCGCCTTGCGCCGGTACCAGCGGTGGGCGATGTCATAGCGGCTCTCGATCGCCACCATCATCGCCTCGACGGCGTCGTCGTCGAGCTCGTTCGAGAGGTTGCGCTGTGCCATCGGGCCGCCGTAGGAGCGCAGGCGATCGTCAACGAGGCGGTCGGCGACGAGCGAGTCGTAGCAGTGCGCCAGGATCGGCGTCAGCGGCTCCAACGCGCCGTACACCGTCTCGAGTGCGCCGCGTCGGAGCGCTCGGTCGCCGGAGTAGACGTACGACAGGAGCTCGTCGGTCGTGTGGTCGCGCTCACCTTCGCCGCCGTCAAACGACGCCTTCACGTTCGCCACGGTCTGCTCGAAGAGGTTCTGCCAGGCCTGCACGGCAGCTGGGTTGCGCTCTGCGAGCATCTGCTCCTCGCGCTCCGCCAGCCGGTGCGGGCGGTAGCGCCGCAGCAGGGCGAGATGATGGGCATCGCCAGCGACCTCGGGAGCGGCCTGCAGGGCGTCTGCGACCTCGTCGTCGAGGGCGATCCACTCGAGCTCGAAGAACCGCAGCGTGTTTGCCGCCCGCACGTACGCCTGGTCGGCGAACGCCTCGAGGTCGCGTGCCTCGTCGTCGTTCACGTCGACCGACCGGCGTAGCCCGACGTACGAGCCGGCGCGGGAGAGCGCGTTGTCGATCGTCGCGAGCGCCGCGAGCGCCGCGGCGAGCCCGGCGCCGTCGAGCGTCGCCACCGTCCCGCGCGTCGTCGCGGCGAAGGCCTCGCACGAGATGAGCGCCTCGTCGAGCAGCTGCCGCGCGGACGCGGCGTCGCTCACGAGCTGGGACAGGTCCCAGTGGACGCCTGCGGCGCGGGGGCCGGTCGGTGCGATCGCGGTCACGGGCAATCCTTCCTCGGGGGCCTGACGTCGTAGCCTACCCGCCGTTCGGCGCGGCGGGCAGCGGGTCAGGCTGCGGCGGAGGTGTCGACGTCGCGTTCGACCGGCGTTGTCTCAGGCATGTCGTCGGGCGTCGTGTACCCGGTGCGGGTCATCTCACCCCACGACCGGTTGCCGCGCAGGAGCGAGCCGAACGCGGCGACCCGCACGATCGTGCCGAGCTGCCGGTAGCCGAAGTTCTCGACGACGGCGGCGAGCATCAGCCGCGCCGTGCACCGCCACGAGCGGTAGCGCCGGAACGCGTGCTCCTCAACGAGCAGCGCGCCGAAGCTCAGGACCAGGCCGTAGAGCATCGCCAACGCGCCGAACACGAGCGCGACGCTGAGCGTGATCCAGCCGAACGACAGGGCGAGGACGACGTTCACGTACCCGGCGAGCTCGATCACGGGCCCGAGCGCCTCGAAGACGATGAAGTACGGCAACGCGAACATCCCGACGACGCCGTAGCGCGGGTTGAGGGCCATCGACCGGTGCTTGATCAGCACCTCCACGAGGCCTCGGTGCCAGCGGTTGCGTTGGCGCGCGAGCACGCGCAGCGACGATGGCGCCTCGGTCCAGCAGACCGGATCGGCAACGAAGACGACGCGGTACGGCCGGCCCGCCTCGCGGCAGCGGCGGTGGAGACGCACGACCATCTCGGCATCCTCGCCGACCGTCGTCGGATCGTACCCGCCGGCATCGATCACGTCCTGGCGGCGAAACAGGCCGAACGCGCCGGAGATGATCAGCAGCGCACCGATCCGTGACCAGCCGACACGGCCCGTCATGAAGGCGCGCAGGTACTCGACGATCTGCACGTTGATCAGCACGCTGCGTGGCGTCCGGACGTCGCGGACGACGCCTTCTGCAACGGTCGACCCGTTGACGATCCGTACCACCCCGCCGCACGCGACCGTCTCTGGGTGCACCTGGAACGGACGGACGAGCCGGACGAGCGCGTCGTCCTCGATGATCGTGTCGCAGTCGATCGAGCAGAACAGCGGGAAGCGCGCGAAGACGAGCCCGGCGTTGATCGAGTCAGCCTTGCCGCCGTTCTCCTTGTCGACGACGAGCAGGCCCGGGCTGGTCGGCGAGACGAACACCCCGCGGATCGGCTGGGTCTGGAGGTTCGAGCGCGCGACACGGTCGACCCGCACGAGGTTGAACGCCTTCTCGAGGACGCGGAACGTGCCGTCCGTCGAGCCGTCATTGACGACGATCACCTCGAAGCGTGGGTAGCGGGCCTTGAGGAGCGCGCGCACCGAGTCGACGATCACCCGCTCCTCGTTGTAGGCCGGCGCGACGATCGAGATCGGCATGGTGATCTGTGAGCTCGCCATCGTCTCGTAGTCGATCATCGATCGGCGTCGCACGTAGTCGCGGATCCCGTGCCAGCCGAGAACGACGAGAAGGGTGTAGATCAGGTTCAGGACGGCGAAGTAGACGAGCATGAACGAGTTGAAGGCGTGTGGCAGCGACGGGATCAGGCCAGACCAGCTCATGCTGCTTTCCGCGTCCTGACGTCGTGGATCTCGAGCGCCTCGCGGGAGCGCTCACGGGCGAATCGGTCGTTCGAGTGTGCCGCGGTTTGCAGGGCAGCGATCCCGAGCGGCCCCGCGGCGAGCAGCGCCTCCGCCGCGTTCGCCCGCACCCACCACGCCTCGTCGCCGAGCAGGTGAGCAAGCTGGTCGATCGCCTCCGGCGGGGCGTCGCCGAGGCGAGCGAGCGAGGCGGCTGCCTGTGCGCGCACCGCCCACGCGTGGTCGTGGAGCGCCTTGGTCAGGTAGACGCCGAGGCGCGCGTCGCCGGTGCGACCGATCGCCCGACACGCGCGGATCCGCTCCTCCTCGTCCCCGCGCGACAGCACGCCGGCGATTGCCGGTCCGGCATGGACGTCGTTGCAGAACCCGAGGCCCTCGGCGATGATCGCCCGGATCGGACGCAGCTCGCCGATGTGCAGCGCCTCGGAGAACGCCTGGGCGGCCCATGGTCCGAGGTGCTCGAGCACGCGCTCGGCCGGTACGAGGGCGTCGCGCAGGCCCCGAATGAGCGCCCAGGCGGCGTGCTCGTGCTCCGTCAGCACCAGCGCGCGGATCGCCGCGTGCCGAACGTCGTAGTCGGGGTCGCGGAGCATCGGCTCGAGGGCGTGCGGCGCACCGTCTGGGGCAAGGCACCCGAGGACGAGCGCTGCGCGACCGCGACGGCTCGGCTCCTTTGCGGCCAGCTCGTCATCGAGCAGCGCGGCGAGCCGGTCGCGCCCCGGGCTCGCGCGCGCGGCCGTCCGCGGCTCGACCTCGAGCAGGACCGCGAGGAGGTCGGTCATCGCGTCTGCACCACCGAGGGCCTCGCGGCTGATCGCCTCCCACGTCGACGCGTCGCCGGAGACGAGCGAGCGAAGCCTGCTCCGTCGCTCCTGGGACGCCCGCTCACGCCGTGATCGTCCGACCTTCTTCGCGATCAGAAGCGTCGAGAGCAGCACGAAGATCAGCGCGTTGGCTGCCGTCGCTGGGACCAGTATCTGACCGATCACTCCTAGAGGTTTCGGCGTCCTCCGACGTTTGCTGAAGCAGAAGAGGCTGTCGCTCCCAGCGCCTCGGGTCAGCCACGCACCCGCTCCTAGTGGTGTGATTGTCAGATGCGGATGGTCATTGGGTGGCAGTCGGATGACCACGCCATCTCACGATCAGACCACGAGCGGTCAGCCGACGGCCGACGACCGAGCGAGATCGGGAATCGTCGGCCCATCGATGACGATCTCTGGGATCCGACAGGCCGGCGAGAGCGCGAGAAGGAAACGGACGGCCGCCACGCAGTCTGCAGGTCGGATCATCTCGTCTCCGGGAACCTCCCCCTTGACGAAGTCGGTCATCGGCGTGTCGACGAAGCCGGGACAGAGCGTCGTCACCCGCACGCCAGCATCTCGCAGCTCCGCTTGCATCGCGCCCGAGAGCCCGCGGACGGCGTGCTTGGTCGCCCCGTACACGGCGAGCCCCGGCTGTGGCGCGACGCCCGTGATCGATGCGACGTTCACGACGAGCCCACGCGACGCGCGCAGGTGGGGGATCGCCGAGCGACAGACGAGGAACAGGCCGCGCACGTTGACGGCGAACTGCAGGTCGAAGCTGCGCGTGGAAGCCTGTTCGAAGGGTCCGCCGAAGCCGACGCCGGCGGCGTTGACGAGCAGGTCGAGGCGGTCGAAGCGCGCCACGTGGGAGGCGACGGCGGCGATGCACGACCCCTCGTCCACGACGTTCGTTGGCACCTGGTGTGCCCCGGAGAGGGCGCCGCGCTCCGGGTCACGCGCGACCGCTGTCACACCCCAACCGGTAGCGAGCAGGTCAGCGGCGATCGCTCGGCCGATGCCGCTTGACGCACCGGTGACGAGCGCTGCCCGTCGCTCGCCAGAGGGCGCTGGTGGGTCAGTCACGCGTGACGACCACGACGGCAAGCCCGACGAGCATGATGCCGAGCCCGACGACGGGCCAGAGCGTGATCGGGCGGCGTTCGACGCCGAGCAGACCGAGGTGGTCGATCGTGAGCGCACCGATCACCTGGCCGGTGACGATGCCGGTGAACTGCACCGTCAGCCCGAGCGGCTTGAGCGTGAAGATCGCCGCCGTGACGAACAGCACGGCTGCTACGCCGCCGAGGTAGTGCCACCAGGTGTGGTCGACCGTCAGGCCACCGAACCCGCCGCCGGCCACCGCGACGACGGCGGCCATCACCGTCGTGCCGACGGCGAACTGGACGAACGAGGCGCGGAGCGAGCCGCCGATCTGGTGCCCGAGCGCGACGTTCGCAGGCGTCTGCGCCGAGATCACGATCGCTCCGATGGTGACGACGAGGAGCGCAAGGGGGCGATCCATCAGCTACCCACCGGGTGCCAGGCGGTCTTCAACTCGAGCGTGCGCTCGACGGCCTCGAGCGAGCAGGGCGCCCCGGGACGACGGTAGCGGGTGATGTTCGTCGCGCAACGACGCTCGAGCTCGGTGGCGAGCGCGTCGTTGCTGGCGTCGATGAGGGCGTCGACGTCGCCGTGGGAGGCAACGTGTGGCGCGACCTCGGCATGGTCGCCGGCGATCAGGTTGACGACGCCCGCCGGCACGTCCGAGGTCGTCAACACCTCGCCGAGGTCGAGTCCGGCGAGCGGGTGGGCAGCCGACACGAGGGCCAACACCGTGTTCCCTCCCGCGAGCGCCGCGCACAGCGGGTCGACGAGCCCGACGAGGCTCGGCAGGTCGGCCGCGAGGAGCGCGACGACACCGACGGGCTCGGGCGTCGAGAACGAGAAGAACGGCGCGGCGACGGGGTTCACCCCGCCGAGCACGGCGTGCAGCTTGTCCGTCCAGCCCGCGTAGTGCACCGCTGACTCGACCGCCTGGGCGACCTCGACGGTGGCGTCGGCGATGGACGTGCCGGTGGAGTGCGCGATCACGCCGGCAAGCTCGAGGCTCCGAGCCTCGAGCACCTCGGCGATGCGGTAGAGGACCTGGCCGCGGTTGTACGCCGTGCGTCCGCTCCAGCCAGGGAGCGCGCCACGTGCCGCGCGGACGGCGTCGCGCGCATCCTTTCGCGACCCGAGCGGGACGTTCGCGAGGTGGGTGCCGGTGGGGCCGTTGACCGGCACGACCCGCCCCGACTCGGAGCGCACGGCGGCGCCGCCGATCAGGAGCTTGTAGGTCTTGCGCACCTCGAGCCGCATCACAGCTCCACGTACTCCCGCAGGCCAGCCATGCCGCCCTCGCGGCCGAAGCCGGACTCGCGCATGCCGCCGAACGGGGAGGTCGGGTCGAGCTGGTTGAAGGTGTTCGCCCACACGACGCCGGCGCGGAGCCTCCGCGCGATGCGGAGCGCCTTCGCGCCCTTGTCGGTCCACACCCCGGCCGAGAGCCCGTAGCGCGTGTTGTTCGCGAGCTCGACGGCCTCGTCCGGCGTGCGGAAGGTCATCACCGCGAGGACGGGGCCAAAGACCTCCTCGCGCGCGATCCGATGCGCTGGTGCGACGTCGGTGAACCACGTCGGCGCGAACCAGTTGCCGCGATCAGGGAGGACGCAGTCGGACTGGTGCAGCGTCGCCCCCTCCTCCACCCCGCTCGCGACGAGCGCGCGGATCCGCGCCAGCTGGGCGGGCGAGTTGATCGCCCCGACGTCGGTGTTCTTGTCGAGCGGATCGCCGACGCGGAGCGTACGAACACGGCGCGCCAGCTTCGCCAGCACGACGTCGGCGATCGACTCCTCGACGAGCAGCCGCGACCCGGCGCAGCAGACGTGGCCCTGGTTGAAGTAGATGCCGTTGACGATCCCCTCGATCGCCTGGTCGAGGGGCGCGTCCGCGAAGACGATGTTCGCCGCCTTGCCTCCGAGCTCAAGCGTCAGACGCCGTCCCGTGCCGGCGAGCTCGGTCGCGATCGCCTTGCCGACGGCGGTCGATCCGGTGAACGCGACCTTCGCAAGCCCGGGGTTCCTGACGAGGGCCGCACCCGTCTCCGGTCCGCCGGTGATGACGTTCAACACCCCACGCGGCAGATCGGCCTCCTGCGCGATCTCGGCGAGGAGCAGCGCCGTCAGCGGCGTCGTCTCCGCCGGCTTCAGGACGACGGTGTTGCCGCACGCAAGGGCGGGCGCGACCTTCCACGCCGCCATGAGGAGCGGGAAGTTCCACGGGATCACCGCGCCGCAGACGCCGAGCGGACGCGGGTTGCGTCCGGCGAACGCGTACGCGAGCTTGTCAGCCCAGCCGGCGTGGTAGAACAGGTGTGCCGCGACGAGCGGCAGGTCGATGTCGCGCGACTCGCGGATCGGCTTGCCGCCGTCGAGCGTCTCCGCCACCGCCAGCTCGCGTGCGCGTTCCTGCAGGATTCGCGCGAGCCGGAACAGGTGCTTGCCTCTCTCGGCGCCCGGCAGCGCCGACCACGCGGGGAAGGCGCCGCTCGCCGCGTCCACCGCGGCCTGCACGTCTGCGACGCCAGCGTGGGAGACCTCCGTGATCGGCTCGTGCGTCGCCGGGTTGATCGTCACGTGGCGTGAGCCATCGCGCGGTGCGACGAAGGCGCCGTCGATGAACAGGTCGTACGAGGTGCGAAGGCGCGGCCTGACCGACTCGGGTGCAGGCGCGTACGGGATCGCGCTCATCCGCTCGATCCTACCAGCAACAGGCCCCGGACGACCGCCGCGGTCATCGTCTCGAGCATGCCCTCCTGGTAGTCGGCAGTGTGCGGCGTCACGACGACCCGTGGGTGCTCGAGCAGGCCGGCGGGCACGTGCGGCTCGTCTGCGAAGACGTCCAGGCCAGCACCGAGGATCCCGCCGGTATGCAGTGCCTCGATCAGGGCTTCCTCGTCGACGATCGCGCCGCGCGCCACGTTCACGAGCACGCCCTTCGGCCCGAGTCGGCGGAGCTCGTCCTCGCCGATCAGCGCGTGGGTCTCGGCGGTCAGCGGACAGCAGATCGCGACGGCGTCGGCGCGGTCAAGGAGCTCCTCGAGCGAGACGAGGGTGACCCCGAGCACGCTCGCCGTGGTCTCGTCCGGTGTGCGCGTCGTCGCGAGGAGGTGGATGTCAAACGCTGCGGCTCGACGGGCGAGTTGCTTGCCGATCGCGCCCAGGCCGACGATGCCAAGCGTCGACCCGTGCACGTCCTCTCCGCGCGGCTCAGCGTCAGCGCGTCGCTCCCACTCGCCCGCGCGGATCAGCCGATCACCGGCGACGATCTGATGACGAACAGCTAGCAGGAGCGCGAGCGCGTGCGTTGCCACGGCGGACGCGTTGACGCCTCGCGGGAGGACGAGCTCGATGCCGCGGCGCCTCAGCGCGTCGACGTCGATCGTGTTCGTCCCGACGCCCTGGTTCGCGACCGCTCGGAGATGGGGAAGCGCATCGAGCAGCACGTCGTCGACCAGCTCGCCGACCGTCCAGATGGCGGTCGCGTCAGCGAGCCGTCCGGCGAGCGCCGCGTCGCGCACTGGGCCGTCAAGGACCGTCACGTCATAGCGTCCTGCGAGATCCGCGAACGACGGCCCCTCGAACCGCCGTCGGGCGTAGAGGGCCGCCGTCACGACGCCGAGAACGCATCGGGTGAGCCGTACGCGCCGGTGCGCAGCTTCGCGATCTGCATCAGCAGATCGTTCGCGAGGGACGAGGCGCCGAACCGGAACCAGGTCGGCGTCAGCCACGCGTCGCCGAGCGTCTCGTTCACGATCACCAGGGTCGCCAGCGCTGCCTTCGCGTCGCGGATCCCGCCTGCCGGCTTCATCCCGACCATCCGCCCGGTCTCCTCGACGTAGTCGCGTAGCGCCTCGCCCATGACGAGCACCGTTCCCGGCGTTGAGGCAGGTGACACCTTCCCGGTCGACGTCTTGATGAAGTCGGCGCCGTGGCGCATCGCTAGCAGCGATGCTCGCCGGACGTTGTCGTAGGTCTCGAGCTCGCCTGTCTCGAGGATCACCTTGAGGTGGGCCGCGCCACAGGCCACCTTCACCTGTTCGATCTCGCTGGCGACCTTCGTCGAACGCCCGGCGAGGAACGCACCGCGGTCGATCACCATGTCGATCTCGTCGGCACCGTCGGCAACGGCCGCGGTGACCTCTGCGAGCCGCGTTGCGAGCGGTGCCTGGCCGGACGGAAAGGCCGTGGCAACCGAGGCGACGCGGACGGCGGAGCGCGCGAGCAGTCGTTTCGCAAGAGCGACGAACGGCGGGTACACGCAGACCGCCGCGACCGTCGGTAGCGTCGGGTCGGCCGGGTCGGGGTGCAGCGCCTTGGCGCAGAGCCGCGCCACCTTGCCGTCGGAGTCCTTCCCTTCGAGCGTCGTCAGGTCGACCATCGACAGTGCAAGACGGAGCCACGCGTCCTTCGTCTCGGCCTTGATCGAGCGGCGAGCGAGCGAGCTGACGCGGGCCTCGACGCCGACGGCGTCGACCGTGACGTCCTCGAGCCTCACCGGCGACCTCGCGTCAGGCCGGACTCGATCAGCGCTGCCACCGAGGGCGTCCCAACGAGCTGCGCGCCGGCGGCGATCAGGTCGAGTGCCTCCTGGTGCGTGCGGACGCCGCCAGCGGCCTTGATCGGGATGGCGCCGCCGAGCTCCTCGCGCAGGAGCTCGACGTCGAGCGGTGAGACCATCCGAGGCCCGAGGCCCGTCGCGGTCACAGCAAGGTCGACGTGCGCGGCGCGCAGCACGCGTGCTGCGAGGCGGATGCGTCGGTCGTCAAGGTACGAGGTCTCGACGACGGCGCGCACCTGGGGCGTTCGACGGCCGCTCGAGACGTGTCGTAGTCGCACGCCGTGAACGATCGCCGCGAGGTCGTCACGAACGGCGTTCACGTCGCCGTCGAGGAACGCTGGTAGCGCCATCATCACCTCGATGTCGTCTGCGCCGTCTGCGAGCGCCTGCTCGACGGCTGCCTGGCGGACGCGGGGCGCGTCGCCGCCGAACGGGAAGTCGACGAGCGCGACGAGCCGAACGTCGCCGCTGGCGAGCTCCGCCGCTGCAACCGCGACGTGGCATGGCAGGACGCAGAGTCCGGCGACGTGGTGGCCGAGCGCCTCGGCACACGCCGCTCGTACGTCGTGCGACGACGCAGCGCCGCGCAACGCGACCAGCTCGAGCGCCTTGACGATGTCTCCCGGTCGTGGTGCCACCCACGCATGCTACCTACGCCGGCTTCGAGGCGGGTTGTCCGCCCGGGGGCGATCGGTGTCGCCGGAACCTCGTCTGCGAGGCCGGCGAGCCGCCGCGGCCAGACGATCGATCGCTCTGCGAGCGTGAACTCCTGCCACGCGTCGGCCGACGTAGTATGCTTCGGAGCCCGGTTCTCCTTCCTTGGATTACGACGACCTTCTACGGCGCGACCGCGAGCTCGATCTCGAGAAGTCCCGTGCGCGGATGGCGGAACGCGAGGCGATGCGTCGCACCTACCGGCGCCGCCGCGGCGCCCTCGTTGCGGTGCTCGCGATTCCCGTTCTCGCGTTCGCCGTCGCGGCGCGGAACGCATCGTCGCCGTCGGTCGGAGGGCATGCGCGGCCGGTCGTCTCGACCGCCACGAGCGGCGCGAGCATCCCGGACACGTCGGGTGCTGAGCGCTTCCCGGAGCCCAAGGAGGTGCGCGCCGTCCACCTCGGGCTGGACGCGGCTGGCTCGCTGGCGACGGTTGATCGGCTCGTGCGCCACGCCGACCAGCTGACGGGGATCAACACCATCGTGGTCGACGTCAAGGACGAGCTCGGGCACGTCGGGTTCACCGAGGGGATGCCTGATCTCGCGCTCACGTCCGGCGCCGCCCAGACGTTCTACGAGCCGCGCCTGTTGCTGCCGCACCTGCACAAGGCAGGGCTGTACGTGATCGGGCGCGTCGTGGTGTTTGCCGACCCGGTCGTTGCGACGGCGAGCCCGTCCCGTGCCGTGCTCACCAGGTCCGGCGGGCTCTGGCACACGCGCTCGATCCCGTCGCGACCGTGGTTGAACCCGTATGACCAGCGCAACTGGACCTATGCGATCGCCATCGCGACGGCGGCCGGGGCCGTCGGCTTCGACGAGATCGAGTTCGACTACGTCGCCTTCCCGGCGCGCACCGTCGTCTCGCCGGTGTTTCGACACGTCACGCGGGGGTCGAAGGCACGCGTGATTGCGGCGTTCGTGCGGCGTGCGACGCTTGCGCTGCACCAGGATCACGTTCGTGTGTCGGTGGCGATGAACGGCATGACGGCCCAGGCTGACCAGGCGATCGGTCAGGATCCCCGTGCGCTGCGCAGCATCGTCGACGTCATCTCACCGCTCCTCTACCCCGAGGGGTTCCCGGGCGGCGACTACGGGTTCGCCGCGCCGCAGGACCACCCGTACGACCTTGTCGCTGCGGCGCTCGGCGACTGGCAGGGAGTGCTCGCCAATGGAACTGCGGAGCTGCGGCCGTGGCTGCAGGCCTACACCCGCTACGGGCCGACCTATGGCTCCGTCGAGGTGCTGGCGCAGGTCAAGGCCGTGCGCGACGCCGGCCGCACTGGTGGGTTCCTGCTCTGGAACCCGTCGTCGACCTACGACGGCTCGATGCTCGTCTTCCCGAACCGATGACGCCGGGACGGTACGCCGCGGCTGGTGCAGGCTGGGCGATCGCGTGTCCGCACGCAACGGCGAGCGCGGTTGGCGCTGACCTGCTGCGGGCGGGTGGGAACGCGCTCGATGCGGCGATCGCCGCTGCCGCGACCCTGACGGTCGTCTACCCGCACATGTGCGCCGTCGGCGGCGACATCCTCGCCCTCGTCCGGACCGCCGACGGTTCTCTGACCGTCGTCAACGGGAGCGGCGCGGCGCCGGTCGGCGTCGACGTTGCCGCCGTCCGCTCGGGCCACGCGCAGATGCCGCGCCGGGGTCCGCTCGCCGTCACGGTGCCGGGTGCGGTGCGTGCCTGGGAGTCAATCCACGAGCTTGGTGCGAGCCTGCGGTTCGGCGAGCTTCTCGCGCCGGCGGCCGAGCTTGCGGCGCGCGGCGTTCCTGTCGCACGATCGCTGGCTGCTGCGATCGTCGCAGACGCCGACGAGCTCGTCGGCGATCGCGGCCTCGCCGACCTGTTCCTCCCCGAAGGCCGGCGTCTCGCTGAGGGAGAGCGGCTCGTCCAACCGGCACTTGCCGACACGCTCCGGCTGATCGCCGCAGAGGGTGCCGGTGCGGTCTACGGCGGTGCCGTTGGCGCCGCGCTCGTCGAGCGTCTCCGAGCAGGCGGGTCGGCGATGACGATCGGCGACCTGCGCGCGCACCGCAGCGAGCTTGTCGCGCCGATTGCCGGCGCGTTCGGTGACGACACCGTTCTGACCGCTCCGCCGAACTCACAAGGGGTGCTGCTGCTCGAGACCATCGCGGCGCTCGCTGCTGGCGCGGTGCGGGACCCGCTCGGGAGCGACCTCGACTTGCTCTGCGAGCTGTTCCGGTTGACGGCACGCGATCGCGACGAGGTCCTCGCCGACCCGCGCGCGGTCGACGTGCCGCTCGCGCGGCTGCTCTCCCCCGGGCATGGCGCCGACCTCGCGCGCCGGGCGCGCAGCCGGCGCGGCGCGGCGCCCGACGTGTCGCTCGCGGGTGCGCCTCCGACCGGCGACACGATCGCGCTCGTCACGGCAGACGCGGCCGGCAACGCCGTGTGCGTCATCCAGAGCATCTTCGACGCGTTCGGCTCGCAGATCCTTGACCCTGTCACCGGCGTGATCCTGCACAACCGCGGCAGCTTCTTCTCGCTTGCCGCGGACGCGCCGAACGTCCTCGCACCGGGGAAGCGCCCGGTGCACACGCTGATGCCTGTCATGGTCGTGCGCGACGGCCTGCTCGTCGGCGTGCACGGCACCATGGGCGGCAAGGCACAGGCTCAGATCCACGCCCAGCTTCTCCTGCGCCTCGCGGCGGGCCTGACGCCGTACGAGTCGGTCAGCGCGCCACGCGTGGTGGTCGGTGGCGGCCCCGCCGGGTCGCCGGAGGACCTGGTGGAGCACGAGCCCGGGGTCGCGGTGGCGCCGCTCGTCGCATCGCGGTTCCCGCTGCTGGCGTTGCCGGAGCACAGCGAGGACACCGGTCATGCGCAGCTCATCCGACGAGCCGCCGACGGGACGTTTCACGTTGCGTCCGACCCTCGCGCGGACGGCGCTGCGCTTGCGGGGTAGCGGCTCGCGCTACCGGTGTCGAACCCAGATGTTCGGCTCGACGTAGAGACCGAGATCCTTGGCCACGTCGACGGTGAGCGGCGCGAGCCCGCCCTCGATCACGTAGTCAGCTGACCCGGGCAGGGGCAGGCCGGCCCACTCCTGCCACTGCGCGACCGTCCCCGTCATCGTCTGGGCGTTCGGAAGCGTTCCAAGAATCCGCCCTCCGAGCCGGACGTGCAGGCGCACCCAAGGGTCGAACGGCAACCCGTCCGCTCGCGTCCAAGCCGCGTAGGTGTCGATCTGAACCAGCGGGTACAGCTGCTTCCTGGTCGGTCGAACGGGTGCAACGATCCGTTCCAGGCCGCCCTCCGTCGCCGTCAGGCAGAGGGCCCGCACCAGCTGCTGTGCGACCCCGCTCCCCCGGTGGTCAGGGTGGACGACGCCGCCGCAGATGACGAAGGTGTCGGCCGCTCGTGAGCGGTCGTTCAGCTCGACCGCCTGCCGGAGGCAGTCGGCGAAGGAGTCGGGAAGCTCGCGCACCTCGCCAGACCAGACGAGCGGCACGCCCCACCCCGTCGCCAGGGGCTCCCCGCTCTCCTTCACGAGGAGGATGTCCCAGCGAGGGAACAGCTCGCGCACGCGGCCGATGTGCCTCTTGACCGCCTGGTCAGCCGTGATGAAGGCAGGGAAACCATCGGCGAACAGCGCGTCCATCTGCTCCGGTGGGCGATCCCGAGCGTCTGTCCGCTCGACCCGAAGCATGCCGTTACGGCCCTAGCTGGTCGAGCACGCGCGGGTCGTCGCGCCAGCCCTTGCGAGCCTCGACGCGTAACGCGACCATCATCTTGCCGCCCATCAGGCGCTGGATCGGCAGCCGGGCGTCGCTGCCGATCTGGCGGATCATCGTACCGCCCTTGCCGACGAGGATGCCCTTCTGTGACTCGGTGTCGACGAGCAGCGTGCAGCCGACCCGGCCAGCCGCTCGGCGTGTTGGCGTCGTGACCTCGTCGATCAACACCGCGATCGCGTGCGGGACCTCGTCGTGCGTGCGTGCGAGCGCCGCCTCCCGCACGAGCTCGCCGATACGCACGCGGATCGGGTCGCCGCTCTGCGCGCCGGTCGGGTAGAGCTGCGGCCCGGCCGGCATCAGCGCCGCGAGGTCGTCGCGCAACGCCCCCACTCCGTCGCGCGTCGCCGCAGAGATCGGATGCAGGCTGTGGAAGCTGCCGAGCGTCGCAACCTGCTCGATCGCTCCGCCGATCGCGGCGGGCGACAGGCGGTCGACCTTGTTCAGGACGATCACGACCGGCGGACCGCTCGCGAACGCCCGCTCGGCGATGAACCGGTCGCCAGCCCCGGGCGGCTCGGTGCCGTCGAGCACGAAGAGCACGACGTCGACGTCGGCGAGCGTCTCATCAACGGACTGCTGCATGCGACCGGTCAGGCCGTCGCGCGGGCGCTGGTAGCCGGGCAGGTCGAGCAGCACGATCTGCCAGCCCTCTCCGTCCACGACCCCGGCAACGCGGCGGCGGGTCGTCTGCGGCTTGTCCGAGACGATCGACACGTGGGTGCCGCACAGCGCGTTCACCAGCGTTGACTTGCCGACGTTCGGGCGCCCCGCGAGCCCGACGAGGCCGCAGCGGAAGCCGTCGTTCATAGCGCGAACCGCTCGGGCAGAAGCTCGTCCAGCGTCAGCGTCACCAGCTCGCCGTCTCGCGGGAACGTGACGGGGAACCCACCGTCCGCGAACTCGGCGAGGAACTGTCGACAGGCGCCGCACGGCGGCACGCTCGCTGCCGGGCCGGCGACGGCGATCGCGCTGAAGGTTCGGTAGCCCTGCGCCAGGGCGCGGACGATCGCGGAGCGCTCCGCGCAGATCGTCATGCCATAGGAGCCGTTCTCGACGTTGCCACCGGTCACGACCGTGCCGTCGGTCGTCCGGAGCGCGGCACCGACCGTGAAGGCCGAGTACGGGGCGTAGGCGCGCTCACGCGCGGTCTCCGCCAGCGCGTGCAGGGCGCGGGCGTCAGGATCAGCCGTGTGCACCCGTCGAGTGTAGCCGGGCCGTTTCCGAACGTCCGCGATCACGCCGTCGCGGAGCGCGGTCAGAGGGCGGGCACCGGCTCGCTCGGATCGCGGCGCGGGACGGGCGCCGGGTCGAGGCGATGCCTCCGCTGGTGGCCGTGCTTTGCGTGGCGGCGTGCGTGTACCACCCGTGGTACCGGCGGGAGCGTGACGCGCTGTGGCGGGGCGGGCGTCGGCGTCGCTGATGGGGCGTCGACGAGCGTCACCGGAGCGATCGGCGCGTGTGCCTGCGCGTCATGGTCGGCCGGGCCGAGCGCGAGGAGCCCGGCGAGCACGGCGAAGCCCGCGATGGCGCTGGCGGCCGCGATGCCTGACGCACGTGGTCGGCGGCGCTGCCTGGCGGTACGCAGGACGCCTGGCGACTCGACGATCGCCGGCGTTGCCCGTCCGAGCGCCGGCTCCACCAGCACCGGCAGACCACGGTGGGTGAGGGCATCGGCCGCTCCTGGACGGACGCGTCGGCGCCCGACGGCGAGGAGCACGCAGGATCCCGACTCGAGGTTGATGGCGTGCACCCGGGCGCCGGGCACCAGGAGGCGGACGTCGACGTGGTAGCGGTCCTCGACGGTGGGCACACGAGGAGCGTCGCAGCACGCCGACGCACGTTGCTGTCACGGATCCGCGCAGGAGACGCGCGGTCCGCCTACGCCCAGAGCTGGAAGATCGCGAGCGTGACGAGAAGGCCGACGATCGCGCCATAGACGACCTCGACGACGGAGTGGATGCCCGCCTCGACGCGAGTCTGAGCGACCAGGCAGGCCATGAAGAGGGCCAGCCCGGCAACGAGCACGTTGTGCTGTGAGCTCGCTGTCGTGAAGAGGATCGCCGCGAAGCCGGCGAAGGCGACCGCGGCGTGACCGCTCGGCAGCCCGCCCTGCACCGGCGTACCGCGCCCGGTGATCGCCTTGACTGCGATCACGAGCAGGACGACGAGGACCAGCGCGATCAGCGTCAGGTGGATCGGCGAGGATCGAACCGCGGCGATCGAGGTCGCGGTCGGGTGCTGCAGCCGGTCGGCGAGGACGAGGTAGGCGACGGCCGTCGCGACGAAGGCGCAGATCAGGACCGCGCCGGCGGCGACGTCCTTGGCGACCTTCGCGCGCGGGTCAAAGCTCGAGGTGGCGACGTCGATCGCCGCCTCGATCGCCGTGTTCACCATCTCCGCGACGATCACCAGGCCGGCGGCGAAGATCAACGCGATCAGCTCCGCCCGCGACACCCCGACGACGAGACCGGCGGTGAAGACGCCGGCCGCGACGACGAAGTGGACCTGCATGTTGCGCTGCGTGCGCAGCACGTGGATGATCCCCTCGAACGCGTAGTTCAGGGACGCGACGATCCCGCTTTGCGGGCGCAGGCGCGGGCCGCGGCGTGTCAGCTCAGTCGCTCCAGCCGATCGGCTCGACCTGCGCGAGCAGCGCGTCCTGCCGTTCGAGCATCTCGCCGTCGTCCGCCTCGTGGTCATGGCCGAGCAGGTGGAGCGTTCCGTGCACGATCAGGGTCGCGAGCTCCTCGCCGCGGCTGACGGACTGCTCGCCAGCCTGGCGTGCGCACTGCTCGAGACAGACCACGACGTCGCCGAGGAGGCGCGGTGCTCCCTCAGGCAGGTCGTCGTCACCGTCGTCGATCGGGAACGCCAGCACGTCCGTGACCTCATCGAGGGCGCGGTGCTCGGCGTTCAGTCGCGTCATCGTCGCCGTGTCCACGAGCAGCACCGAGCCCTCGGCCGCGGACACGCCCTCGGCGTGCAGCACGGCCTCGACCAGCGCCGCCACCGCCTCGGCGTCGACGCGCTCGTCGGTGGCGTTGTCGACATCGATCTCGATCATCGGTCCTCCCGCTCCGCGTCGATCCGGTAGGCCTCGACGATCTGTTGCACGAGCTTGTGACGCACCACGTCGTCCCGGTCGAACGGCACGAACGAGATCCCGTCGACGTCCTTCAGGATCCGCTGCACCTCGACGAGCCCCGAGTGCTGGCCGCGCGGCAGGTCGGTCTGGGTGACGTCGCCGGTGACGACGATGCGCGAGCCGAACCCGAGGCGGGTGAGGAACATCTGCATCTGCTCGGGCGTCGTGTTCTGTGCCTCGTCGAGGATGATGAACGAGTCGTTCAGCGTGCGTCCGCGCATGTACGCGAGCGGCGCCACCTCGACGATGCCCTTCTCCAGGAACTGCGCTACCCGGTCCGAGTCGAGCATGTCGAGCAGCGCATCAAACAGCGGTCGAAGGTACGGGTCGACCTTCGCCATCAGGTCGCCTGGCAGGAACCCAAGCCGCTCACCGGCCTCAACGGCCGGCCTCGTCAGGATGATCCGCGACACCTCTCGGTCGGTCAGCGCGCTCACGGCGAGCGCCATCGCGAGGTACGTCTTGCCCGTCCCGGCTGGACCGATCCCGAACGTCACGGTGCTCGCCCGGATCGCGTCGCAGTAGCGCTTCTGGTTGATCGTCTTCGGCGCGATGCGCTTGCCACGGTGGCGCCAGACGACGTCGTTCAGCACGTCCGTCGAGCGTGCGTTGGCCGCCAGCACGCCCGTCACCGCGTCCACCGTCTGCTCGCCCACGCCGATGCCCTCGCCGACCAGCTGGTCGAGCTCCTCGACGAGGCGACGGGCCACGTCGACGGCGTCGGTCTCGCCGTCGAGGATCAGGAGGTCGCCACGCAGGAACGCGCGGGCGCCGGAGCGGCCGGCGATCGTCCCGAGCAGCTCGTCGGAGCGTGACGCCAGCTCGCGGGCGAGCTCGTCGGACACGGTGATCGTCTCGCGGGTCATCCTTCGGAGTCTACGCGTCGAGGCGCGCGCGTACGAGGCCCGAGACGGCCTTGCCGTCAGCGTGTCCCGCCGTTCGCGAAAGCACGAGCTTGATCACCGCGCCGAGATCCCGCAGGGAGCTAGCGCCCGTCTCGATGATCGCCGAGTCGACGATCGCCGCCAGCGCGGCAGCGTCGATCTCCGCCGGCAGGTAGCCGTCGATGATGCGACCTTCAAGCTCCTCGCGCAGCGCGTCGTTCTCCCGTCCGCCCTCGCGGAAGCTGTCGGCTGCCTCGGCACGTCGCTTCCGCTCGCGCCGCAGGACGGCAAGCTCGCCCGCCTCGTCGAGGACGCGAGAGGCGTGTGCTTTCGCCGCCTCCTCGAGGGCGTTGAGGAGCGTTCCGAGGGCGATCGTTCGCACCTCGTCGCGGTCGCGGCGCGCCTGCATCCGATCGCTGCGGACGCGCTCCGTGGCGGTCATCGTCATGTCGTCACCGTAGCGCGCCGAGCCGGTCGAGCACGAGCACGGCGGCCGCGATCGCCGCCGTCTCCGTGCGCAGGAGCATGTCGCCGAGCGTCGCGATCGGCACGCCAGCTGCACGGGCGAGGGCGAGCTCGGCTGGCAGGAAGCCGGCCTCGGGCCCGACGAGCAGCGTCACCGGACGCGCAGCGGTGGCGAGCGCGTCGTCAAGCGAGCTGTCGGGCTCCTCGTGCGAGAGGATGATCGCGCCGGGAACGAGGGCGTGGACGAGGCGGACCGCTGGCTCGACGACGGGAATCCGCGGACGCTTCGCCTGGCACGCGGCGGCCTCGGCGATGCGCTGCCAGCGATCGGTGCGCAGGTCGCGTCGCGTCCCCTCGGTCTCGAGCGGGCCGATCCGGTCGATGCCGAGCTCGACCAGCTTCTCGACGGCGGTGTCCGACCGTGGCCCCGAGAGGGCGAGACGTACCGCGACGGCGGGTGACGGGCGCGGCTCGCGGAGCACGGCGACGAGCTCGACCTCGCCAGCATCCCGGGCGATCGCGTTCCAGGTGCGGCCCTCGCCGTCGGCGACCTCGACCGCGTCGCCGTCCCGTAGGCGAAGCACCCGCTGCATGCGGCGGGCGTCCTGCTCGGTCACGCGCCGGACGGCGCCAGCGACCCCGCCCTCGCTGCCGGGCAGGAAGAACTGGAACACGTGTGCCATCAGCGAAGCTTGGTGATCGCGCCGTTGGGGGCGACGAACACGACGGTGCCTGTCGTGAACTTCGTCTGGCGCCGTCCGTTGCGCGTGACGACGAGGTGCACCGAGCCGGGCACGCCGACAGCGATCGTGAACCCCTCGGCCGACGGCGATCGGACGACGTAGCGGTCGTTGCCGGTGGCCGGGTCGAGCGTGTCGGAGAACAGCGCGGCCAGGCGGGTGCCTCGCCCCGGGTAGACGATCACGTCGCTGCGGCGGTCGGCGATCACGACGAGCGCGATCGCGCCGGTGTCAACCGACCCCTGGGTCGCGGCCGGAAGCTCCGGGTTGATCGGCTTGGCGTGTGTGGTCGACGGCATCGACGTCGGCTGGCGCGGCGGCGTTGAGCGTGGATACGCTGCGGCGATCGCGAGCACTCCCACGGCGATGATCGCGGCCAGCGCGATCAGGATCACGTTCGTGTCGCGGCGGTCCGTCTGCCGGCCACGCGCGGTCGGGCGGCGCACGCGGTATGCGGGGTCGTCCTCGCGCGAGGAGGCGAACCGCGAGTTGTACTCGTCGACGAACAGCTGCCCGTCGAGGTCGAGCCGTGCCGCGTACGTGCGAAGGAAGCCGCGGACGTACGTCGGCCCGGGGATCAGGTCGAAGTCCTCGTCCTCGAGGGCGCGCAGGTAGCGGGCGCGGATCTTCGTCTCCGCCTCGGCGCGATCGAGGCCAAGCTGTTGGCGCTCGCGCGCCTCACGAAGTGTCGGCCCGATCTCAAACATGCGACAGGTGAGCGACGGGATTCGAACCCGCGGCCGCCGGGACCACAACCCGGTGCTCTACCAACTGAGCTACGCCCACCGCGTTCATCGACCAGGCGGTCGACACGGCCAAGTATAGCGGCCGACAGCGATCGACCACGACGCCGACGGCGGGCGGGGCCGCCTTGGTACGATGGTGTCATGGCGAGCGTGCTGATCGTCGAGGACGACCAGGTCCTAAGCGAGGTCATGCGCCGGCACCTGACGGCCGCGGGCCATGACGTCGCGACCGTTGGCGATGGAAGCCGAGCGCTGAAGAAGGTGCGTTTCGAGCGTCCGGACGTCGTCGTGCTCGACCTGATGATTCCGGGCACGGACGGCTGGTCGGTGATCGACCAGCTCCGCGGCGAGGGCGTCACGACGCCGATCATCGTGATGTCGGCGCGCGCGGCAGAGTTCGACAAGATCCACGTCCTCGAGCGCGGTGCCGACGACTACATCACCAAGCCAGCGTCGATGGGCGAGCTCGTCGCACGCGTCGGTGTTGCGCTGCGTCGCTCGCAGATCGCCCCGCGCGCGACGAGCGAGGAGCCGATCGAGGTGCCCGGGCTGCGGCTCGACGCGGCGAAGCAGTGTGCCTTCGTCGTCGATGGTGACGGTGGCCTCCGCGACGCAGCGTTGACGGTGAAGGAGTTTCGGCTCGTGTGGACGCTCGCATGCTCGAGCGGGAAGGCGATGAGCCGCGACGAGCTGCAGCAACGCGTCTGGGGCATCCCCTACCGCCCGCGCGACCGCTCGGTCGACGTCTGCGTCCGCAAGGTGCGCGAGAAGCTCGCCGACGGGACGGGAGCGATGACCTACATCCAGACCCACTACGGGATCGGCTACCGCTTCGAGGCGACGCCCTGCGCCGGCTAACGATCGACCTTGTCGACGGTCGACCTGACCGGTACTTTACTGCGGTTCGGGGGGCCGCGGCGTGCGCTGTCGAGGCGGCGTTGCTGCTCTCCGATGCGCTCGACCGGTACCCCGAGGGCATCACGCGGCTCGAAGACATCCACCCCATCGAGCGGCGCTGCGATGGGATCGTCGCCGGGCTTCGGGTCGCGATCGAGGAGGCCTTCTCGACCCCGGTGGACGGTCGCGACCTGCTGGCTTTGGCGCGCGCAGTCGACGACGTGCTCGACCGCATCGACGACGTCGCGGACGAGGTCGCGCTCTACCGACCGGTCGCCCTGCCCGAGCAGGCGCGCGCGCAGGGCAGGGTGCTCGTCGCGGCGACGGAGAGCGTCGGCGATGCGATCAGGCGGTTGCCGCGACTCGGTGGGATCGGCGTGTACCTCAGCGAGGTGCAGGCGTTCGAGGAGGAGGGTGACCGCCTTCGTCGTGACGCGACGGCGCGCCTCTTCCACTCCGGCCTCGACGCCCTGGAGATCGTCCGGCTGAAGTCGATCCACGAGGCGCTCGAGGATGCGATCGACGCCTGTCGGGCGGTTGCCGACCGCCTCGCCACGCTCTCGATCAAGAACCGCTGGTAGGCAACCCGAGCGCCTCCGGCAGGACCAGTCGCACCGTCGTCCCGGTGCCGGGCGTCGAGTCTGCGGAGACCCGTCCTCCGTACGTCTCGGCGATGTGCTTGACGACGGACAGCCCGAGGCCCGTTCCGGGCCCGGCGCGTGAAGCCTCGCCGCGGTAGAAACGCTCGAACACGTGCGGCAGGTGCTCCGGCGCGATGCCGACGCCGTCGTCGGCGATCACCACCTCCACCTCCCCGGCGAGGCCGCGCACCGCCAGGGCGACGGACGTGCCGCTGCCGCCATGGCGCACCGCGTTGTCGACGATGTTGCCGATCACGACCTCGAGCAGGCGGCCGGGGACGGCGACGTGCAGCCCACGCACGGCGTCCACCGTCAGGACGGTGTCGCGGGCTGACCGCCGTGCCCGCCGCTCGTCGATCACGTCGTGGGCGATCGCGCCCGCGTCGCTCGACTCCGCTGACGACACGAGGTCTCCGCGGTCGAGCGCGGCGAGCAGGAGCATCTCATCCACCAGGCGACGCATGTTGTCGATCTCGCGCTCGATCAGGACGATCAGGTCGTCGCGCTCCGCCTCGGTCTGTGGCAGCGAGAGCGTCTCGACAAGGCCGAGGATTCGCGCGAGCGGCGTTCGTAGCTCGTGTGAGACGGCGGCGGAGAACAGCCGGCGTGCCTCGCGAAAGTCGACGCTCGACGTGACGTCGACGAGGACGGCGACGGCGCCGCGCGCGTCGCCGTCGGGATGGGAGCGCAGGTGCGCTTGGAACGTGCGCCTGACCGGATCGTCGATCACCACCTCGCGATCGACCGGCGCCGGGCCCTGCAGGACGTCCACCAGCGCTGCGGCGAGCTCTTGCCCGAGCGCCGCCGCGTGCGCCCCCTCGACGCAGGCGGGGAGCGCGGCGCGTGCGGCGTTGTTCGCCCGTCGAACGTGCCCGCCGCCGTCGAACACGACGACGGGCGATGGTGCCGCGTCGAGGACCGCCTCGCGGGAGAAGAGGGTCGCGGCGAGCTCCTCGCGGGGAACGCGTTGTCGCAGCTCGCGGCCGATCGTCACCGCGAGCGGCTCATCACGGGCGTTGAGCAGCGCCGCGGCCTCGTGTCGCTCGGCACGGAGACGCACGACGTGGACGGCTAGCACGACCACGGCGGCGATCAACGCGGCGACGATCAGCGTGAGGGCGACCACGACGCCAGCATGCCAGGCCCGCCCCTGACCGCGGCCGAGATCGATCCGGTTCTTCACCGTTCGCTCACCAGCGCGTATCCCGAGATGGCCCGCGACGCGAGTAGGGTAGTGTCGTGCCTGCCGTCCTACTGATCGAGGATGACCCCGTGATCGCCCGCGTCATGGCGACGCATCTACGCCACGCAGGGTTTGCTGTGGAGTGGGTGGACGACGGCGAGCGCGGCCTTGCGAAGCTCCGCTACGAGCGGCCCGACGTTGCCGTGGTCGACCTGATGCTTCCCGGCCTCGACGGGTGGGCGCTGACCGAGACGGCGCGGCGTGAGCGGATCGGAACGCCGATCATCGTCGTGTCCGCGCGCGCTTCAGAGCACGACAAGGTGCACACCCTCGGGATTGGCGCGGACGACTACCTCGCCAAGCCGTTCGGGATGCGCGAGCTCGTCGCGCGCGTCCAGGCAGCGGTCAGGCGCAGCCGCGGCGGGCTCGTCGACGATCGTGAGGGGGTGATCGAGGTCGAGGGGATGCGCATCGACGCCGACCAGCGCCGGGCGTTCCTCGAGAACGAGGACCTCTGCCTGACGCCGACCGAGTTCAGGTTGCTGCTCGTCCTCGCCCGCGATCGCGGTCGCGTGATGACCCGAGACGAGCTGCAGCAACGCGTCTGGGGCACCCGCCCGCGGCATCGCGATCGTACCGTCGACGTCTGCATCCGCAAGGTGCGGGAGAAGCTCGACCAACCGTCCGCGCGGTTCGCCTACATCCACACCCAGTACGGCGTTGGCTACCGGTTCGCCGCCGAGCCGCTCGCCGCCGAGCCGCTCGCCGCCGAGCCGCTCGCCGTCGAGCCGCTCGCCGCCGAGCCGCTCGCCGTCGAGCCCGTCACGGTCGTTCAACCCTGAGCGGCACGAGGCACGGGTTCTGTTCCGACCCGAGCGCCTGAGACGCGGTGCGGGCGAGCGTGACGTCGAAGGCGAGGACGACCGGGCCGCCGTGATCGGTCACCACCCGCGAGAGGCTCGAGTCGACGCCTGGCGCGACGCAGACGCCAGGATCGGCCGTGCGCCAGAACGGCGTGTAGCGCACCCGCAGGTCGTAGACGCCCGGCCCGGGCAGCCAGAGGGCAAGCGCTGTCGGCGCGAACCGCAACACCGTCGGCCCGCCCGCGGCGGGCGCCTCGGGATCGCCGACCGGGTAGTCGAGGGTGAGCAGCGGCGTCGGGTCGCGCAGCTCGTACACGTCAACCGTCGCATCGCGATGCACGAGGGCGAGTCCCGGGATGCTCGCCTCGGTCAGCCCCGGCTCGAGGATCTGCGCCTCACGCTGCGCCGAGTAGTCGAGCCGGTCACGCGGCAGCACGACGTAGCGGACGGCGAGCGAGCGGAGCCAGTCGAGGTAGCTCGAGGCCTCGAGCGCGCCGCCGTAGAGCGGGGCGTTGATCGGGAAGTCATCCTGGCGATACCAGCCGCGCGTCAACGGGATGTTCGCCTCGGCGAGGTACAGGCTCTCCTGGTGGCCGACCGTCGCGACGGCCTCGACACGGAAGTTTGGGTCGCCGTGGCCCTGCGTCGTCAGGAACGTGATCGCGCCAGCCCAGAACGCCGCCGACGCCGCTCTCTCCTCGAGCGCGGCCGTGACGTTTCGGACGATCGGGGCGGCTTGGGAGACGGCAGCGATGCCGAGCACGAGCGCTGCGGAGAGGCGCAGCGGCCTGGCTCGGCGGCCGTAGGCGACCACCAGCAGCGGCACGGCGGCGTAGTCCGCGAGCCGCTCGATGTTGCCGCCGACGCCGGTCGGCATCAGGTAGAACGTGGCGGCGAACACGCCGTATGCGCCGAAGAGGAAGGCGAGGCCGAGATCGTCGCGGGCGATCACGGCGCCGGCGATGCAGAGCGCGAGCACGAGCACCATGTCGCTCGTCGGGAAGGGGAAGGCGCCGTCGATCGGGAAGAGGCGCAGGATCGCCACCTCGCTGACGATCACCGCGATCAGCCCGCCGAGGGCAACGCGGGCGCGCGGCAGGTGCAGGATCCGTCGGCGCGCCCCGACGACCATCCCGACCAGCGCCATCGTCAGGAGCAGGAACGCCAGCGGGCTGACCGCGGCAGCGGCGACGGCGAGCGCGAGCCCGGTCAGGTGGTGTCGGCAGAGGAAGGCGAGCAGCGCGAGCATCGCAAGCGCTGCGCCGAGGGCGAAGGGGTACTGGCCGGCGATCACGGTGGCCGGCCAGGTGGCAGCGAAGGCGACGGCGGCAGCGGTGCCGTAGCGTGGTGCGACGACCCGCACGAGCCCGGCGAACGCCGCGCTGCCGAGCGCGGAGGCGACGACGACGAGCGTGTCGAGCCCGGTGGCGGCCGCGATCGGGTAGTAGCCGATGCTGTAGTTGACGAGCTCGTAGCGGCCGGCGTACCAGTAGTTATCCCACACCTGCCAGCCGTAGCGATGAAACTGCGCGACGTGGTAGAGGTGGGCGGCGCGGTCGATCCCCGGTGGCCCGAACGCCACCAGCAGCAGCGAAGCCGTACCGGTGAGCGCCGCGCACAGCGCGGCCAGTCGCCACGCGTCACGCGACGGACGCCACCGGGAGTGCTTCCGTGCCACCCCTGGAGTCTCTCACCTCCTACACTTGACCTGTGCAGCTGTATCTGATCCGCCACGCAACGGCCACTGACGGCGCCGACCACGACGGCCTCGACGCCGACCGCCGTCTCACCGACGAGGGCCACACCGAGGCCTCGCTCGCCGCGCGTGCCATGCAGCAGATGGCGATCGAGCCCCACCTGGTGCTGACCAGTCCGTACGCGCGAGCGCGGGAGACCGCGTGGCCGATCGCGACGCTCCTCGACGTCCCGCTGCTCGAGGAGCCCCGCCTGGCACCAGGGTTTGAACCGACGGCGTTCCCGGCGCTCTGGGAGCGCCATAGCGAGTGCTCGAGCCTCGTGCTGGTCGGCCACGAGCCAGACCTGTCGACGCTCGTCGAGTATCTCACGGGCGCGCACGTGACGATGCCGAAGGGCGGGATCGCGCGGATCGAGGCGGGGACGTTGCGATCGCGTTGTGAGCTGCGCTGGCTGTTGCGCCCGAAGCAGATCAGGCTGATCGCCACCGCACGGGTCACGGCCTGATGGCCCGGACGCGTGGCCGGCGCCAGCCTGCGCTCGACGACGCGTCGTTGTACCTGAACCGCGAGCTCTCCTGGGTCGACTTCAACGATCGCGTGCTGCAGCTCGCCGGCGACGCGAGCCTGCCGCTGCTCGAGCGGCTCAAGTTCTGCGCGATCTACGCGAACAACCTCGACGAGTTCTTCATGGTCCGTGTCGCCGGGCTCGTCGACCATGCAGCGGCCGGAACGCTCCCGAGCGAGGGCCGTCGGCCCGAGGACGTGCTGCACGCGATCGCCGACCGTGTCCGTGCGCTCGAGACAGAGCTGGAGGCGATCCTGCACGGCCAGCTCCTCCCCGCTCTCGCCGAACAGGACATCCGTGTGCTCGCCCTGCACGAGCTGACGCACGAGGAGCGCGGACGGCTTCGCGCGCTCTTCGAGCGCGAGATCTTCCCTGCTCTGACGCCGCTCGCCGTCGGTCCCGGCCGACCGTTCCCGTACATCTCGAACCTCTCGCTTTCGCTCGGTGTCAACGTCGTCGACCCGGAGACGGGTGAGGAGCGCTTCGCGCGGGTGAAGGTGCCGGAGGTGCTGCCGCGCTTCGTCGCCCTCGAGCGCGGGCGTCGCTACGTCGCCCTCGAGGAGGTGATCGCCGACAACCTTGCCTCGCTGTTCCCCGGCATGGCCTTCTCCGAGCATGCGATGTTCCGCGTCACGCGCGATGCCGACTTCGACATCTCCGAAGGAGCAGAGGACCTGCTGGAGGCGGTCGAGCAGGAGCTCTCGCGACGGCGGTTCGGGGACGTCGTGCGGCTCGAGGTCGAGGACACGATGTCGGTCGCGATGCGCGAGACGATCGAGCAGGCGTTGCGGGTGCATCCTGACCACGTCTACCGCGCGCGGCGCCCTCTCGACCTTGCAGACCTGTTCCCGATCGCCTCGATTGACCGGCCCGACCTGCACTACGAGCCGTGGACGCCGCAGACGCAGCCGCGCCTGGACAACGAGGACGGCCGTGTCGACATGTTCGCCGAGCTGCGGCGCGGCGACATCCTCGTCCACCACCCGTACGACTCGTTCCCGACCTCGGTTGAGCGGTTCATCGAGCAGGCCGTCGACGACCCTGACGTCCTTGCGATCAAGCACACGATCTACCGGACGAGCGGCGACTCGCCGATCGTGCCGGCGTTGATCCGCGCTGCCGAGCAGGGCAAGCAGGCCGTCGCGATGGTTGAGGTGACGGCGCGGTTCGACGAGGAGAAGAACATCCGTTGGGCGCGCTCGCTCGAGCGTGCCGGCGTGCACGTCGTCTACGGGCTGCAGGGCCTGAAGACGCACTGCAAGCTCGCGCTCGTCGTGCGCCGCGAGGAGGGCGTCGCGCGGCGCTACGCGCACATTGGCACCGGCAACTACCATCCGGCGACGGCGCGGCTGTACACCGACCTCGGGCTGTTCACGTGCCGCGAGGACGTCACCGCTGACGTCTCCGACCTGTTCAACCACCTCACCGGGTTCGGCCGGCCGGCGCGTTACCGCCGCCTCTGGGTCGCGCCGGCGCAGATGCGCGACCGTCTCGTCGACGAGATCCGGCGTTGCGCGCACGAGCACGACGCGCACCAGCCGGCGAGGATGGTGCTGAAGACCAACGCGCTCGTCGACCGCGCCGTGATTGCGGAGCTGTACCGCGCCTCCCAGGTCGGCGTGACGATCGACGTCATCGTCCGCGGCACGTGCTGCCTGCGCCCGGGCGTCCCCGGTCTATCAGAGACGATCCGCGTGCGCTCGATCCTCGGCCGGTTCCTCGAGCACTCGCGCATCTACCGGTTCCACACGATGCACGGCGACGCGACGCTGATGGGCTCGGCCGACCTGATGCCACGCAACCTCGACAACCGGATCGAGGTGATCACCCCGGTCGACGATCCGGAGCTCGTGTCGGAGATCGACACGGTGCTCGACCTGCTCCTCGCCGACTCGGAGGGGGCGTGGGAGCTCGACGGCGACGGTGCGTGGCGGCGCCTGCGACCCGACGAGGAGGGGACGGCGCTGTCGAGCCAGGCCGCGTTGATGGAGCGTGCCGTCTCCTACGCCGAGCGCGAGGAGGCCGCCGACCGGCGTGAGGCTGCGGCGGAGCGTCGGCTCGTGCGCCGCGCGCAGCCCGGCAAGCCCGGTGCCCGATCGCCCGAGGCCGGCTGATGGCTGGCGGTCCCGAGCCGGTGGAGATCGATCCACGCGGGTCGTTCCGCGACGCGGCGCGCCGGTCGCTCGCGGTTCGCGGACCGGAGCTGCTCGTCCACCGCGACGGCACCCTTGCCGGCGAGGACATCGAGGCGCTGCACCAGATGCGCGTCGCCTCCCGGCGCCTGCGCGCCGTGCTCGAGGTGTACGCTGGCTGTTTTCCCGGGCGCGCCCATCTGACGCTGCTTCGTCTCGTCAAGGACACCGCTGACGCGCTCTCCGAGGCCCGCGATCTGGACGTGCAGATCGACGGTCTGCGAGCGTACGCGGCAGCCGCGCCGGTGGAGGACCGGGCCGGCGTGGAGAGCCTGATCGCGGAGCTCGCCGCCCGCAGGGTCGCGGCCGACGACCATCTTCCGCCAGCGCTTTTGCGGCTCGACAAGGAGCGGTTCTCGCGGCAGGTCGCACGGCTCGTTGAGGACGGACGTCGATGAGGGCTCACGGCGTGCGCGGGCTCGACCCGGATGGCTCGTTCCGCGCGAACGCGGCGCGGATCGTTCGCACGCGGCTCGATGAGCTGTACGCCTTCGATCCGGCGATCCGCGACCCGGATCGCGTGACCGAGCTGCACGACATGCGGATCGCGGCGAAACGCCTGCGCTACGTCCTCGAGATCGTCGGCTTCTCGTTCGGTAAGGTTGGAGCTCGTCTTGAGGGTGAGGCGAGGTGGTTGCAGGAGGTGCTCGGCGAGATCCATGACGCGGACGTCCTCGTGCCGGAGATCGACGCGCACGTCGCCCGGCTCCGTGAGCAGGACCGCGTCTTTCTCGTCGCCGCCGATCGTTCGCCCGAGGCCTTCGCAGCGTTGCCGAACCGTGCGGCGTACGTCGGACTGGAGGCGCTCGTCGTCGCCACGACGGCGCGGCGCACGGTCCTCTACGCGACCTTCCTTGACCGCTGGGACACGCTTCGGCGTACCGGGTTCCGGGAGCGCGTCCGGCAGGCGCTCGCGAAGCCCGGCTCGTGACGGGGCACATGACGCCGGACGCGTTTCGGCGTCACGGACACGCGATGGTCGACTGGGTCGCGTCCTACATGGAGCGGGTCGAGGGGCTTCCGGTGTACCCGCAGGTCGCGCCCGGAGCGATCCGCGCGCTGCTCCCGCATGAACCTCCGGTCGAGGGTGAGCCATGGGAGGTGATCGCCGCCGACCTCGATCGCGTCGTGCTGCCGGGCGTTGTTGGCTGGCAGTCGCCTGACTGGTTCGCGTTCTTCCCGGCGAACGTCTCCGGGCCGTCGATTCTCGGCGAGCTCGCCTCCGCCGGCCTCGGCCAACAGGGCATGTTGTGGGCCACCAGTCCGGCCTGCACGGAGCTCGAGGCGCACGTCCTGGACTGGCTCGTCGGGATGCTCGGGCTGCCGGAGGCGTTTCGCAGCGACGGTGCCGGCGGTGGCGTCCTGCACGACTCGGCGTCCAGTGCAGCGCTCACGGCGCTCGTCGCTGCGCGCTCGCGGGCTGCGGTGAGCGACGGCGAGCTGGTTGCGTACGTGTCGACCCAGACGCACTCCTCCGTCGAGAAGGATGCGCGCGTCGCCGGGATCCCCCACCTGCGTCTGATCGACGTCGACGCGACCTTCGCGATGCGCGTCGACCTGCTCGAGGTCCAGGTTGCGGCGGATCGCGCCGCGGGGCTGGTGCCGTTCTTCGTTGCTGCGAGCGTCGGCACCACCTCGAGCCTCGCCGTCGACCCGGTGCGGGCGCTCGGCGAGCTCTGCGCTCGCGAGCGGCTGTGGCTTCACGTCGATGCGGCGATGGCTGGCGTCGCCGCGATCTGTCCGGAGCTCCGGGGACTGAACGACGGTGTCGAGCTTGCCGATAGCTACTCGACGAACCCGCACAAGTGGCTCCTGACGAACTTCGACTGCACGCTGTTCTACGTCCGGGATCGCCAGGCGCTGGTCGACGCCCTCTCGATCGTGCCGGAGTACCTGCGCAACGCCGCCTCCGCGGCGGGGTCGGTGATCGACTACCGCGACTGGCAGGTGCCGCTCGGCCGCCGGTTCCGGGCGTTGAAGCTGTGGTTCGTGATCCGCCACTACGGCGTCGCGGGCCTGCAGGCGTTCATCCGGCATGGCGTCGCGCTCGCTGCCGAGCTCGTCACCTGGGTCGCCGCCGACGCGCGCTTCGTCCTCGTCGCCCCGCCGCGGCTTGGGCTGGTGTGCGTGCGCCACCTGGATGGCGACGAGGCGACGCTTCGCATCGTCGAGGCCGTGAACGCGAGCGGCCGCGCGGCGCTCACCCAGACCCGCCTGGCCGGCCACGCGACGATCCGCATCTCGATCGGCCAGACCCACACCGAGCGCCGCCACGTCGCCGCCCTGTGGGCGCAGATCCTGTCGTTGGCGTAGCACCGGGCCGCCGGCGCGCGGCGGCGCTCCCGCGCATGCCGGGAGCAGCTCGGTGCGCTCTCCGGCCGGGCACCGTGCGACACCGCTCCCTACGTCGAGTTCGTCGCGCCCTGCCGCGCCCGGCCGCAGACGTGCATGCCGAGGGTCGTCGCGAGGGCGTTCGCGTGGTCGGAGAGCGCCTTCGTCCGGCGCAGCGTCGCGGTGGGATCGGTGCCGCGCAGCGCCTCGCCTGCTGCCTTCGTGATCGCCGCGACCGCGTCCGCGCGCGCGCTGATCACCGCCCGGATCGCGGTGGCGTCCGCCCCGTCGGGCACCGGGAGCCGCGCCACCTCGGCGACCTCGGGCAGCGCGACGGCGAGCAACGCGGGCAGGCGCACCGCCGGCACGCCGGCCGGTATGGCAGCGACGCGGGCGCCGTACCGCGCGCAGATCGCGTCGGCGCCGGCGATCCAGCGCGCCGTCGCGGCGGACGACGAGCCGTCGCCAACGCCACAACCGGTGGCGAGGAGGAGCAGGGCGATCACCGGCGGGCGTCTCGGCACACTACGATGGTTAGCACGCGCCCGTAGCTCAGGGGATAGAGCAGGGGGCTTCTAATCCCAAGGTCGCAGGTTCGAATCCTGCCGGGCGCGTCGTAAGCTGCTGAAATCGCTGAGATGTTCATGCTCGCTATGGACTTTCTCACGATCCCGTGCGAACCTAGCGGGGATGCGTCCCCGTCGCACGTCCCTTGCTCTCGCCTGCGTGTGCGCGCTCCTCGCCGTCGCGCCGGCAGTCGCCCTTGCCGCAGCGCCGGCCTCGCTGCGCCTCGCGAGCGGTGTCTCGACGCTCGTCCGCGTCGACCTGACGGTTGACGGCAAGCTCGAGCCGACCGGCGCGCGGGCCCTCGGCGTCTCGCCGACCTGGTCGATCCCGGCCGGGCGTCACACGCTCGTTGCGCTCGACCGTCGTCACGTGCGTCTCGCGCGGCTCGTCGTCACGCTCACGGCGGGCGGGCGCACGACCGTCGTGCTCGCGCCGAGCGGTCGCGGCTACCAGCTGCTCGCCGTCCGCGAGTCCGTCGCACCGGCGAGCGCGACGGCGATCATCGTCGACCTGCTCCCCGCGTCACCGAGCGCGGCCGCCTCCCTTGCCGGCGCGCCGCAGCGCGCGTTGACGACCGGCCACGCGACCACCGTCACCGCCACGCCCGGCGACGATGGCGTGCCGCTTCCCCTGGCGATCGCCCGCGGGGGGTCGAGCGGCGCCGCGGCCGGCGTTGACCCGATCGCGGGCGCCACGACGGTGTTCCTCCTCGTCATCCGCGGCGGCCAGCCGACGCTCGTCGCCCTGCCGCGCGCCAGCGCTGCCCCATCGCAGGCCGCACCGACGATCACCGGCGAGGCGCACGTCGACCAGCCGCTCGGGTGTCAGACGAACGCGCTCGCCGGCGTGCGCACGACGACGTACGCCTGGCTGGTGGACGGAACCCGCGACGCGACGACCACGGCGACCCGCCCGACGACCGCCGCCGACGCCGGGCACGCCCTCGCGTGCCGCGCCACTGTCAGCGGCCCCGGCGGATCGCTGGCGCGTCGCTCAGCAGCGATGAGCGTTCCCGCGGCGCCCAGCGTGACGATCAGCTCGGCGCCCTCCGGCGGGACGCTGCTCACCGCGGCGACGATCGACTTCACGACCACCGGCGTCGTTGACGGCGCGACGTGCAGCGTGAACGGCGCCGCCGCAGCAGCCTGCACGGCGCCGCTGACGCTCGCCGACCTCGCGGTCGGCTCCTACGCCGTCGCCGTGACGGTCGCCGGGCCGGGCGGCGTGGCACACGCCAGCACGAGCACGTGGACGGTCCTCGCCAAGCCAACGGTCTCGTTCACCGTGACGCCGCCGGCGACGACGGACGCGACGGCGGTCGTGATCGCATGGGCGGCGAGCGCCGGAGCTGACATAACGTGCACGCTCGATGCATCGGCCTGCACGTTCAGCGGGCTCGCGACCGGCAAGCACCTCGTGACCGTCACCGCCAGCGGGAACGGCGCACAGGCGACCGCGCAGGCGGCGTGGACGCAGGTGCCTTATCTCACGCTCACCGCGGCACCATCGGCGCACACCACCGCGGACACGGCGGACATCACGTTCACGACGAACGGCGCCGCCAGGTGCGCCCTCGACGGCGTCTTGCCGAGCTCCTGCGCCCCGCTGAGCGGCCTCGCCGCCGGGCCTCACGTGCTGGCGATCACCGCCGACGGCAACGACGGCACCGCCGCTCTGCCGCTCTCGGTGCGCTGGACGGTCGACCCCACGCTCACGGTCAGCGGCCCGGCGAACCCGACGACCGACGCCAGCCCGAGCGTCACCTTCACGACGACGCCCGCCGCTGGCGTGACCACGCTCTGCGCGCTCGACGGCGCCTCCTCCTCCACGCCGTGCACGTCTCCCGTCGCGCTCGCCGGCCTCGGCCAGCACTCCCTGCGCGTGACCGCGTCCGGCGGCGCCGGCACGATCGATGCGAGCGCGACGGCGACCTGGCGCCAGGACCCGCCGGCACCCACCGTGGCGTTCACGACGGTGCCCGCCGCACGCTCGACGGAGACCTCAGCGCGCCTCGCCTGGACGGCTTCCGGCGTCGTCTCGACCAGCACCTGCACGCTCGACGGCACGATCTTCACGCCCTGCACCTCGCCGCTCAAGCTCGATGCCGTCCCCGCCGGCACGCACGCGTTCGTCGTCACGGTCGCGAACATCACCGGCGGCGACGCGGCGTCGGCGACCTGGATCCTCGACCCGACCCTGACCGTCACCGCGCCGCCGACGCCGACGGTCGCGACGTCGGCGACGATCGCCTGGACGGCGACGCCCGTCGCGACCCCGACCACCTGCACGGTGGACAACGGCGCCAAAGCGTCGTGCACCAGCCCCCTGAGCCTGGCCGGCCTCGCCGTCGGCGCGCACGCCCTGACGGTGACGGCAACGGGTGGCGCAGGCTCGACGCCGGTGAGCAAGACCGTGACCTGGCAGCAGGATCCGCCGGCGCCCACGGCGACGATCACGAGCCAGCCCGCCAGCACGATCGCCTGGACGACGAGCGGCGTCGTGACGACGCAGACCTGCACGCTCGACGCGGTCACGGCGTCGTGCACGAGCCCGTTTGACCTCTCGGGCCTCGCGTCTGGCACGCACGCGTTCCTGGTGAGCGTCGGCAACGTCAGCGGCACGAACCAGACCCCGACCGTCTCGTGGATCGTGCAGCACGCGCTGACGATCTCGTCGCCGGCGAGCCCGACGACGTCGACCTCGGCCTCGATCACGTTCGCCGCGGCGCCTGCTGGCAAGGTGACGTACCTCTGCTCGATTGACAGCTCCGTGTCGACGCCGTGCACGTCGCCGGTGCCGTACTCGGAGCTGGTCGCGCAGAAGCACACCGTGACGGTGACGGCGACCGGTGGCGCAGGCTCGACGCCGGTGAGCAAGACCGTGACCTGGCAGCAGGATCCGCCGGCGCCGACGGTGGCGATCACGAATGTCGTGCCGGCCCGCACGACGGCGACGACGATGAGCGTTGCCTGGGCCGCGAGCGGCCTCGTCGCGACGACGAGCTGCACCCTCGATGGCGCGCCGCTCGCCAGCTGCAGCACGCCGATCAACGTCAACGTCGGCGCCGGCCAGCACGCGGTCGCCGTCTCCGTCGGCAACGTCACCGGCATGGCGACGGCCAGCGCTACCTGGATCGTCGACCCGACGGTGACGATCACCACCCCGCCCGTGGACTCGATCGCGACGACGGCCTCGGTCGCCTACGCGACGACGCCAACGAGCGGCCTGACGCTGACCTGCAAGCTGAACAGGGCCCAGCGCGCGTCCTGCGCGAGCCCGATCGTGGTGAGCGGGCTGGCCGAAGGCCCGCAGGACCTGGAAATCACTGCGACCGGCGCCGCCCCGAGCAACGCCGTCACCGTCCATGTGCTGTGGAACGTGCTGCCGCCCGTGCCGACCGTGACGATCACCGCGCCGATAACGGGGACGCACCAGACGGCGACGAGCGCCCCGGTCGTGTTCACGCTCGGCGGTGCGCCACCGACGAGCGTCACCTGCCAGGTCGACGCCGTCGCCGCGACGGCGTGCACGAGCCCGTACACGGCGGCGCTGCCAACCTCCGGCACGCACACGATCACGGTCGTCGCCGCCACCGCCACCGCCGTCTCGAGCCCGGCGTCGACGACCGTGATCGTCGACCCGACCATCACCTTCGTCTTCAAGCCCGCCAACCCGACGACGGCGATCGGCGGCTTCTTCGCCTGGACCGTCACGCCGGCACTGACGCCGTTCACCTGCAAGCTCGATGGTGTGATGATCGTCTGCCCGGCCGCGAGCTACACCCTTCCAGCGCTCGCCCTTGGCCAGCACACGTTCGCGGTCAGCGCTGCCGGCGGAACCGGTGCGACGCCGGCGACCGCAACCTACACCTGGAAGATCCAGGCGCCGCTGACGGTGACGATCCTCGGCCCGGGCGGCGGCTCCGTCAGCGCGACGCCGGCGCCTGGCGTCACCTGCACCAGCACCAGCACGACGACCTGCACCGGCGCCTTCGATGCGGGAACGACGGTGACGCTGACCGCCGTGCCGAACGCGACGTCCCTGGCGCACGGCTTCAGCGGCTGCCTCACGGCGACGTTGACGACGTGCACGGTGCTGCTCGACCAGGCGCGCGCCGTGCAGGCCTCGTTCGTGCCGGCGAACGTCACGCTGTCGGTCGGCACCGGCGGTGTCGCCGGGTCGGGCGGCTCGGTGGCGAGCACGGACGGCAAGATCAGCTGCCCGGGCACCTGCTCGGCGAGCTACCCGTACGGCTCCTCGCTGTCGCTGACGCAGACGCCGGACGCCAGCTCGACGTTCTCCCAGTGGGTCGGCGGCTGCACCGGGTCGACGACGCCATGCGCGCTCACGCTGACGGCTGACACGTCGGTGACCGCGGTGTTCGCCCTGCGGCGCTTCTCCGTCGTCGTCACGACCAGCTCGCTGACGACGACGAACGTCGCCACCGGCACCGTCTCCTCGAGCGGTGGGATCAGCTGCCCGGGCACCTGCTTCACCTCCGTCAGCGCGGGCTCGTCGATCACGCTGCTCGCTGCGCCGGCCGCTGACTCGCAGGTCGCGACGTGGATGGGAGTCCCGTGCGCCGCCGGTGCCCTGACCTGCACGTTCACGCCCACCGCGGACACGTCCCTCGACGTCAGCTTCACCCTTGCGCTGCACGCCCTCACCCTCCACGTGATCGGTAGCGGCTCGGTGACCGACGCGACGAACACGATCGTTGGCTGCACGCAGGCGACGAGCCCGTGTAGCGGGCTGTTTCCGCACTACGCCGACGAGTTCCTCACCGTCAGCGGGTTCGCCGGCCTGCCGCTGGTGTGGAGCGGCGGCGGCGGTGCGCCGTCCTGCAACACGATCGCGGGCCACAACAACCCGTGCCAGGTGACGACGATCAGCGCCATCGATGTCACGGTGACGATCGGACCGTAGGATCGTCCGTTAGGATTGAGCTGGCGGCACCCCCCCACCGCCAACCCCCACCCCGAGGAACGACCCATGCGCATCCTCGTCGTTGAAGACGAGCCCCGGATCTCGCGGTTTCTCACGAGCGGCCTGCAGGCCGAGGGCTTCGTCGTGGACGCGGTGTCGGACGGCGAGTCGGCGCTTGCCTGGGTCTCGCGCAACGAGATCGAGTTCGTCATCCTCGACCTCGCTCTGCCCGGGATGAACGGTCTCGAGGTGCTCGAGCGGCTGAAGGTCGAGTATCCGGACCTGTCGGTGCTGATCCTCTCGGCGCGGCGCGACATCGCGACGAAGCTCGAGGGTCTGCGGGGCGGCGCCTGCGACTACATGGTGAAGCCGTTCTCCTTTGACGAGCTCGTCGAACGGATCCGCATCCACCAGCGGGCCCGTGCGGCGACCGACGCCGGCGCCGAGGTGCTGCAGGTTGGCGGTCTCGTGCTCGACACGCGCTCGCACCGCGTCGACGGTGGCGAGGGACCGATCGTGTTGACGGGCCTCGAGTTCCGCCTGCTCGAGTACCTGATGCGCAACCGTGGGCGCACGATCTCGCGTCAGCGCCTGCTCAGCGCGGTCTGGGGCTACTCGCACCAGCCGAACACGAACGTCGTCGACGTGTCGATGCGTCGGCTGCGCGGGAAGATCGGCCAGGATCGCATCGAGACGGTCAGGTCGGCCGGCTACCGCCTCTCGGAATGACGGAGGGCGTCGGAGCGGTCCGCTCGCTGATCCGCTGGGCGGCGGTTGGCTACCGCGCCGAGTGGCTCCTGACGGCGTTCGTCGCCCTCTGCCTCGTCGGCATGCTGGTGGTGCACGCGGCGCTCGCGCCGATCCCGTTCCACTTCATCTACACGGCGGTGACGATCGTCTACGGGCTGCGCCTCTGGCAGACGCGCGGCGTCGTCGTCTCCGCGGTCGGCGTGACGGTGACGACCGGCGGGCTGACGCTCGTGAACGTCGTCGGCGGCGGTGAGGGGGTCGCCGAGCTGGTCGAGGTGCCGATGATGATCTCGATGTTCCTCTCGACCGCGTGGCACGTGCGCAGCCGCCAGAAGGCTGCCGTGCAGGTGACGGAGCTTGCCGAGGAGCGCCGCCGGGTGCTCGAGCGCGAGCGCGCGTTCTTCGCGAACGTGACGCACGACCTGATGACGCCGCTGACGATCGCGCACGGCCACCTCGACATCCTCGGCCGCGCTGGGCCGCCGAGCGCCGCGGACGTGTCGGAGGCGAAGCGGATCGTCATCGACGAGCTACGGCGCATCGAGTCGCTCGTCGGTGACCTGCTGCTCGTTGGCCGGCTCGACGCAGCCGCCGCGCTCGAGCGCGCGCCGACGGATGCGCAGGAGCTGCTCGAGTCGATCGCGGAACGCTGGCTCGCGGTCGGTGACCGCGTCTGGGACGTCGCGATCGCTGCTGACGGCACGCTGGTCTGCGACGGCAACACGCTCGCGCAGGCGCTCGACAACATCTTCGAGAACGCCGTCAGCTACACCAGCGCAGGCGACCGGATCGCCGTTGACGCCTCCTCCGACGGCGACGTCCTGGTGATCGTCGTCTCCGACACGGGCGTCGGCATCCCGCCGGAGGCGCTTCCACACGTGTTCGATCGCTTCTACCGCGGCGATCGCTCGCGCTCGCGCCAGACGGGCGGCTCCGGTCTCGGTCTGGCGATCGTCAGCGACGTCGTCGAGGCGCACGGCGGCACCGTCGCCGCCGCGAGCGCCGCCGGCGAGGGGACGCGCGTCACCGTGCGGCTGCCCGGCTTCGTGCCGGCGCGCGCCCGCGGCAAGGCGCCGCGCCGCGCGATCTGACGATCCTGCCAATCTGACGCTATGATGTCAGCTTGATGACAACTTTGTCATAAACATCGACAGTTTCCGGTAGAACCATGTAGGTTAGCGGAGACCTCCGTTATCCCCACGACGGAGAAACCGATCGTTCAGGCCCGCCACGGAACGCGTCCTGGCCGCCCCGAACACACCCGAAACGAGCCGCGCCGTGCGGTTCAAGACAACGCACGCGCGAGAAGAGAAGGAGCAGTTGCCCAATGCGCCGAGGAGATGCGACGACATGATCCACCGACGATTGCGTAGGACCGTGCTGGCAGCCGCCTCGACGGCTGCGTTCGTGTTGGCCGGGGCGATCCCTGCCCTTGCAGACACGCTCACGCTGCAGGTCAGGGAGGGTCGGACGGTCGCGAACCCGGCCGACAGCACGATCTTCAAGCACGACGGCGCGAAGATCGACGCGAGCACGCCCTACCACTGGGTGATCGTCCGCGACACCGTCAGCGACCCGTGGCAGGGCTTCGACGAGGCCACCGGCCGCTCGTTCCTGAGCCTCGGTGGAAGCGCGGCGCAGCTCAGCTCCTACTTCGCCTGCCGGCCGAGCGACGCGCCCGCGGCGCAGCAGGCCGCCCTCTACCAGACCTACCCCGTCGGCTGCAACTGGGCTTCGCTGCGCGCGATCGACCCGGGCACCACGGGCAACGTCCAGGTTCCAGCGTCCGGCAGCCTTGCGGCGAACAGCGCCCAGGACGCCGGCACCGTCGCCGTCATGACGGCGGGCGACAACGTCGCCACCGACCCGCGCACCCTCGGCGACCAGACCGTCCTCGCCGGAACCCGCACGACGGTCGCGGGCTGGGGTCCCTCCGTCCAGTCCCCGTACACCGCCACGCCGACGGCCGACCTGCCTGCCGGCAAGTACTTCGTCTCCGTCTACGCACAGGGCTACGAGGTCGCGGGCACGAGCTTCACGGTCGTCTGCGGCGCGGACAACCTCGACGTCAACGGCGTTGGCTGCTCGCAGCCGACGACGAAGGCGGTAGACGTGTTCGCCCAGTTCAACCCGCAGCCCCTGGTGACCGTGCGCCGCGACGTCTTCGCGGACGTCGCGCCGACGAACAGCGAGTACGACCGCACCGAGGAGCAGGGCCTGAACGGCTTCAAGGCGGTCGTCACGGACATCACCGGCGAGGCGATCACGACGGACGCCTACGTCCACCAGATCTGCTCGGACTACGTGCCGCTGTTCTACGGCGCGGACCAGCTGGACTCGACGAATGCCGTGCCGCCGAACAAGATGAAGGGCATGCCGGTGCTTGACGGTGCCGGCCTCTCCGTGTACCAGCTGTACGACGGCAACGGCGACCCGGTCTTCAAGACCGCCGAGGGTGACTACCGTGGCGTCCACTACGACGCCGTCGACGCGAACCATCCCGAGCGCTGGATCGACGCGCAGGGCAACATCGCTCAGCCGCAGGTGATCCCGGGGACGGGCGGCAAGTGCCTCTCGCACTCCGAGTGGATCCCTGACCCGGAGAACGCGGGCTCCTACATTCAGGAGAAGGGTCACGTCGTGATCCGCAACCTCGAGCCGAACCGCAACACGACGACGATCTCGCCGCCGGACGTGACGGGCGGCTCGCCCGCGACGATCCATCGTCCCGAGTGGACGCAGACGAGCACGCTCGAGGGCGCGCACGACTGGGACATCTGGAGCGTCGCCGGCGACAGCGGCTTTGACTGGGAGCTCGTGAACGGCGGCGAGAAGGTCGCCTGGGCGTTCTCCGGCTGGGTGCACACCTCCTCCTACAACGGTGCCGATGGTCTGCCGACCCCTGGCCCGACGACGCCGACCACGGCGATCACGATCGCCGGCAACGGCAACGTGCCCGGGAACCTGATCGGTCGCACCGTCACGCTCGTGGGCGACACGAGCGGCACGGTGCACACGGTCCTGTCGCTCCGCGATCGTACGTTCACCGTCGACACGCCGTTCTCCGACGTGCCGGCCGTTGGCGCCTCGTTCACGGTCAACCGCCCGCAGGGTCCGTTCACACGAGCCGTCGCCGCGACCGCCACCGGCTCGATCCACGGCTTCGTGCACGACTCGCTGTCCTACTCGCCGAACCCCGTGAACGGCAACTACATCGGCCAGAACGAGTACTCGTTGCAGCAGGATGCGGGCGCGGAGAAGCGCCTCGAGGTCGCGCTGGTCGACTTCCAGAACGGTGACCGCACGATCTGGTCGCGCTCCTTCTTCGCCGACGATCCGGCGATCAAGGCGCTGTACAAGACCGGCGAGTTCAAGGTCGAGGGCGTGCTGCCCGGCGACTATGGCATCACCGTGTGGGACTGGGACCAGAACCAGATCCTCTACTCGCAGAACGTCACCGTCGTCGCCGGCGAGCAGTCCGAGATGGACACGCTGCGCCTGCCGCGCTGGTGGACGCACCTGCAGGGCTCGGTCTTCAACGACCTGAACGGCAACGGCAAGCAGGACTTCGTCGACACCAACCACGACGGGATGTGGGAGAAGGGTGAGCCGGGCGAGCCCGGGTTGCCGCACTTCTTCCTCAGCCATCGCTCGCGCGAGAACACCCTCTTCGAGCAGGGCACGAACTCCACCTTCACCGACCAGAACGGCAACTACGACCTGCCCGGCCTCTACCCGATCGGCCAGTGGACGATCCTCGAGGCCTTCGACACCGCCTACAAGAACACCGGCATCACCGTGCAGTCCGGCAACGACGCGAAGCCAACCACCTACCTCGGTGGCGCGGTCGACATCAACGTGATCCCGTGGATCACGCAGGCCGTCCGGATCAACTGGGCGAAGCAGCCGTACACGAAGACCGAGAACGGCGGCATCGTCGGCACCGTCTCCTACGGCACGACGCGCAACGAGACGCAGGCCGACCAGGCGAAGCTCGAGGACTGGCAGCCGGGCATTCCCGGAATCCGCATGCACCTCTTCAAGGTCGCGAAGGACGCGGCCGGACACACCCTCTATGACCCGAAGGACGGGTCGGTGATGGTGCTCGATCCGTCGGGCGTGCCGGCGAACCAGAACGACCTGATCGTGAAGGACAAGACCGCCGCGAGCCCCGACCTTTACGACGCAGGCCCGGCGTACACGACCGAGCGCTGGGCGCGCCCGGTCGACTGCACCACCTTCAACGCGAAGGGCGGCGCCGTCGCCTACCCGTGGCAGGCCGAGTGGGGTTACACGCTCGGCACCGGCAACGCTCTCGTCAACGGCAACTTCTCCGGCGTCCAGGATCACTTCAACGCCGAGACCGCCGCCACCAACGCCGTGCCCTGGACGACGCCGGTGGGCCTCGCAACGAACGAGTCCGCGACGCAGCCGCACGAGTGCGTCGAGGGCATCGGCGGCGGCTCGAAGGTTGGTCTGATCCCGGACGGGAACGGCGGCAAGGACTGGGGCGCGAAGCTGAACGGCAACTACGCGCTCACCGACGTGTTCACCGACTCCTCGCATGGCACCACGGTGCCGATGTCGCCGGGCGACTACGTCGTCAAGGAGGAGATCCCTGTCGACAAGAACGGCAACGCGATCTACAACGTCACCAAGGAAGAGGACATCAACGTCTACACCGGTGATACCGTCGGCCAGCCGAACGCGCCGAAGATCCTCTTCCAGGAGTGCTCTGGCATCAGCCGCCAGGTCGATGTTCTTGGAGCCGGGACGGACGGGTACGGGGCCGTCAGTGCCACGGCGACCGGTCAGACGACGGACATCAACAAGACCGCGCTGCCGCAGTCGTTCCCGATCGCCAACGACGCCTTCGCAGGCACGGGTGGCAGCCCCTACGAGGGCAAGCGCGCCGCGCTCTGCGACTCGAAGGTCGTGCACGTCGACAACAGCGAGTCCGTCGCACCGTCGTTCGAGCTCTTCACGAACACGCCGCTCCCCGGCATCCACTTCGGCCTCCTGATCGACGACCTGAACGTGTCGATCGACCCGAAAGAGTCGTTCTACGGCGACAAGTCGCCGGCAGTGCACATGCCGCTCTCCTTCTACGACTGGTCGGGTCGTCTCCAGGCGGAGACCGTCACGGACGCCAACGGCTACTACAGCGTGATGCTGCCGACGACGAACCGCATCAACGCGCCGACGCCGTCGGGCGTCTCGCCCCAGGTCTACACCCTGGTCGCGAACGACCCGTCGACGGCCGACCCGAAGCACGCCGACTACAACGATGGCGGCACCTGGACGGCGGACGGCAAGGCGGTCAACGACCCGCTCTACAACCCGCGGCCGACGAAGCCGAACCAGCACTACAACGCGCAGTACCGCACGATCGCGGCGCCCTTCCAGCTCTACCCTGGCGTCTCCTACATCACCGACCTCGCCCTCACCTCGGCCGCAGCGCCGGTGCAGGGTGCGGGCGCAACGTCGAACCACCCGGCCGACTGCATGCTGCAGAAGACCGGCGCGAACGTGACGCCGCAGGTGTTCTCGATCGACAAGGTTGCGACCTCGGCAGCCACCGGCGGCGACTTCGTCGTCAAGGGCATCGGGTTCGGCACCGCGCCGAGCGTGAAGCTCGTGAACGAGGAGAACGGCGTGCTCAGCTACGCCGGCTCGGTCACGTCGTACGACACCCAGGGCTACCAGGTGCAGGCGTACTCGCCGACGACGACCGGCACGGGCACCTACCAGCAGCTCGCTGGCGGCACCGTCGCTCCTGCGGTGTACACGGGAACGGTCACCATTGGCGGCGGCGGGGCGACGAACACCATCAACGTGGGTGCCGTCAACCCCTTCCCGGCGCCTTGGACAGGAACGATCTCCCGCACCGTCGGCGGAAGCACCACGACCTACGACGTCTCGACGAACGCGAGCGGTTCGACGCTCAATGGCACCTTCACGTTGCCGGCTGGCTCGACCTGGAACGTGTCGCTGTCGCGGGTCAAGAACGGGAGCGGCACCGTCGCCGCCGGCGGAGCGGCCTTCAGCATTCCCGCTCCGGGCTACCCGACCGGCTGGGCAGGGACGCTCGTAGCGGGCGGTGTCAACTACCCGGTGACGGTCGTCAACGTGCTTGGGATCCGCATCCTCGGGACGTTCAACCTCGCCGCTGGCACGCCGTGGACCGTCACCCTGACCCAGCTCACGAACGGCGCGTACGTCTCGCAGAGCTACACGTCGAGCGCGGTGGTCGGCTCGATCGTCCGCGTCGGCGCCGCGACGTACACCGTCACCGCCTACACCGCTCCATCCACCGCTGGTGCCGGCACGAGGGCCTTCGCCGTGCCAGCGCGGCTCACGCTTGCCGGTACGACCGCTCCCGCGACGGGCGCGGCCTACACGATCGACGGCGCGATCGTCGCAACGCCGTACACGGCTACCGGGGCGGTCGGAGCGACCGTGAGCTTCACCGCGCCGGGCGCCTACACCGGCACCATCTCGGGCACCGTCAGCTCGACCGGGACGGCAACGGGCAAGCTGAGCCTGACCGGCATCACCCCGGCGATACCAGCGCCGTCGGGTGCAGCGACGTACTCGATCGCCGGCACGCAGTCGGTGACGATCAGCCCGCGCCTCACCGTCGACCCCGCCGGCCTGTACTTCAAGGACCAGGCGTTCTCGGCCCGGATCGATAGCTCTCAGGGCGCCACCTTCAACCCGGGGATCCAGGCGACCCAGCTCTTCCTCAGCGCAGCACAGGGCACCCCACCGGTTGCCGGTGACGGCACTCCCGCTTCCGCTACCGCCAACGCGGTCGCCGTCGACCACAACTCGATGGTCGTCGCGGTGGATGGCGGCACGGCGCTCGTGCAGGCGATGGTTGGACGCCAGGTCCGCACGGCGTCCGGCTTCACCGCAACGATCGCCGGCGTGACCACGGGCACGAACACGCTCGCCCTCGATCCGACCACGGTCGGCCGCCAGCGGCTGCCGCTGCCGGGCGAGCGGTGGGAGTTCCTGCCCGGTCTTGCCGGCGTCACGACGACCTCGGTGGCGGCCTCGGCCGACAACCTGATCACCGTGCACGTCCCGGCCGGAGCGGCGGGCAGCTACCAGCTGTACGTCGACAACACCAACAACAACCAGGAGGCGGTCAACGCCGTCTCGATCTTCCTGCTCGGCTCCGGTGCGGTCGGCACGCCGACCAACCCGCGCCTCTTCGAGGTCGGCCCGAACGCCGGCAGCGCAGGCAACGGCTACCTGGCGCCGCTCGCGAACCAGTTCAAGAGCATCCAGGCAGCGATCGACGCCTCGGCGAACATCGACGCCAACGCGATCGGTGGGCTCGGCGAGAACACGCCCGGTCCAGGCGACCAGCTAGACAACCGTCCGAGCCTGATCATGGTGCACCCTGGCTCGCACGAGGTCTCCTACGACCCGACGAACCGTGGCCGCTCGGTGATCAACCCGCGTGGCGCCTACTTCGAGAACCTGATCGTTCCGACGCGCATCAAGCTCCAGGGCTTCGGTGCCGGCGGTGATTACCCGTCGAGCTACTCCGACGTCAACCTTCGCGGCACGACGGAGGACGGCACGGTGATCGATGGCTCGCAGTTCGGCACCGCGTCGCTCGCTGACGGCTCCGGCACCGCGTACGCGGTGTGGTGGTACGACCTCGCCACCTGGGTGCAGGGCATGATCCGGAACACCGACACGCTCCAGGACGGCGCTGTCGTCACGGTGCTCACCGGACAGCGTGGTAACAACAGCCTCTTCAACAGCGCCTACCGCGCTGCCGTGGACGGCTTCCAGCTCACCGGTGGCACGTCGTTCGAGCTGCCGGGTGGCCTGAACACCGCCACCGGCGGTGGCCCGCTGCCAGCCCGCACGCAGGCCGTCGGCCAGCCGGCGAGCCAGGGTGGCGGCGTCTTCGCAGCCTCCTCGGCGCACTACCTCGAGGTCAAGAACAACATCATCAACCAGAACGCTGGCTCGCTCGGCGGCGGCATCCGGATCGGCTCGCCGTACGTGCCGGAGCTCCTACAGAGCGCGAAGAAGAACGACCACGTCACGATCGCGAACAACCAGCTCGACGCGAACGGCGGCTTCCGCCTCGCCGGTGCCGTGGGCCTGTTCAACGGCTCTGATGACTACACGGTGCAGCGCAACGTCGTCTGCGGTAACTACTCCGCCGAGTACGGTGGTGGCATCTCGCACTACGGCCTCTCGCCGAACGGCATGATCACGAAGAACCGCGTCTACTTCAACCAGAGCTACGACGAGGGAGCCGGCGTGTTCATCGCCGGCCAGCTGCCGAACCCGAAGCTCTTCCCGGGCCTGCCGCCCCAGCCGGGCATCTCGGCTGGCTCGGGCACGGTGACGATCGACGCGAATGTCATTCAGTCGAACCTCGCAGGTGACGATGGAGGTGGCATCCGGTTCCTGATGGCCGGAAACCACCAGATCAAGGTCACGAACAACGTGATCGCGAACAACGTCTCCGCGCACGAGGGCGGCGGCATCGCGATCGACGACACGAGCAAGCTGCTGATCGCGAACAACACGATCATGAAGAACCTCACCACCGCCACCGCGATGACGTCGAACGGGCAGCCTGCCCCGGCCGGTCTCTCCACGGCGCTGAACAGCGTGGTGCTGATGGGCTCCGCGAACGTCCCGGCCTCGACGCCGCCGACGCTCCTGAACAACTACTTCTGGGGCAACCTCGCCGGCACCTACAACGGTGGCATCGTCACCGGGATCGGGCTCTCGGGCGACACGTCGAACCCGGCGATCTGGGACATCGGCTCGGTCGACGGCGTCACGCTCTACCCGCAGGGCAGCACGACGACCACGTCGAGCTCCGCCGGTGCGAGCCCTGACTCGAGCCTCCTGGCTGTTCCCGCACCGGCGAGCATCCAGGATGCGACCTACGACACGAGCGTGATCCTCGCACCGTTCCGCGGCGACGCGAACTTCATCGCCGGGACGATCCTCGCGATCGACTTCCCGTCCGTCCGGATGGGGAACTACAAGTCGAGCTCGGCGATCGGCGGCGGCGTCCAGTGCGTCGACGTCGCGGATGGCGCTGGCCCAGCCAGCACCTACCTGTCGACGTCGCAGACGAACTGTCTCCAGACAGGCGTCGGCAGCAACCCGCCTGCTCTCGGACGGGAGCGCTTCTTCGCTCCAGGCACCGACATTGACGGTGAGCCGCGAGCGGCCACGGCAGTGAACGATCGTGGCGCCGACCAGTACAACGGCGGCACGAAGTCCGCGTGGATCGCGCCGCTCGTGAAGGGCGGCACCCTCAAGGTGTCGGCCGCGATCGGTCGCTTCGCCAGCCAGGACCCGCACGCAGCCCCGGTGGGCAGCATCGGTGGCCTTCGCTGGAGCCCCGTCTCGGCCGGATCGACCGCGACCCTCCAGGTCAAGGTCGGCTCGACCGTTCGCTCGTACCGCATGACGGTTGGCACGAGGACGTACAACGTCTCCGTCAACCTGAAGGCCGGCACCTACCGGGTGCGGGTCGTGATCGCCACCGGCCGCAGCAAGAACGTGTCCGCGTGGCAGACCGTGTCCATCTCCAACAACCGGAAGGGGGCGAAGTGACCCACGCCTCGAACCCGCGCATGAGCCGCCGTCGGCTGCTCGAGCTCGGCGGCGGGCTCACCGCTGGCGCCCTCGGCGCCGGAGCGCTCATCCAGACCCTTCGTGCGCCCGGCTCAGCCGCGGCGCACGGAGGGGAGAGCGCGGCCAACATCCCGAGCGCCGTCAAGACGCAGGTCGCCCTCGCTGGCACCGACGGCTGGGCGTACATCCCTGGCCCGGGCCAGACCGGGATCGACGGGAAGGTCTACTTCCCGGACGACATGGCACGAGCGCCGCAGAACCTGTACTGCTACGGCTTCCGTGATGTCACCGCGGCGCACCTGGAGTGGGTGGCGGCCGCGAAGATCGACCCGACGTCGAGCGACGCCGACGCTGCACGACAGAAGATCTACCGGCTGAAAGGCCTCACCCAGACCTCGTCGTACATCATGTCCTACGACGAGGGCGACCAGGTCGAGATCACGCTGTACAACCTCGGCTGGGCGCAGCGCCCCGACATCCCCGACGGACACACCGTGCACTGGCACGGCTTCAAGAACGCCACGCCATGGTTTGACGGCGTCCCGGAGATGTCTGGCGCGGCACCGATCAACAAGACGTTCACGTACTTCTACGACTGCCAGGTGCCCGGCACGTACATGTACCACTGCCACTGGGAGGACGTCGAGCACATCCAGCTCGGCATGACCGGCTCCGTCTGGATCCGCCCGAAGCAGAACTCGAACGTGACCTTCCCGAGCGCCGCGACCTTCGCCGGTGCCGTGGCCGGGCTGCCGATCAGGTACGTCTACAACGACGGCGTCCAGCCCACCGATCCGAGGTCGACGTACTACAACCGCGAGTTCTCCTTCATGCTGATGGACTACGACCTGCAGCAGCACCAGAAGCTCTCGCACATCCAGCAGCCCGACTGGTCGGAGTTCCACGCTGACGCGTGGACGATCAACGGGCGCTCGTACCCGGACTCGATCAAGCCGAACGCCGTGCTCGAGGTCGGCATCGACCTCGGCTCCGGCAGCGGCACGATGGCGGCGCCGGTCGCCGACCCGATCGTTCTCGGCGTGCCCGCAACATCGCAGGCCGTCATCACGCCCGCCGTCGCACCCCTGCCGATCTGGGTCGACAACATGCTCGTCGGCACCACCGCCAACGTAGGGGGCGTGCCGTTCACGGTCTCGGCGAACACGGGCACGACCTTCACGATTCAGGGTGGGTCGCCGAGCTTCCCCGCCGTGGGTTCAGTGAGCTACTCCCTGCTCGACACGCAGCTCGCCTACCAGCCGTACACCTCGCTGATCACGTGCAACCCCGGCGAGCGGGTGCTGCTTCGCATCGCCTGCCTCGGCTATCAGGACCACTCGCTCCAGATGGACGGCATCCCGCTCACCGTCGTCGGGCGCGACGCCGACTGGCTCGAGAACAACGTCTACACGACGGACACGATCGACGTGTCGCCGGGTGAGAGCTACGACGCCACCTTCATCGCGCCGGCGCACTCCACCGGCAACGCGGTTGACGGGCCCGACATCTACATGTTCTACGACCGCGACTTCGCGAACGACGGCTCGGGCGGAGGAACGGTGTACACGGGTATCGCTACCCAGGTGCGCGTCTACCCCGCGGGCACCGTCGCCGCGCAGCGCATCGCCATCCCCAACGACCTGGGCATCTGAGGTAACGACGTGGACGGAACACCTAACACCACCGCTCCCCGCCGCGGCCTCCGCCGTGTCCGCCCGATCTGGCTCCTGCCGGTCGCGGCGATCACGGCCGCAGGCGCGTTCGGGGCCTTCACGACCCCTGGCCACACGAAGTCGGCCAGCCTCACCCGCAGCGACGAGCTCGTCTGCACGAACGGGACGAAGAGCGTCGAGACCGGCGTCACGATCCGCACGTTCAAGCTGACGGCGAAGTACGGCCAGATCCACACGCCAGACGGCAACCAGGTTCCGATGTGGGGCTACGCATCGGACGAGGGTGACTACAGCTACCCGTCGCCCTTCCTCTGCGCGAACGAGGGCGAGACGATCAAGGTCAGCCTCACGAACGGGCTCGCGCTCAGCGATCCGATCGTCGCCGGGGCCCTGCCACCGCGCACGTCGATCCAGTTCCCCGGCCAGACCGGGGTTACCGCGGACGGCGCACCGGTGCAGCCGGAGATCGTCACGAACACAGCGGCCCCTGGCACGCCGGCGACGACGTTGCAGTCGGCCGTCCAGTCCGTCGACGTTGGCCAGTCGGTGACGTACTCGTTCGTCGCGTCGAAGCCCGGCTCGTTCCTCTACCTGAGCGGCACGAACGCCGCCCAGCAGGAGCAGATGGGTCTCTTCGGCGCTCTCGTGATCCATCCGTCGAGCGATGCGACGGGTCCGAACCCGACGCTGTTTAACCACACCACCGAGCTGCTGCCGTCGACGTTCGCCGATAGCTACGGGCGCGAGTACGCGCAGGTGCTGAGCGACGTCGACTCTGACCTGCACCAGGCGCTCGACCATGGTAAGCCATACGAGATGACGGCGTTCACGCCGCGCTACTGGTTCATCAACGGGCGCTCGATGCCCGACACGATCGCCCCGAACGGCGCCGAGTGGCTCCCCGCCCAGCCGTACTCGGGCCTCGTCCACGTGCTGCCGCTGGCGGACGGTGCCCAGTTGACGCGTACGGACCCTGTGACTCACGTCGTGACCAACCTGGGACTTCCGCACACCGTCTTGAACGGCTACGACCCGCTGCCCGTCGCGGTGCGCTACTTCAACGCCAGCGAGACGGCCCATCCGTTCCACCCGCACGCCGCAGACACGCTCGTGCACGGCGTGGACGGTGCGCCGCTGGTCGCGAACGGCACGGATCTCACGATCAACCACTACGTGATCGAGATCGCCGCGAACCAGACGATCGACTCCACGTGGTTCTGGAAGGACACGCACGGCTGGGATCCGGCGACGAACCCGATTCCCGTGCCGACGCACGACTTCCGTGATACCCGCTACACCGTCGGCAACAGCTGGTTCGGTGGCTCCCCGTACCTCGGCAAGCAGGACGACCTGCCGATGGGCATCACCTCGTTCAACGAGTGCGGCGAGTACTACCACGTCGCCCACAGCCACGCAGTGAACGAGGCGACGACCTTCGGCGCGGCGATGGGCGGCATGCTCACGCTCTACCGCATCGACCCGCCCGGCCACTGGGGGTGCGCACAGTGACCACCGCCAACCCCCGCATCCCTGCAGGAGACCCTGACGTGACCAACCACCAGACGAGGCCCCGGGCCCGACGCGGCATCCTGGCCGGCGCGCTCGCGCTCGCCGGGCTGGTCGTCACCGTCCCGGTCGCGGGCGCCTCGACGCCCGCCACGGCGACCGGCAAGCTGCCGGTGCAGTGTGCCGCTGACTGCACCGTCGAGCTGTACGCTGGCGCCAGCCACATCACCCTCCCCGACGGGTCGGCAACTGGACTGACCATCCCGACCTGGCGCTTCGCGATGGGCGCAGCCCCGGCGGACAACACCGGCGTTGGCGGTCCGACGATCGTCGCCGCCGCCGGCGTGACGATCACGATCAACGTTCACAACGGCTTGCTTGCGGGCGAGCTGGGGCTCGGGCTTCCTCAGGCGGTGTCGCAGTGGTCGCACGACAACGGCACCACGTGGCGGAGCGGCTCGGACATCACTGGCGTCGCTCCCGGAAGCGTCGCGACGTACCGCATCGTCAACGCCGCGCCTGGCACGTACCTCTACGGCGCCGGCGCGACGCCGAACGGCAAGCGTGAGAACGCGATGGGCCTCTACGGCGCGCTCGTCGTCGAAGCGACAACCGGCGTCTACGGCGAGGCCTCAACGTTCACCGACGAGCAGGTTGCGGTGCTCTCCGACCTCGACCCGGCGCTGAACCTGTCGCCGGACCCGCTCGCCTTCGAGATGAACGACCCGAACGGCTGGAATCCCTCCTGGTACCTCGTGAACGGTCAGCCGACCGCGAGCGACGTCCCTGTCACCGGTGGCAGCACGACGCTCGTGCGCTACGTCAACGCCGGCATCGAGAACCACTGGATGGGCGTTCTCGGCAGCCGCCAGCACCACGTCGGCTTCGACGCCCACGCGCTGACGAACGTCGTGAGCGGCCTCGGCCAGGGCATCGACGCCGTGATCGAGGCCCTCCCGGGCGGCTCGACCGCCGACGACCTGATCGCGATCACCTCCACCACCATTGACGAGCGCACCGTCATCGCCGACCAGGGCAAGGACATGGGACTCGGTGGCCTCGGCATGGCGCTGTACCTGCAGGTCGCGGGCGTCAGCTCGTCAACCACAGGGCTCTGCCCGACCGCCAAGGCGACCGTGCAGAACCTCGCGCTCGGTTCCGCGGCAGCGGCGCACTGGAGCTCCGGCACCGGCGTGACCGTCACCGGCTCGGCGCTCCAGTGCCTAGCAGGCGGCGCCGCGGACACCGTCGCGTGGAGCGTTGACGCCACGCCGGCCTCCGCAAGCGGCAGCGTCTCCGGATCCGCTGCCGGCGGGGCGTTCTCGATCAGCCTCACCGACAGCGATCTCTTGACGATCCTCCAGAAGGAGTCCGCGTCGCCGTCGACCGGCTGGGCGAAGCTCCATCGCATCTACTTCCAGGCGACGTTTAGCGGCGTCGCTGGCGAGGTCAGCTCGATCTCCTTCATGCTCGACAACGTCGGGCCGGACGTCACGCGCGTCTCGCTCGGCGCCCCCGTCACGAACGGCACGGCGGCGCTGCACTTCTGGGCGACCGGCGATGACTCCCAGACGGGCGGCTCGGACGTCGCGTCGTTCACGGCAACGGTTCTCGGCACCAGCTGTGCGGTGACGCAGATCGGCGTCGTCCCGGCGGTGTCCGTCGACCTGCAGGGCGACATCCCGCTCGCCGACTGCAAGACATCGTTGACCGACGGTCAGACCTACACCGTGCAGATCACCGCCACCGACGCGCTCGGCAACACGACGAGCACGACGGACGCCACGCTGAACGATGTCGGCACCGCAACGTTCCTCTACGACGCGACCGGGCCGACCACCTCGTTCGACGTCGATCCGCTGAAGGCCCTCCAGCAGCGCCTTCCGGCCGACGCAACACATCCGAACGGCGGCATCGCCGTCGGCTGGAACAACGGCACGCTCGGCTACGACATCAACCAGTACTACGTCCGCGCCTACGCAAGCGCCGTCGACACCAGCTCGCACGTTGCCGACGTCGTCGGTGCCTGGCAGGACGTCAGCTCCGCAGCCCAGCCGGCGATGTGCAGCGCACTGAACCCGGCTGGCACCCGGTTCGACTTCGACGGCGTCACCCAGGTCAACCCGCTCTCCGAGCGACGCTTCGCGTACATCCCGCTCGCCGACCTGAACCGGTTCATCTCGGTGATGGCCGGTGGTATCTCGAGCAGCACGGCGACCTCGATCACCGACAGCGGCAAGGCTGGCAAGTGGAGCCCGAACCTGCTTCAAAACCTGGCGACGCCCAACACCATCGCGATCACGAGTTCCACCGTCGGTACGGACGTCGGCAAGTTCGCGAGGATCACAGGGAACACCAGTACCGGACAGATCACCTTCACCGATGGCTGGAGGCGGATTGACAACGCCAACCTCGAGGTCGCCGCGTTGGCTCCTGCCGCCGGCGCCAAGTACGGCCTCACGCTCACCGTGAAGTACTACGCCCGCTCGCAGGACGAGGCCGGAAACTGGGGCTCGTGCGCCTCCACGACGGAGATCATCGACACGACGAAGCCGCTCGTGCCGACGCTCGAGCCGGCCGGGGTCACCCAGGAGGGCGGCGCGATCGCCTTCCGTCAGGCTGGCAAGAAGCTCGGCAAGGCCTCGCGCTTCATCCTCCGGCTGAGCGGCACCGAGAACCTCGGCGCCGACGCAGCAGCAGGCGGCGCGCTCTCCGCAGCCGAGTGGTTCGAAGGCAGCGACCCGGGCCTCGGCAAGGCGAACGCGCTCAACGTGACCGGCATCAAGGGCACGAGGTACGTCGTCAAGCTCGCGGCACAGATCGACGTCAGCCGCTGGTCGTCGGGCGTCCACACCCTCTCGGTGCGGGTGCGTGACATGGCCGGCAACTGGTCGCCGATCAAGAAGCTCACCGTGCTGATCAACTTCCGCCCGCTCTTCGCGTCCGGTTTCGAGAACGGCATGAAGGGCTGGAAGGCAAGCGGCAAGGTGAAGGTCACGAAGGCCGCCGCACTCGTCGGCAAGCGTGGCCTCGCGGTGACGAACGGCGCCGTGACGCACGTTGACCACCTCGCGGTCAGCGCGTACCACGCATCGTTCAAGCTCGACACCAACGGCTCCACCACCGGTGGCGACGCCCAGGTGATCCTCGCCGGCAACAACGGCGCCGCGAGCGTGTTCACGCTCGAGCGCAAGACGGACGCCACCGGCCAGTACCTGCGCGTCACCGCCCACGACGGATCCACCGTCAAGACCGGTGACTGGGTGCTCGTCTCCGACGACGTCCACACCATCGCGGTGGACTGGTACGCCTCGAAGACCGGTGAGATCAACGTCAAGCTCGATGGCGTCGCCCTCACCAGCCTCACCGGCATCGACACGGCGACCCAGCGGGTCGATCGTGTCAGCCTCGGAGCCACCGGCACCGCGAAGGCTGCCGGTACCCTGTACGTCGACCAGTACGCTTCGACGCACTAGCTCTCGCAGCCTCCCCCGTCCGGACGATGCGCCGGACGGGGGAGCCGCGAGAACCTGAACGAGCATGAGCATCGACACACCACCAATCCCACGGGGCCGCGACCGCCGACCAGCGATCGCGGCCATCGTCGTTACCGGGCTGCTCGCCGTCGGCGCCTTCATCGGCGCCCGCGCGATCAGCGCCGACCCGACCGCCGCGCCCGCGCCGGCTGCTGGCGCGATCAAGCCCAGCGCGATCCCCGCCCACGCTGACATCGAGGCGAGGTACGGCATCCAGTTCTACCAGGTCGGCCTGACCGGCGACGACGGCCTGATCGACGTCCGCTTCCGCATCCTCGACCCGCTCAAGGCCGAGCCCGTCGTCGGCCACCACTCCGTCGTGAAGATGCTGATCGGCGACGAACGCGCCGCGAAGATCCTCGACACCCGCGCCCTCACCCCGGGCGACTCGACGCTCGTCGCCGGCCAGGGCTACTACATCATCTTCCGCAACGCGGCCGGCACGGTGATCCGAGGCGACTACCTCGACATCTTCGTCGGCGACCTCGAGATCAAGCACATCCGGGTCGTCTAAGCCGTGCGGCGCCTCGCGCTCCTGCTGGCGCTCGCGATCACGCTCGTCGTGCCTGCCGTGGCGTTGGCGCACTCCGAGCTGATCCGCTCGCTCCCCGCCGACGGCTCGACGACCGCCGCGACGCCTCCCGAGCTGCGGCTCGACTTCAGCCAGCCGGTCGTGCTGCACTACGTCACGGTGAAGATCGTCGCCAGCGACGGCAGCGTCGTCGCGTCGACCAGCGGCGCCGGCAAGCGCCTCGTCGCGACCCTCGACCAGGCCACCGTCCACGTCGTGCTGCCGACGCTCCCCCACGGCGCGTACAAGGTCGTGTGGCGCGCCGTCTCCGCTGACGACCTGCACACGATCGGCGACCAGCTCGAGTTCGGCGTCGGCACCGACGTCGTGCCGGCCCGCGCGCGCGTCGCGCTCGTGCCACCGGAGCCAACGCCCTCCTACCTCGAGGCGACCGTTCGCGCCGTGCAGTTCGCGGCGATCGCGCTGCTCGTCGGGCTCCTCGCGCTCGCCCTGCTCTCCCCCGCCTCCGCCGCTGTCCGCCAGCGTCGGACCGCCGTCGTGGCGCTCGCAGCGGTCGGCGCCGGCGTCGGCCTGCTCAGCATCCAGCTCTCGGAGATCGGCATCGGCGTCGACGAGCTGCGCCGGGTGCTGCTCGACACAGGCTCGGGGCAGGGGCTCCTGCTTCGCACCGCGCTGGTCCTGGCTGCCGTCGCCGCCGTCCGCGCCCAGCAGGTTCGGGCAGCCCTGGCTGCAGCGATCGGCGCAGCGGCGGCCGGCGCCGTCGGCTCGCACGCCGCGGCGATCGGCGCGCCGTCTGAGGTCGTCCTCGCCGTGCACCTCGCCGCCGCCGCCGTCTGGATCGGCCTCGTCCTCGCGATGGTGTTGCTCGTCGTGCCGGCGCTGCGACGCAGCAGCGAGCGCGACGACGCCATCGCCACGCTGCGCCGCGCCGGCTGGATCGCCGGGCCCGCCGCCGGCGTGATCGCGATCACCGGCATCGTCAGCGCCGGGATCCACGTCGCCACCGTCGACGCGCTCCTGACGACCGTGTACGGCACGGCGATCCTCGGGAAGGGGCTGCTGCTGGTCGCCGCCGGCGCGCTCGCGCTCGTCACCAACCGTGCGCTGCACGCCGCGCGCGGCCGACCGCTCGTCGCGGCGCGCTCGATCCCCCTCGAGGCGCTGCTGCTCGTCGCCGTCCTGCTGCCGGCGGGGATCGCCGCGGCTGGCGCGCCGGCCCGCGGCGTGCGCTTCGCCGACCCGCCGCCGCCGCCGGCCGCGACGCAGATCGCGACGCTGAACGCCGACACGATGATCGTCGTGTTCCGCGCCAAACCGAACCGGCCAGGCACCAACTTCGTCGCCGTCGACGTCCTCGAGACGCGCCACCCCGCGCCCGGACCGATCACCGCCGTCACCCTCGGCGTCAACAGCGACGGACGGCGCTTCACGCCGTACCCCGCCACGCACGGAACGGGGACGGAGTGGGACGTGAACGGGCTAGCGCTTCGCCAGCCAGGTGCGATCCGCCTCTCCGCGCTGATCGTCCGCGCCGGCCAGGCCGACCAGTCCGTGACGACCCCGTGGATCGTCGGCGGCGCCGTCCGCGACCTCGCGCCCGTCACCTACTCCCGCGCACCGATCACCGCGACCTCGACGCCGGTCGCCTGGACGCTCGGCGTCGGCGGTCTCATCAGCTACGCGCTGCTGCTCTGGCGCCGGAGACGACCAACGTGATCCGGCGAGCGCTCGCCGCCGCGGCGATCCTCCTCGCCACCGGTGCGAGCGCCTCCGTCGCGGGGAGCGACCCGTACGTCGCGGCGATCATCCACGTGCGCTCGATCTCCGTTCCGCGCCTGCTGTTCGCGCCCGACCGGCAGACGCGCGCGGCGAGCGTCGAGGTGCTTCTGCGCGCGCAGCTCGCTCGGCGGGGCCGGATGGTCGCCGCGACGCTCGCCAACGGTCGCCGGCATGGGATCGTGCGCAGCGTCCGCGTGCTCTGGATCAACGGTAGCTACGCCGTCGTTGCGCGTCGCTCGTTCCTCGATGCTCTCCGGGGCCGCGGCGACGTCGCAGGCATCACGCCCGACGGTGCGTCCGTGCATCCGGAAGGGTTTGACTGGGTCGGCCTGGACGCGTTCGCTCCCGTCTGGAGTGACCCGACGACGCCGTCGGACGGCACGGGGATCACGGTGGCGGTGATCGACTCGGGCCTTGACCTGAGCGGGCTGCCCGCCGGGCGCTATCGCGGCCGTCCGAGCGACTGGTTCGACGCGACGGCAACGTCGACAACGCCGGTCGATGGCTACGCCCCGCACGGCTGCGACGGTCACGGCACCTCGGTTGCCGGCGTCGTCGCGGCAGGCGCCCCCGGCGCGTCGCTGATCGCCGCGAACATCTTCAACAGCCAGTGCAGCGACACCGTGAGTGGCACGACGGCTGCCCTCCAGTGGGCCCTCGACCCGGACGGCGACCCGCGCACGCCCGACGCCCCGGACGTCGTCAACGCCTCCTGGGGCTCGACCGGCGTCGTCTGCGGCACCGTGTACCAGATGCCGCTCGTGGCGCTACGGGCCGCCGGCATCCTGCCGGTCTTCGCCTCGGGCGACAGCGGCGTGCCGGACTCCCCCGCCTCGTTACCTGAGGCATTCGCCGTCGGTGGCCTCGAGACGGCAACCACCGTCGCCGCCTTCTCCGGGCATGGCGACGCGTCGGCGTGTCGCGGTAGCGCGCCGTTTCCCGACGTCGTCGCCCCCGCCGTCGGCATCGACGTGGCGCACCGCCCGTTCCTCGTGACGAACCCGGTTGCCGGAACCTCCGTCGCGGCGCCGCAGGTCGCCGCCGCGCTCGCCGTCCTGCTGCAACGCCATGCCGGGATGACCGCCGACGAGCAGGCGGCGGCGCTGCGCTCGACCGCCGCCGCGATCGCCGATCCCGGCGCCGGCTATGGCCGCCTCGACGTCGCGGCGCTCCTCGCTACGTCGTTGCCGACGGCACGCGATACGACGGCGCCCGTGCTCGACCTGCCGACGGTGATCGTCACCCGCGGCGGCCGCACGATCACGATCACGGCGACCGACGCGGTGGCGCTCGCTCACGTCGTCTCCGCCGTCGACCACCTCGAGACGTCGTTCCGCGGCGCCACCGTGACGACGGCCGGCCCGGTGGCGACCGTCGACGTTCCGGCCGGGCTCGCGGAGGGCACCTACCCGCTCACGGCCTTCGCCGTCGACACCGTTGGCAACGTCGGCGTGCTCGACACCGCGCAGGTGATCGTCGACCGCACCGCGCCGATGCTCTCGGCAGGGCTCGTCGGCGCCAGCGTGATCACCGCGAACGTCACCGAGGTCGGCTCGGGCCTCGCCTCGATCAGCCTCGCGCTCGACGCCGGCGGAGCGGTGATCACGCCCGCGAGCGGGTCGCCGGTGGCGGTCGCGTTCGACGCCGCTTCGCTGCCCGACGGCCAGCACGTCGCTCACCTCGTTGCCACCGACCTCGTGGGCAACATGAGCGACGCGCTCGACGTCCCGTTCCTCCTCGACCGCACGCCACCGCTCGTGCAGGGGTGGCGCGTCACGCTCGACCGTGACGCGCGCGTCCACCTCGCGGCGTCCGTCGGCGATGCCGCGACCGCCGAGTGGTCAGACGGCGCCGGCGCGCACCACCCGCTGGCGATCGTCGCGGGGGTCGTCGCCGCGGCGGTCGACGCGAGCGGCTGGACGCCGGGTGCACACGTGCTCTCCGTGCGCGGGCGAGACGCTGCCGGCAACTGGTCGGCGCCCGTCGCCGCCACCGTCGTCCTGCCGCTGCGGCTTAGCGCCCGCCTCTCCGCGCTCACGATCCGCCTCGGTGGGCGTGCGACCTTCGTTGCGGAGCCGACGCCAACCAGGGCGGGAACCCTCGAGGTCTCCTTCCTGCTCGACGCCGACGCAGCCAGCGTCCGTGGCTGCCTCGCGGTCCTTGCCGTGCGCGACCGACGCGGCCGTGAGCTTCTCCGCGTCGACCTCGCGCGCATCGGTGGGCGTCTCGTGACGCGCACCGTCCGCGGCAGGATCGCCGGCGCCTGGCACCCGCTCGGGCGGGGGCCGCGGCTGATCGACGTCTCGCTCGCCGCAGCCGGCGTCGCGAGCGTGCGACTCGGCACGACGAGCCGCAGCGCCCCCTCACACGGGACGCTGCGGCTCACCGCCTACCGTTCCTGGATCTGGCTCGCGACGCTCGCTACACGGCGACGCTGATCGCGTCGAGGATGATGCGGTGCTCGGCACCCTCGACGTGCACGTGCAGGTTGACGACCTGGCCGGCGGTGACCGCGCCGAGCAGGTGACCGGGGTCGAGCAGGAGCCACGTCACGAGGTGATGGTCGGGGCCATCCTCGCGGACGATCGTGAAGCTGCCGTCAGCGTGGATCTCGCCGACCGTACCGTGAGCGTCGAAGCCGACCGGCGGCGGGGGTGGCGGCGGCGGCGGGGGCGGCGGGGGTGGTGCGAGCTTCTCGACGGTGTCCGCCACCCAGTGCTCTGGCGCGTCGCGGTGTGCCGTGAGGTGCACGCGATCGCCGGCCGACAGCGCCCACGTGGTCATCTGCTCGGCCGTTGCGTGCACGGTCAGGCCGTGATGCTCCGGGTTGTCGTCGCCGACGAGGAAGCTGTCGGCACCGATCGCCAGCACCTTTGCGCGCAGGTCGATCGTCGCCGGCGGTAGCGTCACCTCCGTCGCGGCCGTCGCGGTGACGGTGCCGTCGGCGGCGCGGACGACGACAGCGTGCACGACCTCGTCGGCGTGCAGCGTCGCGAGCAGCTCCGGCGCGGCGGTGATGACGAGCGACTCGCTTCCACCCGATCCCGGATGGGACAGCGTGAAGGTCGTCGCGGTGATGTTCGAGACGACGCCGAAGACGTCGTGCGGCTTCTTGCTGTCGCCATCGTGGGAGGAGTCGTGCTCGACCTTCACCGCGGTCGCAGTGAACGTGCCGTCGCCGTTGTCGGTGGCGGCGACGCGTACCTCGTCGCCGACGGTGATCGCGTTCGCGGCGATCAACGCCGGGTCGGCCTTGAAGGTGTAGCCCGGCCCGTGGTCGCCCGAGTCGATCGTGAACGTCTCCGCGCCGCTCGTCAGGCTGACGCTCGTCACGTGTCCCTCGGCCTGCATCGGGCAGGGCGCGGTGCACGCGGCGCCACCGCCGCCGTCGAGCTTGATGATCACGTTGATGTCGCCGGCGTCCGAGTCGGTCACCGTCACGTCGACCTTCTGGTCAGGCGCAAACCCGACGAGCGTCACCGAGACGTTCCCGACCGTCAGCGGCCGGTTGTCGGCGAGACGCACGCCGAGCGCACCGCCGGCGGCGTGGGCGACCTTGCCCTTGACGTGGAAGGCGGAGGAGCGACCCGCCACCCGCACGCTCGACGCCTTCGTGCCTTTCGCCGCGAACGATACCTTCGCGCCGACCGCGAGGTGCCCGCGGACCTTGCCGACGAGACGGAACGTTGCCGCCTTGCCGTTCGCGTCGACGACCCGCAGCTCGTGCTTCGCGGTGCTGAACGACAGCACCGTCCCTCGGTGCTGTGCTGCCTCGGCAGGAGCGACCACGGCGAGCGCCGCGGTCACCGCCCCGAGGATGGTGGTGCGCCGTCGCAGGCCCATTCCATCTCCCTTGTCGTTCGCCAGAACGTCGGCCGCGCGCATCCGCGGCCTCTTTCGATATCGGCGGACGATCACCTTACCGACGTCCCATTTCGGGGGATTTCAGCAGCTTTGAAGCCGGCGATCGATCGCCTGGGCGAGCCGCCGATGATCCTCGCGAGAGATCCCGATGATCTCGAGCGCGAGCAACGCACCACCGGGCGTCGCCGTGCGCCGCTGCACGCGAGCGCGGCAGGCGATCGAGCCGTCACCGTCGCCCGCCAGCACGACGCCGACGCTCGTTCCCGCCGCCGGCGCCGCGCCGTTCACGGCAAGCGCGATCCCGGTCAGGCTGATGTTCACCGACTCGGCGCGGACGATCGCCGTCGCGCCGGACTCTGGACGAACGACCGCCGGCCCGGGAAGGTCGACGCGCTCGGCCCAGCGCTCCGACGTCACCGGCACGGCGTCACCGATGCGGGCACGCACCAGCGTTCCGTCGACCGAGAGCACCATCAACGTCGCGAACCACGCTGAAGAGCCGTCGTGCAGTCGCGCCGTGGCAAGCGTTCCCTCAGGCAACGCCCCGGGCGCGGCTCGTAGGTCAAGGTCGACGCCCGTCACCGCCATCACCGTCGTGTCGACGAGCGGCCCGTCGGCACGCGCGACGGTCAGCTCGTGGCCGGCGTCGAGCGCGTGGGCGAACAGGAGCCGGTCGTCTGGTGCGGTCTGCCCCACCCTCAGGGCATCGGACGCTGCGGCCGCCGGCTTGAGTATCCTCCGAGCAGCGGGCGGGTGTAGCTCAATGGTAGAGCGGCGGCCTTCCAAGCCTCAGACGAGGGTTCGATTCCCTCCACCCGCTTCCGCATGTCGGCCGATCGCGCGCGCCATCCCCCGGAAGATCCGGTCGTGGATCGGCCAGGTCGCGTACCGGTAGGCAAGGCCGGCGAGCCCGGCTGGCTCGAGGAATGCGGTCGGGGCAATCACGGAGCCAACGGTGCCGGCCGTGAGCTCGAGCTGGAGCAGGCGCTTGACGTGCCCGATCTCGAAGCGCTCGACGACGGCGCACTCCCCGATCAGGTCGCGGTAGGTGACGACGTCCCGGCAGCCGATCTCGAAGACGACTCCGCCTGGCGACGCGGGGTGATCGAGTGCAGCGACGAGATACCCGATCACATCCTCGACGGCGATCGGCTGCGTGCGGCTCGCGACGCCGCGCGGCGTCACCGTCACCGGGAGCCGACCGGGCTCGCGTGCCTCCAGTCGATCGCCGTTCCCGCCGACCGCTACGAGCGGTTCCGACGGCGGCCCGACTGGATCCGCGACATCGAGCAGGTCCGCCTGCTCGGCTACGACGAGCGCTTCCTTCGCACCTGGCGCTCCTACCTCGCGTCCTGCGAGGCAGGGTTCGCGATCCGCGTCCTCCGAGACCTGCAGGTCGTCCTGACGAGGCCCGGCAACGACGCGCTCGCTCCAGGTCCGCGCCGGGGCTGACCGGTTCGCGCTCACGCGCGGGGTGTGATAGCGTCGTCCCATGCTCCTGCGCCACCCCCTGCGGTGGACGGCCTCGCTCGTGCTGCTGCTCGGCGTCCTGAGCGCGGTCCCGGCGGCCCAGGCGGGTCGAGGGCCGATCCAGCTCAACGACAACCGCGGCAACGGCGTGTTCCAGGCGGCCACGCTCGGGCTGTTCACGGGCCTCATCCCCGTCTGCCCGCCAACGAACTGCACCGGCACGCACGTGTTCGGCCGTGTGATCGCGTCGCCGCACGTCGTTGCGCTCTACTGGGACAACGCGTGGGACACCGACACGACGAACGCGGACGCCCCGAAGCGCGCGACGATCAACGCGATGATCCAAGGCGTCGTCGCCAGCAGCTACCTCGACGGCGCGCGCCAGTACGGCGTCGGGCACGGCATGTTCCACAGCGGGCACGAGTCCTCGTCTGCATGCGGCACGCGCAGGCCAACCGGTGCGACGAACTTCGTGAGCCTGCTGGGATGGGTGGAGTGCGAGGTCGAGGTGCCGGGAACGGGCGTTCCGTATCCCGACGACAACACGCTCTACGCCGTCTTCCTGCCCGACGGCGTCACGATCACCGGCTCGCCGAAGGCGGACTGCACGACGACCGCGGCGTTCCACGCGTTCTCGGCGGCCGTCGTCCCCGACCCCCAGCTCTACAACCCGCTCGCGTTCCGGATTCAGGGCTTCTCGTTCACGGTCGTCCCGCAGCAGTGCATGCACGCCAGCGACGCCGCGATGCGCCTCGACCGTTACTCGCAGGCCTGGTCACACGAGCTCGTCGAGGCCGCGACCGACCCGACGCCGGGAACCGGCTGGGTCGACAACACGCACTTCGGCGGATCGCTCGAGCTCTGGCTCGACACCGGAGAGGCAGGTGACATCTGCCAGCCGAGCGCGACCGCACCGGACGGCGTGCCGAGCGACCCCGTACGGACGCTCGCCACGAGCCTTCTGCTCGTCGAGCGATACTGGTCGAACACCGACCACGCCTGCGTCCCGGCCGTGCCGGCCCCTCCCCCGCCTCCCCCGCCGCCAGCATCCGACCCGATCGGACACGTCGATCGCTGGGGCGCCGACCTCTCGGGAACAACGAACGTTGCAGGCTGGGTGCTCGACGGTGACGCGCCGACCGCTCCCGCGCACGTGAAGGTGTACGTCGACGGTACGGCGGGCTCGGGCGCGTCGTCCTACGACCACGTCGCCGACCTCGTGCGCAGCGACGTCGCTGCTGCCTACCCGGGCGCGTCGGCCGGCCACGGATTCGACGTCTCGATCCCAGGCCTCTCCAGCGGGACGCACCAGCTGTACGTCTACGGGACGAAGGTCGCGGGCTCTGCGATCGCGCTGCTGGCCCAGGTCGCCGTCACGATTGACCCGGCCACGACCGGCTCGCCGACCGCCCACCTTGAGGTCGCGCAGGGTGCCGACCCGTCAGGCATCCGCGTTGCCGGGTGGGCGTTCGACGTGGACGCGCCGACGACGCCTCTCCAGATCGACGCCTACGTCGACGGCGTTCCGGGCGTCGGCAGCGCCTACGACCTCGGCACGACCACCGTCAGCCGTCCGGACGTCGCCGCCGTGTACACCGGACTCGGGCTCGGTGACACCACGGGATTCGACGCAACGATCGGCGGGCTGACGCCCGGCTCGCACACCGTCCACGTGTACGCCACGAACATCGGGCCGGGCACGAGCGTCCTGATCGGCGTGGCCGACGTGACCGTACCGAGCCTCGACGGGCTGATGTACGAGGTGATGGCGCCGAAGGTCGTCCCGCCGGCGGCGGCGGTCGGGTCGGAGCTGACCTGCCTGCCGGCTCTGTGGCAGGCGTTCGACGTCGTCAATGACGTCGCCTTCACGATCGGCCCATTCGTCTGGCTTCGGAACGATGTCGTGATCGAGGGCGCCACGGCCTCGACCTACACGCCGACCGCCAGCGACGGCGCCCAGAGGATCGCCTGTGCGACGACCGCGACGACGGCGCTTCGCTCGGACCTGCGGAGCACGGTCGTCTCGGGCGCCGTCGTGATTGCGGTGCCGCCTCCCGTGAACGACGCGGCCCCGGCGATCCGGGGCGAAGCGTTCGTCGGTGGCAGGATCCAGTGCTCGACCGGCAGGTGGCTGAACCGGCCGACCAGCTACGAGTACGTCTGGGTACGGGGGAAGAAGGGATCGGTGATCCCCGAGGCAAGGAGGGCGACCTACCAGCTCGTCAGCGCGGACGTCGACCTGGCCGTCCGCTGCGAGGTGACGGCCTCCAACGACGGCGGCTCGGCAACGGCGCCCTCGCTGGCCGTCCTCGTCGGGTCTCCACCGGCACCTGTCAACCAGACGGTCCCAGCGATCTCCGGGTCGGCCGTGGTCGGCTCGGGACTGACCTGCTCGACCGGGACGTGGACGAACGCGCCGACCGGGTACTCCTACGTGTGGTCGCGCGCCGGAACCGCGCTCGGCTCCGCGATGCCGGCGACACACGCCGTCGTCGTGGCGGACGTCGGGAAGGCGATCACGTGCACCGTCACCGCCTCGAACGCCGGCGGCGGCGCGTCGGCAACCTCGGGCCCGGTGATCGGGCGGGCGCTCGTGCAGTGCGTCGTACCGACGGTTGCGAAGGCGACGCTGGCGGTCGCGAAGGCGCGGCTCGTTGCCGCGCACTGCGGCGTCGGAGCGGTCACGAAGGCCCGCTCGCGCACGGTCGCGAAGGGGCGCGTGATCCGCGCGAAGGTCGCCGTCGGCTCCCGACTCGCCACCGGCTTCCGCGTCGCGCTCGTGGTCTCGCTCGGGCGGTAGGCCAGCTGCGACACCGGTGCCAGGCACGCGTGTCGCAGGGGAGCAGCGCCTACCCGCCCGTCGTGGTCGTCGGGAAGCTGACCTGCGCCGCCTTCAGCCGGCTGATCGCCGTCTCCATCGCGGTGAACTGCGCCTTCAGCGTCGCCTCGCGGAGCGTCAGGCGGTCGGTCATGTCGGCGATGCGCTGGTCGTAGTCCTTGATCTTCGCGGCCGATCCCGTGATCGCCGCCGCGAGGATGCCGCCGCCGTTCAGCGTGTGCAGGGTGCCGTTGACGCCGATGTAGCTCGTCGAGGAGGTGTAGTTCGCGACGAGGTCGGAGACGCGGGCGGCGAGACCGGTGGTGCGCGATGTCGAGCCGACCTGGCCGATGACGTTGCGTACCGACTCCCGGTCGTTCGCGAACGCCGCCTGGAACGCCGTCGCGTCGAACGTCAGCCGTCCGTCGATCGCGCTCTTGTTGTTCGCCACCCCGCCGCTGTTCGCTGCGCCGGTGGAGATGCCGATGTTCGTGCCGAGCCCCTTGCCCGGCGCGAGACCGCCGACGGCGTTCGCCATCGCGTTGCGCAGGCCGTCCTGGATCGTCGTCAGCGTCCCGTCGTTGAACAGCAGGCCCCGCAGACGGTCACCGGCGTTTGCAGGCTTCGGCACCTTCTGCTCGGTGACCGCGGCGTTGACGGTGTCGAGCACCACGTTGTACGCGTCGACGTACCCCTGCGCGCGTTTCGTTGCCTCCGCGGAGTCGACCCAGTTCGGGTCGGTCGTCGCCGTCGCGCTCGTCGTCATGCTCTTCAGCAGCGTCAGCGTCGCGCCGGGAATCACCGAGCTCGTGGTGTTCGTCGCGCTCGATACGTCGATGCCGTCGACCGTCACGAGCGCGTCTCGTGCCGTCGACTGGCGAACGAGCGCGAGGTCACCCGCGGCCGAGCCGCTCGAGGAGATCGATACGCCCCCGCCGATGGTTCCGGTGTCTTTCGCGGAGATCCGCAGGCGGCCATCGGTGACGCCGGCCGTGACGCCGCCGTTCGCGCCGTTGATCGCCTGGGCGACCTGCGCCATCGTCCAGCCGGCGCGCACGGTCACGTCGAAGGTCATGCCTGACGCGCCGACGTGCAGCGTGTCGTCGGCGTTCACCTTGCCGAGACCGAGAGCCGGCGTGTTCGCAACGGGCGCGTTGAACTGGCTGTTGAACACGGCGGAGGCTGGTCCGGAGCTGCTGAGCCGTGCGCCGATGACGTCCTGGTCGGTGCCGACACCGCTCGTGATGCGGATCCGCCCGCCCGTCGCGATGCCGACGCTCGCGCCTGGCAGCTGGGTCTGCACCCAGCCTTTGAGGTCGTCGAGCGTCGAGGTCGCGGTGACCGTGAAGGGCGTCGTGGTCAGCGGCGAGCCGCCGACGGATGCCCCGAGCGACACCGTCTGGCCGGCGACGAGGCCGAGCGAGGTGCCGGTCGCGGTCGTCAGCGAGCTGAGCAGCGAGGTGCTCGTACCGAGGACGCCAGCGCCGGCGTACACCTCGCCGAAGGTGTGCGTCCCCGCCGTTGCCTGCTGTGCCCAGACGTCACCTGAGGCGAGGTTCTTCACCTGCACCTGGTAGGTGGCCTTCGGCGCGCCCGCGGCGACGGCGACGGTGAACGACGACTCGTCACCGGAGGTTCCGTGCGCCGCTCCCGTCCAGAACGCCTGGTCGCTGATCGAGTCCGCTGCCGTCTTCAGCGACTTCAGCTTCGTTGAGATGTCAGCGAGCGCCTGGTTGCGGGTCTGCTCGACGGTCTGCGCGATCGTCATCAGGTCGACCGGCCGGTGCTCGATCCGCATCAGCTCGGTGACGATCGACGCGGTGTCGATGCCGGACGCGAGCCCGGTGAAGTTGATCGAGTTCCCCGAGGTCGAGGTCGTCGGCGTCGTGCTCATCAGGCGACCCCGCGCTCCGGACGCTCACGGGCGTCGGAGGCGTAACCGCCGATCGCCTTGCGTCGTTGGTGGGTCGTGCCGAGCTGGGAGCGGATCGCCGCCGCCGCCGCCGTGGCAGCGATCAGGTTCGCGTCGCGAGCGCGCCTGAAGCGCTCGACGAGGGGTGCGCAGCGCTCGGGGAGGGCGTCGGGAAGCTCACGGAGGAGCGCCTCGCGTTCATCGCCGAGCATCGTCAGGGCCGCCGCGTCGCGCTCGGCGATCAGCGCCGACTCGAGCTCGGTCAGCTCGACGACCGTTCGCAGCACCCTCTCGACGTCGCTGCCGATCACGCGACCTTCTTCGCCGCCTCCGCGAAGGCGTCGCGCAGGTCTCCGATCAGCCCGATCGCCTGGCGAATCTGCTCCGGCGAACCCTCGCGGGACGCCTCGAGCAGGTGCCGGTGCAGGAAGAAGTACAGCGAGCGCAGGTTCGACGCGATCTCTCCCCCACGCTCCATGTCGAGCGTGGCGTTGAGCTCCATGATGATCGCCGTCGCGCGTGCGACGGCCTCGGTCACCTGGGGCCGGGTACCGGTCTTCGCGGCGCTCTCGGCGCGACGAAGGAACCGCAGACAGCCGTCGTAGAGCATCACGACGAGCTGCTCTGGCGGAGCGGTCTGGATCGCGTTCGTCTGGTACGCCTGGTAGCCCGTTGCCACGTGTCCTCCGACCGCGATGGGGTGCGATGCGGTATCGCCTTCTCCATCTATCGGCGTGCAACCCCCATCGGTGAAGGGGAAGTTTGCCGTTTTCGCGACGTACGTCAACCGCGGATCCGGAGTCGTCAGGCGTGGTGATCGACGGAGCGCTCGTGGATCGCCCGCAGCTCTGCCAGCTGGTGCATGACCTTCGTCGAGGGCACCGTCTTCACGAGCTCGCCGGTGGCGCCGTCGAAGAAGCTCGCCACCCACACGTTGGCGATCGGATCGAGGCCGTAGCGGACCTCGAACGTCCGGCTCGGCGTCGCGTCCGCCACGACGACGGAGAACCCCGCATGGGCCTGCGTCGCCGCGTGCACCTGTGCTGCCGCGTGCACGCGCTCGATCGGCGTGATGCGGTCGGGGAACTCGCTGACATCTGTCGCGCGCTGTGCTTGCACCGCGGCCTCCTTGGCGGTACCTCGCAGGACCCTGGCCTCATGCCGGGGACACAGCTACACAAGATCATATTGGACGGATCGCAAGCGTGTCGAAAGATCCCCCGTTCGGGGAAACACCGTGGTTACGCCGCGACGCGGGTGCGTAGCGTGTCGAGCAGGGTGCGCACCGGCACCTGCGACGGATCGAGCTCGAGCGAGGCCTCGAGCACCGGCAACGCGTCGTCGAACAGTCCTTCGGCAACCGCCGCCTTGCCGAGGACGGCGAGCGCGCGCGCCTCGGGCCCGCCGATCTCGATCGCGGCGATCGCCTGCTCACCCGCGAGCTGGTAGAAGCCGCGCGCGAGGTACAGCTCGGCGAGCGACAGCGCCGCCACACGACCGTTGCCGATCGCGCCGGTGACGAGCGGGACGAGCCGCCCGAACGCGTCGTACTCCTCGAGACGTGCGAGCGAGTCGAGCATGCGAAGCGCGAATGGCGCCGACGAAGCGGGCAGCGCGACGCCGTCCTCCATCCCAGCGATCGCCGGTGCGAGGTGGACGAGGAACGCCGCCTCCGCTGGGTCGGCGCCGCCCGCGGCGAACCGCTCGGCCGCGGCGGTCGCGGCGGTCGCCTCGTTGGCGAGCGAGAGGGCGAGGATCCGCGCGCGCTCGACGGCGAGGAAGAACGGCGTGCCGACCGGCAGATCCGGTGCTCCGGCGGCTGCCTCGGCGTAACGGTGCTGGGTGAGCAGCGTCTCGACGAGGCCGATGCTCGCGGCCGGGTTCGTCGGCGCCTTCGCGAGCGCTCGACGAAACAGGGACTCGGCGATCAGCGAGTGGCCACGCTCGTAGAACGCGGTGCCGAGGAACAGCCACCAGGTCGCGACGTCGTTGCCCGTTGCCTCCATGCGGGCGAGGACGGCGGCCGGATCGCAGCCCGGAGCGACGAGGAGCGCGTCCGTCAGGTCGAGGCCTGCCGGGAGGTAGGACGGGTGCTCGTCCAGCGACCGCTCGAGGTAGCCGATCGCACGGTCCTGGTCGTCGATCTCGAGGGCGGTCGTCGCGAGCGCCGCGAGCGCGAGGAACGTGCCACGACCGACCATCCCGGCAAACCGCGCCGGTGCGTCGCCCATCTCAAGGCACGTCTCGAAGTGCTCGATCGCACCGTGCCTGTCGTCCCGCTCACGGGCGATCAAGCCACGCTCGAACACGAGGTCGGTGAACGCCGGGTAGGCCTGCAAGAGCTGCGAGGCGAGCACGTCGGCACCATCAAGGTCGCCGCGGACGCGGCGTATGCCCACGAGGCGCGTCGCCAGCAGCGACGCGTACGCGTACTCGTACCAGCCCTCGTCGCGCTGCAGCAGCCGGTATGCCTCCTCGAGGTGCTTCGACGCCAGGTCGAGGTCCTGCGTGCCGAGGTACTCGGTGCCGAGGTTGAAGTGCGTGAAGGCGTTGTTCGGGCTCTGCAAAAGCTCCTTCAGCAGCAGCGTCAGGTTGCGCTGGTGCTTGTCGCGCTCGTCGATCCGGCTCTTCAGGTACCCGTAGTGGCGGATGCGGAGGCTAGAGACGGCGAACCGCTCTCCCAGATCGGTCGGCATCGAGACGCGGATCTGCTCGTGGATCGCACCGGTGAAACGGTACTGCGGCCGGTTCTTCCAGATCCGCAGGGCGAGGTGGGTGGCCGCGGTTCCGACCTCCTCCTGACCGGTGAAGTTCGTCTCGACGAGCCAGTGCGCCTCGCGGTACGGCTCGCCGGCGACCGCGTGCAGGTTCTCCGCGTCGCCGTCCTCGAGCCGCTCGTCGGCGTCGAGCCAGAGGATGTGGGTGCCCGTTGCCGCAGCGATGCCGTGGTTACGGGCATCGGAGAATGAGCCGTTCCACGGGAAGTGCAGCACCGTGGCGCCGAACGACTCGGCGATCTCGACGGTTCGATCGGTCGATCCGGTGTCGACGATGACGATCTCGTCAACCCCTGCGGCGCACGACGCCAGGCACTCGGGGAGCATCTCCTCCTCGTCGCGGACGATCATGCAGAGCGACAGGCGAACCGGGTCGGCGGCTACGCGGGCACGCCCGCCGAGCGCCTTGAAGAAGGCGCGCTGTGCCTTCATCTGTCCGCTCTCGCGCGGGCCGAGGTGCAGGACGACAGGGTGTCGCACCCGGTGGCGAACGGCGGCCAGGTTGCCGGCGATGTTCTCGACCGTCGGGTCGATCGCCTGCGCAGCCTGCAAGAGGCCGAGCGCGAGGGACGGCTCGTTCAACCCGTACAGCGTGACACCGACGTAGTTGAGCAGGACCGGCTCGGCTGGATGGACGTCGAGCCACGGACGTGTCAGGGCAAGCAGCGTCATCCCGCGGGGCGCCCAGCGCGCGGGCGAGATCGCGGCCGTCTCGTCGATCAGGCTCTCGGCGCTGCGGCGGAGGATCCGGTAGGCGGCCGACTCGTCGGTCCAGCGCGTCAGGGCCGTGCCGATCGCCGCGACGCGCTCCGGTTCGGTGGCGAGCGCTGCCGCGACGACCTGCGTCGCGTCGTCCGCGAAACGGCCGCCCTCGGGCGACGCGAGCAGGGTGATGGCCTCGTCGTGCTGGCCGCCGTACCAGGCGCGCAGCGGCGTCTGCAGGCGCTCGTCCTGGGATGCCCGAACGATCTTCAGCGCCACGTCAGATCCTCACCTTCACCACGGTATCGGTATCGTTTTCGGCGCGTACGGGCACGAGCTTGAGCGTACGTGCGTCTGGTTCGATGACGAGGCGTGCGAGCCGTGCGTGTCCGGCGCACGCGGCGTGCAGGGGAACGAAGGCGTCGCAGGCGTCGTGGATGCGCCGGGCGTCGTCCCCCTGGCACGGGTGATCGAGCACCGCGATGTCGGCGAGCCGGTCGGGATCGACGCCCGCCTCGTCGATTGCCGCCATCACGTGCCTCTCCCAGCGGTCAGCGTCGCCGTCGCGGCGCGGGTCGGCGAGCAGGAACAGAGCGACATCGTCGTTCACGTCGAACGCCTCCGACCACGCGCGCAGGAGCTCGGGGAGGCGATCGTCGCCCAGCCAGGCCGGGGTGGCGAGCACGTTCCGCGCTCGGGCGCCCGGCAGCGGGAACGGCTCGACCGGCCGCGAGCGCACGAGCGGCGGCCGCCGAGCGAGAGCGTGAAGGCGCTCGGCATAGCGGTCCGCGATCGCCTGCCAGCCATGCTCCAGCGCGGCCGCCCGACCAGCAGCGCCGCGCCGCGCACGCTCCGCCGGGTCATCGGCAACGGCGCGGAACAGCCGGACGAGATCGTCGGCGTCGGGCTCGAGCATCCACGGTTCCTGCACCGTCTCCATCCCGATCCGTCCCTGCGGGACCGCCCGGCGCGTCGTCACGATCCGCCAGCACGCCTCCGCGGGACAGAACTCGTCCGTCGGGCCGCCGGCGCTGACGATCACCGGCAGGCCACACGCCATCGCCTCGAGCACCGGCATCGCGAAGCCCTCGCCGCGGTAGGGGTGCACCAGGACGTCGCAGCTGCGGTACAGCGCCGCCATCTGCTCGTCCGTCAGGTCGTCGTCGACGTACAGCAACCCGGGCGTCTGGCGGATGTTCTCCCCGGCCGACATCCCCTGGTAGAACGACGCCGCGCCGACGTCCTTGACGACGAGGGTCGCCGCGTCGCCGCCACCGAACGCCTCCTTGAACGCCTCAACGAGGACGTCAACGCCCTTGCGGTAGATCGTGCCGCCGACGTAGAGGAACCGTACGCCGCGAGTCGGCAGCAGCGGATGCTGGGGGCCTTCGGGCGTCAGGAGCGTGAGGTCGACGCCGTTTCCAACCACGTGAACACGGTCCGCGTCGATGCCGTCGTCGACGTACATGCGCCGCACGTGCTCGCTCGGCACCCACACCTCGTCGACCGACTCGCGGATGGCGTCCCGCCAGCCGAGCGGGATCGAGCCGAACTCCCACGGCTGGATCAGGGCGAGACGACCGGCGCCGACGGCAGTGAAGTCTGGCGGCCACTGGTGTCGTACCTCGACGTGGGCTGGGTGTGGCAGCGGCGCACGTGCCGTCGGGTCGTCGTTGGCCCGCCGAGCGAGGCGGATCCCGGCGATCCGCTCGAGGCCGTCACACACCGCCCGGTTCACCGCCGCAAGGCTCGAGAGACGCAGCTGATCGCCCTTCCACGCAACGGCCAGCTCGTTCCGCGTCCGGATCGCTGGCGCACCATCCCGCCAACGCCGCTCGACGTCGTCAACGTACGCCGTGAACGTCCGCGGCGCCTCGATGCTCGCCTGCAGGTGTTCGAGGAGGCCTGGCTCGGCCGCGAGCCGGTCGAGCGCCGCCGCGATCGCGGGAGCGCTCCATGCCTCGCAGACGAGGCCGTTGACGCCGTCCGTGATCGACTCGACGAGACCACCGAGCCGCGGCACGATCACCGGCACGCGCGCAGCAAGGCACTCGAGCACGGTCAGGCCAGCGGTCTCCCAGACCAGCGAGGGGACGACGGCCACGTCGATGCTCGCGAGGATCTGCGGCAGGTCTGCGGTCCTGTAGGCGCCGGCGAGCCGCACGCGCCCCTCGCCCTCGCGAAGGATCGCCCTTCTCGCCTCCTCGTCGCCGGCGCCGTGGATATCGACGAGAACCTCCGCCCGGGCGAGCGACGCCGCGGCGGCGAGGACGGCGGCGCCCTTGAACGATTGCAACGAGCCGATGAACCCCACCCGCAGGGGCGTCGACCGCGACGGGGTACGGTCCCTGCCGACGGCCTCCCAGATGCTCGCAGCCGTCGGCGGCGCGACCGGCGCGACGTCCAGCATCGCCGCGGGAAAGCCCGCGCCTTCGAGGACGTCGCGCACGGTGGCGGAGACGCAGGTGATCGTCTCGACGTTCAGCGAGACCTGCTCGCGGAGCTCGCTGGTGCGGCCCTCGTGGTCGATCACCGCACCGCTGCCGGTGCACGACGCGCAGACCGCGCCGCGATCAGCAGGCCCGTCGCAGAGCGCGGGTCCGGGTCGCAACAGGTGGTTGCGTGAGCAGAGGAGCCAGAAGTTGTGCGGCGTGAACGTCGCACGGATCCCGCGCGCAGCGGTCTCGCCGGTGAGGGCGACGCCGAGGTTGTGGAGGTTGTGGAAGAGCACCTCGTCAGGGCGCACCTCGTCGAGCAGCGACCCGAACGCAGCGGTGATCTCCGGGTCCTCGATCTCCCGTCTCGGGTGGCCGATGTCGAGCAGCACTGAGCGGCGGTTGTGCACGCCGACAAGCCGGACGCCGCCCACCGACCGCTCACGGATCGCGTTGCGACCGGCCCCGGCGAGCGGCTCGGTGGCGGCGTAGAAGACGGTCACGTCGTGGCCGCGGCGGGCGAGCTCGTACGCCGTCTCGCGCGGGATCGTCGTGCCGCCGCCGGCGTCATCCCAGCCGAACATCGTCATCAGCACCCTCACCAGCTCGAGACCGCCTCTCCCGTCTGTTCGACGATTCCACGCGCGTTCTCGGGCTCGATCGCGAGCGATCGCGCGCCAAGCGTCACCGTCCACGTCGCGGCGACCTGCGCACACCCGGCGACGTGCCCGGCTCGCGCGGCGGCGAGCAGCCGGTCGGCGAGGGCCGCCTCGCTGTCTGCGAGCGCGGCGAGACACGCGGCAATGCTCGTCGGCAACGGGTCGAGCACCGCCGCGACGCCCTGGGCGGCCGTCCGCATGCGGCGGCGCGCGGCGGCAGCGTCGATCGTCCCGCCCCGCGCGCCGACGGCGATCTCTCCCGCGCCGACCCGGAACGCCCGGAGCGCGAGCTGCGCGTCCGTCACGGAAGCGGACGTGCGATGGCCGACCGACGCGGCCGCGACGTAGCGGATCAGCCCGAGGTGGCGCCGACTGACCTCCTGGCTGACGTGGCTCTCCTCGCCGCCAAGGCGCGAGGCGTCGCTCGGGCCGAACGCTTGGTCAAATCCGCCGACGGCCTCGAGGACGGGCCGGCGAACGGCCCAGTTGCCGCCATACGGTCCCTGGTCGGGTGTGATCGTCCGGTCAGCGTCGCCAAGGTCGAGCACCCCAAGCAGGAAGCCCCACGCGGGCGGCACCCGCTCGCCCTCGGTTGGGGCGTCCCAGACCGCGCGGATCGGCCCGCCGGCGATCGCGACAGCAGGATCGTCGAAGGCGTCGCGCAGGGCCTCGAGCCACCCGTCGTCCGCCCGCGCGTCATCGTCGAGGTAGATGAGGACGTCGTGTACGGCGGCCATCGCACCGGTCATCCGAGCCCGGGAGAGGCCGGCGATCGGCTCTCGCACGGCGGCGACCGTGCCCGGCGCGCTCGCCGCCAGGGCAGCGATCGTCTCCACCGCGTCATCGGTCGCACCGTTGTCGACGATCACCACCTGACAGCCAGACGCCCCGAGTCCCGCCGCAAGGAGGCCCTCGACGCAACCGCGTACCTCCTGCGGGCGATCGCGCGTGCAGATGATCACGGACGCGAGCGGACCGGTCGCGACGCGTCGCACGCGAGCTCTCCCCCCGCTGGCGAGACGCTCCAGCTCGCTCGAGGTGGGACGCAGGGAAGGCGTCAGCACGACGTGCCTTCGCCAGCGCGCGGCGCCGCGCGCCACCTCGAGGGCCGATGCGGTGCTCGCGTCGTCCGCGACCTCGACGATCGTCACGTCGCCCTCGAGGGTGTCGAGCACGGTGCGGACGGCGCCGTCCGGTCCGTGGGCGGCGATCACCAGCTCGAAGTCGAGATCCGATGGGAGCGCGGCGAGATGCTCCAGAAGGCCGACGAGCGCCGTGGCGCCGAACCGGACGACGAGGAGCAGCGAGACGCTCATGCGGCCCACGCTCGCAGCGCGGCGTGGTCGGGCGCGACGACGGGTACGCCGCTCGCGATCGCAGCGCGGAGGAGGCCGGGTGCACCGCGGTGCAGGGCGACGACGCCGTCGCACGACTCCGCGAGGGCGAGCGCCTCGCCGGCAGTTGCCTGAAGCAGGACGACGTCCGCGACGCCGGCGCCGCCAATGATCGCCTCGATCTGCTCGCCCGCTGCCGTGACGTCGCTGTCGCCAGTGGTGTCAATGAGCAGCACGAGCGCCACGTCGTCGGTCGGTGAGAACGCTTCTGTCCAGCTCTGCAGCAGGGCGTCGAGCAGATCGCCGCGTCCCCATGCTGGAGCTGCGAGCAGGTTCCGACCACGGCCGCCCGGCACCTCGCCCGTACGTCTCCGTTGCGAGGAGGCGCTCACAGCCACCGTCGTGGAGCCTGCGTAGGTACGCTCGAGCTCGTCGACGAAGGTCGCGAACGGCGTCGGCGCGACGATCGCACCCTGCAGCTCCTCGAGCAGGCCGTCCTCGTCTGCGAGCCTCGTCAACACGGCCGTGAGGGCGTCGGCGTCGCCAGGGGCGAACAGCAGACCGTCGACGCCATCGCGAACAAGCTCGGGGATGCCGCCGATCCGTGCGCCCACCACGGGGACGCGTGCCGCGAGGCACTCGGCGATCACGAGAGGCGCACAGTCCTGCACGACGGATGGCACGACGGCGACGTCGATCGAGGCGAGGATCGTCGGCAGCTCGGCAGTCGCGAACGCACCGGCGAGCTCGACGCGGGCTCCTGTGTCGGCGGAGCGAAGCCACCGTTCGACGTCCGGGCGCACGTCGCCGTGGATCCGGACATGGACACCGGGCGGGAGCAGCTGCGCGGCGTCAACCAGCACCTTTGGACCCTTCAGCGCGTGCGCCGAGCCGATGAAGCCGACAACGAGGCCCTCGCCGATCGGCCCCGGAGCGCGATCGCGGCCGACCAGCCGCCACAGCTCCTCTGGTTCAGGCATCGCCTGCTGCAGCACGACGATCTGGTCGGGCCGGTAGCCGACGCTCTCCATGGTGCGTGCGACGCTGGCCGAGACGGCGAGGCACCGCTCGACGCCGAGGGTGAAGCGATCGCGGACCTCGCTCCGGCGCACGGCGAACTCCCGCGCCCGCGCTGGCGCGTTCGCGCACGCCGCGCACGATCGTCCCTCGTCGGCGACGCCGTCGCACAGCTCGCCCGCCGCCGTGACGAGGTACGCGCGAGGGCACACGAGCCAGTGGTTGTGGGTCGTGTAGAACGCCGGGATGCCGCGCGCACGCGTCTCGTCGATCAGCGCCGCGCCGAGGTTGTGCAGGTTGTGAAAGTGCACCACCTCGGGGCGGACACGATCGAGCGTCGCGCCGAACGTCGCGGAGATCGCCGGGTCGTCGATCTCGCGCAGCGGCTGGTCGAGATCGAGCATCACGTGCGGGCGGTTGTGGACGCCAACGAGCTCGATGCCGTCACCGTCCCGCCACCTGCGGACGGCGTACTCTGGCGCCCCTGCGAGGTCGTCGACAGCGGCGTGAAACACCGTCACGTCGTGTCCGCGACGGCGCAGCTCCCGCGCGACGTTTCGTGGGACGCGCGTCCCGCCGCCGGCATCCTCCCAGCCGTAGGAGGTCAGGAGCACCCGTGTCACGCGGCGATCCGCCCCGTCGACCAGCCGCGAAACGCTGCAACGTCGAGCTCGAGCAACGGCACTCCGGCGCGCACCGCTGCGCGCTCGAGGCCAGGCGCGCCGCGGTGCAGGCACAGGTAGCCATCGCCCGCCGCTGCGTGCGCGAGGGCGCGGCCGGCGCTGGCGTCATCGACGAGCACGAGCTCCGCGAGGTCACCGTCGAGGTCGATCCCGCGCGCCCGCGCCGCCTCATCGATCCGTCCCGCGAGCTCGTCGCTGCGGCCGTCGACGTGCGTGTCGGCGAGCAGCACGAGGGCGACGTCGTCGGCCTCGGTGAACGCCGACGCCCAGCACGCGAGGATCGCTTCGAGACCGTCCGGGTCGCCCCAGCAGGGCGCCGCGACGAGCGCCCTCGTCCGGGTCGTGAAGCGCACCAGCTTCTCCGCAGCGTGCGGGACTTCCCGCTCCGGTCGGGGGCGCTGGGGAAGTCCCACGCCGCTCTCGGTGGTGAGCGTTCCGACCGCTCGTCGATAGGTGCCTGCGTACGCGCTCTCGAGCGCGTCGACGTAGCGGGCGAACGACGCGGGTGCCTTGATGCCGGCCTGGAGACGTTCGAGCAGCCCTTGCTCGGTCGTCAGACGGGTGATCGCCCCTGCGAGCGCGCCCGGGTCGCCGCCGGCGACGAGGAGCCCATCGACGTCATCGTCGATCGCCTCGGCGATCCCGCCCATCCGCGCGCCGACGACCGGCACGCCGGCGGCGAGGCACTCGGCGACGACGAGCGGTGCACAGTCCCACCAGACCGAGGGGACGACCGCCACGTCGATCCGTGAGAGGATCGCCGGCAGGTCGTGCTCGGAGTACGGGCCGGCGAACTCGACGCGACCGAGCCGGTCAAGCGCCTGAAGGGCGCCGATCGTGCGCTGCGGCACGTCGCCGTGGACCTCGACGCGCACGTCCGTGGGCATCGCCTGCGCTGCCAGGACGAGCACCTGGGGCCCCTTGTGTGGGTACGCCGAGCCGAGGAAGCCGACGACGAGGTCGCGCCCGCGGCGGCCTGCCGGTCGCGCCTCGCCGACGGCGCGCCAGAGCCCTTCCGGCTCGGGCATCGCCTGTGCCAGGACCTGCACGAGCCGATCGTCGAAGCCGGTGTCGAGCAGCGTGTGAGCGACCGTCTCAGAGACGGCGAGGCAGGTCTCGACGCCGGCCGAAAACCGGTCGCGAACACCGCTGCGTCGGGCCGCGTAGCCGTCGCTCAGGTGCGGTGCGTCGACGCACGACGCACACGCCCGACCCTCGTCCGCCGGGCCGTCGCAGAGCGAGAGGTCGGCGCGGAAGAGGTAGTTGCGCGGACAGACGAGCCAGTAGTTGTGCGTCGAGAAGACGGCTGGGATACCCCGTGATCGCGACTCGTCGACGAGCGACGCTCCGAGGTTGTGGAGGTTGTGGTAGTGGATCACGTTGGGCCTTACCCGATCGAGCAGCTCGCCGAAGGCTCGCGCGATCGGTGGGTCGTCGATCTCGCGAAGCGGGTGGCCGAGGTCGAGCAGGCCGTGTGGTCGGTTGAACACGCCGACGAGGTCAATCCCGTCCTCGCTCGTCTCCTCGACCGCGTACGGCGTCAACCCGGGACGCTCAGCGACGCCGGCGTAGAACACCGTCACGGCGTACCCACGACGGACGAGCGCGCGTGCGACGTTTCGCGGCACCCGCGTGCCGCCCCCGGCATCGTTCCAGCCGAACGAGGTGAGGACGATCGAGCCGCGCGAGCCCGGCTCCGCGAACGTCGGGTCGGCACGGGCCGCCGCGTCGAAGGTCTGCGGGCCCGCGTCGGCGCCTTCGAGCTGCTCGGCGGCGAGCGCGGTGAGCCCGCGGCGCGCGAACGCCGCTGCGAGCACGATCCGCGCGTGCCGCTCGGCCCACGCCTCCGGGATGGCGTCCCAGGCGATCTCCGGGACGAGCTCGCGCAGCGTCCTGTACCCCAGCGCCTTTCGGATGCTGAGCTCGACGTACGCCTGCTCTCGCTCAGGCATCGCCGCCGTGGTCGAGTTCGCCCCGTGTCGGCGAACGCGCACCACCGGCCCACCCGGGATCGTCCGGAACTCGTGATCGGGCAGGGCTCGGAGCCACAGCTCGTAGTCCTGCGCGACAGGGAGGTCGACGTCGTAGCCGCCGAGCGTCGCGTACAGGCTGCGACGGACCATCACGGTCGTGTGGCAGATCATGTTGACGCGCCGTACGAGGACGTCAAGGAGCCGCTCGCCGGCGAGGTGCCCGACCGTCCACTCGCCGATCGGTAGACCGTTCGCGTCGATCGTGATCGAGTCGCCGAAGGCGACGTGCGTACCGGGGTGCCGGTCGAAGACGGCGACCGAGCGGCTGACGCGATCCGGCACGCAGACGTCGTCGTCGTCGAGGATCGCGACCAGCTCACCGCGTGCTTCCTGCCAGAGCCGGTTGAACGCGCCGACCATGCCGACGTTCTCGTCGAGGCGCAGGACGCGCAGGCGCGGGTCGCTCTGGGCGTCGAGGAGCGCCACGGTCTCCGGCCCCGAGGCGTCGTCAACGACGAGGATCTCCAGGTCGGCGTAGTCCTGCGCGTACGCGCTGGCGAGCGCCTCAGCGAGGTACGCTGGACGGTCGTGGGTTGCGATCGCGAGCGTCACCCGTGGCGAGGTTGCCGACACTTCGTCGGTATCGACGGAGTCGCGATACCACTTGAGGGTGGTACGGGCAACCTCCTCAAGTGGTCAGACGTGCGCGTCGATACCGATGCAGATGATCGCCGACGCGCCGGACGAGGAGCATCTCCGCCACCTGCTCGAGGCGGCGGAGGGGCAGTTCGCTGACGGCGACGCGACGGGTGCCTACAGCGCGCTGGAGTCCGTCCGACGCGCCGCCGGCGCCGGTACGCGGCTGTGGGCGGAGGCGCTCGCCGACATCGCGGTCGTCCTCCACGATGCGGGCGAGGTCGCCGACGCCTACGCCTACGCACGACACGCCGTCGCTGTCGCTCCCGACCTCGTCGAGGCGCGCCAGGCGCTCGACGTCTGCGGCGAGGCGCTCGCCTACGGCGGCGACGAGCGGATGGTCAGCGACCGGATCCTGCTCGTCGTCGAGCTGTTCCACCCGTCCGTCGGCGGCACCGAGATGCTCGCTGCCGACCTCGCGTTCGAGCTGACCGCACGCGGCCGACCGACCGAGGTGCTCTGCTACGAGCACCGGGACCGCGTTGCGGGGTGGCGTGGCATCACCGTCCACGGCACGGCGCCGGCACTCGCCGAGGAAGCCCTGCACGCGCTCCTCGCGTCCGGCCGTTTCGGTGCCGTGATCGGCATCTCCTCGCCGGGCGGCTACCCGATCCGCTCGGTGCTTGGCCTTCCCCACCCCCTGCAGCGCATCCGCTCGCTCGTGGTGCCGTGCGTGAACGAGGATGGTGACCGGCTCGTCCGGGCACGCGCTGACCAGGCGGAGGCCTACAGCAGGGCGCTCCTGCGGGTCGACGCGGTCGGGTTCAGCTCGTACGCAGGCTGGGATCGGCGACTGCTCGATCATCTCGGGGTGCCGGGGACGTACCTGCCGAACGCGGTTCCGGTGATCGACCCGACGCCTGGTCTTCGAGACGCGATTGAGGTTGATCTGGCGACGCCGCTCGTCCTGCACGTCGCGAACTTCTGGCCCGAGAAGAACCATCTCGGTCTCCTCGAGGCCTTCCGCGCCGCGCCGTCGAACGCGCGCCTCGTCTGCATCGGCGGCCCGGCTCCGGGGCACCGCGATCTCGCGCACGCGATCATCGCCGCGGCGTCCAGCGACGCGCGCGTGTCGCTGCTCGGTGGACGGACGCGGGAGGAGGTCGCCGGGTCGATGCGGGAAGCGGACGTCCTCGTGTTGCCGTCGATCGCCGAGGCAACGCCGCTCGTGCTGCTCGAGGCGATGAGCCACGGCCTTCCCTGGATCGCGTCCGAGACGTGCGGCTCCGCTCCTGACCTGGCCGGCGGCCTGATCGTGCCGAACAGCGGCCTCGGCGAGGCGATCGCCGCGCTCCTTGCGGACGGCGCCGTTCGCCAGCAGCTCGGTGTGGCAGGACGCGCGCGCTACCGCGCGGAGTACTCGTGGGACGCCGTCGCGCCGCGGTACCTCGCTGCGCTCGCTGCCTGACCAGGGACTACGCGGCGAGCGGTGCGCGCACCGCGTCCCACACCCGCCACGGCGGCGCGCCGCCATCCCAGAGCCCGCGAAGCAGCTCGACGTCGCGCAGCGTGTCGGCGCACTGCCAGAACCCGTCGTGCTCGTACACCATCAGCTCACCCGCGGCGGCGAGCTGCTCGAGCGGCTCGCGCTCGAGCACGCAGCTCGGCTTGTCGGAGAGGACGTCGAAGATCGAACGGGAGAAGACGAAGAAGCCGCCGTTGATCCGCTCGCGTCCCGTCGGCTTCTCGGCGAAGCGCTGGACGGCGGCGCCGCTCGTGCGAAGCTGGCCGAAGCGGCCAGGCGGGACGACGCCGGTGACGGTCGCGACCTTCCCGTGTGCGCGGTGGAAGTCGAGGAGCGCCGACACGTCGACGTCCGCGAGGCCATCGCCGTAGGTGCAGCAGAACACGTCGTCGTTGCCGACGTGACGCGCGACTCGGCTGATCCGAGCGCCCGTCATCGCGTCCTCTCCGGTCTCTGCGAGGGTGACCCGCCAGTCCTCGGTCGGCGAGCCTTCAAGCTCGACGGTACCCGAACGCAGGTCGACGGTGCAGTCGCCGTTCAGCGTGCGGTAGTTGAGGAAGTACTCCTTGATGATCGAGCCGCGGTAGCCGAGGCAGAGCACGAACTCGTTCAAGCCGTGGTGCTCATACAGCTTCATGATGTGGAACAGGAGCGGCCGACCACCCACCTCGACCATCGGCTTCGGGCGAAACTCCGTCTCCTCGCGGAGCCTCGTTCCCTGTCCACCACAGAGGATCACGACCTTCGGTGCGTTCACGTTCCCTCCAAGGCAACGGGTCGAACGAACGGTTCCATCTCGGTCAGCGGGCGCCCGAAGGCGACCTTCGGGTAGACGTCGCAGTCCGGATCGACGGCGACGACGAGGAGCCGTGGGCCCGACCCGTCGAGCGCGAAGTCGACCCCCGAGCCGACCTCCGCCGGCTCGGCGATCCCAAGCGACGGGATGCCGAAGGCCGTTGCGACGCGCAGGAAGTCTGGCGCGCTGTAGCCGTCGCGCGTCCCGACGTGCCTGCCGTCGAGGTAGCTTGTCTGGAACTGCCGCACCATCCCGTGACAGCGATTGTCAAGGACGACGATGGTCACGTCGAGGTTCAGGTGCACGAGCGTCTCGAGCTCCTGCAGGTTCGTCTGGAGCCCGCCGTCGCCGGTGACGAGAAGCACGCGGCTCGACCGGTCGGCGAGCGAGACGCCGATCGCTGCCGGCAGCCCGAAGCCGATTGCGGCCATGCCCCCGGGCGTGATCACCCGTTGACCAGAACGCGGACGGACGGACTGTGCGAGCCACATCTGGTGCTGGCCGACATCGGTGACGATGGCGCTGACGCTCGCGGCGCCCGCCGTCAGCTCCGCGACGAACGCGTTCGGGTTGATGTTCCCGACGTCACCGACCTCGTCGACGTCTGGCCACGCGGTGCGCAGGTCGCCGATCTCGTCGAGCCACGCGTTACGCGCAGGCGGTGGCTCGAGCTGGAGCAGCTCGTCGGCGAGCGCCGACAGGAACAGCCGCGCGTCTCCGCGGATCGCCTCCGTAGCCGCCGGCTCGGCGAGCTCGGCCTCGTCACAGTCCACTCGATCGACCGTGCGATCGTGACAGAACCACGCAACGTCAGCACCTGTCTGTCGGATGTCGAGTCGGCTGCCGACGACGAGCAGGTGGTCGCTGCGCCCGAGCGCGAGGTTCGCCCAACGGTTGCCGTACGTGCCGATCATCCCGCAGCGGTGACGGTGGCCGGCGGGCACGACGTCGGTCGCCATCAAGCTGTGCACGATCGGCGTGTCGGCGAGCGTGGCCACCCGCACCAGCGCCTGCTGGGCGTCGGCGTGCCAGACACCGCCGCCCGCGAGGAGCAGCGGCCGTTCCGCCGCGAGCAGACGACGAGCGGCGCGCTTCACGTCGGCTTCGGACGCCGCAACGGGAGGCTGTCCCGCGACGAGGCGCGGGCGGCGTCTCACCTCCGCGCGCTGCAGGTCGAGCGGAACGTCAACGAGAACAGGCCCCGGCCGGCCGCTGAGCGCGATGCGGAACGCGTCCTCGAAGACGCCCGCAGCCTCCTCGATCGTCCGGATCGCGATCGCCGCCTTCGTCACCGGCGCCGCCATCACGACGATATCGGTCTCCTGAAAGCCGACCTGCCTGACCGCTCGCGTCCCCCGCTGCTCGGAGCGTTTCACCTGGCCTGTGATGAAGACCGCGGGAATCGAGTCGAAGTAGCACGAGCCGATCCCTGTGAGGAGGTTCGTCGCGCCGGGACCCGAGGTCGCGAGGGCGACGCCCGGGATGCCCGTGAGCCGCGCCTCGCCCTCGGCCGCGAACGCCGCGCCCTGTTCGTGGCGGGTCGTGATCACCTCGATCCCAGGCGTTTGCGCGAGCGCGTCGATGAGCAACGCGATCATCCCGCCCGGCACGTGATAGACGCGGCGAACGCCCTGCTCGAACAGGAACGAGCCGAGCCAGTCAGCCAGGGTTGCCATCTTCTCCGTGGTATCGGCAACGCTTGAAGCTGGCTTGAGGAAGGCGCGTGAGCGGTCGATACACCGTTCGTGCAGGACAACGAGCCGCAGCTGACCGTGATCCTGCCCGTGAAGAACGGCGAGCGATACCTCGGCTCGTCGATCGACTCGATCCTTGCACAGAAGGGCGTGTCGCTCGAGCTTGCCGTGTACGACAACGGGTCGACGGACGAGACGGCGGCGATCGTCACCGCGTACGCCGCGCGAGACCGTCGTGTCCGGTACACCCGCAACGAGCACGACCTGCACGTCTACGGCTCGATGAACCGGGGAATCGCCGAGTCGCGAGCGCCGTGGGTCGCGTTCTTCACCGACGATGACGTGATGGAGCCGGGGAACCTGGCGCGCAAGGTCGACGCGCTCGCCACGACCGACGCCGCTTTCGCACACTCCACCTGCACGCTCATCGATGACGCCGACAACGTGCTCGGCCAGTGGCCGCTCGGGCTCGCTGAGGTGCCGCGATACCTCCCTGCCGGCGCGTTCGTCCCCCGCTTGTTGCCCGACAACGAGGCGTCGCTGCCAAGCGTCGTCGCTCGACGAGCGGCGCTCCTCGCCGTCGGCGGGTTTGATGCGCGCCTGACGTTCTGCGGCGACTGGCACCTCTGGGTGCGGCTCGCGGCGCGCTACGGCGTCGTCTCGCTCGCTGAGCCGCTCGTACGGCTTCGTTTCCACGCCTCTTCCGGCACGTCTGACTCGCGCCGCACCGCCGTCTACGCGAGCCAGCTACCAGCGGCGATCCGCTCGATCACCCGCGACGCTGCCATGCCCGACGCCGTGCGTGAAGCGGCCGCGCGGCTCGAGGCGCGGGTCGCGCTGAGCGTCCGGGCCCGGCTCCTCACCGACGGGCACCGCCGGGCGGCGGTCACCGGGCACTCGGGCTACGCCGCGGCGATCAGCGCCCTCCTGCACTGTCCCGAGAGCGAGGAGGTTCGCGACGTCGTGAGGATCACCCTGAGCGATGCCGACCTGCCGGGCCTCGCGCGCCCGTTCACCGTCATCGCGACGACGCCGACGACGAGCGAGGAGGCCGTGTCGCTCGTCGAGACGCTTCAGGCGCTGAAGCGCGCCGGGGCGGGAAGGATCGCCGTCGTCAGCGAGAACGAGGACGCGAACGTCGTGCTCGAGACGATCGGACCAGCCTTCGAGCCGGCTCCCGATCTTGACTGCGATCTCCTCTGCGGCACCCGACCGGAGGCGGTGCTTACGCCAGGATCTCTGCTCCTGACGCGATTCGGCAGCGACGAGGGGCGACGAATCGAGGATCTCGGCTACCCGGTGTATCCCTATGCGGCGCCCGACCCGCTCGATCAACCGATCGATCCTGCACGATGGCACCGCCTTCCGGCCACGGAGCGCGCGGCGTAGTGCTTGAAAGCAGGATGAGGACCGCTTTCAAGGATGGTCGTCTGCCTGCCGATAGCGAACGCGTGGAGCCCCGCGATGCACTGCTGGCGCAGGTCGCCGACCTCGTTGACGCACGCTGCGAGGCGGCGTCGTTCAACCCGGCCGCACCGTCGGTGCCGGTCTCCGGTCGTGTCTACGGCGCTGCCGAGGTGGTCGCGGCGGTGCGCGCATCGCTCGACTTCTGGCTCACGGCCGGACCGGAGACGCGCGCTTTCGAGCGCGCGCTGGCCCGTGCGACGGGGCAACGCCACGCCCTGATGGTGAACTCGGGGTCGAGCGCCAACCTTGCTGCCGTCTCCGCGCTCTGCTCGCCGCTGCTCGCGGATCGACGCCTCGTCGCCGGTGACGAGGTGATCACCGTCGCCGCCGGCTTTCCGACGACCGTCGCCCCGCTCCTGCAGAACGGCCTCGTGCCGGTGTTCGTCGACGTCACGCTGCCGACCTACAACATCGACGTTGCACGGCTCGAGGCGGCTCGCTCGGCGCGGACGCGGGCGGTCGTGCTCGCACACACGCTCGGCAACCCGTTCGACCTCGCAGCGATCTCTGCCTTCTGCGAGCGGCACGACCTCTACCTCGTCGAGGATTGCTGTGACGCTCTCGGTGCGACGTTTGACGGACGCCAGGTTGGCACGTTCGGTGCGCTCGCGACGCTTAGCTTCTACCCGGCGCACCAGATCACCACGGGCGAGGGCGGTGCGGTCCTGACCCGACGCCCGGCGCTGAAGCGCATCGTCGAGTCGATCCGCGACTGGGGCCGGGACTGCTGGTGTGAGCCTGGTTGCGAGAACACCTGCGGGAAACGGTTTGACCAGCAGCTCGGCACGCTCCCTGCCGGGTATGACCACAAGTACGTCTACTCCCACGTTGGCTACAACCTGAAGGCGACCGACCTGCAGGCGGCGATCGGCCGCGTCCAGCTCGAACGGCTCCCCCAGTTCGTCGCCGCCCGTCGGGCCAACCACGCACGGCTTTCCACGGCGCTCGCGTCCTACGCCGACGTCCTCGTGCTGCCCGAGGCGACGGCGGGAAGCGACCCGAGCTGGTTCGGCTTCGCGCTCACGCTCCGTGCCGAGGCCGGTCTGAGTCGCCGCGACCTCGTCCGTCACCTCGAAGGAGCCGGCATCGCAACGCGGCAGATCTTCGCCGGAAACCTCCTACGCCAGCCCGCCTACCGGGAATGCGTTCACCGCGTTGTTGGCCGGCTCGACACGACCGACCAGATTGCCGAGAACAGCCTCTGGATCGGGTGCTTCCCGGGGATCGGGGAAGCGCACGTTGAGCACGTCGCGGCGACGTTCGCAACGTGGCGCTCACGCCTGCGAAAGGCCGGCTGATGAGCTTCTGGCAGGACAGGCCGGTCCTCGTCACCGGTGCCACGGGGCTGCTTGGCTCGTGGCTCGTGCCACGTCTGATCGGAGAGGGAGCGCGCGTCGTGGCGCTCGTTCGCGACGTCGTGCCCGACGCGCTCCTCGAGACGAGCGGCGACCGTGCGCGCTGCGTCACCGTGTCGGGGGACGTCGAGGACGGCTCCCTCGTCGAGCGTGTGCTCGTCGAGTATGAGATCGACGCGGTGTTCCACCTGGCGGCTCAGACGATCGTCGGCCACGCCCTGCGGAGCCCGATCGGGACGTTCCGCGCGAACGTCGCAGGGACGTGGGAGCTACTCGACGCCTGCCGGCGAAGCGCCCGCCCGAGCCGGATCGTCGTCGCCTCGTCGGACAAGGCGTACGGAAGCCAGGTCGATCTGCCGTATCGCGAGGACCAGGCGCTCGCCGGACGCCATCCCTACGACGTCTCAAAGAGCTGCGCCGACCTGATCGCCCAGACCTACGCGACGACGTATGACCTGCCGGTCGTGGTGACGCGTTGCGGAAACCTCTACGGCGGCGGCGACCTCAACTTCAACCGTCTCGTGCCTGGAGCGATCCGGGACGCGCTCGCGGGCCGCTCGCCGCTCCTGCGGAGCGACGGCTCACCGATCCGCGACTACCTCTACGTTGACGACGCCGCCGACGCCTACGTGCGGCTCGCAGAGCGCGCGCACGAGCCAATGATCCGTGGCGAGGCTTTCAACTTCTCGAACGAGACGCCGCTCAGCGCGCTCGCGATGACCACCCGCCTGATCGAGGCATGTGGACGCCCCGATCTCGAGGCATCGATCGGCGCGACCGCGCTCCACGAGATCCCCGCACAGCACCTCTCGGCGGCAAAGGCCCGGACGCTGCTCGGCTGGCAGCCGCGGTTCGGGCTCGACGCCGGGATCGAGCGCACCGTCGGGTGGTACGAGCGATACCTCGACGGCGCGAACGGCCAGCGGCGTGCCGCCTGACCATCCGGACCGGAGGGTCCTTCTCGCGATCCCGGCGTACGACTACGGCGACCCGGCGCGCGGGACGTCGTTTGACCGCTCGTTCTTCCAGCCGGCGATCACCGGGCTCGTTGGCGAGTGCGAGGTGTTCGACACCGACGGCGCGATGCGCTCCAAGGGAAGCCTCGACGCGGCGCTGCTCGACGCGGTCGAGCGTTTCCGGCCCGACCTCGTCTTCTACTCAACGTTCGAGCACGACTTCTCCACCGACCTGTGGCGGACGGTCCGCTCGCACGCTCCGACGCTCGCCTTCTTCTGGGACGACCAGTGGCGCTTCGATTCCTTCTCGCGCCACTACGCTGACGTCTTCACGTACTGCGCGACCACCGAGGCATCCGTCGTACCTGCCTACCGGGCGCTCGGTGGGCACCCGATCGTGACGGCGTACGCGGCTGAGCTGGTCGACGCCGGGGGCGGACCGATCAGCGACGACGAGGCGTTCCGCTACGACGTCTCCTTCGTCGGCGGCGTCAACCCGTGGCGGGCCTGGCTCGTCCGGTTCCTCCAACGAGACGGCATCGACGTGCAGTGCTTCGGCGCAGGCTGGCCGCGCGGTCGCGTCACCTTCGCAGAGATGGCCGACGTCTTCCGCACGAGCCGCGTGAACCTGAACGTCTCGAACTCACGTCAGATGGACACGCGCTACCTGCTCGAGGACCCGCGCAACTTCCTCTCCAACCGTGACATGGCAAAGGCGCACGAGCAGGTGAAGGCGCGGCACTTCGAGATCGCCATCGCTGGTGGGGCGCAGCTCTCGAACTACGTCATCGGGTTGGAGGACCTGCTCGCGATCGGCTCGGAGATCGCGATCTACGCGACGCCCGACGACTGCGTGACGCAGACCAGGCGCCTGTTGGCCGACCCCGAGCGGCGGATCGCGATGGCGACGGCAGCCTGGAAGCGGTCGAGCCGGGAGCACACGTGGACGGCGCGCTTCCGGGCGATGCTCGACGTCGTGTGGGGCCAGCCCGCGTGATCGTCTTCGGGTCGCTCGAGCCCGCTGGCACGTTCGAGGCGTGCGTGCAGACACACGGTGAGGCGGACTCGCTCAGCTACGTGTCGGACGCGCACGACCTCGTCGACGGCTACCGCGAGATCGCCGTAGCTGCGCGTGGCCTCGCCGGTCTCGAGGCGCTTGTTCTGGCGCGGCCCCGGGCCACGTTTGGATCGCTCGGGCTCTGTGCCCGGATCCGTGCGGCGCTGGCGATCGAGGGGGTCGGCCTCGTCGCCGCCGCCGGCGCGCGTCACGTCCAAGACCTGCGCTGGTGGACAGCGGAGGTCGTCGAAGCGGGAGAGGTGCACTGCCCTGCGCCGCCGGTGATCGCCGTCGCACCCGCCCACCTCGACCTCGTCGAGCGAGCGGCCTTCGTGCCGCCAGAAGCGTTCGAGGCGGAGATCGCCTGGCATGTCCGCGCGCGTGGGCACTCGGTCATCGTCGCCGATCTCGGTCATGTCGCCCAGGCCGCGACGGTCGACGAGGCGTTCCTTGCTGCCGACGCCTGGTGGCGTGTCCGCTGGTCAGGCGTGGGCCAGTAGCGCCTGCACCGTCTTCCTCGCGCCGTCGACGAGGGACGTCCTCGCGACGAAGCCCAGGCGCGCCGTGGCCCGTGCAGGATCGGCGCTCCAGGCGAACCGCTCGCCAGACCGGTACGGTAGGGCGCCGAACCGCAGCAGGTCGTGGTTGGCCCCTGCGGCGTCGGCAAGCGCAAGGCACGCGTCGCGAACGCTCGAGCCGAGGCCCGTGCCGACGTTGAACACCGCCGGCGGGTCGGGTGAGGCGATCGCGAGGACGAGGGCCTCGACGGCGTCATCGATGAAGACCAGGTCGCGACGCTGCGCGCCCTCGGTGAGCTCGACCGCCCTGCCGCTCACGACGGCGCTCGCGACGGCGGCGATCAGCCGTCGTCGATCCTCCCCAGGGCCGTACACCGAGAAGAGGCGGGCGTGACAGGCCGAGAGGCCGGCGGCCCGGGCTGCGGTACCGGCGAGGATCCCGCCGGCGAGCTTCGTCGCGCCGTACAGGTCGTCGGGGCGCGCGAGCATCGCCTCCGTCATCGGCTCGCCGGACGGGCCGTACTCGGAGCTCGAGCCGACGGTGACGAGACGCCGGCAACCGGTCAGGCTCAGAGCCCTGGCGAACGCGAGCGGGGCGAGCGTGTTCACGGCGACGAGCGCATCGGCGTCCTCCGAGACCGTCGTCGCGCCGACGGCGGCACAGTGGACGCAGACCGTCGGCCTCACGTCGTCGACGAGCCGTCCGATCGCGGCTCCCGACGTCAGGTCGACGGGACGCTCCTCGATCTGACCGAGGAGCCCGGTGAGGCGAGCGGTGTTCCCGTCCGGCCGAGTGACCGCGACGACGTCGTGTCCGAGCCGGACGAGCCGTGCCGTCAGCGCCGCGCCAACGAAGCCGCCGGCGCCGGTGACGAGGATCAGCTCGCCCACCGCTCGCTCCAGGTGGGAGCGTCGGCTGGCTTCCCGCTGTCACGGATCAGACGTTCCTGGCGAGCGAGCTCCAGGTCGCTCACGACCATGTCCTCGATCAGGTCGTCAACGGTGCGTCGCGGTGCCCACCCGAGCACGGCCCGGGCCTTGCCGGCGTCGCCCTGGAGCGCATCGACCTCGGCGGCTCGCAGGTAGCGCTCGTCGTAGCGCAGGTGCCGCTCGGCGGAGAGCGAGAGACGGGCGAACACCCTCCGGGCGAACTCGCCTGCGGCGATCATCTGGCCGGTCGCAACGACGTAGTCCCCCGGCTCGTCGGCCTGGAGCATCAACCACATCGCCTCGACGTAGTCCTCGGCGTGCCCCCAGTCTCGCTGCGCGTCGAGGTTGCCGACGTGCACGGCGTCCTGCAGCCCGTAGACGATCCGCGTCGCCGCGCGCGTGATCTTGCGCGTGAAGAACGTCTCGCCTCGGCGCGGCGACTCGTGGTTGAAGAGGATCCCGTTGCTAGCGTGCAGGCCGAACGCCTCGCGGTGGTTGATCGTCTGGTGGTAGCTGAAGACCTTCGCGACGGCGTAGGGCGAGCGTGGGTGAAAGGGCGTCGTCTCGCACTGTGGCGGCGGCGTGGAGCCGAACATCTCCGACGACCCTGCCTGGTAGAAGCGGACATCGTGACCCGTCATCCGCACGTGGTCTCGGATCGCCTCGAGCAACCGCAGCGTGCCGAGAGCGTCGATGTCCGCCGTGTACTCGGCCTGGTCAAAGCTGACGCGCACGTGCGACTGCGCGCCAAGGTTGTAGATCTCGTCTGGCCGGGTGCGCTCGAGGAGGCCACGGAGGTTCCCCGAGTCCGACAGGTCTCCGTGATGGAGGTGCAGCCGGGCTTCCGGGTCGTGCGGATCGCGGAACAGGTGGTCGATGCGCGCCGTGTTGAAGGACGACGATCGCCGTACGAGACCGTGGACCTCGTAGCCCTTGGCGAGGAGAAGCTCGGCGAGGTACGAGCCGTCCTGGCCAGTCACGCCGGTGATCAACGCGCGTCTCATGCTGCCAGCCGCTCCTCGGTGAGGCGTTCCAGGGTCGCGGCGAGCAACGAGAGCTCGGCGCTGAGGTCGTGCTCCCGGTTGCCGACGAACAGGCCGCAGCGGTCGACGTGGTCTGCCCCGGTGAGCGGGCCCGAGATCCGGTGGTCGAGGTGCCTGAGGACCGGCTGCCGGGCGAAGTTCCCCGTGATGATCGGCCGGTGCTCGATCCCGCGTGCGAGCAGTGCCCGCGTGACGACCCGACGGTCAACGCCGGTGATCGTGATGCCGAAGCCGAACCACGAGCTCTCGGCCGTCTCCCTCTGCAGGTCAAACGTTCCCGCGAGCGGCGCGAGCAGGCGCCGGGCGGTGGCGGCGTTCTCGCGACGCTGCTCGATGAAGCGCGGCAGCTTCTCCACCTGGACGAGCCCGACCGCCGCTGCAAGCTCGAGCGGCCGGACGTTGTAGCCCGGAAGAAGGAAGCGGAACTGCCGCTCGAACGGATCGTCGGAGAGCCCGCGAGCAAGCATCGACCCGGGCGGGAGATCGCGCGTCCAGCCGTGGGCGCGAAGACAGGTGAGCGTCTCGGCGAGATCGGCGTCATCCGTCACGACCATCCCCCCCTCCATCGTCGAGATGTGGTGGGAGAAGAAGAAGCTGTACGTCCCCATCACCCCGTGGCTCCCGCACTGCTTGCCGGCGAAGCTCGCGCCGAGAGCCTCGCACGTGTCCTCCAGCAGGTCGATCCGCCCACCGGCCCCGTTGGCACGCTCGATGACGGTCTCGATCTCGTCGATCGCGCACGGGTTGCCAAGGGCGTGGACGACGCAGACGGCCCGCGTTCGCGGCCCGATCGCCGCAGCGAGCGCGGCCGGGTCGAGGTTGTAGGTGGCTGGATCGACGTCAACGAGGACGAGGCGGAAGCCAAGCTGCGCAAACGGGTAGTACGTCGTCGCCCAGCCAACGGCCGGGACAATGATCTCGTCACCAGGCTGGGCCGGGCCGACCGTCCGGTAGCGCAACGCCGCCGCCATCAGCAGGTTCGCCGACGAACCAGAGTTCACCATCACGGCGAAACGCGACCCGACGACGGTTGCGAACCGCTGCTCGAGCTCGCGTACCCGCTCGCCCATCGTGAACCGGCCCGAGTCGATCACCGACTGCAGCGCGGCAAGCTCCTCGCCGTCCCACGACGGCAACGCCAGGGGATAGCTCATGCCGCCACGGCTTGCGTGCAAAACGTCCGGTAGTGCGTGATCGTCTCGCGCAACCCGACGTCGACGGTCGTGCTCGGCGTGAACCCGAGCGCCGTCAGGCGCGACACGTCGAGGAGCTTCCGCGCCATTCCCACCGGCCGGTCGAGGTCGTGCGTGAAGCGGCCGCCGAACCCAGCGGCGGCCGCGACGGCTTCGTACCACCCGTTGACCGAGCGGTCCTCGCCGCTGCCGACGTTCAGGGCCTGCGGGAGCGACTCGAGCAGCGGCAACGTGAACGCGACCGCGCGCGCGAGGTCTCGTACGTGGAGGAACTCCCGTCGCGCCATGCCGTCTCCCCAGATCTCGACCGCCGAGGCGTCCGCGTCCAGCGCGTCGACGACCTTCGCGATCGCACGGCTCACGAGGTGGCCGCGCACCGGGTCGAAGGAGTCGCCGGGCCCGTACAGGTTGCACGGCACGAGCGTGCGGTACCAGCGGTCGTCTGAGGTCGCCGCGAGCCAGTCGCAGAGCCGCATCACCGCGAGCTTCGCCAGCGCGTACCCCTCGTTCGTCGGCTCGAGCTGACCGGTGAGCAGGTCCTCCTCGACGAGCCGCGAGCGGTCGCGGGGGTAGACGCAGCTTGACGACAGGTTCAAGAGACGCTCGACACCGGCCTCGTGCGCGCCGAGCACGACCGCCTGCCCGACGGCGAGGTTCTCCGTGAAGAAGCCAACCGGGTCGGCGACGTTCGCCGCGATACCGCCGACACGCCCGGCGGCGTGGACGACGGTGACGATCTTCTCGCGCCGGAGAAGGGCAACGACGGCAGAGCGGTCAGCGAGGTCAGCCTCTGCCCGGCTCGCGCCGACCACCTCGAACCCCGCCGCGTCGAGCGTCGAGAGGAGGTGGGCGCCAACGAAGCCGGCGCTCCCTGTGACGAGCGTTCGGCCAACGAGCGCAGCGCTCTCAGAGGATGTCCGTACCATCTACAAGCGGTATCGGCACGGCCTCACCGCGACCTGAGCGTTTACGGCCCTGAACGCAGGCAAGCCCCGCAGGGCGGACCCGCGGGGCTTAGCCCGTTCGTCGATTGTCGCGGGACGACCCGCCGCGTGCCGCGACGGGATCCCGGATCACCCCAGAGCCTTGGCGACCGCCGAGAGGACGCGATCCTGCTGGAAGGGCTTCACGACGAAGTCCTTCGCGCCGGAGCGGATCGACTCGATCACCTTCGCCTCCTGGCCGAGTGCCGAGCACATCACGATCTTCGCGGTCGGGTCGGCCGCGAGGATGCCCTTGAGGGCGGCGATGCCGTCCATCTCGGGCATCGTGATGTCCATCGTGGTCACGTCGGGCTTCAGCTCGGCGTACTTCGTGACGGCCTGCGCACCGTTCTCGGCCTCTCCGACCACCTCGTGGCCGTTCTGGCTGAGGATGTTCTTGATCATCATCCTCATGAAGGCTGCGTCGTCTGCGATGAGCACTCGTGCCATACCGATGTTCCTCCTTCTACGCTGTCTTGAGCAGCGGTGGTTCCAGGGATACGATCTGGGCGGCGTACTCGCCGTCCACGAGGACCAGGCGCGCTCGGGCGAACGGCCGGCCGTTGACGAGAATGTCGATGGGGTCAGTGGGAGTGCGATCGAGCTCGACGATCGCTCCGGGAGGCATGTTCATCACCCGCGCGACCTCGAGCTTGGAGCGGCCGAGCTCGGCCGAGACACGCACCTTCACCGTGCGGAACGTGTCGGGATGCAGCGCTCCTGCAGGCGCCGTCGCTGCCGCCTTGTTCGCCGCCGCGGTCGCGCTGCTCGCGCTCGCTGCGGGCGCGACGTCCCCGCCGATCGGGGCAGCGGCTACAGCGCGTCCGACGTCTGCAGCGGCGAACGCAGACTGCAGGTGCAGCGCGAAGTCGGCCGGCACGAGCTGCACGACGTCCGCCGTGAGCTTGTCCGAGACGATCCGGAACCGCGCGCAGTACGCCGGATGCTCGAACGTCGCACGTGCCTGTTCGACGTTCTGGATCACCTCGCAGACCGGCGGCGCAACCTCGATGTCAAGGCTCAGGGTGTCGGCGAGAATGTTCGTCGCCGAGCCCATCATCTGGTTCATTGCCTCAGAGACCGCCGAGAGCTCGAGCTCCGAGAGCCCGTCGCCGGTCGGCTCGTCCGACCCCATCATCACGGCGGCCAAGGTCGCTGACTGCGCCGGCGTGAGGGCGAACAGGTTCGCGCCGTTGACGCCCGAGACGTAGGAGACCTCGACGGTGACGAGCGGGTAGCTGAGCTCGCCGAGCGGGTCGACGGGCTTCACGTCGATCTCCGGCAGCGTCGCCGTCACCTTCGAGCCGAGGAGGGTGGTCAACACCTCGGCCGATGACTCAGCGGCGATCCTTGCGGTGCGCTCCACCGCCGCGTAGGTCTCGTCGTTGAGCCGGGCGATCTTGTTCGCGTGCTCGCTGCCAAGCACCGCCTCTGCGAGCGCGGCGCTGTCGAACGCCGCGAGCAGCACGTCGGCGAGATCCTGCGGCACGAGCTGGACGATCCTCGCGGTGAGCTTGCCGGCCTTCAGCGTGAAACGCGAGGTGTAGCGTGCCTCGCCGAGCGCCTCGGCTGCCTCCTGGTTCTTGAGGTAGCGGGTCTGCGGCGTTGCGATGTCCGTCGTTCGGGAGAGGGCCTCGGCGAGCGCCGTCGCGACCTTCCCCATCATCTGGTTCATCGCCTCGGACACCGCCGAGATCTCGATCTCGTTCAGCTCGCCCGTCGCGTCGGTCTCCGCCATCCCCATCATCGATGTGGCGAGCTGTCGCGCCTGCTCCGGCTCGATCACGAACATGTCCTCGCCGGTAATCCCCTCGATGAAGCCGATGCGCACCGCGACGAGCGGGAACGTCACCGAGCCCCACGGATCAGGCTCTTCGTCAACGCTGACGTCGGTGAACGACCCGGGGGCACCGACGAGGATGCCGAGCACCTCGGCGCACGCCCCGGCGGTGAGCTCCGTCGCCCGTTCGACCGCCTCGATGTGGTTCACGGTGTGACCCCATCGGCATCGGCGGGCGGGAGCGGCCGTGTGATCCGGTCGTGCACCTGCACGGCGAGCTGTCGGCGATGGGCGCCCGGCACGACCCGGTAGGCAGCGGTCTCTCCGGCAAACAACGTGATGCCGTCCTCGACGGGCACGCCAAGGCGCACGACGTCGCCCTCGCGCAGCGACAGGACCTCCGAGATCGAGAGGTCGACGGCCCCTACCTCGGCCCGGACGCCGATCAGGACGTTGGCAAGGGGCTCGGTGAGGTCAAGGCCAGCGACGCCGGCGCGCACGCCGGAGAAGTAGGAGTTTGCCGTCAGGCTCGGAGCGACGGTCTCGATCGACCGCCAGGGCAGGCAGAGCGTCATCACTCCTGTTGAATCGGCAACACGGAGCTGGAACGACAGCAGCACTGACAGCTCGGTCGGCGGCGCGATCTGCGCGAACTGGGGGTTCATCTCGGTGTGGCGCAGGCGAAAGTCGACGCCGACGAGCTCCGACCATGATGTCGACAGCTCTGCGAGGAGCCGGTTGATGATCGTGCGCGAGAGGGAGAGCTCGATGTCGGTCAGCTCGCGCAGGCGAGGCGCCCCCTGGCCCGTGCCGCCGAGCAAACGGTCGATCAGCGAGAAGACCAGCGGTAGGTCGATCGCGAGGATCGCGTTCGTACCGAGCGGCTCGAGCTCGAGGATCGCCGTGAGCGCCGGGACCGGCAGGGACGAGATGAACTCGCCGTAGGTGACCTGCTCGGCGCCGAGCACCGAGATGTCGGCGACGCTGCGCATCGCGCCCGAGAGGTAGGTCGAGCCGAGGCGGGCGAACGTGTCGTGCAGCATCTCGAGCGTGCGCAGCTGGTCCTTGTTGAACTTCGACGGGCGTCGGAAGTCCATGTTCTGGACGCGTACGCCGGTCGACAGCTCGGCCCCCGCAGCCGACGGAGGGGCCGTCGCGACCGCCGCGAGGAGCGCGTCGATCTCGGACTGGCTAAGGGTGTCGCTGCCGTGCGCCATCGCTACGCCGCGTCCGCCTCGGGAGCGTCAGCCGGTGTATCGGCGAAGCCAACAGGGCCGTCATCTCCAAACGCCGGTCCATCGCCAGCCGCGCTACCGCCGCCGCCAGCGAGCAACTGGGCGATCAGGTCGTCAATCGATCCTTGGGAGAGCTTCGCGTCAGCCATTGGTTCCTCAGAGCTGCTTCGATGGTTGCCCGACGCCGCGCACCGACACGGCCCCGGAGGCGACGTTGACCTCGATCGAGCGACCGGAAGAACCGCCCGTGTCCTTCGCGCGAACCGGGATACGGAGCCTCGTGAGAGCCTCGAGCGTGCTCTCCGCGTTCCGCGCGCCGATCTGCATGACGGGGTTCGTCCCGGCGGTGCCGAACATGTGGGCCCCGCCGCAGAGCACGGCGCGCAGGCGACCGTTCCGGCCGCCGGCCCGCATCACCGCCTCGAGCAGCCCGGGAACCGCCGTGTCAGCGAACTTCGACGGCGTCGAACCGGGACCGCTATCCGGTGATCTCGGGAGAACGATGTGCACGAGTCCGGCGACGCCGGCGCTCTCGTCGATCAGCGCAAGGCCAATGCAGGAGCCGAGCCCGAGGGAGACGAGGACGTCGCTTCCCTTGTTCGAGATCGCCTGCTCGGCCATCCGCACCATGTGTCGCTCGCTCATCGACCGCTCACCCAAGCCCGAGCGCGATCAGGAGCTGGTCAACGGCACCCTCGCGCGGGACGAAGAGGAAGCCGAAGTTGCACGGCTCGCCCTCGACGGTGATCGCGGTCTGCAGGAACAACACGGAGTCGCTCGTCTCGACCGACAGTGCAAGGACCGAGTCGATCACGGAGCCGAGCATGTCGAACGCCAGCAGCGGCGGCTCGGGCTCGATGTCAATCCCCGTCATTCCGGCGATCGCCGTCGTGTACGACCCGGTGAGGATGTTGCCGATCTCCTGCAGGCAGGAGTGGCCGATCTCCGTGTCGGCGGCGCACCCGAGCATGCCGCACAGCGCGTCCGCCGACTCGTACGGGAAGGCCAGCAACATCGAAGCCGGCATCATGCCCTTCACCGGGGTCAACACCGCGACGACCATGCTCTCGAGCGGCCCGATGCGCTCGGCCGCCTCGGCGAGCGGCACGAGCTCCGCCTTTGGCACGCCGATGTCAACGGCACGGTTGATCAGCTGGGCGAGCGCCGTTGCGGCGTTACCGGTGCCGATGTTCGCGACCTCCTGGATCGCCGAGAGCTCGAGCTCGTTGTAGGCAGGATCGGCCGACATCACGCCGCCTTCGTCTGCTTGCCGAGGGCGTCGAGGTCGACGATCAGCGCGATCTGCCCGTTGCCGAGGACCGCGCCGCCAGAGACGAGCGCGCGCTGCGCGTCGGTCACGGCCGGCAGCGGTCGCGTCACCAGCTCCTGCTGGCCGACGAGCTTCTCGACGAGCAGGCCGACGCGGTTTGCACCGGCGCGGCAGACGACCGCCGCGGCGTTCGTCGGGTCGATCGACGTGCCGCCAAGGAGCCAGCCGAGGTCGTAGAGGGGCAGGATCTTCTCCCGCAGCACGATCGCCTTCGCACCCTTGATCGAGCGCAGCGTGTAGTCGGAGATGCGGATCGTCTGCTCGACACGCTCGAGGGGGAGGGCGTACGGCGCGTCGTTCACCTCGACCAGCAGCGCCGGCAGGATCGCCAGCGACAGCGGCAGGCGGATCGTCGCCGTCGAGCCCTTGCCAAGGACCGACGTGATCGTGCAGTCACCGCCGAGGTTGCGCACCATCGTGCGCACCGCGTCCATCCCGACGCCGCGTCCGGAGATGTCCGTCGTCACCTCTGCTGTCGAGAAGCCGGGCTCGAAGAGGAGCTCGATCGCGTCCTCCGTCGTGATGTTCGGCACCTGGTCGGCGGTGATCAGACCGCGCTCGGCCGCGATCTTCGCGACCCGTGCGGCGTTGATGCCGCGTCCGTCCTCGCGCACGCGGATCAGCACCTCGCCGCCTGCGTGCTCGGCCGAGATCTCGAGCGTGCCTCCCGGTGGCTTGCCGTTCGCCGTGCGCTCGTCCGGCCCCTCAAGGCCGTGGTCCATCGCGTTGCGCACGAGATGCACGAGCGGGTCACCGAGCGCCTCGACGACCGTGCGATCGAGCTCGGTGTCCTCGCCCTTGATCTGCAGGTCGACCGTCTTCCCCAGCTTCGATGCGATGTCGCGCACCATCCGCGGGAAGCGCATGAAGACGCTCTCGACCGGCACCATCCGTACCTGCATGACCATCTGCTGGAGCGACTGGGCGACGCGCGAGAGATCGTTCACTGCCGTCTGCAGGTCGGGCTGGCCGGCATGCTGCGCGATCGACTCGAGCCGCGTGCGCTGCACCACCATCTCGCCCATCATGTGCATCAGCTGGTCGAGGCGCTCGGCCTCGACACGCACCGTCTGCGCCTTGTGCTGCTTCGCTCCACCGGCGGCTGGCGCGGTCTCCTTTGCGGCGACCGGTGGCGGTGCTGCTGCGAGGGTCGGGGCGGCTGCGAGGGGCGGGGCGGCTGCGACCAGCTCGGCGGGCTTCGCGGTCACTGCGGCCGCTGGTCGCTTGCCAGCGACGGCGCGGGTCGCCGTGCAGGTCGCGATCCCGTCCTGCGTCAGAACCGTCTCTGCAACCGCGGCGAGCTCGTCCGACGTCGCGACCCAGACCGTGATCTCCGTCGTCTCGATCTCGCCGCGCTCGATCACGCCGATGTCGGGCTCGCAGGCCAAGAGCTCGCCGTGCTCCTCGGCCTTGCGCACCGCGAGGTAGGTGCGGACGCCGGGCATGTCGACGTCAGCGGCGAGGACGAAGTCGACCCGGGCGACGACCATTCCGGAGGCCTCGACCGAGGCGATGACCTCGGCATCCGGGCCGTTCGCGTCGCTCAGGTCCTCCTCAGCGACCTCGCTGCTCGCCGTCTCGTGGGCGGCGCCCTGCAACGCTGCCTCGGCGGCGATCTCGCCGGTGCGGATCTGCTTCAGCTTGGCAACGAGGTCGGACGGGTCAGACACCTCCGACCCGCTCTCCTCGATCTCATCAACGAGGCTCTCGAGCACGTCGAGGCAGCCGAAGAGGGCATCAAGGGCGTCGCGACCGAGGCCGTGCTCGCTCGTCTTCATGCCCTCCATGACGTTCTCCATCTCGTGCGTCAACGCCGCCATGCGCGCGAAGCCCATCGTCGCGCTCATCCCCTTCAAGGTGTGCGCGACGCGGAAGATGTCGTTGATCGTCTCTCGGTCCTTCGGTTCCTGCTCGATCTTCACCAGCGAGAGGTTGAGCGTCTGGAGATGCTCGCGCCCCTCGGCAAGGAACATCGGCAGGTAGTCAGAGATGTCCATTACGCCGCTTTCCGGTAGATGAACGGGTACACAGGTTCGAGGCCGCCCGCCTTGGGGTCGGTGACACGCTCGGTCGCGCCGACCATCAGGTAGCCGCCGGGGCGCAGCGAACGCGCGATCCCCTCGTGCACCTGGTCGCGCGCCTCATCCGTGAAGTAGATCACGACGTTTCGGCAGAGGACCATGTCCCAGCCCGTCTGGTAGCGATCGCGCAGGAGGTCCTCGAGCTTGAAGCGCAGATGGCCTTTCAGCAACGCCTTTGCCTGGTAGCCGCCGTCAAACGGGTCGAAGTACTTCTCCCGGATCTTCGCTGGCACCGAACGCATGTCGGCCTCGCTGAACCAGCCGCGCTGTGCGCGCGCCACGATCCGCTTGTCGATGTCAGAGCCGACGATCTCGAACCGACCGCCGGCGAGCTCCTCGTTCAACATGCAGGCGAGGGTGTAGGCCTCCGCGCCGTAGCTGCAGCCGGCGCTCCAGACCTTCAACGAGCCACCAGACCGCTTCAGCTCGGGGATCACCTTCGTTCGCAGGGTCTCGTACTGCTCCGGGTTGCGGTAGAGCTCTGACACGTTGATCGTGATGCGGTCGAGGAACCCATCGAGCTCCTCCTGCGACGATCCGAGCTCGCGGAGGAACTCCGGAAGCGTTCGCGCGCTCTTTCGCTGCACGTAGCTGCGGATCCGCCGCTCCATCTGGCCACGTTTGTAGGACGACAGGTCGACGCCGGTGAGGCGCTTTAACCCGGTCGTGAACTCGATGTAGTCGTCCGTCATGGCCGGATCACTCCTGCGAGGGCGAGCGGTAGCTGGTTGAGGGGCTGCACGATGTCGGTCAAGCCAGCCTCGTACACGGCGCGGGGCATGCCGTAGACGACGCACGTCTCCTCGGACTCGGCGAGGACGATCCCACCGGCCGCCTTAAGGGCCTTCGCGCCCTTCGTCGCGTCGTTCCCCATCCCGGTGAGGACCACCAGCACGCAGCGGTCTGGCCACTCGCGAGCGGCGTCCTCGATGGTGATGTCGGCGCGCGGCCGCAACCCGCCGATCGCGGCCTCCTCGGTCAGCTGCACCGAGGACGCGCGGACGCGGAGGTGATACCCGCCAGGGGCGAGAAGCGCCACGCCTGGCTCGATCTTGTCACCGGAAACCGCTTCCCGCACGTTCAGACGGCTGAGCGAGTCAAGGCGTTTCGCGAGCGAGCCGGTGAAGCCCGGTGGCATGTGCTGCACGACGACGACGCCCGCGCCGCACGGGTTCGGCAGCTTCGGTAGGAACTCGGCCAGGGCCTTCGGGCCACCGGTGGACGATGCGACGACGACGAGCGGTCGCTGCATCCTGCGGCCTGATCCTGACGGCGCCGAGAGGCGTACCGGCGCGACCGGCGCGACAGGGGCGTTGGACGGAGCGTGTCGCAACCGCGGCGGCGCCGCGCGATCGGGACGCGGCGGAACGCGTTCGTCGCGTCTCGCCGGGGGCGGCGGTGCGGGAGCACGGCGCACGCTCGCACCGACGCGACCGCCGGTCCGCGATGCAGCCGCTGCCTGCACGCTGGCACCGATGTCCGCCGCGAAACGCGCGAGCGGCGTGTCGGCGCCGGGCTTGCGGATCACCTCGGCCGCGCCGATCGACAACGCCTCGACGGCGAGCGCCGAGCCCTCATCGGTGTACGCCGAGACGACGATCACGCCCGGTCCGCCCGGCGGGAGCTTTCGGAGGACCTCCATCCCGGAGATGCCGGGCATCTGCAGGTCGAGCGTCATCACGTCGGGGCGCAGCTTGGCGCACGCGGCAAGCGCCTCGGCGCCGTTGGCGGCCTGGCCGATGACCTCGACACCGCACGCGCCGAGCGCGTCGCAGAGGAGCTTGCGCATGAAAGGGGAGTCGTCGCAGACGACTGCCCGGATCCTCGCGCGGGACGCGTTGGCGCTGAGCAAGGCCATCAGCTGATCAGGCCGCCATCAGGTCGGAGTCGGCATCGCTGGCGAACATCGCATCGAGGTCGAGCAGGACGAGCAACCGATCGCCAACCTTCGCGACGGCCTGGATGTAGCCGACGTCTCCGGTCGGGGCTTGCTCAAGCTGATCCTCGTCGACGGTGAGCACCTCATCGACCTCGTCGACGATCAGACCGGCGGTGACCGCTCCCGCCTCGATGATGACGATCTTTGCCTCGTCCGGCTCGACCGCGTCGAGCCCGAGGCGTGACTTCAGGTCGACGACCGGGATGATCTTGCCGCGCAGGTTGATCACGCCGCGCACGCTCATGGGCGCGGATGGAACCGTTCGCGGGCGCGAGTAGCGGATGATCTCCTGTACCTGCGTGATCGGCAGGCCGTACTCTTCCGAACCGAGTGAGAACACGACGAGCTGCTGCACGAGAGGGCTCCTTCTTGTGCCGGTGAGCGGCGGTGCACGCACGTAGATCGGCGTTCCGGGCCGCCTGCTTTAGCGACGTCGGCAGACCCGGACCGTTTGCCTCACTCGCCGCGCATGCGCATGCCGCGCACCGGTGTTGACGCGGCCTTCGCAGCGTCGAACGCGGCGTCGCGAAGGCGGCCACGCAGCTGCAGCGTGCAGTAGGCGCAGCGACCGGGCGAGCTAGGCTCACAACGGCACGAGCGCGGTACGTCGGCGCCGATCGGTGCGGCGGCGAGACGGCCTTCGGCCGCTAGCTCGAGCACCCGCTCGATCGGTACTCCGGTCGCGAGGGCGACCCAGTCGACGTTCTGACCGGGCGAGCTCCGGAGACAGGCGTCGATCAGATCGACGTCACGGCGCGCGGCGTCGCACGGCGGACAGTGGGCCTGGTCGAAGCGCAGCGGGATGAACCGCTCGCTGCAGGTACGACACGCTCGCGTTGGCATCGCCACGCTCAAGGGATCGGCGGATTCGCCATCGACCTGAACACCTTGTGGCGCGGAGGGCACGATCTGCTACTTCAGCAGCTGCATCACGCTCTGCGGTGCCTGGTTCGCCTGAGCAAGCATCGCGACGCCGGACTGGGAGAGGATCTGCAGGCGGGTGAGGTTCGCCATCTCCTGCGCGACGTCGACGTCGCGGATCCGCGACTCGGACGCCTGCAGGTTCTCCTGGTAGACGTTGAGGTTGGCGATCGTGTGCTCGAGGCGGTTCTGCACCGCGCCGAGCCCCGAGCGAGCGTCAGCGACGGAAGCGATCGCCGCGTCGACGAGGCCGACGTCGAAGGTCGTCGAGGCGAGGTTGAAGATCGCCGGGTCGATCACCGGAGGCGAACCTGCGTACATGCCGACGGTCGACATCGTGATCGTCTCGCCTGCGACGCCACCGACCTGGAACGTCAGAACGGTGCTGGCAGAGAGCAGGTCGATGCCGTTGAAGCTCGTCGAGCCGGCGATCCGACCGACCTCAGCGGAGAGCTGGCCGACCTCCGTGGCGATCGCCGAGCGATCGTTCGCCGACAGGGTGCCGTTCGCGTACTGGACGGCGAGCTCGCGCACGCGCTGCACGATCGAGTGCACCTCGTTCAGCGCACCCTCCGCGGTCTGGACGAGCGAGATCCCGTCCTGGGTGTTGCGCGCCGCCTGCTGCAGGCCGAGGATGCCGACCCGCAGCTTCTCGGACACGGCGAGTCCCGCCGCATCGTCGGAGGCGTGGTTGATCCGCAGGCCGCTCGAGAGCTTCTCGATCGAGCCCGAGAGCTCGCTCTGCGTCCGCTCGAGCATGCGGTGCGCCGTTAACGACCCGATGTTCGTGTTGATCCGAAGCGCCACCGTTGCATCCTCTCCTGGGGATGCTGGCGCCTCCTCGACGACCCGCCTCGCCAGAAGCCGGTCGCGTCAACGGAGAGCGCCAGCTCCTCCGGTTCTCCTATGCCTATCGCTTGAAAGCGGTATGCATCGTGCTTATCGGCGTACGATCGGTGACACTTGAGCGACCGGGTGCAGGGTCAGCGACCGTCCGCCTCGAGGGCGTCGAGGTCGGCCGTCCCGGCTGCAGCGGCGGCACGGTTCTCCTCCTGGATCGCGTGCCAGATCTCCTCGCGGTAGACAGGGACGCTCGACGGCGCGTTGATGCCGATGCGCACCTTGTTCCCACCGACGATGTCGATCACGGTGACGGTGATGTCGTCGCCGACGAGAAACGTCTCGCCGACCTTTCGGGTAAGTACGAGCACGAGGCCCTCCCTGGCTCGTGGATGACTGGGAGCGTAGCTGGCGGTTCGCGGCTCAGCGGCTGGCGGAGAGGACGGTGACGTTCGGCGCTTCCGACTCGTGCATCGCGACCGGCGTCGGGCTGTCCGCGTCACGGAACAGGCGGTCGCGGGTCGAGTAGCCGGCGATCGTGTTGATCACCTGGCGCGCCCGCCGCTCGGCGTTGTTGATCACCACCGGCGAGAACAGGTTCACGGTGGCGTTGCGCACGTCCGCGCCGACGTTGACGACGCAGTAGATCGAGATCTGATCGGCGCGGGAGACGCCGATCGCCTCCATGTCCGCGTCCGCAAGGTCGACCTCGTAGTCCCAGTAGAACACCCAGGGCAACACGATCGGGAACGCCAGCGCCGGGTCATCGACCGAGTGCAGCCACATGAAGACGGAGTCCTCGCGCTGCTTGAGGATCGCGAAGCGCTGTTGTTCGGCGAAGCCGATCATGCCGCTCGGCAGGTCAAGGATGATCGCCTCGTCGATCTCGACGGGGCCGAAGCGGGTGGACTCGATGGTGACGGACGCCATGGTGCTCCTCGGGCTAGCGCAGGAAGTCAAGCAGTGACGGCTGGACGACACGGGCGCCGGACTGCAACGCGGACTGGTAGGTGGCCTGCTGGGTGGAGTACTCGATCATCGTCTTTGCCATGTCGGCGTCCTCGGTCTTCGACAGGAGTCCCGCGACGTTGAGCGACAGGTCCTTGAGCCGGGAGTCCTCCGTCTCGAGCCGGTTGACGCGTGACCCGATCTCGGCGCGGGCACCTGAGATCTGGTCGACCATCGCGTCTGCGGCCTTCAAGTCGGCGTTCTGAATCGCGGTCTGGTTCCCTGCCTGCAGGTCGACGCGGATCTGGTCGAGGAGCTGCAGCACGTTCTGCCCTCCGGCGGTGTTCGGCACCGAGAACGCCTGGTAGCCGAGCATGTTCAGCGGCACCGTCTGCGCGTCGCCGATCACGCGCTGCATCTGGTTCCCGTCGCCAGCGTAGGTGAGGGAGGCGCCCGGGTACGGTGGCGCAAGCGTCTGCGTGCCGCCGAACAGGTAACGACCCGCAAACGAGGCGTTCATGTCCCCCCGTGCACCGTCGATCAGCTTCGTTACCTCGGCAGCGATCGCGTTCAGCCCCTTCTGGTCGACTGCACCGTTCGCCGCCTGCACGAGCAACGTCTTCGCGCGCTTCAGGACGTCCTGCACCGAGCTGATGGCGGAGTCCGAGGCGTTCAACCAGCCAAGCGCCTCCCCCACGTTCGTCTGGTACTGCTTGAGGTTCGACACCTCGCCGCGCAGGAACATCGCCCGTCCGGCGGCCACCGGGTCGTCCTCGACCTGACTGACCTGCTTGCCCGTCGAGAGCTTGCGCTGCGTGTTCGACAGGCGCTCGTATGCCTGTTGGACGTCGTAGAGGACGTGCGACGCGAGCTCGGAGCCGGTTGCCCGCATCAGAGACCGACCCGGCCGGTGCTGTTGATCAGCTTCGAGAGGTTGTCATCCATCGCAGAGAGGACGCGCGCGGCGGCGGAGTAGGCGTGCTGGAACTTGATCATGTTCGACATCTCCTCGTCGAGCGAGACGCCCGACGACTGTGTCCGACGGTCGGTGAGGCCGTTCACGACGATCGCCTGCGAGCCGAGGCTCGAGTTGGCGCCGGCCGTTGCCGTACCAAGCGCAGACTGCAGGCCGTTGTAGAAGTCCTTGAACGTCGTCGAGCCCGTCGTCACGGCCTGCTGCAGGGCGATGATCGCGTTCGCGTTGCCGGATGATCCCGGACCTTCGCCGGCGGCGGCTGCTGCGATCGTCGATGGGTTCGCGAGGATCCCGGAGGCGACCGTCAGGCGAGACGCAGCACCGGGCGGCCCGGTTGGTGAGGTCATGTCGAAGAACAGCGAGCCGGCCGTTCCCGCGAGGTCGACGCCAAGGGCGTGCTGGGCGTTGACGGTGTCGTGCAACGCCTGCGCGAGGGTGTTCAGCTGTGACGCGTACGAGGTGGGGTTCGCCTCGTTGAGCTTCGTCGACCACGCGGTCTCGAGCCCGTGCAGCGAGCCGGCGGTCAGTGCTCCCGAGGCGAATGCCGTGTCGATCTGGCTTCGCGTGATCGGCGTTGCGCCGGTGCCGGGTGCGACGACCGCGAGCCCTGCGACGACGACCGTCGCGCGTTGCTGATCGTCGTAGGTGACGCTCGTGATGTTGATGTGGGTCGCGAGGTCGTCAAGCAGCTTGTCGCGCTTGTCGAGCAGGTCGTTCGGCGACTGTCCGGGCTTGACGACCGCGCCAGTCGTCGGGTCGAGCTGCGCGCCGGCAAGAACCGTGTCGCCGATCTGCTGGTTCAGCGTCGCGATCTGGGCGGTGATCGTGTTCACGTTCGTGACGCCGGAGTCGATCTCGTTGTCATCGTTCGTGCGCGATCGCGCCATCGAGGAGGCGGCGCTTGAGATCGCCGTCGTCAACGACTGGGCGGACTGTGCGAGTGCCTGACGCGCGGCGACCGACTCCGGCGAGTTCGCGACGTCATGCCACGCCGTGAAGAACCTCTGCATCAGCGCCTGGAGGCCGCGGTCGGACGGCTCGGGCATCGCGAGCGTCGTCCCGTGGAGCTCGCGGTACTGCACGTCAAGCGACGACTGCTGGCTGGAGGCGTCGCGGAGCTGCGCGTCGTTGAAGACGTCGCGGATGCGTCGGTAGGAGGAAACCGTCACGCCCTGACCGATCTGTCCAGGGAACTGCATGCCCCAGACCGACACGTTCGAGAGCGGCTGCTCCGCCTCGAGGACCGCTTCCTGTCGCGTGTAGCCGACGGTGTTGGCGTTCGCGATGTTATGCGTCGTCGCATCGAGTGCCCGCTGCTGGGCGAGCAGCCCGCGCAGGGCGATGTTTAGGCCGTTGAACGTCGAGACTGCCACGGCTCAGGCCCTCGCGTCCAGGAGCGCGATCGTCGTCGCTGCGTAGGTGCCCGACCCTGCGTAGACGGTGCGCTCGCCCCGGTGAGCGATCCTCACGACCTGGTCGATGATCGTCAGCTCGTGTTCGAGCAGCTGGCGGTTCGCCGACGACTGGCGCGCGAGCCGCTCGACGGCACGGATCACCGTCTCGCCGGCGCGGAGCAACGCACGACTCTCGTTCGCCGGAAGAGCGCCGGCAATCGTCGACAGCGTCGTCTCGCCTGCGTCGATCCCGAGGGCGTGTGCCAGCTCGGCCGCGAAGCCCTGGCGGCGCTCCTCGAGCACGCGTCCCTCCACGACCTCGCGCTCCAGCCCGTGCGAGAGCCGGTTGATCGCCTCCAGGTCGCGCCGTACGATCGCCGACGTCTGGGCCTCGCACAGCTCGAGCGCTGCCTCGACCGAGTCGGCCTGGCTGCGCAGCACCGCGACGAGATGGCGGAGCGCCTCGCTGGTCATGACGTGGGCGCCGTCCGCACCGTCGGAGCAAGCTGTCCGTAGAGGGTGCCCGCCAGACCGAAGCTGCCGCCGTCGACCAACGACTTCGTCATCTGCTCGTCGGCCATGTTCTGGTAGATCCCCTCGCCGCCGGTCGCGGCATCGTCGCCGCGGGCGGCCTTCATCCAGCCGTCGACGATCTGGCGTGCGAAGACGGCCTCGAAGCTCTTGCAGGCCTCGTAGAGCGCCTTCTCGGCCGCCGTTGCTGGCGGCTTGACGCCGTTCGGGAGCGGGCCGACCGCGTCGATGCCGCCGATCCCGGCCATCAGCGGCGCAACCCGTCAGCGATGCCGAGCATCTCATCAGACGCCTGGACGACCTTCGAGACCGCCTCGAACGCACGCTGGGTCGTGATCATGCCGACCATCTCGTTCACCGCGCTCACGTTCGACATCTCCAACGTGCCCGGCTTGAGCGTGCCGAAGCCGGGCGTCGTCGGCGCGCCGGTCACCGGCGGACCGGAGTTTGGGCTCTCGCCATACGCGTTTCCGCCGAGCGGCACGAGCCCCGCCGCGTTGCGGAACGTCGCCAGGGAGATCGTGCCGACGAGGAACTTCGCACCCTTCGTCGCCGAGTCGACACGGATCGCACCGTTCGCCTCGACGTTCAGCGTCGCCATGTTCGCGTCCGGCGGGAAGGCGATCGCCTTGCCGTCCGTGCCGAGGACGAGCTCGCCGCGCGCGGTCACCAGTTGCCCGGCGCCATCGCGGTCGAAGTTGCCGGCGCGGGAGTACAACGTCGTGCCGTCGGCCTTCTGAACGCGGAAGAACCCTGAACCATCGATCCCCATGTCGAGCTGGCCCGACGCCGCCTGCAGGTTCCCCTGGTCCATCTGCACCTGGATCGCGCTCACCGCTGAGCCGAGACCCATCTGGTTGCCCTGCGCCGCGCCCGCGGACGGCATGAGCTGGTTGTAGAGGAGGTCCTCGAACGCCGTACGACCTGACTTGAAGCCGACGGTGTTGACGTTCGACAGGTTGTTCGCGATCGTGTCGAGCGCCGTCTGCTGCCCGAGCATGCCGCTTGCCGCCGTGTAGAGCGCGTCCAACATCAGACCCTCCCGACCTGGTTGACAGCCTTGTCGATCGTGTCGTCGAGGGCCCGCATCGCCTTCTGATCGGCCTCGAACTCGCGCATGTTCTGGATCAGCGACACCATCTCGGTGACGGTGTTGATGTTCGAGGACTCCAGCGCCCCCTGGGCGATCGAGCCGGAGGCGGGCTTCCCGGTCGGCGTTCCCGCGTACTGGTTCATGCCGAGGTGCGTGACGGAGGACGGGGTGAGGGCGACGAGCCCGATCTTGCCGGCCACCGCACCGCCGACGGAGACGGTGCCGTCTCGTGCGATCGAGACCTGCCCGGTGCCGGTGATCGTGATCGGCTTCCCCTTCGCGTCGAGCACCGGGTCTCCCTGGGCGGTGACGATCTGCCCCGACGCGTTCGTCGTGAACGCTCCATTGCGGGTGTAGGTGGTGCCGCCGGAAGCGCCAACAGCGAACCAGCCATCGCCGGTCACCGCAAGGTCGAGCGGACGTCCGTCGAACTGCGGCCCACCGTTCGAGAGGTCGACGCTGATCGTCTTCACCTGCGTGCCGACGGAGAGCGGACCGATCAGATTGCCGGTCTGCGTGTTCGAGAGAAGGAGGTCGCCGAACGCCTGCTGCACGAGCTTGTCGCCCTTGAAGCCGGGGTTGGTGGCGTTCGCCAGGTTGTTCGCGATGACGTCCTGTCGGATCTCTGCCGCAAGCATCCCTGATGCGGCGATGTAGAGCCCTCGTTCCACGGGGGCGCCTCCGGATCCGGTACCCGTCGACGCTCGCCAGAGCGGTACGCGTACGGTTTGAAAGCAGTATCGGCACCGCTCGTAACGAGCTTGAGCGCCGGCTGGTCGGCGCCGTCCGGCGGCCTTGATACAACGCTCTAGGTGACGGCCCTCTCGATCCGCCAACGGCGCTTCCGGCTCGTCTCGGTCGTTGGCGGCGTCCTGTTGCTGGTGCTGAGCGGCCTCGCGGATCACTGGCAGCCTGTCGCCGCACCGGCGCTTGCAGCGGCTGGCGTCGGCTTCGCTGCAGCGGGCGGCGGTCTTGTCGGGCTCGTCGTTTCCTGCGTCGGAGCGGGGCTCGTGCCGATCGACGGCCCCGTTCGCGTCGCGCTCGGCGTCGGCGCGGTGGCGATCTACGATCGCACGTCGCGCCGGGACGACGCCACCGACCGGCTCGCCGAGCAGGTGGACGTTGACCGCCTGACCGGTCTGCACACGTACGCCTACTTCGCCGACGCGCTCGCCCGTGAGGTCGGCAGGGTTCGACGGTACGGGGGAACGTGCTCGCTCGTGCTGCTCGACCTTGATCGGTTCAAGGAGTTCAATGACCGCTACGGGCACGCCGCCGGCAACGCCCTTCTCGCTCGCGTAGGTGCGACGATCACCGGGCTCGTTCGCGACTCTGACGTCGCGTGTCGCTTTGGCGGTGAGGAGCTCGTCGTCCTCGTGCCCGGCTCGGCGCGCCAGGCAGCCGGTCTCGCGGAGCGGATCCGCGCCGCGGTAGGCGAGATCGTCGTGCCCATCGGACAGGGACGGCGCCCCGTCGGCACGACGATCAGCGCCGGCGTCGCAGAGTGCCCTGGAAACGGGCGCAGTGCCGAAGCGCTCTTCGCCGCCGCGGACGCGGCGCTGTACCGCGCGAAGGGTGGGGGCCGCGACCGGGTCGAGGTCGTTGGTGCAGCTGCGCCCCGGCGGGTACGCGCGGCCTCATGACGCGACGGCGAATCGCCGATACTCCAGCAGGAGGTGCCTCGTTGTACGACGCGCTACGCAACCGTTACCGGTTCACGTGTCCGTCGACCGACGGGAACGTCGAGCGGCCGCTCTCGGCGCTCCGGTCGATCGAGCGCCTTGCTGGAGCGGCGTCCCCACCGGTGTACCGCGTCACCTACGGTTGTGCCGCCTGCGCTGGCGAGCACGCCGCTCTGCTGACGGAGCGGGACCTCGACGTCGACCCGGTGGCCCCGCGCGAGAGCACGACGTTTCGTAACCTCCTGACGGGTCGAGACGAGCCAGTCGCGCCAGAGCTCGCCGACCGGACCGAGCGCAAGCTCCGGCGAGGCGTGTGGCCGTGGACCTTCTACTGCGCATGCGAGCACGACGTGCGACCCGGCTATCCATCCCGGCTCGCACGGCTCGCACCAACCCGCCATCCGGGTCTCGTGGGCGTCGCCGTTCGCTGCGCGGCGTGCGACGGCGTCTCGATCAACATCGTCTCCGAACGTCACCTCGACGAGCCCTTCTACCACGACCCGACCGTTCGATTCGTCGACCGTCCGCTGGCGCCAGGGGCCGGCCTCGTCGAACGGTTCACCCACGAGCTCTGGTCCGGGGCGTTTGACCACGAGCGAAACCGCTTCGCAGCCTGACCTGCTCGTGGTCTGATTGTGAGATGGCGTGGTCGTCCGACTGCCTGGATCGTCCTGCGCTTGCCGGCTCTGCCACCCGTCGGCTGGCTCCGCCAGCGGGCTGCGGCGACCACGATCCGGCCCGCTCAGCGTGCCGGCTCGTGGGCTTCGCGGGAGCGTCGCGCGCCGCTTGCGCTTAGCGTGTCAAGGCCTTCGCCTTGACACGCGTGCGAGCGGGCGTGCTATCCAGCACGCCCGCGATCGGCAACCCCTGCGTGACGCGCAACGCTCCGCTCGCTCCAGACACCCGATGACCATGCCATTTGACAATCACACCACGAGGAGCCCTCAGGTGCGCCAGACGAGGCGTCCCTCGCTCGCGGCGAAGCCGAAGCTTCGCAGCAGCGCGCTTGCTGCAACGTCCCGGAGGCCGTCGGCGAGCTCGATCTCGCGCAGCCCGTCGGCCCGTGCACGATCGAGCGCTCGGGCGAGCAGGCCGCTGCCCCGCCGGTTGCCTCGTTCCTGGCTGCGGACGTACAGGTCGCTCACGACGAGAAGACGGCCGGTCGGCCGCGACCGTGCCTGCCAGACGATGTAGCCGACCAGCTCCTCCCCGGACGCAGCGACGCGCACGTCGCCGGCGGCGATCCGTCGGGTTAGCCAGGAGCGCCACTCGTTGTCGAGCGGAGGAGCCTCGAGGCCTGCCGCCGTCAGCTCCGACCCGTAGATCGCGGCGAGCGCGTGGATCGCGGCCGCGTCCGTCGGTCGGCCGGGCCGGATCACTCCCCGTCGTACGCGATCAGGCTGTGCACCGGGACGGGCGCGAGCGCCGGCCGCCCGCCGAGGAACGCAAGCTCGACGATGAACGCCGCGCCGACCACGACGCCGCCGAGCTGCTGAACGAGGTCGACCTTCGCCTTGGCCGTCCCGCCGGTAGCGAGCAGGTCATCGTGGATCAGGACGCGGCTGCCGGCCGGAAACGCGTCGGCGTGCAGCTCCAGCGAGTCGGTGCCGTACTCGAGCGCGTAGGTGGCCCGAACCGTTGACGCTGGGAGCTTTCCTGGCTTTCGTGCAGCGCAGAAACCGACGCCGAGCTCGTACGCGAGCGCTGCGCCACAGATGAACCCGCGTGCCTCGGCGCCGAGGATGATGTCAGGCGCCAGCGGCCGTGCGAACGCCGCGAGCTCCTCGACCGTCGCACGGAGCGCGCCGGCGTCTGCGAGGAGCGGCATGACGTCCTTGAACACGATCCCGGCACGGGGAAAACCGGGAACGTCACGGATGAGGCTACGGAGGTCGGTCACGCGCGAAGCGTACCCATTACATCCACGCCCCACCGTTGACATCGATCGACTGCCCGGTTACACCTCTCGCGTCCTCTGACAGGAGCCACGCAACGGTGCCGGCGATGTCGGCTGGACGGGACATCCGGCCGAGCGGGACGCTCGTCATCGCGTCCGCGAGCGCCTCCTCACGGCTGATCCCGCGCCCGTTCGCCATCGCGTCGATGCCCTCCCACGCCATCTCCGTGTCGACCCATCCAGGGCAGATCGCGTTCACCTGCACGGCCTCCTCAGCAAGCTCGGCGGCCAGCGCTCGCACGAGGCCAAGAAGCCCGGCCTTGGAGGCGCAATAGCCGGTGTAGCCCGGCACGCCGATCCGCGCCAGGATGGAGGCGATCACGACCACGTGACGGGTGCCGTCGGCCGGGGAGAGGGAGCGCTGAGCAGCTCGTACCGTGTTGTATGTCCCGGTCAGGTTCGTCGCGATCAGATCGTCAAACCGGTCGTTGGGGCCAGGGACGTTTCCACCGCCTGCCCCGGCGCTCGCGACGACGGCGTGGAACGGGCCGCGCTCCGAGGCTGCGGCGGCGAAGGTCGCGTCGAGCGCGGTGCGGTCGCGAATGTCACACGGTGTCGCGTGCGCGGCGACGGCCTCAGCGACGGCGGAGAGGCGGGCACGGTCACGACCGATCAGCGTCAGCGCCGCGCCCTCCCGAGAGAGCCGCTCCGCGATCGCGCGACCGATGCCGGTCCCTGCCCCGGTGACGGCAACGTGCCAGCCGGTGAACCGGGCAGGCGCGTCAGCCACCGGCAGCGCTCAGCACCTCGCGCACCAGGAACCGTTCGGCGAGATCGGCGGAGATGCGTGCGAGCGCGGAGAGATCGTCAAGTCCCGCTTCGCGGCGGTCGGTGTTGCGCGAGCGCAGCGCCGGCGAGACGACGCCCTCGAGCATCCCCGACGCCCGCGTGACCGCGGCGTGGAACTGGCGCAGGTGACGGGGTCCGAGCCCGAAGGGCGCGAGCTGCATCGCCAGACGGACGATCTCGACGTCGACGTCGCCGTACTGCCGGTCGCTCGCCGCAGGGACGATCAGCCCGAACTCGGCGAGCTCGTCCACCAGCTCGCCGTCGGCAGCCGTCTCTGCGATCAGGTCGTCGCGGGCGTAGCGCCGAGCGCCGTCCCCGCCGGCCGTCGCACGCCGCCGTGCGGGACGGTCGGGTGCGGCGATGCCCGTCGCGAGCTCCTCGCGGATGACCCGCAGCGGCAGGAACTCGTCACGCTGGAGCCGGAGGATCGTCCGCAGGCGATCGACCTCCTCGACGCCGTACTGGCGGTACCCGCCCGGAGACCGGCGCGGCGTCAGCAGCCCCTGGTCCTCGAGGAAGCGGATCTTCGAGATCGAGACGTCATCGAACTCGTCACGCAGCGTGCGACAGACGGTGCCGATCGTCAGAGGCTTGGTGGCGCTGTTCGTCGTCATCAGCGCTCCAGGAAGGTCAGCTTGAACTTTCCGACCTGCACCTCGTCACCGTCGGTGAGACGTTGGCGCGAGACGCGCAAGCGGTTCACGTACGTGCCGTTCAGCGATCCGAGGTCGCGGATGTAGAACCCGTCGCGCTCGCGCTCGATCGCGGCATGCTCGCGCGACACCGTCACGTCGTCGAGGAACAGGTCAGCCTCCGTCGCCCGTCCGATCGTCTCCCGCGCTGCCTGGAGCGGCAGGTGCTCGCCGGCGCGACCGCCGCCCGAGCGGATCAGGAGCGTCGGGCGGTCGGCGGCGTCAGCGGCGGCCGCGGCGGCATCGACGTCGCCTGCCCCAAACAGCACCGTCGTCTGGCCGGCGACCTCGTCTGGATCGAGCATCGAGCCACACTTCGAGCAGAAGTTCGCGGCATCGCCGTTCTGAAACCCACACTCGCCGCAGAACATGACGTCAGCCTCCGTCGCCTGCGAACTTCTTCTGCAGGCGCGCAACGTGGCTCGCCCGCAGCACGTCGAGCGCGCGGTGTAGCTCCTGTCGTTCGGCTGAGGTACGCCGCTCCTCGTCACCGAGCGAGCGGACGAGCCCCGCGAGGTCGGAGTCGCTCAGCTCGGTCAGGTCGGGAAGCTCGTCCTCGACGGTGACTGGCGCGCCTGCCCCGTCGTCGGCGTGACCGAACTCCGCTAGCTCGGCCTCGATTGGCGGCGGCCCCTTGTGCGTCAACGCCTCCTTGAGGCGAGCAACGAGATCGTCGAGGTCACCGACGACGTGGTCAACGCCGCGCCCCCGGTCGACCCGGGCAAGGATCTCGCTCCGCACGACGTCGATGCGCCCGTGCAGGATGCGCCGTTGGAACGAGAGGTCCTCCTCCGCTCGCCGCGCGGCACGTAGGCGCTCGCGGACGTCGTCGTCAGTGAGCGTGGGATCGGGTTCGCTTGTCACCACGCTCAGCATACCTGCAGATGCAGGAAGCTTCAAGACAGAGTTGAGGGTTAGGTGCGCAGGCGACGCCCGACGGTCACGACGTAGACGGCGCCGGCGGCGAGAGACAGGACGACGCCAACGTCGAGCACGACGTCGGGAACGGTCGCGCCCGGGTGGGAGAACATGATCAGCCCGAGCCCCATCATCAGCACGAAGGTCGCCGTCTTACCGAGATAGAGAACGCTGAGCTCGTAGCCCCGGTCGGCAGCGACGGAGAAGCCACCGATCAGGATCAGGTCGCGCCCGATGACGAGCGCGAGAACGAGCAGCGGGACGCGGTTGTTATGCCACAGGAGCAGCACTGCCGCCCCGATCAGCAGCCGGTCGGCGAGCGGGTCGGCAAGGCGGCCAAAGCGGGACGACACGTTCAAGCGTCGCGCGAGGTAGCCGTCAAACCAGTCAGTCAGCGAGGCCGCCGCGAAGAGCAGGCCGGCCGGCCAAGAGTGGCCACCGCGGGCATCGAGCTCGAGCACGACGAAGAACGGGATCGCGAGCAGCCGCGCCGCCGTCAGCGCGTTCGGGAGATGGTGCACCACGCCACGCGTCGCGATCGTCTCGGCCTCCTCCACCTCAGGAGTATGACGTCGCGCGACCACCGCCATGGCGGTCGCGGCGGGGGGAGCGCGCGGCGGGGCGGATCGGAGATAATCGAGATGTGCCGCCCGACGTGCCGACAACGACCATCTCCGGGACGCCGCTCGCCGCCACCTACGCGGAGCAGCGTGGCCGAGAAGCGGAACCCGACCCGGGTAGCTACCCGTTCGCCCGCGGGCTTCATCCCGAGTCGTACCGGTCGCGCCTGTGGACGATGAGGATGTTTGCCGGCTTCGGGGCCCCGGAGGACACGAACCGACGCTTCCACGAGCTCCTCGCCGGCGGGCAGACGGGGCTCTCGACGGCGTTCGACATGCCGTCGTTGATGGGGTACGACCCGGACCATGCTCTGTCGGAGGGCGAGGTCGGACGTGAGGGCGTCTCCGTCGCGACCGTCGACGACTTCCGTCGCCTGTTCGCCGACATCGATCTTGCGCTTGTCTCGACCTCGATGACGATCTCCGGCCCGGCGCCGGTCGCGCTCGCGCTCTTCATCGCTGCCGCCGAGGAGCGCGGGATCCCCCGCGCCGTGCTCGCCGGGACGCTCCAGACCGACATCCTCAAGGAGTACATCGCGCAACGGGAGTGGATCGTGCCGGAGCGCGCGGGAATGCGCCTCGTCGGCGACCTGATCGCCTTCTGCTCCGCCGAGATGCCGCGCTGGCACGCCGTCTCGATCTCGGGATACCACATCCGCGAGGCTGGCGCGACGGCGGCCCAGGAGCTCGCGTTCACCCTCGCCGACGGGATCGCCTACATCGAGGAGATGGTTGGCAGAGGGCTCGAGCCGGACGCCTTCCTGCCTCGCTTCTCGTTCTTCTTCAACTGCCACTCCGACCTCTTCGAGGAGATCGCGAAGCTGCGCGCCGCGCGGCGCATGTGGGCGCGGATCACGCGTGAGCGGTTCGGCGCGACGGACCCGCGCAGCTGGCTGCTGCGCACCCACTGCCAGACCTCGGGCGTCTCGCTGACGGCACAGGACCCGCTCGTGAACATCGCGCGGACGGCGATCGAGGCGCTCGCTGGCGTGCTCGGCGGGACGCAGTCGCTGCACACGAACGCGTGGGACGAGACCTATGCCATCCCCACCCTCGCGGCGGCCACGATCGCGCTGCGAACCCAGCAGGTGATCGCCTACGAGACCGGCGCGGCGAGCGTCGCCGATCCGCTCGGCGGCTCGTGGTTCGTTGAACAGCTGACCGACCAGGTCGAGGCCCAGGCGCAGGCGTACATCGACGAGATCGATCGCCTTGGCGGGATGGTCGTCGCGGTCGAGCAGGGGTACCCTCAGGGAGAGATCGCCGAGGCCGCCTATCGACACCAGCAGGCGGTCGATGCTGGCGAACGGGTGATCGTCGGCGTCAACGCCTTCGCGTCAGATGCCCCAGCGCCGATCGCGTTGCATCGCGCTGACCCCGCCGTCGAGCGCGACCAGATCGCGCGAGTCATGGCCCATCGCGTCGCCCGTGACGCGGACCGCTGGGCGGCGTCGATCGCTGACCTGCGCGCGGCCTGCGCCGGCGACACGAACGTGATGGGGCCGCTGATCGCGGCGAGCCGCGCCGGCGCCACGCTCGGCGAGATGTGCGACGTCTTCCGCACCGTGTTCGGCGTCTACCGCGACCCGGGCCGGTACTGATGGAGGCAGCGCTCCTGACCGACGCCCAGCGTGACGTGCAAGACCTCGTTCGTACCTTCGCCGAGGGCGAGATCGCGCCCCACGCCGCCAGCTGGGATCGCGAGCACCACGTGCCGCTCGACGTGATCCGCCGCCTCGGCGAGATCGGCTTGCTCGGCGTGATCGTCCCCGAGGAGCACGGCGGCTCGGGCCTCGACTACACCTCCCTCTGTCTCGTCGTCGAGGAACTGGCCCGACACGACGCCGGCGTCTCGGTTGCTGTCGCCGTCCATGCCGGGCTCTGCGTCGCGCCGCTCCTTCGCTTCGGCACGCCAACGCAGCAGGCCGCGTTTCTGCCGCGTCTCGCGACGGGCGCGTTGCTCGGCGCGTACGCGTTGACCGAGCCAGACGCCGGGTCGGACACAGCGAGCATCCGTGCTCGCGCCGTACGGTCGCAAGGCGGCTGGCGTCTTGACGGCACGAAGACGTGGATCACCAACGGAGGTTTCGCCGACCTCTTCGTGGTGTTCGCTCGGACGGGCGGCGCAGGTGCGCGGGGGATCTCCGCGTTCGTCGCCGAGCGCGGTGTTGGCCTTGATTCCGGGAAGGAGATCCCGAAGCTCGGTCTCCACACGTCCTCCACGGCCGAGATCGTTCTCGACGGGTTTGCGGTACCGACGGATGGTCTCGTCGGGACGGAGAACGAGGGGCTCAAGGTCGCGCTCGCGACGCTCGATGGCGGACGGATCACGATCGCCGCGCAGGCCTGCGGGATCGCCCGCGCGGCGCTGGAGATCGCCGTCAGCTACGCGCAGGACCGGTCGGCGTTCGGCGGGCCGATCGCCCGTTTCCAGGGCGTGCAGTTCCCGATTGCTGAGATCGCCGCCCGCCTTGACGGAGCATGGCTGATGGTGCTGCACGCCGCGGCGCTCCGCGACGGCGGACTCCCCCACGCACAGGCTGGTGCCCGGGCCAAGCTCGTCGCGAGCCGCGTCGCTGTCGACGCCGCCGACGTCGCCGTACAGACCCTCGGCGGCTACGGGTACTCGGCGGAGTTTCCCGCCGAGCGTTGCTACCGCGATGCGAAGATCACCGAGCTGTACGAGGGGACGAGCCAGATTCAGCGCCTCGTGATCGCCCGCTCATTGCTCGGCGACGCGGCGCGCGGATGATCTCCGAGGGGGCGCTGGCCGAGCTCGCGACGGTCCTCGGCGACCGGGTCTCGACCGCTGACTCGATCCGCAACCTCCACGGCCGCGACGAGTCGTCCTGGCCTGCCGCGCCACCGGACGCCGTCGCGTTTCCCACGTCGGCCGTGGAGGTCTCGGCGCTGCTACGGATCTGCTCGGCGCACGCGATCCCCGTCGTCCCTTGGGGCATCGGTAGCTCGCTTGAGGGCCAGGCGCTCCCGATCAACGGCGGGCTCGTCGTTGACACGGCGCGCATGAACCGGGTGATCGAGGTGAACGACGCCGACCTGGATGCTCGGGTGCAGCCCGGGGTGACGAAGAACCAGCTGAACGCCCTGCTCGCCGACAGGGGCCTCTTCTTCGCCGTTGATCCGGGCGCCGACGCCACGATCGGTGGGATGGCGGCGAGCGGCGCCTCCGGGACGATGACGGTGCGCTACGGCACGATCCGGGAGAACGTCCTCGCTCTCGAGGTGGTCCTCGCGGACGGCCAGATCGTTCGAACTGGCTCGCGCGCGCGAAAGTCGGCCGCCGGCTACGACCTGACGCACCTGCTGCTCGGCTCGGAGGGCACGCTCGGCGTGATCACCGAGATCGTCGTTCGCCTTCACGGCATCCCCGAGGAGACCGCCGCGGCCGTCGTCTGCTTTCCCTCCGTCCGGGCTGCGGTTGACGCTGCGATCACGGTCGTCCAGTCCGGCATCGGCGTCGCGCGGTGCGAGCTCTTGGATGCGAACACGGTGCGTTGCGTGAACGCGTTCCAGGGGCGCTCGTTCAAGGAGGTGCCAACCCTGTTTCTCGAGTTCCACGGCTCCCCAGCAGCGGTCGCCGACCAGATCGAGGCCGTCACGGCGATCGTCACCGACCATGACGGCAGTGATCTTCGTTTCGCCACGCGAGCCGAGGAACGTGGTGCGCTCTGGAAGGCGCGTCACGACGTGTACTTCGCCCAGGTCGGCTCGCGGCCTGGCTCGCGGAGCGTGACGACCGACGCGTGCGTCCCGGTCTCACGCCTCGCCGACTGCATCGAGCAGACCGTGGCGGACATGGGCGACCTCGCGGTGCCCGCGCCGATCGTTGGCCACGTTGCTGACGGCAACTTTCACTGCGCCGTGCTCGTGCTTCCCGATGACGAGGCTGAGCTCGCCGCGGCGAAGGCCTTCTCGGCGCGCCTTGCGCACCGCGCCATCGAGATGGGCGGCACCTGTACCGGCGAGCACGGTGTCGGGCTTGGTAAGCGCGCGTTTCTCGAGCCGCAGTTCGGTGCGAGCGGCGTCGCGTTGATGCGGACGATCAAGGGCGCGCTCGACCCCGCCGGCATCATGAACCCTGGCAAGATCCTTCTGCCCAACTGACGAGGTGACCGTGTCTGATCGTGTGGTGATCGCCGGCTACGTGCGCAGCCCATTTCAGCCTGCCCACCGGGGGGCGTTCACCCGGATGCGCCCGGACGAGCTCGGCGGCCGTGTCGTCCGTGCCCTGATCGAGCGCACCGGCGTCGACCCGGCAACGATCGAGGACGTGACGATGGGCTGCGCCTTTCCCGAAGGCGAGCAGGGGATGAACATCGGGCGGATCGTCGGTGTCCTTGCGGGACTGCCCCGCACGGTCGCCGGCGCGACGGTGAACCGGTTCTGCGGCTCGGCGATGCAGGCAATCCACTCTGCCGCTGGGGCGATCGCGATGGGAAACGGCGAGGCGCACGTCGCCGGCGGTACCGAGTCGATGTCGCGCGTTCCGATGGCCGGGTTCAACTTCCTGCCGCACCCTGGCCTCGTTGAACGCTACCCGCAGATCTACCTCTCGATGGGCGAGACCGCGGAGAACGTCGCTGATCGCTGGGGCGTCACGCGGGAGCGTCAGGAGGCGTTTGCCGTGAGCAGCCAGCAGAAGGCAGCGGCTGCGCGGACTGATGGGCGGCTCGCGGCGGAGATCGTCGCGATCGACGACGTCGTCGAGGACGGTTGCCTGCGGCCCGACACGACGGCAGACGGCCTGGCTGCGCTGCGCACGGCCTTCCGCGCGGACGGGACGGTGACGGCCGGCACGTCCTCGCCGCTCACGGACGGGGCGACCGCCGTCCTCGTCTGTAGCGAGGGCTACGCAAGGCGCAACGGGCTCGAGCCCTTAGCGGCAATCCGCTCGTTCGCCGTCTCCGGCTGCGACCCGGAGGTGATGGGGATCGGTCCGATCCAGGCAACCCGCAAGGTGCTGGAGCGCGCCGGGATCGGCATCGCCGAGATCGACGTGATGGAGCTCAACGAGGCATTCGCGAGCCAGTCGATCGTCGTCATCGAGCAGCTCGGAATCGACCCCGCCCGGGTCAATGTCGACGGTGGAGCGATCGCGATCGGTCACCCGCTCGGAGCGACCGGCGCGCGCATCACCGGCAAGGCAGCCTCGCTGCTCCGCCGCGACGGCGGACGGTTTGCGGTCTCGACCCAGTGCATCGGTGGTGGTCAGGGCATCGCGACGCTCCTCGAGGCAATCGGGTGACCACGATCAACCGCGTCGCCGTGATCGGTGCCGGCGTGATGGGCACCGGCATCGCCGCACAGGTTGCGAACGCCTCCGTGCCCGTCGTGCTGCTGGACGTCGTCCGGGGCGGTGCCGAGGCCGCGATCGGGCGTGCGCTTCGGGAGGAGCCAGAGGCGTTCATGACCCGCGAGGCCGTGCGTCTCGTGACGACCGGCGACCTCCCCGACGCGCTCGCGCTGGTCGCCGGCTGCGACTGGATCATCGAGGCCGTGCGCGAGGACGTCGACGCGAAACGGACGCTCTACGACGACCTCGCACAGGTGCGCGGCGACCGGTCGATCGTCAGCTCGAACACGTCCACGATCCCCCTCTGCGAGCTCGCGCCGGACGATCCGGACATCCTCATCACGCACTTCTTCAACCCGCCACGGTACCTCCGGCTGTTGGAGGTCGTTGCGGCCGCGCACACACGGTCGGACGCCGTCGCCGCGGTCGAGGCGTTCGCCGATGTGATGCTCGGGAAGGTCGTTGTGCGCAGCAACGACACCCCGGGGTTCATCGCCAACCGCCTTGGCGGCTACTGGATCGATACGGCTGTCGCGCTCGCCGCCGAACGAGGGCTGGCGATCGAGGCCGCCGACGCCGCGATCAGCCATGCCTTCGGATCACCGAGGTCGGGGGTCTTCGGCCTCCTTGACCTGGTCGGCATCGACCTCTCGCTCCACGTGACGCGTAGCTTCGACGAGCGACTCGCTCCGGACGATCCGATGCGGTCGATCGCGAGGCCGATCGGCCTCCTCGAGCAGCTCGTCGCGGGCGGCCACACGGGCCGCAAGGGTGACGGCGGCTTCTACCGCCTCGAGCGGGATGCCAGCGGGAAGCGGAAGGAGGCGCTCGATCTCGCGACGGGGACCTACCGCCCGAGCACGCGCTCGCGCGGTGATGATCCAACGAGCGCCGAGTACGCCCGCGACGTCGTTGCAGCGACGCTCGCCTACGCGGAGCACGTGCTTGACGAGGTGAGCGGCGACCCGGCGGTCGTCGACCAGGCGATGGAGACCGGCTACGGCTGGCGAGCCGGGCCGTTCACGATGCTCGCTGATCGGCGAGGAGCGCCGGCCCCACGCCGACCGCCTCGGAGGCCGGGCATCATCTCGCTGCGCGCGCTGCGCCAGGATGCCGAGCCCGTTCGCCGGAACCGTTCGGCGTGCCTCTGGGACATCGGTGACGGCGTCCTCTGCCTCGAGTTCACGACGAAGATGAACGCGCTCGACGGCGCGATCATCTCGCTGGCCCTCGAGACGCTGGTGCTGTGCGGGTCCGACGGGTTCCGCGCGTTGGTGATCGCCAACGAGGCGGAGAGCTTCTCCGTCGGCGCGAACCTCGCCGGTGTCCTCCTGTCGGCCAACGTTGGCGCCTGGAACCAGCTCGCGCTTGGCGTGCAGGCTGGCCAGGGAGCGTTCGCCGCGCTCCGTGCAGCCGCGTTTCCGGTTGTGGCGGCACCCGCCGGGATGGCCCTCGGCGGTGGTTGCGAGATCTGTCTGCACGCGGACGCGATCCAGGCCCATGCCGAGCTGTACATGGGGCTCGTCGAGGCAGGGGTGGGGATCGTCCCGGGCTGGGGCGGCTGCGTCCAGATGCTCGTCCGCATGACGGAGCGCCACGGACACCAGGGGCCGATGCCGCCGGTCGCTGAGGCCTTCCGGGTGATCGCCCTCGCACAGGTGTCGCGTTCTGCGGCACACGCACGCGAGCTCGGCTTCCTCCGTCCGACGGACGGGATCACGATGAACCGGGAGCGCGTGCTCGGCGATGCGAAGCGCCGTGCGCTGGAGCTCGCGGACGGGTACCGGCCAGCCGCGCCGCCGCCGTTGCGCCTTCCCGGTCAGGCAGGCGCCGCCGCCCTACGTCTATCGATCGCCCAACGGGTTGCTGCCGGGGAGGCGCTCGAGCACGACGCCGTCGTCGCCGGCGCGCTCGCGCACGTCCTCTCCGGCGGCGACGCGGACGTGACGACACCGGTCGAGCTGCAGGCGGTCTACGACCTGGAGCGCGACGCCCTCGTCGCGCTCCTCCATCAGGACAAGAGCCTCGCGCGGATGGAGCACATGCTCGCCACCGGGAAGGCGTTGCGGAACTGATGTCCTACCGCCCACCACTGGAGGACGTGCGCTTCCTGCTTGGCGACGTGCTGGACTTTGACGGGCGGGTCACGGGGCTTCCTGGCCAGGCTGAGTCGACGCTCGACGCGGTGCTCGACGTGCTCGCCGAGGCTGGAACGTTCTGCGCGAACGAGCTCGCGCCGCTCAACCTGCCAGGTGACGGGGCTGGTGCGACGCTCGGCCCTGATGGCGTCTCCACGCCAGCCGGCTTCCGCGAGGCGTGGCGGACGCTCGTCGCCGGCGGATGGCCGGGCCTGACCTGCGACCCAGAGTACGGCGGGAGCGGTCTCCCCCACACCACCCAGGTCGTGTTCGAGGAATTTCTCTGTGCGACGAACCTCAGCTTCGCCACCTACCTCACGCTCCGCCACGGCGCGTACCACGCCCTTCGTCTGCACGGGTCAGCGGAGCAGCGCGACCGGCTCCTGCCGCTCCTCGCCAGCGGTCGGGTTGCCGGCACGATGTGCCTGACCGAGGCGCACGCAGGCACTGACCTGGGTCTGATCCGCACGCGCGCAGATCCCGACGAGGCCGGTGGATACCGCGTGTCGGGGACGAAGGTCTTCATCACGGCCGGCGACCACGACCTCACGGAGAACATCGTCCACCTCGTCCTCGCCCGTCTCCCCGGCGCACCATCGGGGACGAAGGGCATCTCGCTGCTGATCGTGCCGAAGATCGCCGCGGACGGGAAGCGAAACGGCGTGACCTGCACGTCGCTCGAACACAAGATGGGCATCCGGGCATCGGCGACGTGCGTGCTCACCTTCGAGGACGCTTGGGGTGAGCTTGTTGGAGAGCCACATGGCGGGATGCGAGCGATGTTCACGATGATGAACGCCGCCCGGTTGTCGGTGGGGATCCACGGGCTTGGACTCGCCGACGGCGCGTACCAGCGCGCCGTCCGCTACGCGCGAGTGCGTCTCCAGGGCCGCGCCCTCGGCGGCGCGGCGCGGCCCGACCTCGAGGCGGACCCGATCATCGTGCACCCGGACGTCCGGCGCGCGCTCCTGCGCGTCCGCTCGCAGGTGGAGGCGGGACGGGCGCTGGCCCTCTGGACGGCGATCGAGCTCGACGTGGCGCACCGTCACGACGACCCGGTCGTCCGCGCCGCGGCGGACGACCTCGTTGCGTTGATGACGCCGATCCTCAAAGCCGGCCTCACCGAGCTCGGCTGGGAGGCGACGTCGACCGCCCTCGGCGTCTTCGGCGGCGCCGGATACATCCGCGAGACGGGCATCGAGCAGTACGTTCGCGATGCACGAATTGCCCCGATCTACGAGGGAACGAACGGCATCCAGGCGCTCGACCTCGTCGGTCGGAAGCTGCCGGAAGGCGCCGGTCGGCTGCTGCGACGGTTCTTCCACCCAGCCGACGCCTGGCTCGAGAGACAACGCGGGAACCCGACGCTGGCCGAGTTCGTCGACCCCACGACGCGGGCGATCGACACGCTACGCGCCACGACGCTCTGGCTTGGCGAGCGCGGCGCGAGCGATCGCGAGGAGGCTGGCGCGGCAGCCACTGACTACCTGCGGCTCTTCTTCCTGACCGCCTCCTGCTACATGTGGGCCCGGATGGCTGCCGCCGCGCTTGACCCGCAGGCGACGTGCACGCCAGCCTTCCGCGAGGCGAAGCTCGCCTCCGGACGGTTCTACATCGCCCGCGTGCTCCCAGAGGCCGGTGCGCTCGCCCGGGAGATCACCGCCGGCAAGGCGAGCGTCATGGGATTCCCGGAGGCAGCGTTCTGAGCGGCACCCGTCTGATCGCGATGCACTTCGTCGACGTGGCCGGGATCTCACGGGTCAAGGTTGTGCCTGCGTCAAGGATCGAGTCTGTCGTCCGTGCCGGTGTCGGCTGGTCGAGCGTCTGGGCGGTCGTGACCGTTGACGAGCACTTCGCCCTCGAGCCGCCGTTCGGGACGCCCGCCGGCGACGATCGGCTCGTCCCTGATACCGCGTGCATGCGTTCGTTGGGCAGCATGCCCGGCTGGTCGTGGGTGCCTGCCTCGCTGTTCACGCAGGAGCTCGTGCCGCTCGAGACGTGTCCCCGAGGTGCGCTCGTCCGCGCAGCCGCCGCGCTTGCCGCACGCGGGCTCAGCGTCCAGGCAACGCTCGAGGTCGAGATGACGCTGCTGCGTGACGGCGTGCCAGCGACGCCGGGACCTGGATACAGCGTCCGCTCGCTGCTCGCGATCGAGCCCTTCGTGAGCGATCTCGCGGCCGAGCTTGACCACGTCGGGATTCCTGTCGAGCAGATGCATCCCGAGTACTCGCCCGGCCAGTTCGAGGTGTCGACAGGCCCGTGCGCCCCGCTCGAGGCTGCCGACCGCCTGCTGCTCCTGCGCTTCGTGACGCGGGCGGTGGCAGCACGGTACGGGCTCGACGTCAGCTTCGCGCCCGTCGTGTTCGCAGGCGGGCTCGGCAACGGTAACCACCTGCACCTCTCGCTCTGGCGCGACGGCGTCAACCTGATGGCGAACGGTACCGACCAGGCGGGGATGCATCCGGAGGCGACGACGTTCGTCGCCGGGATCCTCGCCGAGCTGCCCGCGTTGATGGCGGTGATCGCGCCGAGCATCCCGAGCTACCTGCGGCTCGTGCCCGGCCACTGGTCCGGCGCATATACCGCGTGGGGCGTCGAGAACCGCGAGGCGGCGCTCCGGTTCATTCCCGGGACACTGACGAGTCGCGGTCGCTCGGCGAACGTCGAGCTGAAGACCGTCGACGGCGCCGCGAACCCGTACCTCGCCATCGCCGCGGCCCTCGTCGCCGGCCTTGCGGGCGTCGATCGAGCGGCACCACTGCCAGCGGCAACGAGCGAGGATCCGACGACGCTCGACGCAACGGCGCTGCTCGCGCGAGCGATCCGTCGATTGCCGACGACCCTTGGCGAGGCGATCCAACCGTTTGCTGCCTCCGACGTCCTCCGCGCAGGGCTTGGTGAGCGGCTGCACGCGTCGATCCTCGCCGTCCGACGGAAGGAGTGGGTCGACCACGGCGCTCTCGACGAGGAGTCGCTCGTCGCGATGCACCGGTTCCTTTACTGATCGGCTCCGGGCAGCGTCGTCGGTCCGAGATCAGGCGAGCCGTTATCCCAGGTTCCGATTGCAAGGCCGTGATCGGTGAGTGCCTCGGCGATCGCAGCGGCTCGTCCGGTCGGAGCGAGCACGAGCATGCCACCGTCACCCGGGTAGCCGTCGCGACGCAACGCGTCGGCGACGCGACCGATCGGCTGCTGGTACACCGCCCGCTGACCGAGCGACGGGTAGGTGTCCGCCACCGTCACGAGCGTTCCCGCCGTTCCCTGCACGGTGCCGACGAGGGTGACGAAATGGCCGACCTGCCAGTCCGGACCGGGGCCATCGTCGACGCCCGTCTCGAGGTACGCGGCGACCGTCGCTGCGTCAGGATGGCTTCCCCAGAGCTTCCCGGTTGCGACGTTGGCGATCACCTGGATCGCGTCGTGCTCGGAGGCGATCCGCAGCACTGCCTCGACGGTCG
>JANYCN010000024.1 GCA_025360225.1 Actinomycetes bacterium | reverse complement strand
CGTCCAACCGTTCGAGCTTAGCCGGTACATGGGGACGAGCATCAGGATGATCGAGGGCACGTACGGGCACCTCAGCCCCGGCAGCATCGACCGCGCGCGGGACCTCCTCAATGCGTCTGTGCGCTGATTGTGCGGCGGACGGAAGCGTCGGCCCGAGGGACGCCCGGCAGAAACCGGCCGTGAGCAGGGAGTTCTTGAGATGGGCGGTACTGGGCTCGAACCAGTGACCCCTAGCTTGTCGAGCTAGTGCTCTACCAACTGAGCTAACCGCCCCGGTCGGAGGCGATGATAGCAACCGCGCGAGGGGCGCTCGCCGGTCAGACGCGCTCGATCGGGGCGTAGCCGACGTGGAGGCGCTTCTCCCCCTGGGTCGGGAAACGTACGAGGACGATGTCGGCCGACTCGACACCGATGACGATCCCCTCGCCCCACTTCGTGTGACGTACCGTGTCACCCGTCCCCAGGATCGGTCCTTCGGGTCTCGGTCGCGTCGGCGCTCTCGCTGGTGCGGCGGGTGTCGGCGCGGGCGCCTGACGGAAGCCGGAGCTGCGCTCTCGCTCCCAGCCGGCCCGGCCTGGCCCCCACCCGCCCTCCCGAGCACCCGGAACGGCGGCCGGACGGGCGATCGACTGGTACGTCGCACGCAGGCGCTCGTGCTCGATGGCGCTATCGGGAAGCTCGGCGAGGAACGTCGACGGTGGGTTGCTGTTACGGACGCCAAAGAGCATTCGAGAACGGCAGTACAGGAGGGTCAGATGCTCGCGCGCCCGCGTCATGCCGACGTAGCAGAGGCGGCGCTCCTCCTCGAGGTTGCCGTCGTCGATCGCCCGGGCGTGGGGAAACACGCCATCCTCCATGCCGACGAGGAAGACGATTGGAAACTCCAGCCCCTTCGCGGTATGAAGCGTCATCAGCGTTACGAGCGAGCGGACGGCGTGCTCGTCCTCATCGGCGTCCGACACGAGCGAGAGCTCTTGCAGGAACGTCGCGAGATCACGCGGCCCGTCGTCGGTACGGCTCTCGAACTCGCGCGCGACGCTCACCAGCTCATCGAGGTTCTCGAGCTTTCCGCGGGCCTCGACGGTGCGCTCCTCGAGCAGGGCGTCTCGGTAGCCGGAGTCGTCGAGCACGCGCAGGAGAAGCTCGGCGACGCTCGCGGTCGCGGTAAGCGACTCGAGGCTGCTGAGAAGCTCGTTGAACGCCGCCACAGCCTTACGAGCAGCGGCGTTTGGCAACGCGCTCTCCGCCTCACCGAGCGCCTCGCGGAGCGTGATCCCGAAGGCCTGCGCGTGCTGAACGAGCCGCGAGACGGTCGTGTCGCCGATCCCTCGGCGCGGTGCGTTGATCACGCGGCGCATCGCCACGGTGTCGGCCGGGTTGCCGAGAACCTGCAGGTAGGCGAGCGCGTCCTTGACCTCCGCCCGGTCGTAGAAGCGCAAGCCGCCCACGACCTGGTAGGCGATGTCGTGACGACGAAGAAGGTCCTCGATCGTTCGCGACTGGGCGTTCGTGCGGTAGAACACCGCGACGTCTGACGCCGCGTACCCCTCGTTGAGCATCCGCGCGACCTGCGTCACGACGAGGCGCGCCTCCGCTTGCTCGTCCTCACACTGGACGACGCGCACCCTCTCGCCCGGGCCTAGGTCGGACCAGAGGCGCTTCGGTTGACGGTCACGGTTGTTCTCGATCACGGCGTTCGCGGCGTCGAGGATGTGCTGGGTCGAGCGATAGTTCTGCTCGAGCCGCACCGTCCTCGCGTTCGGAAAGTCCTGCTCGAAGTCCAGGATGTTGCGGATGTCCGCGCCGCGCCACGAGTAGACCGACTGGTCTGAGTCGCCGACGACGCAGACGTTTCGATGGTGGGCGGTCAGCGCCCGGACGAGCCTGTACTGCGCGTGGTTCGTGTCCTGGTACTCGTCCACCAGCACGTGGCGAAACCGCTCGGCGTAGCGGGAGGCGACTGCGGTGTGGCTCTCCAGCAGCTGCACCGCGTGCAGCAGCAGGTCATCGAAGTCCATCGCGCCGGCGCGAGCGAGGCGACGCTGGTAGGCCGCGTAGACCTCGGCAACGGTCTGGTCGAAGAACCCGCTCGCCTCCTCGGCGAACCGTTCGGGGCCGATGAGGCGGTTCTTCGCGTCCGAGATGCGTGCGTGGATTCCACGTGGTGGGTAGCGCTTCGGATCCTTGTCGAGCTCTTCCTCCAGCACGTCACGGACGACCCGAACCTGATCGGCCTGGTCGTAGATCGTGAACGCCGGACGAAACCCGATCAGCTCGGCCTCCTTGCGGAGAATGCGCGCGCAAGCCGCGTGGAACGTCATCACCCACATGCCTCGGCTTGAGGCTCCCATCAGCGCGTTGACCCGCTCGACCATCTCACGGGCCGCCCGGTTCGTGAAGGTGATCGCGAGGATCTCATGCGCCCGGACTCCATGGTTCGCGACGAGGTTGGCGATCCGATGGGTGAGCACGCGCGTCTTACCTGAGCCGGCCCCGGCGACGACGAGCACCGCCCCGTTCACCGACTCGACGGCGTCGCGCTGCGGGACGTTCAACCCGTCGAGGAGGCCCGCTGGCATCGCGACCCCAGCGTACCAGCGCGCCTCCTCGATACGTTGGCGAGCCGTTACCTGACCCAGACCTGGACGGTCGCGGACGTCACGCCCCCGGTCGTCGCGCGGAACACGTAGAGGCCGCGCGCGCGCGGACGGATGCGCAGCGAGTACGCGCCTCTCGCGTCACCGCGCACGGTGCGGAACGCGTGCCAGCCGCCGTCGTGGTAGCTCTCGATGATGATGCCGGCGCTCGCCGGCGCGACGCGCCCACGGAGCGTGATCCAGCAGGAGCGACACGCGTTCGTCGTCGAGGCCGAGAGCGTCACGCCGCGCTGCAGTCGCACCTGGATCGTGGTCGCTGCGTCGCCGCCCCGCACCCACAGGGTGCCGTCGCGGGAGCCATCAAGCACGACGTCGGCGATACCCGCCTCGTCCGAGACCGCTGACCCGATCGCGCTACCGGTTCCCCAACCAAACGTGATGCGGACACCGCGCTCCGGCACGCCGCCGCGCTCGACGTGCACGTGGAGCGTGCTGCGGGTGCCTGCCTGGACCAGCGCCGTCGCGGGCGTCAGGAGCTCGAGTGGCTTGGGATCCGGCACGGGCACCGGGACGAGGAACGTCGACGCGCGTTCGGCGATGTTGCCGGCGCGGTCGGCGACGCGGATGCGGACGTCGTGGCGGCCCGGGTCGTAGGCCGCTGCGGCGAGAAGAAACACGCCGTTCGCGATCGTGCCAGCTCCCTCCACCTCGCGTCCGTCGATGGCGACGCGGAGCGTCTCGATGGCGACACCGCTGAGCGGGTCGGACATCGCAAAGCTCACGGTGACCGCGCCGGAGACCTCGGCGCCGTCGGCGGGCTGGATTGCGTCGATCAGCGGCGCCGTGACGTCGGCGACGGTCATCTCGCTGCGACCGTTCGTCGTGTTCCCGGCGGCGTCGACCACCGTCCAGGCGACAACGTGCGTGCCCCACGACAGCAGGGTCGCGAGGCGGGCCGTGAACGCACCGGCGGCGCCGGTCACGGTATCGACCGCGTTTCCGTCGATCGTCACGGCGATCGCGGCGACGCCGCTGGAACGGTCGACGGCGTGCCCGGCGATGGTCGGCAGCCGGTCCTCGGTCTGGGTCGGCACGGTCACCTCCGCCTCGGGGCGCGTGTTGTCCACGAGCACGGAGAAGCCCATCGCCGTCGATCGGTTGCCGCCATCGTCGACGCCGTCGCCGGCGCTCGCCGTGACCAGCTGCAGGCCGTCTGGCAGGGTCGTGGTATCGAGGCATGGCTCGCCGTGGAACGTCAGCGGCCGAGGCTGGAGGCGCGTACCTCGCGGTGCCTCGACGGTCGCGACGGTGGTGCCAGCCGTCACCCGGACGTCGTGCACGCCGAGCCCGCTGTCGCGGGCGTCGACCGTGAAGCAGGTCGAGCCGCGATGCCAGGTCGCGTCGTCCAGTTGGCCCGCATCGACCACCACCGGGCGCGTGGTGTCGCGCAGAGCGACGCCGATCGTCTCGACGGAGAGGACGTCGGAGACGGCCGAGCGGACGGCGGCGGGAACGGCGGCGCTCGTGTAGAGCGAGGCGCCAAACTCCGTCGCCCCGGCAGGCACGGGGACGATGAGGACGCCGTCGACCCGTCGATCGGGCAGCGCCGTCACCTTCCACGCGGCCGTGCCCGTGCGGTAGAGCAGCCGCGCGTGAACGCCGGGTGTGAGCACGTGGTAGCGGATGCGCACGGTCGCGGCGCTGACGGACGTGGCGGGCGGCGCAAGGAAGAGCATCTCCGCGCTTGACCCTTTCGGCGCGGCAGCAGACGGCGTCAGCCGCACCGCGGCCGCACCTGGAGTGGGACAACGCCACGAGGTTGCGCCTCCACCGCAGCCGCCAAAACCGACACCGATCGCCGCATGCAGACCGGACTGGTCGGCGTTTGGCAGCGTGATGGTGGTGGTGTAGTCGGCCGCTCGCGCTGCGACCGGTGCAAGCGCAAGCAGCATGGCGCCGATCGCGCAGGCTCGGGTAGGGGTGATCATCGTGCTCCTCGTGGGTTGCAGAACGGGATGCGTCGAGCGTCGCACGGGCTGCACGCGTACGTCTGTGGCGGACCGTCACAGAAGGCGCGCGGTCCGTCGCGGGGTACGCTGCTTCGCGTGAGAGCCGAGATCACCGTGTCGGATGCTGCGCTCGGCGACGCCGACCGGGTCTTCAACCTCGCCGTCGACCACCTTGCAGCAAAGTTCGCCGCGATCCACCCGCTCGACCGCACATCGATCTCCGCCGACCGCGACCAGGCGATCGCTGACCTCGACCGCTGGGCGGGCGGCGCCGCCGCGAACTGGCGGCTTGAGCTCGTGCGCTTCTACGAGGCGCATGCCCCTTCCGCCCTGCGACCCGACCCGACCTTGAACGCCGCGCTCCGAGGAGCCGTGCGTTCTGGTGCCACGATCACCGTCGCGTCGCCACTGCCGACAGCGGCAGTCGAGCTCTACCTCGCCCAGCTGGGTCTGCGTCGCGCCGTCCAGACGATCGTTGCCGACGCTCGCACCCCCGCGACCGCGGTCGGCAGCCGCACGGAGCTGCTCAGCCTCCTTCTCGCCTGACCCCGTTCACACCCAGGAGCCGGTCAAGAAAGGTCGGCGATGGCGCGTGGGTAGGATCGCGAAGACCGCGCGTTCGACGTTGCTGAGCCGAACGTCCGGGAGCCGCAGCGATCGGGTGGAGGCCTCTCCCATCCGATGTGACAGCACCGCGCTTCCTTGACGCGCTCCGATGCCCGAGGTCCGTTCAGCCGAACGCGATCTGCTCGATCGCGTGCCGCGTCGCCGGCAACGTGATCACCTCTGCACCGAGCGCGGACGCCGAACCCGGGTCCTTCAGCCCGTGGCCGGTCAGCACGCACACGACCCGCTCGCCTTCGACGATCGTCCCAGCTGCGCGCGCTCGTGCGACACCCGCCACGCTCGTCGCGCTCGACGGCTCGCAGAAGACGCCCTCGAGGCGGGCGATCCGCTCGTACCACCGGAGGATCTCGTCGTCGGAGACGGCAACGAAGCCGCCTTCCGACTCGCGCGCGGCTGCTGCTGCCTCGACCCGGCGTACGGGCCTCCCGATCCTGATGGCGGTCGCCACGGTCTCGGGCTCCAGGACGTCCTCGCCGCGCACCATCGCCGCCGATCCGTCTGCCTGGCACCCGAGGAGACGGGGCCGATCGCTCGCGTCGCCGGCCGTCACCGCCTCGTTGAAACCGCGCCAGAACGCGGTGATGTTGCCGCCGTTGCCGACAGGGAGAGCGACCCAGTCTGGGACCCCCAGCTCCTCGACGATCTCAAACGCCGCCGTCTTCTGCCCCTCGAGACGGTAGGGGTTCAGGTTGTTCACGAGCGTGATCGGGTGCGTCTCCGCGAGCTCGCGAACGATCCGCAGCGCATCATCGAACGAGCCGTCGATCGCACACACGACAGCGCCCATGATCTGAGCCTGGGCGAGCTTGCCGAGCGCGATCTTGCCGCCCGGAATGACCACGACGCAGCGCAGCCCCGCGTGCGCCGCGTACGCCGCCGCGGATGCAGACGTGTTCCCAGTAGACGCACAGATCACGGCCTCGGCGCGATCCTCCGCGGCTTTCGAGATCGCCATCGTCATGCCTCGGTCCTTGAAGGAGCCGGTCGGGTTTGCCCCCTCGAGCTTCAACCAGAGGTCCACGCCGAGCTCGGCGCCAAGCCTTGGCGCCTGCACGAGCGGCGTCGACCCTTCGCCGAGGGCGATCACGGGGGTGGCGGTCGTCACCGGCAGGCGGTGGCGGTAGCGATCGATCAGGCAGGCAGTGCCGGGATGCGTCATGACACGTCGAAACCTACCGAACGGCTACGCTCAGAGCCGTCATGACCGATCTCACAACCTCCATCGGCCTGCTCGGGTACGGCACCGTAGGGTCAGCGGTCGACCGCCTCCTGAACGACCGGGCGGAAGACATCGCCCGCGTCGCCGGCGGGCCCGTCGCCGTCCGCCACGCGCTCGTGCGCGACATCGAGCGCCGACGAGATGCGCGCGACGGCGTCCTGACCACCGACTTCGCGGCGATCCGTGACGACCCCGCAATTGGCGTCGTCGCCGAGGTGATGGGCGGGATCGAGCCAACGCGAGGCTACCTGCTGGAGCTGTTCGCGGCGGGCAAGTCCGTCGTGTCGGCGAACAAGCAGCTGCTCGCGCGCCACGGCGCGGAGCTGTTCGCCGCCGCCGAGCGCCACCGCGTGCAGCTGCGCTTCGAGGCGTCGGTGTGCGCCGCGATCCCGGTGGTCAAGGTGTTACGCGAGTCGATGATCGCAAACGACGTCGCCGGCGTGCTCGGCATCGTCAACGGGACGACGAACTTCATCCTCAGCGCGATGGCGGGCGGTCAGACCTACGGCGACGCGCTTGCCAGGGCACAAGAGCTCGGCTACGCCGAGGCTGACCCGACGGAGGACGTGAACGGCGCCGACGCCGCCGCGAAGATCGCCATCCTCGCCTCGATCGCCTTCCACACTCGCGTCACGATCGACGACGTGCCGTTCAACGGCATCGAGGATCTGGAGGCGGTTGACGCGGCGTTCGCGGCTGAGCTCGGCTACAAGATCAAGCTGATTGGCTCGGCGCAACGCCTTCCCGGCGGTGTCGCGGCGAGCGTCCACCCAACGCTCGTGCCGACCTCGCACGCCCTTGCGGGCGTCGAAGGGTCCTTCAACGCTGTCATGCTCCGCGGCAGCGCGATCCGCGAGATCACGCTCGTCGGACCGGGCGCTGGCGGCGACGAGACCGCGTCGGCCGTGATCGGTGACGTGATGAGCGTGCTGGGAACGAGCGGCACCGGCTTCTTCCAGAGCGACGGGTACTTCCGACAGCTGCCGGTCGTGCCCGAGTCCGAGGTTGAAAGCGGCTTCTACCTCCGTCTCGACGTCCTTGACCAGCCTGGCGTCCTCGCGCAGATCGCGCGCGTGCTCGCTGACGTGGACATCTCCATCGAGTCGGTGATCCAGCGCGCGGCGGACGGACGGGCGCAGCTTGTCGTGACGACCCATCCCGCGCCCGAAGGCCGCTTCTTCGACGCCGTCGGGCGGATCCGCTCGCTCGGCGTCACCCGGGCGGAGCCGACGATGCTGCGCGCGCTGCCGCGCTAAGCGCGGCGGCAGCTTCCGGCCGCGGCGGGAAGCTCGTGGTCTGACTGCGAGATGGCATGGTCATTGGGTGTCCCAGCATGCGCAGGACGAACCAGGCAGCCGGATGACCGCGATCTCCCAATCAAGACCACCAGGTCGACGCGCCTGACGTAGCGGTTGAGGGGCCGGGCAGCGCGGCCCGTCCCCTCAACCGCGTCGGTCTAGGCGAAGTGAACGATCAGCGGGATCGCGAGGATCGCGACGATGTTCGCGATCTTGATCATCGGGTTGATCGCCGGACCTGCGGTGTCCTTGTACGGGTCGCCGACGGTGTCGCCGGTGATCGCCGCCTGGTGAGCGATCGAGCCCTTGCCGCCGTGCGCGCCGTCCTCGATCAGCTTCTTCGCGTTGTCCCACGCGCCGCCACCGGAGGTCATCGCGATCGCGAGGAACAGGCCGGTGACGATGGTGCCGACGAGCAGCCCGCCGAGCATCTGCATCGAGATGATGCCGACGATGACGGGAATCGCGACGGGGATCATGGCGGGGACCATCATCTCGCGCAACGCGGTCTTCGTGACGATGTCGACGCACGCGCCGTACTCGGGCTTCTCGCTGTAGTCCATGATGCCGGGCTTCTCGCGGAACTGGCGGCGAACCTCCTCGACGACCGCCTTACCGGCCTTGCCGACGGCGGACATGCAGAAGGAGGCGAACAGGAACGGCATCGCCCCGCCGACGAGCAGGCCGACGACGACCCAGGCGTTGCCGAGGTCGAACGAGAGCGTGCTCGCGATCGCGCCCTTGTGGTCGGCGATCAGGCGCAGCTTCAGCTCGTCGCGGTAGGAGGCGAACAGCACCAGGGCAGCGAGGCCGGCTGAGCCGATCGCGTAGCCCTTCGTGACGGCCTTGGTGGTGTTGCCAACGGCATCGAGCGGGTCGGTGACGGAGTCGCGCACCTCGTGCGGAAGGTTCGCCATCTCGGCGATGCCGCCGGCGTTGTCGGTGACCGGGCCGAAGGCGTCGAGCGCGATGATCACGCCCGCCATCGAGAGCATCGAGACGACGGCGATCGCTATGCCGGGAAGGGCGGCGAGCTTGTTGGCGATCAGGATGCCGCCGCCGATCACGACGACCGGTGCAGCGGTAGCCTGCATCGAGTAAGCGAGGCCCGAGATGATGTTCGTCGCGTGGCCGGTCGTCGAGGCCTCGGAGACGTCCTTGACGGGCTTCCAGCGAGTGCCGGTGTAGTACTCGGTGATGGCCATCAGCAGCGCGGTGATCACGAGGCCGACCATCGCACAGATGATGAAGTCACTGGTGGTGATGTCGGCAAAGCCGGCGCCCGCGCTGGCGAACACCTTGCCGATGGCGGTGATCGGGAGCAGGAACAGGCCGGCGGAGATGATCGCCGAGACGAGGACGCCGACGTACAAGGCGTTCATGATCGAGCCGCCTGGCTTGACGCGAACGAGCAGCGTCCCGACGATCGAGGCGAGGCCAGAGAGGCCGGCGAGGATCAACGGGAGACCAACGATCGCCTGTGATGCCGCGGTGCCGGAGTTCGTTGCGTGGTCGAGCAGCAGCATCGATGCGACGATGGTGACGGCGTACGTCTCGAACAGGTCGGCGGCCATGCCGGCGTCGTCGCCGACGTTGTCGCCGACGTTGTCGGCGATCACGGCCGGGTTGCGCGGGTCGTCCTCCGGGATGCCCGCCTCGATCTTGCCGACGAGATCCGCGCCGACGTCGGCGCCCTTCGTGAAGATGCCGCCGCCGACGCGGGCGAACACGGAGATCAGGGAGCCGCCGAAACCGAGACCGACGAGGCCGCGGATGGCGTCGTTCTGGGTCTGGCCGCCAGCCTTGAGGGCGCCGTAGTAGCCGGCGACGCCGAGGAGGCCGAGCCCGACCACAAGGATGCCCGTGACGGTGCCGCCCTTGAACGCGATCGACATCGCCTCGGACAGGCCGGTGCGGGCCGCCTCGGCGGTGCGGACGTTCGCACGCACGGCGACGTTCATGCCGATGAACCCGGCGGCAGCGGAGAGCGCGGCGCCGATCACGAAGCCGACCGAGACGCGCCATCCGCCGAGGTCAGGAACGAACAGGATCGCCGTCAGGGCGACGGCGACGACGGCGACCGTGCGGTACTGGCGCGACAGGTAGGCCGCTGCGCCCTCCTGGATCGCGGCGGCGATCGCGCGCATCTCGTCGTTGCCTTGGGGCTTTGCAAGCACCCAACGGATCAGGGCGAGCCCGTAGAGGACCGTCGCTGCGCCGCAGAAGAGGGCGATCAGGACGGCGTGTTGCTGGAACAGGGTTTCCATCGGGTGGTTCGGGACTCCTACGTCAAAGAGGGCAGAACGACGCCTGATCCTACCAACCGGCCCGCCGGCAGGCGGCAGGCGTGGCATCACCCGGGTGGGTCATAGGCCGTTGACGATCGTGACCGATACCAGGGAGTACATGAAGATCCCGCGCCAAGCCGGCGCCGTCCTGCGACGGCTCCACCCTGCCGCTGTCCTCACAGGCATCGTCGTCGTCTTCTCCGTCGTCGCCATCGCGCCGGCGGCGTCACGGTTCATCGACGGTAAGGACATCAAGGCCGGAACGATCAATGGCGACCGGTTGAAGGCGCACTCAGTGGCGCTCGACCGCCTTCAGGGCACGCTCAACGGCGGGGTTCAGGGTCCGCGCGGCCTCCGCGGTGAGAAGGGCGACCCGGGGATCGTCGGCCCGCAGGGGACGAAGGGCGAGGCCGGCGCCGATGGCGCACCGGGCCCTCCCGGGCCTGACGGGCCGACCGGGCAGCAGGGCGAGGCCGGCCCTGCCGGCGTTGCCGGCGACTCGGGGCGGGACGGCACAGGTCCTGCGTTCCGGCACACCGTCGCGTCGACGACGCTCTCTGGCGACGCCTCGGATCTCGATCACGCCGTTCGCGTCGGCCAGCTCGGGGTCGTCGTCGCCCTGCCGAGCGCGAAGTACGTCGTCACTGCCACGGGAACGGCGAGCCGCACGAGCGGCTCGGCGCCGCTGGCCTGTGAGCTGCGGAGCTCTGGCGCGCCGTCGTTGAGCAGCCACGCGTCGGTTGCGGTGGCGAGCGGCGCGGACCAGTCGTTCGCCATCCAGCTGGCGACCGGTGGACCGTCGAACGGCGGCTACGAGGTCGTCTGCTACGCCGCGACCGGGGCGCCTGATGTCTTTACGGTGTCGGACGTGACGATCGTCGCCGTGCAGGTGATCTCGACGACCGACCTGGCCTGAGGCTCGGCCTCGGCGACCGTCGCGTCGCCCATCCGGTACGCTTCGATGCGAGCGCGGGAGCCTCGTTGAGGCTGAGAGGCGGCACGTGCCGCGACCGCGGAACCTGCTCTGGCTCGTACCAGCGAAGGGAGCTCGTGACCGCATCGCACAGCAAACGTCCGGACGTCGTGGTGGTCGGCGCCGGTGCCTGGGGCCGTGCGATCGCGTTTCGTCTGTCCCTGGATGGCGCTTCCGTACGCCTGGTTGGCGACGGGCGTCCGGCGACAGCCGAGATCGCAGCCGGCATGCTCTGTCCGTGGTCGGAGAAGGTCGACGACGGTGAGGATCAGCTGCCGTCGGCGCTCCATGCTTGCGCCAGGGACTGGCCAGCCCTCGCCGCTCGGATCGAGGCCGCGAGCGGCGCGAGCGTGGGATACCATCGAACCGGCTCGGTGTTCGTGGCGAGCCGCCCTGAGCACCACGGCGCCGTCGAGCGCCTGCGCTCGATCCTCGCTCGTGACGGGTACGAGCAGCCGTGGATCGACCACGAGGAGGTCTCCCGGCTCGTTCCGGCGATCGGTCCCGCAGTCAGCGGTGGGATCGCGCTCGAGGACGAGCACTCCGTCGACCCTCGACTGCTCCTTCAGGCGCTCGATCAGGCGCTCGCCCGCGCCGCCGTTGACCGACGGGAGGCATCGATCACGTCGCTCGATGATCCGCTCCTCGCTGCCGGCGCGGTGGTGATCGCGGCCGGGGCGGGATCCGGCCGTCTCGGCTTGCGCGGCCGGGTCCGTCCGGTGAAAGGGCAGATCGTCACGCTTGCGCCACGCGGCGGTCGGTCGCTCGGCATCGATCGCATCGTCCGAACGCCCGGGGCATACGTCGTCCCGCGCGCGGACGGGACGGTGGTGGTGGGCGCGACCCAGGAGGAGCAGAGCGACACGGACGTCACGGTAGACGGGGTGCTCGGCCTGCTCGAGGAGGCGGTGAGGCTCGCGCCGGGGCTCGCGGACGCGCGCCTCGCGACCGTCGCAGCCGGCCTGCGGCCGGCGACGGTCGACCTCCGGCCGCTGCTGGGCCGTGACGACGCTGGCGTGATCTGGGCCACCGGCGGGTTCCGTCACGGAGTGCTTCTCCTGCCGCTCGTCGTCGACGCGATCAGTGCCGAGGTCGCCGGCCGATCACCGAGCCCGCTGACGACGCCGTTCTCGCCGTCGCGGTTTACGGTGCCGGTGTGAACGTCTCCCTGAACGGCGAGCCGCGCGTGATCGACGACGGCGCGTGCGTCGCGGACGCGGCGAGCCACGCCGGGATCGACGACGGCGAACGCGGCGTCGCAATCGCCGTTGATGGGCTCGTCATCCCACGCAGTCGGTGGGCACAGACGCCGCTCGTCGAGGGGCAACGCATCGAGGTCGTCCGCGCGACGGCGGGAGGATGATGGAGATCAACGTCGAGCGGCCGCTGGTGATCGACGGCGTCTCCCTGCGCTCGCGGCTGATAATCGGGACCGGTGGCTTCGCCCGCCTCGACCGTTTCGAGGCGGCGCTGGCCGCGTCACAGGCCGAGGTTGTGACGGTCGCGCTGCGCCGCGTGGAGCACACCGAGGGTGGTCTGTACGACCTGATCCATCGCCACGGAGCGCGGATCTTGCCGAACACGGCTGGCTGCATGAGCGCGCGTGAGGCGATCGACACAGCACGCCTCGCGCGCGAGGCGTTTGACACCCCGTGGATCAAGCTCGAGGTGATCGGCGACCGCACGTCGCTCCTCCCTGACGCCGTCGAGCTGCTCAAGGCGGCGACCGAGCTCGTCCGCGATGGGTTCGTCGTCCTCGCCTACACGACGGATGACCCTGTCCTTGCCCGGAGGCTCGAGGACGTCGGTTGCGCCGCGGTGATGCCGCTCGGGTCGCCGATCGGATCGGGCCTGGGGATCCGCAACCCACACGCGATCGCGATGTGCCGGCAAGCCGTCTCGGTGCCTCTCATTCTCGACGCTGGGATCGGCACCGCCTCGGACGCGGCGCTTGCGATGGAGCTCGGCTGCGACGCCGTCCTGGCGGCGTCGGCGATCTCGCGCGCACGAAACCCGACGGCGATGGCCTCGGCGCTCGCGCTCGCCGTTACCGCCGGGCACGTTGCGGCGACGGCCGGGCGGATCCCGCGGCTGAGCCACGCGACGGCGTCGACCGAGCATGCCGGTCTCCCCGACCTCGGGCGCCTTCCTTGAGCGACCGCAGAGCGAGGCTGCACGCTGCTCGCCTCTACCTGGTCGCACCGAGAGAGCTGCGCGCCGGGAGCCTGGCGGACCTCATTCCGTCGCTCCATGCGGCTGGCGTGGACATCTTTCAGCTGCGCGACAAGACCGCGTCGTTGGAGGAGTTGCTGGTGGTCGGCCGAGCGTGCGCCGACGCGGCGCGTGCCGCAGGAGCACTGTTCGTGGTCAACGATGACCCGAACATTGCCGTTGCGGTGGGAGCCGACGGTGTCCACATCGGCCAGGAAGATGGCGCGATCTCGGCGGCTCGCGCGCTCGTCGGCCCTGATCGCCTGATCGGGCGAACGACACGCGGTGGCGCGGCCCTTGTTGCTGCCGCTGATGAGGGTGCCGACTATGCCTCCGTCGGACCGATCTGGGCGACCGCCACGCACCCGAGCCGCGCCCCGGTCGGGCTTGGCGCGAGCGCCGCGGCGACACGTCAGGTCTCGCTTCCCTGGTTCGGGCTCGGTGGCATCGATGACGATCGCAGCGAGCGTCTCGCTGCCGTCGGCGTCCGTCGCGTGGCCGTCGTACGTGCGATCGTCGACGCGGACGACCCGGTGGCGGCGGCGCGGAGGCTGCGGGAAGGCCTCGATGGGATCGCCCGAGTCCTGACGATCGCTGGCTCTGATTCCAGTGGAGGCGCCGGCATCCAAGCCGACATCAAGGCGATCAGCGCCGCCGGCGCGTACCCGACCTGTGTCGTGACGGCGATCACCGCACAGAACACCCTTGGTGTACACGGGGTGCAGGCGACAGGTCACGCCTTCGTACGGCGGCAGTTTGAGGCGATCGCCAACGACATCGGGATCGACGCTGTGAAGTGCGGCATGCTCGGCGACCCGGCGACGGTCGAGGCGGTCGCAGCGGCGCTTGCGACCCTGGATCGCTCGGCCGAGGTGCCCGTCGTCGTTGATCCTGTGATGCGCGCGGAGGCCGGGTCACCGCTGCTCGCCGACGGCGGTGTCGAGGCCTACCGCCGACACCTCCTTCCCCACGCCACGGTGATCACTCCGAACCTGTTTGAAGCGCAGACGCTCGCCGGGGCTCGCAGCGACGACGCTGCCGAGCTGGCGATCCGCCTCCACGCCTCCTTTGGTTGCGCGGTGATCGTCACGGGCGGGCACGGGCCGTCGGGCGACGACGTGCTGTGCGACCAGGGAACGGTGACGAGGATCGCCGGCGTGCGCCTGCCCGTCGCCGCGACGCACGGTGCTGGATGCACCCACTCGGCAACGCTCGCGACCCTGCTTGGTCGTGGCCACTCGTTGCTCGATGCGGCGACCGGCGCGAAGGCGGCGGCAACTGCGGCGGTCGCGAACGGTCTTCCGTTCGGGCTCGGCGCGGGGCCGGTGGACGTGTTCGGTCACACGCGGGGCACGGCTACTCGACTGCTGTAGGCTTGGATGGTGGCCGTTTCGGCGCTTCCCCCGGAGTCCATCCCAGCTTCTGCGTCACCGATCCCCGCAGATCGCGTCGAGACGATCCGGATGACCCTCTCCGTGTCGCTCCTCACCGCGCCGAACGCGAGCGGGACGATCCGGCTCGAAGCGCCCCGCAACATGATTCCCGAGGGTGCGTTCTTCGCGCTGCGCTACTTCATCAACGGGCGCGCGCGCCGCTCCGTGGTACAGACGCTGCGCACGACGACGGCGTCGGCGTCGAGGGACATCGTCGCCGTGCGGTTGATCTCTGATACCTCGGTGGTCGAGCGTTCCACCCGGCGAGAGTCCGTCGGCATCGAGGGTCGCCTGCAACGCTCGCCAGGGGACACGTTCAACGTCGAGATCGCCGACGGCTCACGCAGCGGTGTTGGGTTCAACTCCCACGTGCCCCTCAACCCGGGCGAGGAGCTCGTGTTGAGCGTCACAGGGGACGAGCCCGTCAACGCGGGGATCGTCGTCGTCCGCGCCGACGCGAACGCCCCCGTGCAGTACGGAGCTCGCTATGCCGACGAGAACGCTGGCGCGTCGCTGTTTGCCGCGATGGTCGCGGCGATGTGGCGGGCGCCGGTCCGTGCTGCTCCGGCCGCCGCCGAAGCGCTCGATGTCGCCGCCGATGCCACGGCAGGACCGACGCCGTCGGGCATGCACGCCCGCCGCCGTGGATCAGCCTGAGCCGGCGGGTTCCGACGGGCCGTCGCTGAGGGCATGGGCGACGACGGCGATGAGGACGATCGCGCCGCCGACAAGCGTCGATCGATCGGGCTGCTCCGCGTACGCGAACCACACCCAGATCGGCCCGAGCACGACCTCGAGCGTCGTGATCAGGGCCGCCTCGCTCGCCGGGACGAGACGGCCACCGACTGCGAAGAGCGCGAGCCCGAGGCACATCTGCCCTGCGCCGAACGCTGCGAGGAGCCCGATGTCGTGCGCCGACGCCGCCAGCGGGTCGGCAAGCGGTGCTGAGACGACCGCCGCGAGGACCATCGCCAGGCACATCGCCGGCGTCATCAGGACCTCCCGGTGCACGCGGGTGAGGACGATCGCCGACGAGAACGCCAGCGCCATCGTCGTCGCAAGGAGGTCGCCCGCCAGGTGCCCACCGCCGAGCGAGCTGCCGAGCATGGTCGCGATCCCGCCGATCGCGACGCACATCGCCGCGGCGGTGCGACGCTCGACTCGCTCGCGCACCGCGAGCCACGCAAGCGCAGCGGCGAGAAACGGTGAGGCGGCCTGGATGAAGAGGACGCGCGCAACGGTGGTCTGGCCCAGCGCCAGCATGAAGCACGACGACGCGGTCGCGAATGAGACCGCCACGCCAAGACCGGGGAGCCCGAGTCGTCGAAACGGCGTGAGGATCCGCCCTCGCGACTGGACGGCGACGACGCCGAGAAGGCAGGCCCCGGCGAACAGCGCGCGCCAGAACAGCTGGGCGGCGGCGGGCGCGGCGATCGCCCGCGTCAGGACGCCGGCGCTCGACCAAGCGATCGCGGCCAGCGCCACGTAGAGGACGCCGCGTTGGTGGGAGCTCACGCGACGCTCAGACGTCGCCGCGGGGAGTCCAGATCTTCGGACGCTCCGGCGCGGGAGGGGGCGGCGGGGACGGCGGCGCGGTGCGCGGCTCCGTGCCGGGCGGAGGGGCGCCGACGGCGCGTGCGAACGCCACCTGAAGCGAGGCGACGGTGCCACGGAGCTCGTCGGTCGCCTCGGGCGGCGCGAAGCGCTCGACCACCGGCAGGAGCGCCGAGATGGCGTCGATTGCAACGGCAGCCTCGCGGGCGTCGGCGTGCTCTGCGGCACCGTCGACGAGCCCGAGCCGGACGAAGGCGAGATTGACGAGCGTCGAGATCGTGCTCACGACGAGCTGTGGCGCGCCGATCGACGCGAGCTCCTCGATCGCCGCTCGGGTCTCACGGTCCTCGTCCATCAGCGGGCCCCCGAGGGAACAGCGTCGATCGACGCGCGAGCACGCTCAACCTGCTCAGCGAAGACCGCCCGTGGCGACTCTCCCGCCTCGATGCGACGGGCGTACTGCGACGCGTTGTCGCCGAGCTCGAGAAGCCGCTCGAGCGGCGCGAGGTACGGGGCGAGCGCGAGCTGGTCGATCTCCTCGGCGCACGCGTCAAGGAGCGCCTTGATCCTGTCGGTTGCCGCGACGCTCTTGCCGGTCTCGAAGTCGATCAGCTCTCGATCGAGGCCCCACCGGATCGCACGCCAGAGGTTCTCCTCGATGTATCGACCCTCGAGGACCGGCAGCGGACGCCCCTCGTCGTAGAGCCGGGTGAAGCGAGCGGTGAGCGCGACCTGGAAGGCGCACAGGGCGATCGACTCGTTGATGTCGGGGAGCGCGTCACACGCGCGGATCTCGACCGTCCCGAACGACTGGTGCGGCCGGATCGTCCACCAGATCTCCGTGTGCTCACGGATTGAGCCGGTCTCGAGGAGGAAGCGGACGAACCGGTCGTACTCGTCCCAGCTTGCAAAGGCGTCCGGGACGCCGCAGCGCGGGAACATGCGCGTGAAGATCTGCGTCCGGGTCGACCGGAGGTGCGTGAAGCGATCCTCAAGCCACGGCGAGCTTGCCGACGCAGCGGTCAGCTCGGGAACGACGGAGCGCAGCGCGTTGGCGACGGCCATCGCTCGATCAGCGTCGCGGATGCCGACGTGAACGTGGATGCCGAACGTGTTGTTTCGCCACGCGACGTACTTCAGGTTGCCCTCGACGATGCGGTAGTGCGGCGTGTCGATGATCACCTGGTCCTGCCAGCGGGCGAACGGGTGCGTCCCGTTCACGCCGAGGAGCGCGTCGTGCCGATCGGCGAGCGCCCACAGCTTGCGACGCTGCTCGCGGATCTCGCTAGCGGCCTGGGCAAAGGTCTCGCAGCGGCCAGTCTTGATCTCGATCTCCGACGAGATGAGCTCTCCTGCGACGTACCCGTTCAGATCTGACGCGTCGGCGGCGGCTCGAAGCTCGCCGTAGCGCTGGGCAAGGTCAAGCGTGGCAGGGTCAAGGATCTGGAACTCCTCCTCGATGCCAATCGTGAAGTCGGTGGCATTGGCGAAGTGCTGACGGGCTCCTTCGAGCGCGGCGATCGGATCAGAGATGGACTCACCCACGGACCCGGGAAGATACCAACGACCCGCCGTACGTTCGGCGCTCGACCGCAGGCTCGAGGCGGCGGCTCGTCGCTGATGCGTCACGGCGACCCATGCGAAGGCTTCGAGCGACGCCGGCGACGGCGGTTCACGGCGGATCGAGACTCAAGCCGACGCCGAACCTCGCCGATGACTGCGGTGACCAGGAGGAATCGCATGCGCGCTCGGGAACGGTGGTACTTCGCGGTGATCGGGCTCGTGTGCTGCCTCGCGATCGAGACAGGGCTCTGGCTCATGCCGATCCTCGCCCTCGTGCTCCTCGAAGGCGCCTTCACGCTCGTCGAGCGCCGGCGTCTGGTCGCCGCACCGGTGACCCGTATCCACGCCGCACCGCACGGGCATGGCGAGCAGCGCCACCGCGCCGCTTGACCTGCGTAGTACGCTGTAGGAACCGCCATGGGCTCGCGCGACCGCATCGAGGATCACCCTGAGGAGCTCGACCTCCTCGACTATCTGTCGGGTCAGCTGCCGCGTGAGGCTTCAGACCAGATCAGGCGCCACGTCGGGCAGTGCCGCGCGTGTCAACGCACGATGGGTGACCTCTCGGTTACCGTCGACGAGCTCGATCGGCTGCCGACGATCAGCATCCCCCATGACTCGCTCTACGCACCGGAGCCGTCGCGAACGAGGGCGCGCACGCGTCTCGTGGGCCTGCCCGGCGTCGCGATCCTCGTTGCTGGCGTCGCCGCGATCAGCGCCGTGCTCGCCGACGGTGGCGGGAACCCGACGGCGCCGAGCAGCGTCGCCCTGACGATGCGATCCGCGACCGGGTTCGCCGATACGGTGCGCCACGTCGCTGCGACGGACGCGAGCGGGGTGCGGATCGCGTACGACTTCACGGCGGAGGAGTGGGTCGTCGTCGTCCCCGGCAAACGCTTCGCCGCCACCGTTGCCGCCCTCCGCGCCCTGCCGCGCGGCGACGTGCGGGTCGTCGTCGCGACCCGGTAGGAGCCTGCCTTCCGGGTGGCTCGTAGTGGGATTGTGAGATGGCATCGTCATCGGGCGTCTGGAGCGAGCGGGAGCGTTGCGCGTCGCGCAGGGCTTGCTGATCGCGGGCGTGCTGGATAGCACGCCCGCTCGCACGCGTGTCAAGGCGAAGGCCTTGACACGCTAAGTGCAAGCGGCACGCGACGTTCCCGCGAAGCCCACGATCCGGCACGCAGAGCGGGCCGGATCGCGGTCGCCGGAGCTGAGCGGCGTAGCCACCCGACGGGTGGCAGAGCCGGCAAGCGCAGGACGATCCAGGCAGTCGAATGACCACGCCATTTCACAATCAGACCACTAGGCCGGAACACGGACGAAGCTCGTCGCGACCGCCCACATCGTCGAGTTCGGCAGCTCGTCGATCAGCGTGTTCGAGAGCCAGAACCAGGCAGCGTCGGTGCGCCAGGCGACGCGGTCGAGCTTCCCTCCGTTGTAGTAGAGGTTGTACGTCACGCCGTTCCGCACGCGCGTCGTCGTCGGTCCGTCAAGGATCGGCGGCGAGTCCCAGGCGAGAACCTGGACGCCGAAGGTGCCGTAGGTCAAGGCCGGGTCCCAGTAGGTCACATGCAGGGCTGCCTGCCCGTTCACCTTGTACGTTCGGAACGGGTTGACGTCGTTCGCGAATCCCGGGTCGATCGTCTGCGTGCCCACCGGGAGCTTCGTCGGGTACCACATCGCGAGCCCGAGCTTGTGCCCGGCGGCCCGCCAGCGCGCGAGGTCGCGCCCCGTAACCGCACGGACGTTCGCTTTGACGGCCGGCGCGACGGGACGCTGGACTGCGGGCGGCAGCTCCGTGAACGACTGGCCGACAACGATGACGACGTTCGCCCCGACCGCGTGCCCGGCCTTGCCAAGCCGCGCCGCGATCGCTGCGGTCAGCGGCTGCAGGTCGGCCGGCGCGAACATCCGCGCGAGCTCGCTCGCCGCGGCCTTCTCGGTGGCTCCGCCACCGTAGTAGACCGCGGTGTGGAAGTAGCTCGAGGCGTCGGCGTTGCCGGCGGATGACGCGTGCTTCCAGCCCTGGCTGACCAGACCGCTCGCGGCGCTCGCGGCGACGCCCGCACGCCCGTTACCGTTGCGCACCTCCACCGGGACGACCGCCGGGTCGAACGCGACGTGTGGCCCGGGATCGGCGCCTGCTCCTGCCGTGACGGTCGCCGAGCGCGCGGCGAGCGTCGGATCAGGGTTCTTGAACTCGTCGAGGCACCGCTGGAGATCGGCCGGAGCGATCGCCTCCCGGTTGCGATCAGAGACCGCCGGCGTGAACTGGCACCGGACGTTGATGACGTTCTGCTTCGGGATGGAGCGGCTCGTCGTCGCCCAACGCGCGATGTCCTCCGGCCCTGCTCGGCGCCGCCCGATGATCTTCACGTAGCGCTCCGCGATGTTCAGCAGGTTGAGGACGTTGGTACCGATCGCCACCGGATCGGCTTCGCGCTTGAAGGCAGCGAGGAACCGTTGCTGGCGGCTGTTGCGCACCGTGTCGTCGTCGGTGTGACGGTAGCGGACGAAGGCAAGAGCGTTCGCGCCGTCCAACCGCTGGTACCCCGGCTGGAGGTCGATCGAAAGGTAGTTCTGCAGGCCCGTCCCGCTGTTGCGATGGAAGTACCGTTTGTCGACCTCGGTGTACGTTCCGCCGAACGCGCCAACCGCCGCCTTGAAGCCGTTGAAGTCGATCGTGATGTAGTAGTTCGGACGGATGCCCGTCGCCTCGGCCAGGGTGTCGATCGCGAGCTTGGCGCCGCCGAGGGCGAACGCCGAGTTGATCTGGCGCAACCCCGGATACCCAGGCACGTGCACGAGCCAGTCCCGGGTGAAGGCGAGCTGCGTCAACGTCTGCTTCACCGGGTCGAGGCGTACGAGGATCTCGGTGTCGGAGCGCGAGCCGCCGTCCTGCCTGGTGCGGGTGTCGACACCGAAGATCAGGAACGTCACGGGCGCCGTGTCGGCGATCGGTGCGCTGCTCGTCGCCTTCACGCCGGCGCGGTCGCCAGGCGTGCTCACAGCGGTGATCACGTCGGTCGCCTGCCGCGCCTTCCACCAGAGCACGCCGACGAGCGCGGCGGCCGCAACCGCCACCGTCAGGAGCGTCCACGCTACGACCCGCAACCACCCGCGCTTTCGACGCTTGGGCGGCTTCCCGTTCTCCGCCTTGTACACCCGCATCGCGGGGCGCACCGGCCCGTCACCGGCCGTCGAGTACAGGCGCGCCTCGGGGGGAAGTCGGGGTGGTTGCTTGGTCTCCACAGCGAGATACCCGAGGCGCAGCCGCCGATGCGGCCCGCGGCCTGCGGTCGAGGGGAGTATACCTGCCGGCGTCCACCACTACTCGTCAAGCAGCGCCTCGGGGACGTCGAAGGTGAACCAGACGTCCTGGACGTCATCGTCGTCCTCGAGGTTGTCGACCAGCCGGAGGAGCTTGCGACCCGTCTCCTCGTCGACCGTCGCGAGCGTCTTCGGGATCATCTGGATCTCGGCCGAGACGACGCTGAACCCGCCGGCCACGAGCGCGCCGCGGCACCGCGCGAGCGCCGTCGGCTCGCAGGTGACCGACCACGAACCGTCCTCGTCCGTCACGTCGTCGGCGTCACCATCGGCGGCGGCAAGGGTCAGCTCGTCCTCGTCGACGACACCCTCAACGACCAGCACGCCCTTCCTGTCGAACAGGTAGGCGACCGACCCGGACTGCCCGAGCGCGCCGCCAGCCTTGTTGAACGCGGCACGGACGTTCGCAGCCGTCCGGTTGCGATTGTCCGTGAGCGCCTCGACGACGAAGCCCGCGCCGCTTGGCCCGTAGCCCTCGTAGACCACCGTCTCGTACGCCTCCGACTGGTCGGAGCCAGCACCACGGGCGATCGCGCGCTCGATGTTGTCCTTCGGCATCGAGTAGCTCCGCGCCTTCTCGATCGCCGTGGCGAGCGAGTTGTTGGCGGCGGGGTCGCCCCCACCCTCCTTGGCCGCGACGATGATCGCACGAGACAGCTTCGAGAACAGCTTGCCGCGCTTCTTGTCCGTCGCGGCCTTCTTGTGCTTGATCGTCGACCACTTGGAATGGCCCGACATGAATCCTCCAGGGCGTTACGCGAGCAGTGCCGCAAAGCGGCGGTGAAGACGGTCGTCTTCCGTCAGCTCGGGGTGGAACGTCGCGACCATGATAGTGCCCGAGGCGACCGCGACCGCCTCACCCTGAAGCGTGGCGACGACCTCCACCCCAGGGCCGACGGCGACGATGCGCGGTGCCCGGATGAAGACGCCGGGCATCGCCCTCTCGTCACCCAGGAGCCGAACCGGCGCCTCGAACGAGGCAACCTGCCGGCCGTAGCCGTTGCGCTGGGCGACGACGTCGATCGCCGCGAGCGGGCGCTGGTCCGGCGTCGCGTCGACGGCCGAGGCGGACAGCACGATCAGCCCTGCGCAGGTGCCGAAAGCGGGCATCCCCGCGGCGAGACGCTCGAGCAGCGGCGCCCGGAGGGCGGAGGAGTCGAGCAGCTTGTCGATCGTGGTTGACTCGCCGCCAGGGATCACCAGGGCCTCCACGCCGGCGAGCTCCGCCGGCGTCCGCACCTCCGTCGCCTCGTGGTTGAGGCGACGGAGGACGGCGCAGTGCTCGCGAAATGCGCCCTGCAGCGCAAGGACTCCGATTCGCGCCATCGCTACCAGCCGCGGGTGGCGAGCAGCTCCTCGGGCGCGAGGTTCGTTCGACCGACCATCGCCTCGCCGAGGTTGCGCGAGACGTCGGCGATCACCTTCGCGTCACGGAAGTGCGTCGTCGCCTGGACGATCGCGCGAGCGCGCTTCGAGGGGTCGCCGGACTTGAAGATGCCGGATCCGACGAACACGCCGTCGGCGCCGAGCTGCATCATCATCGCGGCATCGGCAGGCGTCGCGAGGCCGCCGGCGGTGAACAGCACCACCGGGAGGCGGCCGTGTTCAGCCACCCACTGCACGAGCGGAAGGGGCGCCCCAAGCTCCTTCGCACGCGTGTAGAGCTCGTCCGGATCAAGCGCCGCAAGCTGGCGGATCGCGCCGGAGATCGCACGCATGTGCCGCGTCGCCTCGATCACGTTGCCCGTACCGGCCTCGCCCTTCGAGCGGATCATCGCCGCGCCCTCGCCGATGCGGCGAAGGGCCTCGCCCAGGTTCGTCGCGCCGCAGACGAACGGCACATCGAACTTCCACTTGTCGATGTGGTGGGCCTCGTCGGCGGGCGAGAGCACCTCCGACTCGTCGATGTAGTCGACCTCGAGCGCCTGCAGCACCTGCGCCTCGACGAAGTGTCCGATCCGCGCCTTGGCCATCACCGGGATCGTCACGGCGGCCTGGATGCCGTTGATCATCTCGGGGTCGCTCATGCGGGCGACGCCGCCGTCGGCACGGATGTCAGCAGGGACGCGCTCGAGCGCCATCACCGCGCACGCGCCCGCGTCCTCGGCGACCTTCGCCTGTTCGGCGTTGACGACGTCCATGATCACGCCGCCCTTGAACATCTCCGCGAGACCGCTCTTGATCCGCATCGTCCCGAACTCGGCCATGTCAGCCCCTTCCGCGCGCGTTCGCGCCGTCAATGCCCGGACGTGTGTCCGCCTCCACGATGCTATCGCACGGACACCGTCGGGATTGTCCGTTCCTCCAGGAACGTCGCGAGCAGCCGGTTGAACGCCGCGGGATCCTCCTGAAACGGCTGGTGTGCCTGCGCCGGCACCTCGACGAGGCGGGCGCCAGGAATGCGAGCCGCGATCGCCTGGGAGTGACGCGGCGGGCAGAGGACATCCTCGGCGCCGCAGACCACGAGCGTCGGCGCCTCGACAGCGTCAAGGCGATCGGCCGTGTCGTGCGTCCGCAACATGCGGGCCGTACGAACGAAGGCCTCGGTGGTCTGCGGGTGCGGGTTGGCAAGCGCTGCGCGCACGTACGCGTCGACGCGGCCGTCCTCATGCATCGCGGCCGAGTAGACGAGCGCGAAGAGCGACCTGACGAAGGGCTCATCAGCGTCGACGACGCCCGCCTGCCACGCGAGCGCCTCGCACGCGGCGGCAAACGCGCCGTCGCTGCGACACCACGAGCCGACGATCGTCAGCGTCCGGACGAGCGATGGCCAGCCGAGCGCAAGCTCCTGCGCGATCGCGCCGCCCATCGAGAAGCCTGCGACGTCCGCCTCGACGATGCCGGTTGCCGAGCAGAGCGCCGCAGCATCGGCGGCGAGCTCTGCAACCGACAGCGGACCGTCGGGGAGCGGCGTTCGGCCAACACCCCGGTTATCGATCACCGTCACGCGACGCGTGGCCCGAAACGCTTGCACCTGCGCGTCCCAGGCGCTCACGTCGTCGCCGAGCCCGCAGAGCAGCAGCAGGTCGGGCCCCTCGCCCACGCGCGTGAAGTGAAGGTCGAGGCCGCGCACGGTGCAGGTAGGCATGGCGGTACAGTAGTCCCTCGTGAACGCGGTGATCACCCGCTTCCGCACGCTGACGAGCCCTATCGGCAAGCTGCTGCTCGCCGAGGACGACGGCCGGCTCTCCGGCCTCTGGGTCGGCGGAGAGCGCTCGCCTTCGAGCACGTGGCGCCGCGACGTCGGGCCCTTCGGGCAGTGCGTCGAGGAGCTCGAGGCCTACTTTGCCGGCGAGCGGCGGACGTTCACGATCCCGCTCGCTGCCCGAGGCACGCCCTTCCAGCACGGCGTCTGGCGCGCGTTGCTCGGCATCGCCTACGGGGCGCGCACGACCTACCGCGAGGTCGCCGCGACGATCGGGCGACCAACGGCGATCCGCGCGGTCGGGGCGGCGAACGGCGCGAACCCGATCTCCGTCATCGTGCCATGCCACCGCGTGATCGGCAGTGACGGCGGACTGACCGGGTACGGCGGCGGCCTCGCCGCGAAACGATGGTTATTGGACCACGAGGAGCGCCACACGTGATCGACGATCCCGGGTACGCCACGATCAGCGAGCTCACCGACGCGTACCGTGCGCGCACGCTGTCGCCCGTCGAGGCAGTCGAGGCCTGCCTGGCGCGGATCGACGCCGTCGAGCCCGTCGTCAACGCATGGGTGACGGTCGACCGCGCGGGCGCCCTCGAAGGCGCCCGAGCCGCCACCGCGGCGCTCACGAGCGGCGAGCTGGTCGGGCCGCTCCACGGGATCCCCGTCGGCATCAAGGACCTCACCGAGACCGCCGGGTTGCGCACGACGTTCGGCTCGACCCTCTACCGCGACCACGTGCCGACCGACGACGAGCTCGTCGTCGCGCGCCTTCGCGCCGCTGGGGCGATCATCCTCGGCAAGACGAACACGCCAGAGTTCGGGACAGGCTCGAACACGTTCAACGACGTCGCCGGCGCCACGCGCAACCCCTACGATCCACGCCGCACCTGCGGCGGATCGAGCGGCGGCTCGGCGGTCGCGCTCGCAACCGGCACCTGCACCATCTGCGAGGGCTCCGACCTCGGCGGGTCGCTGCGGACGCCGGCCGCATTCTCCAACGTCGTCGGGTTCCGCACGACGCCCGGCCTCGTGCCGATGTGGCCCGACCCGAGCCCGTGGGAGGGACTCGCCGTCACCGGCCCGATGGCACGCACCGTCGCGGACGTTGCCCACATGCTCGCGTCGATCGCCGGCGCCGATCCCCGCGTCCCTCTCTCCTACCCGGTCGACGGGTCGACGTTCATCGACGCTGCTCGTCATCCGACCGTCCGAGGCCTGCGCGTTGCGTTCTCGCCGGACCTCGGCGGCGTCCTCGACGTTGATCCCGAGATCAGCGAGATCTGTCGCTCAGCAGCCTCGAGCTTCGCGCGCCTCGGCGCGACGGTCGTCGAGGACTCGCCCGACCTGCGGGGCGTACGCGAGATCATCCGGGCGACGCGCGGAGCCTCGATGGTCGCTGCCCACGCCGAGCGGGTTGAGCGGCATGCCGCGGTCCTGCAACCGGGGCTCGTCTGGAACGTCCAGCAGGGGCTCGCCCTCACGTCGCCAGAGGTGGCGGCGGCGACGCAGTTGCGCGGAGCGCTCTGGTCGCGGGTGGCAGCGTTCATGCAGCGCTACGACCTGCTCATCTGCCCGACCACCGCCGTACTGCCGTTTCCCGTCGAGGAGCCCTACCCAACGGTCGTCGGTCGCGAGGTGATGGAGGACTACACCCACTGGTTCCGGCTGACGTACGCGCTCACCCTGACGACGCTCCCGGTGCTTGCGGTACCGGCCGGGTTCTCGCGAAGCGGCATGCCCGTCGGGTTGCAGATCGCCGGCCGGCTCCGTGATGAGGTCGGCGTCCTCCGCGCAGGGGCGGCGCTCGAGGCGGAGACCGGGTTCTGGCGGCAGCGTCCGCCGTTGTAGGATCCATCACGATGCATCCTCCCGCTGCCACCACCCTGAGGGGCGAGGTCGTCCGTCTCGAGCCGCTCGACCCGACGCATGAGGCCGGTATCCACGCGGCAGCGGATGCCGACGTGTCGGCGTTTCGTGTCTCCGGACCCGGCGTCCACGACGAGGGCGTCAGCGGATGGTTCGCTCAGGCACTAGCCGAGGCAACCGCTGGCGGTCGGCTTCCGTTCGCGGTCCTCCTCACGGACGGGTCGGTCGTAGGCTCATCGAGCTATCTCGACATCGCCCCGGCGGATGGTCGGATCGAGATCGGCAACACCTGGTACGGCGGCCCGTGGCAAGGAACGAGCGTCAACCCCGCGACGAAGCTCCTGCTCCTGGCACACGCCTTCGACGAGCTCGGCGCGACACGGGTGACGCTGAAGACCGACGCACGGAACGAGCAGTCGCGACGCGCGATCCTCGGAATCGGCGCGCAACTCGAAGGCGTGATGCGCAAGCACTCCCGCCGTCAGGACGGCCCGGGCCTCCGCGACGTCGCGTTGTTCAGCGTCACCGACGACGACTGGCCGGCCGTGCGGGCCCTGCTCGAGGAACGCGTCAGGCGGACAGGCGCGCGCTGACGTTCGCGCACTCGAGACAGACCGACTGAGGGACGAGGCCGGCGCGCATGAGCACCGCGAAGATCCGGCAACCGATGCACACCCCGAACCCGGCCTCGAGGGTTGCAGCGACGACGATCAGGCCAGCGACGACGCGTGCTGCGCCACCCTGGTCGAACCCGAACGCCAGGACCGTCGCGGTCGAGGCCATCACGGCACCCATGCCCTGGGCGAAGCGCTTCGGCGGGCCCGGCACGTAGCGCGGCGCGAACGGCAGCCGCGGAACGATCACCCTCGTCACCAGCAGGGCGAGCGGACTGAACCGCGGTCCGGCGAGCACGCGGAGCAGAAAGCCTACCGCCAGCACGGGCAGAAGCCACGTCCAACCCGTTGCCGCGACGGTCGTCGCGAGCACCCCAACACCGGCCGCCACCACGCGCGCAGCGACCTCGTTGACCGGATTGGGGAAGGAGATGAGGTTTCGCATGAAATCAGTCGATCTTATGGTAAAGATAAGGAACAATAGCAGATACGTCGAGCGCCTACGATACGAGGGTGACGGTGCTCGTCCTCGACGGTGGGCTCTCTACGGTGCTCGAGCAGCAGGGTCACGACCTGAGCGACCGTCTGTGGTCGGCTCGCCTGCTGCGCGACGACCCGTCGGCGATCGTCGCAGCGCACGCGTCGTTCTACGACGCCGGCGCCGACGTCGCGATCACGGCCAGCTACCAGGCGAGCTTCGAGGGATTTGCAACGATCGGTGTCGACGCAGCAGGCGCGGGCGCGTTGCTGCGCGCGAGCGTGACCCTCGCACGAGAGGCGGCGGCGCTCGCGGGACGTCCCGACGCGCTGGTGGCGGCCTCCGTCGGCCCGTACGGTGCCGTCCTCGCCGGCGGCCAGGAGTACACCGGCGAGTACGCGGGAATCACGGCCGCTGCGCTCAACGCGTTCCACGCACCACGACTGGCCGCGCTGGCCGCCGGCAACCCCGACCTGTTCGCGGTCGAGACGATCCCGCGCGCCGACGAGGCGGGAGCGATCGCCACGGCGCTCGCTGGCCACCCGCACATCCCGGCCTGGGTGTCCTTCTGCTGCCGCGACGCGGCCACGACGTGCGGCGGCGACACGATCGAGCGGGCCGTGCTCGCCGCGCTCGCCGCGCCGAACCTGGCGGCGGTCGGCGTCAACTGCACCGCGCCCGCGCACGTCGAGGGTCTCCTAACGCGGATCCGCGCGGTCGCTCCGTCGGTGCCCCTCGTCGTCTACCCCAACGCCGGGAGGAGCTGGGACGCCGACGCACGGAGCTGGAGCGGCCCGCCCGTGCGCGGCTTCCCACGAGCGATGGTCGACCGCTGGCTCGCCTTGGGCGCGACCTACGTCGGCGGCTGCTGCGGTGTCGACGCGGCAGCGATCGCGGACCTGCGGGCTACCGTCAGGCGTCGCTCGTCTCGAACGCCCTGATCACCGCGACGGCGTCACGCACGAGCGCCTCCACGAGCTCACCGGCGCGCGGAACGTCGTCGATCACGCCGACGCCCTGACCGGCGAGCAGCGGCAGCTGATCGAGATCGCCGCTCGATGCGCGCGTCGGCGGGAAGAAGTCGAAGCGATGGAGCACGAGCCGCTCGTCTCCCACCACGAGCTCTCCAACAGGCGGCCGGGACGCCCTGTCGGCAGGCCCGCCGGTGGTCGCATCGTGTTCGGCGACGACCCGGGTGCGGAGGACGCGCATCGGGTTGAACGCCGGATACGCCGGGCCGAACACCGACGTCAGGGCGCTGGTCCGGGCGTGCGAAGATGAGGCGATGCCTCGCCGTCGCGATGTTCCATCCGTACCCGGCTCGCTCGACGACCGGTGCAAGCACGACGCCCCGAGGACGGCATGCCGTCGAGTAGGCTCGCCTGGATTCGAACCAGGGCACAACGGATTATGAGTCCGCTGCTCTACCGCTGAGCTACGAGCCCGCCGGCGGGAGCGTACAGCCTCACCGGCCAACAGGAACGGGCATGACCCGCCTGCTGGCCGCGCCAGACCAGGCGGGAATCGAGGCGATCACCATGCGGGTCGGCCGGACTCGCTGATCCGAGGCGGGCGGGAGGATCCCGCCCCGGACCGTGCGTTACGCAGCCTTGGCGATCGGGGCCGTGACCGGCTCGGCGGCCCGGAGCTCCTGGAACTCCCGCGCAGCAGCGATCGCAGCGTTCACGTCGAAGCCGAGGTCGCGCGCCTGCTTGATCAGCATCACCGTCTCGACCGAACCAGAGGTGTACAGCCGCTGCTTCTTCCCCTGCGTGGGGATGTCGCCGCGGACCGTCCAGTAGTCGAGCTGCATCTTCGTGATCCCGGCGATGCGACACACCTGTCCGACCGTGAACTCGAGATCCTCGACCCGGTCGGCGACGCTCACCGCCTCGAGCAATTCAGCCTGTCTTCGTGCCACCGTTCTGCCCTCCCTGGCAAGCGGGTGCCTTTTGATTACAGCATCACGCAAGCATCTACTTGCGATCTACACAATATGATCGGCAGTTTCGATCGGAACATTAGGACTGCCTACGGCGCAGATGCGGCACCGTCGTCGCGGGTGTGAATGCCGCTGACCGGTCGCCGAGCCGGCCGCGACGCGTCGAGGACAGCGTCTCGTGGTCTGATCTGTACGTGCCTGGTGGTTCGTCGTTAGGAGCACGTCTGACAAGCGACAGCGAGGGAGCTTGCTGATCGCGGGAGTGCGCGATAGCACGCCCGCGCACACGTGACCGAGCTGGAGACCCGGTGATCTGGTGAATACCAGATCACCTCGCACGCTGCGCAAGCATTGCTTGCCCAGCTCTCGTCCCGACCTGCCGGGCGAGGTTTCAGACGCCGCTCCGCAGCGCTCGAACGGCCGCGTATCCTCGAGACGGTGCACGAGCGTCGACAGCGGCACCCGCCTGGAACGGCTCAGACGGTGAAGCGGACGACGAGGCCCTGGAGGTCCTCAGCGGCCCGCGCAACGGCATCGGCCGTCCCCGCGATCGCCTGCGCGGAGCCCGTCGTCCCCTCGCTGGCGGCTCGCACGGCGAGACTCGCGTGCGAGGTCTCCTCAGAGACGGCGGAGACCTCGCGCAAGGCACCGTCGACCTCTCGCGCAGCGGCGTCGATCTCGCGGAACGCCCCTTGCGAGCGCTTCACCGTCGCCGCGCCCGCCTCGACCTGAGTGGCCGTCCGGTCAACCTGCTCGATCGCTCGCCCGATCGCTGTGCGAATCTCCTCGATCAGGTGGGAGATCGTCGCCGACGCCTTACCGGACTCCTCCGCAAGCTTGCGCACCTCGTCGGCGACGACGGCGAAACCACGGCCCTGTTCGCCCGCCCGCGCCGCCTCGATCGCCGCGTTCAGCGCGAGAAGGTTGGTCTGCGAGGCGATCGAGGCGATCGTGGCGACGAATCCGCCGATCTGCTCCGATCGCGCCCCGAGCGTCGCGATCTCCCGCGCCACTCCATGCGCTGCACCGGTCACGACCTCCATCTCACCGGCGGCAAGCTCGACGTCGCGGATCCCGGCGGAGGCAGCCACCTGGGCACGACGGGAAGCGTCGGTCGCCGAGCCAACCACCCGAACCTGTCGCTCTGTGCCGACGGTCACGCCAGCCATCGCCGCGGACACCTGGCCGACCGCCTGCCCGACAGCGTCGGCGCCGGCCGCCAGGTCCTCGCTGGAGGCCGCGAGGCCCGACGCGGCCGCCTGGATCCCGGCGACGACCGTCGCCAGGTCGCCGACCATCTCCTCGAACCGCGCCGCAACGCGCGACACCTCGTCGTTCGCAGCATCGCGCGCAGCCTGTCGGACGCGCAGGTCACCGGTCGAGACGCGCGCGGCGAACCCGGCGAGGCCCTGGAGCGGCACGACGATCGACCGGGTGATCAGCACGCCTGCCGTAGACACGAGGACGAGCGCGACGACGCCGACGATTGCCGTCGCGGCGTGCGACCCGTCGCGCAGACCAAGGAGCGTGAGAGCACCGATCGAGCCGACGGCAAGGCCGAAGCCGACGGTGAGGCGCATCCGAATTCCATGGTGGCGAACCATCAACGGCCATATCGGCAGGCTCTGACCCTCCGTAAAGGACTTCACAAGCACGGACGAATCCTTCCTCGTTTCAGTAAACGGTCGATGATCCGAATCCCCTAAAGAGGTGACAGCGGCGTGTCGATAGCTCGGCCATGACTGACCTGTCGATCCGCACGCGCCTGACGATCCTTGGCCTCGTCGCCATCCTGTCCTCTTGTGCCCTCGCGGGCTATGCGGTCTGGACGATGCGCACGATGAGCGACGCGAGCGCCAGCGCGCTGCGGGCACAGGACGCGTCGGCGAGCGTCAGCCGCATGTTCGAGAGCTGGCTGCTGGACGACGACCAGACGAACATGTACGCCGCCGTCGTGGCCCTGAAGGATCCGACGAAGAAGGACCTCGCGGAGACGACGTGGGGCCAGGCGGTTGCCGGGTACCAAGGCGCAGTGAAGGAGCTCCCGAGCGTCCGGCGCCTCCTCGACGGCTCGACGGAGACCGGGCTCGCAGACCAGATCGAGACGAACCTGAAGGACTACAACGGCTTCTCGCTGCAGGTCCGCCAGTTCGCCGTCGCCGGCAACGTCCAGCGTGCCGTGCAGGTCGCGACGATCGATAACCTCGCGCCGTCGAACGCTTTACCAGACCTGTTCCAGAAGCTGCGCACGCACGTCCAGAAGCGTGCGGCGGACCAGCTCACCTCGGTGTCCGACGCCGCGACAACGGCGACGATGGTTCTGGGGCTGATCGCTCTTGTCGCCCTCGTCCTCGTCAGCCTCGCCTGCGTCATCGTCGTCCGTTCGATCACCCACCCGGTTGCCCGCCTCCTCGAGGTCGCGCACGCCTACGGCGACCGCGACCTGCGCCCACGCGCCAACCTGACGCAACGCGACGAGCTCGGCGCGCTCGGTGCTGCGTTCGACGCGATGGCTGGCGAGGTGGCGGCGTCAGTGCTTGAGCTCCAGCAGACCGCCTCGTCGCTCTCCGCCACCTCACAGGAGCTCACCGCTACCGCAGAGGAGACGACTCGGAGCGTCGGCGAGGTGGCGAGCGCGTTGACGGAGATCGCCGACGCTGCTGAGACGCAAGCCGCAACCGTGTCCGAGGTGCGGGAAGCGAGCCTCAGCTCCGCTGACGGGCTCGAGCGGTCGAGCGGGCACGTCGAGGCTGCAATGTCCACGCTCGCGGCTTCGGCCGGCGCGATCGGCGGCATCGTCGAGACGATCTCGAGCATCTCCCAGCAGACGAACCTGCTCGCCCTGAACGCCGCCATCGAGGCTGCGCGCGCCGGCGAGCAGGGCCGCGGCTTCGCCGTCGTCGCCGACGAGGTGCGCAAGCTCGCCGAGGAGTCCCAGCGCAGCGTCAGCCAGATCGCGTCGCTAATCGGGGAGATCCAGACGGCCGCAGACGCTGCGGCAACCGCGGCGCGCGACGGTGCTATGAGCGCGCAGCAGACGACGAAGCAGCTCGTCGACGCCCTCGCCGATCTCCTAGCGCGCTCGGAGACGACGAGCACCGCGACGGAGGAGATCAGCGCCTCCGGCCACGAGACGACCGGGGCGGCGCGCGAGATCGCCGACGCATCGCGCCAGCTCGCCGAGAACGCCGAGCACCTGAACCAGCTCGCTGCCCGCTGGACGACCTAAGTCCCTCGATCCCTGACCTGAGGACATCATGCGCCGAACGACGCTCAGCTTCCGTCTCGTCACCGCCTTCGGCGGCATCGGGATCCTCCTCACCGCCGTCGTCCTCGTCGGCTACCGCGGCGCTGCCGCGGAGGGCAACGCAGCTGCTCAGCTGACGACGCAGGTACGCCTCACACGCGAGGCGCTGCAGCTGAAGTTCCGCGCCGCGGACTTCAACGGCTGGCAGACGGCGTACGCCTTCGACATCATCCGGGGCTTGAAGGGCGCCGCAGACGACAACGCAGACAGCCGTAAGGCGTTCCTCGCGTCAGCCGCGTCGTACTCCAACGAGCTAGCGACGCTGCGCGCTGAGCACCTCTCGACCACGGAGTCTGAGGCGTTGGCCGCCGCCTCGTCGGCGTTCGACCAGTTCATGGCGACGGACGTCGACGTCGTCCGCGACTACCGCACCGGCACGCCGGCGGCCATCCGTGCCGCGAACGACCTCGTGCTCGGCCGCGAGATCGAGCTCTTCACGAAGGCCTTCAACAGCGTCGACACGGTCGTCAACGCGATCAGGGCGGAGAGCGACGCCGCTTCCAAGGACGCGAGCGACACGGGGAGCCAGACCGCGATGCTGATGATCGCCGCCGGCGCGATCGCGCTGCTCGTCGGCATCGTCCTGGCGCTGCGCCTGATCCGCTCGATCACGCGGGCGGTGAGACCGATCGTTGATCGCCTGGAGAGCCTCGCGGCGAACGACACCCGTTCGCTCAGCGAGGGGCTTGAGAGGTTCGCGGCCGGCGATCTGACCGGGAGCGTGGTCACGACGACGCGCCCGATCGACAGCCCCGGATCGGACGAGCTCGGACGCATCGCCACCGCGATCAACGCGCTGTGCGAGAGCAATGCGAACTCCGTCACCGCCTACGGGGTTGCCCGCGCGGCGCTCACGGCGATCGTGGCGGAGATCGACGCGACCTCTGCAACGATCGCGAGCTCGTCGGAGGAGATGGCCTCGGCGTCCGAGGAGTCGGGACGCGCCAGCGGCGAGATCGCCCACGCCGTCTCTGAGGTCGCGGACGGCGCGGAGCGACAGGCGCAGATGATCACGGAGACCAGAACGACCGCCGAGGGCGCAGCAAGGGCAGCCGCAGAGGGGTCGAAGACGGCGGCACGAATGGCCGAGGCGATGGGCGACCTCGACGCGAAGTCGGGGGCGATCTCCGCGATCGTCGGCACGATCACCGGCATCGCCGAGCAGACGAACCTGCTCGCGCTGAACGCGGCAATCGAGGCCGCGCGCGCCGGCGAGCAGGGACGCGGCTTCGCCGTCGTCGCCGAGGAGGTGCGCAAGCTCGCGGAGGAGTCTCAGGCTGCTGCAGGGTCGATTGGCTCGCTGATCGGCGAGATCCAGGCCGCGAGCGCCGAGGCGGTCGAGATCGTCCGACGCGAGGCGGTCGAGGCGTTCTCGGAGGTCGGCACCCAGGTCTCTTCGATCTACGATGCCTTGAACGACATCGCCGCCTTTGCTGAGGAGACGTCAGCTGCGACCCAGCAGGTGTCGGCGGCGACGCAACAGACGAGCGCCTCTACCGAGGAGATCGCGGCGAACGCCCACCAGCTCGCGACGACCGCCGACCAGCTGCAGAACCTCGTCTCGCGCTTTCGCAGGTAGGCCGCTGATCAGGCGATCTGCGTCAGGAACAGGCGCCCGAGCCCGGCGACCTCATCCTGCACCCCGGCGAGCCGCAGGCAGTGCCAGGCGAGCGCGTGGTTGGAGGACGTGACCGGCTTGCCGAGCCGCGCCTCGGCGCCGGCGACGATCGCCGCAACGCGCAGGCTCGTGCAGGCAACGAACGCCGCGTCCACCTGCGGGTGGGCGCCGAGCTCGACGAGCGCGTCCTCGATCGACGCCTCCGTGATCCGAGCGACGGCGTTGTCATCGGCGAGGTTGAAGGAGCCCATCACCGGCACCTCGAGACCCTGTGACTCGACGTAGACGCGCATGCGCTGGTTGACGTCGTCGACGTATGGCGTGAGGAGCGCGATGCGCTTCGCCCCCATCGCCTTGAGCGCCGTTATCGCCGCGGTCATCGGGTTCGTCACCGGGATGCCCGGTCTGACGGCATTGACCCGCGCCGCGACGACCTCTGGCCCGATCACCATCGCCCCCGAGGTGCAGGCGTAGCCGACGACGTCGATCCGCTCGCCGGGCCGCAGCATCGCCGTGCAGCCCGCGAGGCCGGCCTCCATCGCTGCCAGCGTCTCGGCGTTGATGTCGGGCGAGTTCATGATGCGCGTCGCGAACACGCCGACGGCGGGGATCTGTGGGATGATCGCGCGCCACTCGTGCTCGATCGTGTGGTCGGACGCGAGCACGATCAGGCCGATCGCGGCGCGACCGGCAACGCCGTCGTCGAGGGCGAACGGGATGTGCTGGCGGTTCACGCGCGCGCCGCGACGACGCGGATCTCGACCTTCCACGCCTCGCCGGCGAGGCGCGACTCGACGCACGCGCGCGCCGGGGTGTGTCCCGCCGGGACCCACGCGTCCCAGGCAGCGTTCATGTCAGCGAAGGTCGAGATGTCCGACAGCCAGATCGTCGCCATCAAGATCTGCGCCTTGTCGCTCCCCACGTCGGCGAGGAGGGCGTCGATCTGCGCGAGGACCTGTCGTGTCTGGTCGGCGACGCCACCGGAAGGATCGGCGGCGACCTGCCCCGCGAGGTAGATCGTGTCGTTGTGGACGACGGTCTGGCTCATCCGCTGGTTCGTGTGGAGGCGCTCAATGGTGCTCATCGCCGCTCATGGTTGCACCCGGCGCGCAAACGCGCAACCGTACGACCATGCATCAGCCTCCCGACGCCCTGCTCGCTCCGCGATTCACCGGCCCCCGCACCTTCGCCCGACTCCCAAACCTCCGCGACCTCGCAGGCGCTGAGGTCGCCGTGTTCGGCATCCCGTGGGACGGCGGTGCGTCGTTCCGCCCCGGCGCGCGGTTCGGGCCTGAGGCGGTCCGGTCAGCGTCCGGCTGCATCCGCACCTACAACCCCGTCCAGAAGGTGCAGGTGTTCGGCTCGCTCTCCTGCATCGACCACGGCGACGCACCGACCGCCCCGGGGTACATCGAGGAGACGCTCGCGCGGATCGCGTCGTTCGTCGAGCCGATCGCGCAGGCCGGGGTGATCCCGGTCGGGATCGGTGGCGACCACTCGGCGACGCTGGGCGAGCTCCGAGCGCTGGCCGCCGTACACGGGCCGCTCGGTCTGGTGCACATCGACTCGCACACCGATCTGTGGGATCGCTACAACGGGCTCCCGTTCGCGCACGGAACGATGTTCCGACGAGCGATCGAGGAGGGAGTCGTCGACCCCTCCCGGTTCATCCAAGCGGGGATGCACGGCACCCTCTACGGCGAGGACGACGACCTGATCCCCGGCCAGCTCGGTGTCGAGATGGTGCCGTGGTCTGAGCTGGAGACGCTCTCCCCGGCGGGTTTCGCGGAACGCGTGCGCGCCCGGATCGGCGACGGCCCGACGTTCCTCACGTTCGACATCGACTTCGTCGATGCGGCCTTCGCGCCCGGGACGGGAACACCGGAGATCGGTGGACCGACGAGCCGCGAGGCGATCTCCTACGTCCGCGCGCTGCGCGGGATCCCCTTCGTTGGCTACGACTGCATGGAGGTCTCTCCCCCATACGACGGCCCCGGCCAGGTCACCGCGGTGCTGGCCGCCAACGTCGTGTTCGAGTTCCTCTCGTTGATCGCGCTGCAGCGACGATAGGCCCTGTCAGGCCGGGTCGGGCGACAGGTGCTCGTGGATCGCGAGCCAGGCGCCGTCGGGCTGACGTGCGAAGACGATCGTCTCGCGCTCCGCGAGCTCCTCCTCCCCACCCGCGTTCGTACGGATACGCGTCGCAACGCTGTGGTTGAACACGGCCACGTCGCCGACCACCTGGACGCGCCGATCGGTGGAAGAACATCCGAGCACGCGGAACCCCTCCTCCCGCTCGAGGCGCTCCCACTCGCACTCCCACGCCACCCGCCCGACGAGCACGCCCGGCGTGGTGTGAAAGACGAACGTCGCGTCGGCGTCGAAGCACGCGAAGTAGGCCGAGGCGTCATGCGCGCCGAAGGCAGCGACGCACGCGTCCGCCGCGGCAAGGACCTGAGGTATCGACGTCTCCATCCCTTCATGGTGGCGGAGACGCCGTCTCGTGTCCAGTCACAGGGAGAGCTGACGCGCGCTAAACCAGCTGACGGGACGGCCGCCGATCACCGTGTGCACGACGTCGAGACCAGGGGTCAGCAGCACGACGTCGCCGACTGCGCCAACGCCGAGGTGACCGCGATCATCAATCCCGAGAAGCCGGGCCGGCGTCGAGGTAGCCGTCGCGAGGACGTCGCCGACCAGCGCGCCTGTCGCCTCGCGCAGCCTCCGGAGCCCGACGTCGAGCCCGGCGGCACTCCCCGCGAGACGACCGCCGGCGTCTCTGACGCCGTCGACGGTCAACGTCACCGCGAGCTGGCCGAGAAACGTTCGCGCCCCGAGGGGGAGCCCGAGCGCGGCCATCGCGTCAGAGACGAGCACGATGCGGTCGGCGCCAAGCGCTCGGAACGCGAGGGCGAGCGCCGCATCGCTGACGTGTACGCCATCGGCGATCAGGCCACAGGTGACGTCGACGGTCCCTGCGAGGGCGGCGGCGAGGAGACCTGGTCGACGATGCTCGAGCGCGCCCATCGCGTTGTAGAGATGCGTGATCGCCGACGCACCCGCGTCGACGGCGGCGCGGGTCTCAACGAGCGATGCCTCGGAGTGGCCAAGCGAGACGATGACCCCCCGCCGGCGCAGCTCGTCGATCACGACAGCCGCGCCAGGGAGCTCGGGAGCGAGCGTGACGAGCGCCACGCCCGCCGCCCGGCTCCAGCCCTCGATCAGGGGAACCGCGGCCGACCGAAGGTGCCAGACCGGATGTGCACCAGGGCGACGTGGACTGAGCATCGGCCCCTCAAAGTGCAGACCAAGCGGCGTCGCGGATGCTCCATCCTGTCGCCAGGAGCCGATCGCTCGCTGCGCCTGCGTGTAGGCGTCTGGCGGTGCGGTGATCACGGTCGGCAGGAACGCCGTTACGCCGTGCCGGACGAGGTGACGCGCGACGTCCGCGATCCGCTCCGGGCAGGTGGTGAGATCATGGCCGGCGGCACCGTTGACCTGCAGGTCAATCAGGCCCGGCGCAACGAGCAGCCCGCGAGCGTCCAGAACGGGGGAGCCGGAGGCGGGTGCGTCGGCCACTCGACCAGCAACGATCGCGACGTCCCGCGATCCGCCGACGATGTGAAGGTCGGCCACAGGGCGCGTCAGAGGTTGCGCAGTCGCCGGTTCGCGAGGAACGCGCTCACGGCAAGGATCACCAGGCTCCAGCCGATCGCGAGCAGCGTCGGCTCCGTTGCCGGTGCGACGCCCTGGGTTAGAGCGCGGATCGAGTCGACGACCTGGGTCACCGGCTGGTGCTCTGCGAACCAGCGCAGCCCGTCGGGCATCGTCCGCGGCGAGGCGAACGTGGACGCGGCGAAGACGAGCGGGAAGATCGGCAGGAACGACGCAAGCTGAGCGCCCTCCGCGTTCTTCACGATGATCCCGATCAGCGCGAAGCACCACGCGAACGCGAACCCGAAGAGCAGCGCGACGCCGAACGCCAGGAGCACCTGCGGCACACCGGTGTGGAAACGAAAGCCGACGAGCATCCCGACGAGCGTGACGAGAATCACGGTGAAGGCGTTGCGCGCGATTGCGGCGATCGTCGCGCCGGCGAGGATCGCCGGACGACTCATCGGCAGCGAGCGGAACCGGTCGGTGATGCCTGCAGAGAGATCGTTCGCGACGACGATGGCAAGCGACGAGCCGCCGAAGAGCGTCGTCTGCGAGATGATGCCGGGGATCAGGTAGTCGACGTAGCTGTCGTACCCGGGAACCCGGATCGATCCGCCGAAGACGTATCGGAAGAGCAGCACGAACATCATCGGCTGGATCGACGCGAAGATGACGATCTGCGGCGTGCGCATCAGCGTCTTCAGGCTGCGGCGCGCGATCACCCGGGTGTCGCTGAGAAAGCGGCTCACGCTGCACCCTTCCGTCGGCGCCGTCCAGGCCCGGGCGGCGTCTGCTCGTTGTCCGACTCGGTCGCGCGTCCGGTCAGGGAGAGGAAGACGTCATCGAGTGACGGCCGATGCACGCCGAGATCGTCGACAGAGATCCCCGCCTCGTCGATCCGCCGCGCTGCGGCGAGCAGGGTCTCAACCCTCTCGCGAACCGGCAAGCGAACCTTCTGCGTGCGCTCGTCCGCCGTCGCCCGCTCCGTGCCGATCCCGTCAAGAAGCTCGACGACGCGAGCGACGTCGGCCGCCGTGCTCACGCGCACCTCGAGGACATCGCCACCAATGCGACCCTTCAGCTCGTCGGCCGTCCCCTCGGCGATCAGCGTCCCGCGGTCGATCACCGCGATCCGGTTGGCGAGGCGGTCCGCCTCCTCGAGGTACTGCGTCGTCAGGAGGAGCGTCGTGCCATCGCGAACGAGGTCCTCGATGAACGCCCAGAGCTCCATCCGTGTCCGTGGATCGAGCCCCGTTGTCGGCTCGTCCATCAAGAGCACCTTCGGCCGACCGACAAGGCTCGCGCCAAGGTCGAGGCGGCGACGCATGCCGCCGGAGTACGTGCGGACGAGCCGGTCGGCGGCGTCGGCGAGACCGAGGCGCTCGAGCGCCTCGGCGGCCCGCGCGCGTGCTTCAAGCCGCTTCAACCCGTACAGCTGACCGACCATCTCGAGGTTCTCGCGCCCGGTGAGAACGCCGTCAACCGCCGCGAACTGCCCAGCAAGGCCGAAGGCGTAGCGCGCGCGCTGCGGGTCGGCGACGACGTCGATGCCCGCGACCATCGCCGTGCCGGCGTCGGGCACGAGCAGCGTCGCGATGATGCGCACGACGGTCGTCTTCCCGGCGCCGTTTGGCCCGAGCAGACCGAGCACGGTACCCTCCGGCACGTCGAGGTCGACACCGGCGAGAGCGACGGTCTCACCGAAGGCCTTCTGGAGTCCGCGAACGACGATCACGAGGCGGAGCGTAGCCGCTCGGCCAGACGCGCCAACGTCACGATCGACAGCACGCCGCCCGCAGCGACGTTACGAGCTCCTCGGGAAAGACTCGAACTTTCAACCCTCCGATTAACAGTCGGATGCTCTGCCATTGAGCTACCGAGGATCGTGTACCTGAGTGTACTGCAGCGTGCGGCTCGGTCGGTCACTCCGAGAAGCGGCCGGCGGCGCGCATCGCCTTCAGCTTGTAGAGCGTGCGGTTCTCGATCTGACGGATACGCTCACGCGTCACGCCGAAGTAGCGTCCGACGTCCTCGAGCGTCATTGGCTCCTCCCCCGTGAGCCCGTAGCGCAGCTCGAGCACCTTCCGCTCGCGGTGGGAGAGCGATCCGAGGACGCTCTGCAGCTCCTCGCCACGCGCCTTCGAGTCGATCGCCGTGTGCGGTCGCGTGACCTCGTCGTCCTCGATGAAGTCGCCGAGGTTCGAGTCGTCCTCGTCGCCGACAGGCGTCTCGAGGCTGATCGGCTCCTGGGAGACCTTCAAGATGTGCACGACGCGTTCCGGAGTGATCTCCATGCGCAACGCGATCTCCTCCTCGGTCGGATCGCGCTCGAGCTCCTGCATCAGCTGTCGGCGCACCCGCACGAGCTTGTTGATCGTCTCGACCATGTGGACGGGCACGCGGATCGTCCGCCCCTGGTCAGCGATGCCGCGGGTGATCGCCTGCCGGATCCACCAGGTCGCGTACGTCGAGAACTTGTAGCCGCGACGCCAGTCGTACTTCTCGACGGCGCGCATCAGCCCGACGTTCCCCTCCTGGATCAGGTCGAGGAACAGCATCCCACGCCCGACGTAGCGCTTCGCCACGGAGACGACGAGCCGGAGGTTCGCCTCGATCAGCGCCTCCCGTGCACGCTGGTCACCGCGCTCGTACCGCTTCGCGAGGGAGACCTCCTCCTCGACGGTGAGCAGCGGCACACGGCCGATCTCGCGCAGGTATGCACGGACGGGGTCGTGGTCGCGATGACGGACGCCGACGTCGATCGTCACGCGACCCGGTGCGGCGATCAGGTCCTCGTCGTCCTCCTCGACCTCGGGCTCGCTGACGAGGTCGAAGCCGAACGGCTCAGCCTCCACCGGAGCGCCCGCGACCGGGCCATCTTCGAGGCCGCCGGGCACGTCCGGATAGTCGTAGCGCTCGGGTTCCATCCCATCCTAACCATCAGAGCCATGCAGCCTTCCGCGTAGGTGGGCGCGGCGAGCCTGCAGGTCCTTCAGTCTCTCGAGGTCCTCCCGGGTGTATTCGGGAGTTTGGAGCGTTTCCTTGAGGACGGCGATCGCGTCCTCGACGGCTGCAAGCTCCACGCCGACGCGAAGCTTGCGTAACGCCACGGCGGTCTCTCGATAGCCGTCCTCGGAGGCGACGTCGAAGTCGGCCTGGTAGGCGAGGACCGCGGCGGCGACTCCCTCGAGCCCTTCCGGGGCGGGATTGTCGCTTCCGCCGATCCGCTGGCCGACCCAGGGCACGAGTGCCCGAACGCGCGGGTTGGCGAGCCGGCCGATCAGCTCGTCGTCAGCGAGAACCTCGAGCGCAAGCCGGGGCAGCGCGAGGCATGCCGCGAACAGCTTCAGCTCGGTCTCGACGCGCGGATCGCGTCGGCGCGTCGAGCGGCTCGGGTCAGCTGTCGGCAAGCGCGAGCGCCCGGGCACGAGGGCGGCCTCCGTGTCGCGGCCGAGCCGCAGCGCGCCAGCGACCCGGCGCTGCTGCTCGTCACGCTCGGGGCCCGGCGCGGCGGCGGCAAGCGCGACCCTCACCGCCGCGTAGGAAGCGTCAGCTCCCTCCGTCGCAGCGGTCGCGAGGATCCGGCCGACCCGGAACGCCAGCACGGACTCGGAGGCACCGAGCGCCGACTCGAACGCCGGTGCCCCGAGGCGAAGGAGGTCAGCGGGGTCGTGCCCCGTTGGGAGGCCCGCGATCCGCACGCGAAGCCCGCTGCGCTCTGCGATCTCCATGCCGCGCAGGGCGGCACCCTGCCCGGCGGCGTCAGCGTCGAAGCAGAGGACGACGGTGTCCGTAAGGCGCCGCAGCTCTCGTACCTGGTCCTCCGTCAGAGATGTCCCCATCGCGGCGACGGACTCCTCAAAGCCGGCGGCGTGGAGAGCGATCACGTCGGTGTATCCCTCGACGACGATCGCGCGCTTGCGCCGCGCAACCGAGGAGCGAGCCAGGTCGAGCCCGTACAGGATCCGCCCCTTCTTGAAGATCTCCGACTCCGAGCTGTTCAGGTACTTCGGCCCGTCACCACCGGGCATCACGCGTGCACCGAAGCCGCGCACCCGTCCGCGCGCGTCGGTGAGCGGGAAGGTGATCCGGCCACGAAACCGATCAAGCGGGCCGCGCTTGCTCGATGACGCGACGCCGGACTCGACCAGCTGCTCATCCGAGTAGCCCTTCGCGCGCGCCGCCTTGACCATGCGATCCCAGTCGTCAGGCGCGAACCCAAGGCGAAACCGTTCGATCGATGCGGCAGAGATGCCGCGCTCGACCAGGTAGGCGCGGGCCGGCGCCGCCTCGTCGGCGACCTGCAGGTAGCGCTGGTAGAAGGCCGACACCTCCTCGAGCAGGCCGTCGAGGCGCCTGGTCCGGTCGATGCGGTCGCGGTCGAACGGCGAGAGGTCCTCGCGCTCAACCTCGATCCCGTACCTGTCGGCGAGCCACTCGACGGCCTCGCCGAACGACAGGTTCTCCAGCTTGCGGACGTAGCCGATCACGTCTCCACCCTCACCGCAGCCGAAGCAGTGGAACGTCTTGGCAGCGGGATGAACGCGACAGGACGGCGTCGCCTCGTCGTGAAACGGGCAGCGGAACATCACCTGACCACCAGAACGCCGTCCCTGCCCCATCCGCGCCTCGACGAGCTCGACGAGGTCTGCACGCTCCTTGACGGCCTCAACCGTGCGCTCGGCGATGCGTCCGAACGTGGCGCTCACCCCTGGAACCGCCACGCGTCAGGCTCGAACAGCTCGCGATAGCGCCGCAGCGCGTACCGGTCGGTCATGCCGGCGACGTGGTCGACGACCGCGACCAGGTCTCCGGAACCGGCGCGGTGATGGTCGAAGAGCGCGGTGACGACGTGCCGCACGCGGGCGCGCTCGCCGGCCATCTCGGCGCGGAGGTACACCTCATCGAACATGAAGGCGCGCAGGCCGAGCATCGCGGTGCCGAGCTCTGGCGACTGCACGATGTCGCCCGCCGCTGCCGATGCCGCGACGAGATCGCGGACGAGCGCGTCGACGCGCCGGCTCGCGGTCGCCCCGAGCAGCTCGAGCTCGCGGGTCGGGATGCGGTCGGGGGCGAGGACGCCGGCGCGGATCGCGTCGTCGATGTCGTGGTTGATGTACGCGATCCGGTCGACGATCTTCACGATGCGCCCTTCCAGCGTGGCTGGCGCGGTCGGACCGGTGTGGTTCAGGATGCCGTCCCGCACCTCGGCGGTGAGGTTCAGGCCTCGCCCGTCGCGTTCGAGATGGTCGACGATGCGCAACGAGTGCTCGTTGTGGCGAAACCGCCGACCGCTGACGGCCTCGAGCGCGTCGGAGAGCGCCTCCTCGCCCGCATGGCCGAACGGTGCGTGCCCAAGGTCGTGCCCGAGCGCGACGGCCTCCGTCAGATCCTCGTTCAGCCCGAGAGCGCGGGCGACGGTGCGGGCAATGCCGGAGACCTCGATGGTGTGCGTGAGGCGCGTGCGGTAATGGTCACCCTCAGGCGCGATGAACACCTGCGTCTTGTGCATCAGGCGCCGGAACGCCTTCGAGTGGATGATCCGGTCGCGATCGCGCTGGAACGGCGAGCGAAGGTCGCACGGCTCGTCGACGCCGAGCCGGCCGGCCGTGAACGAGGGCGGCACCGCGCGGTCGGCGAGCGCACCCATCACGCGTCGGCGGGTGCGGCGAGCCGGAGGCGCACGCCATAGGTCAGGCTCTCGACGAGCGCCTCCCACGACGCCTCGATGATGTTCGCGGAGACGCCGACGGTCGCCCACTCGTCGTGCCCGTCCGTCGTGTCGAGAATCACCCGCGTCACCGCCCCGGTGCCGGAGTGCTGGTTCAGGATCCTGACCTTGTAGTTGGCGAGCTCAAGCGTGCTGATGCCGGGGTAGTGACGCTCGAGAGCCGCTCGCAGCGCGCTGTCGAGCGCGTTGACCGGCCCGTTGCCCTCGCTCGTCTGGACGACACGCTCGCCGCGCACGCGCAGCTTGATCGTCGCCTCCGTCTCGACCCGTCCGTCAGCGCGCTTCTCGGTGATCACGCGCAACGCCTCGAGCAGGAAGAGCGGCTCGATCTCGCCCGCCTCGTCTCGGAGAAGGAGCTCGAACGACGCGTCGGCGCCCTCGTACGCGTACCCGCGATGCTCGAGCACCTTCAGGCGCTCGAGGGCGCGTTCGACGGCCGCGCCATCGAGCTCGATCCCGAACGCCGCCGCCTTCTCGCGAACGGTCCCCTTGCCGGAGAGCTCGGACACGAGCACGTTGCGAGCGTTGCCGACGAGCGACGGCTCGATGTGCTCGAACGTCCGAGGGTCGGCCTGCATGCCCGCGACGTGCATGCCGCCCTTGTGCGCGAACGCTGACCGCCCCACGTAGGCAGCGCTCGTCGCCGGTGCGAGGTTGCACAGCTCCGCGACCTCGTGCGACACCGACGTCAGGCGTGCAAGCTGCTCCGCGGCAATGCAGGCGTACCCGAGCTTGAGCTGCAGCCCCGCGATGATCGCGATCAGGTTCGCGTTACCACACCGCTCGCCGTAGCCATTCACGGTGCCCTGAACGAGGCGCGCGCCGACCTCGACAGCGGCGAGCGAGTTCGCGACCGCGCACTCGGCATCGTTGTGGGTGTGGATTCCGACCTCGACGCCAGGGAGCGCGGCAAGGACGTCGGCCGTCGCACGCGCGATCGCTCCGGGGAGCGTCGCGCCGTTCGTGTCGCAGAGCGTCACGTTCACCGCGCCGGCGGCGGCGGCGGCCTGGACGCAACGAACCGCGAAATGACGGTCAGCGGCGTACCCGTCGAAGAAGTGCTCGGCGTCGTAGATGACGTCCTTGCCCTGCGCCACGAGATACTCGACCGAGTCAGCGATCATCGCCAGGTTCTCATCGCGCCCGACGCGGACGACCTTCTCAAGGTGGAGGTCCCAGGTCTTCCCGACGATCGTGATCACCGGACAGAACGAGGCGCCGAGGAGCCGTAACGCGTCATCGTCGGCCGCCACGGTGTCACGCCGACGGGTCATGCCGAACGCGGCGATGCGGGCGTGGTGGAACGTCTCGTGTTCGAGCCGCGAGAACAGCTCGTGATCCTTCGGGTTCGACGCCGGGAACCCCGCCTCGATGAGGTCGACGCCGAGGCCATCGAGCAGGTGCGCGACCTGCACCTTCTCGGAGACGGAGAGGGACATGCCCTCGCCCTGCATGCCGTCACGCAAGGTGGTGTCGTAGATCGAGACGCGCGCGGCCATCGTCGCTGCAGGTTACTAGGAGCCGGTCGAAAAGAGGTCGGCGATGGCGCGGCGGTGGGAGCGGGCGCGGGTGGCGGCCGTCCTGCAGCGCTTGCTGGGCCCGCGCGGAGGGCGGCCGCCGTCCCCGCCGCTCCCGCCGTTGCCCGAGCCGACGCCGGTCAGATGATCACGGGAACGGTGCCGCCGTCGACGCCCCATGCTGCACCGGTGACGTAGGAGGCCCGCGCGGAGCAGAGGAAGACGATCACGTCTGCGATCTCGTCCGCCTCAGCCATCCGGCCGAGCGGGCGTCCCGCCCCCACCTTGGCAAGCACCGCCTCGCGCGACGCGCCCGACATCGCTGCCGCCTGGTCGGCGAGCCCGCCAACCGCGAGCCACGCGGGCGTTCGCACCGGCCCGGGGCAGACCGCGTTGCAGAGCACGCCGTTGGCAGCCTCCGTGTCCGCCACGAGCCGCGAGAACGACAGCACCGCCGACTTCATCACGCTGTAGTCCGGCATCCCCGTGCTCGGGCGTTTGCCGGCAGTCGAGGCGACGTTGACGATGCGCGCCTGGTCAGACCGATGCAGGTGCGGCAGGGCATGACGCACGGTTCGAACGTAGCTCATCAGGTTCACCTGGAAGGACGACTCCCACGCGTCGTCGTCGAGCGCAGCGAGCGTCGTCTGGCGCGCAACGCCGACGTTGTTGACGAGCACGTCCAAACCGTCAAGCTCGGCCACCGCTCCTTCGATCGCCGACCGAGCGCCACCGGCCTCGGACAGGTCGGCGCGCACGAGCGTTGCTCCCGGCGGGGCGCCGACGCCCCGCGCGATCACCACGACCCGCGCGCCGGCCGCGAGAAGCCGCTGAGCCACGGCGCGGCCAATACCTTCTGTCCCTCCGGTCACGAGCGCACGCCGGCCTTCGAGTCCGAGATCCATCGCTGGCAGGGTATAGGCTTCGAGGAGATGGCCCGGCTGCTCTTGATTCGTCATGGTGTCACGGACTGGAACGAGGCTGACCGCTGGCAAGGCCACCAGGACGAGCCGCTGAACCCCCGCGGCGAGCACCAGGCAGCCTCCCTCGCCGCCGCGCTTAGCGGTCACGGCGTGCAGGCGCTCGTCTCCTCCGACCTGCAACGTGCGCGGCAAACGGCCGCCTACCTCGCAACGACCTGTGCGCTCACGCCGACCTTCTGCAGCGACCTTCGCGAGATCGCGACCGGATCGTGGACGGGCCTGACCCATGCCGACGCCCGCGCAAGCGACCCGGCCGGCTTCGAGCGCCACCTCGCTGGCGGCACCGGCTGGGCCGGGGGAGAAACGTACGGGGACCTTCAGGCGCGCGCCGTCCGATGGGCGAGTCGGCTCGCCGGGGAGGCAGCACCGGCGAGCGTGATCGCGGTGGTGACACACGGTGGGGTGATTCGCGCGTTGGTCGCGCACGCCCTCGGCGCCGGGTCAGTCGCCGCGCGTCTCCACGTCGCCCCGGCAGCGAACGCCGGCGTCACGACGATCGAGGTGCCGCCGTCGGGCGCCTGGCGTCTGCTCGCCTACAACGTTCCGCTCGTGGTGTAGAGCGCGAGCGACCGAGCTGGAGCGCAGCTCGTCCCGACCTGTCGGGCGAGGCTTGTTCCGCCGCGCTCGAACCGCGGCCACGTCCTCGCGCCGCTGCAGAACGTCGCGAGCCTCCACTGCTCGAGCCGCTGCAACGCCGGCGAGCCGAACTGGTCGCCAGCAGGCCACAGCTGAGCACGGCAGGTGGTGCTAGTGGTCTGATTGTCAAATGGGCGCGCGACGTTCCCGCGAAGCCCACGATCCGGCACGCAGAGCGGGCCGGGGCGCGGTCGCTGGAGCTGAGGCTACGGCTGGAAGAAGAACGGCCATTACAACGGGCGAGTGTTTCGCCTCGTCATCGGTGGTCCGGGGAAGCCGATTCACATCCACGTGATTGAGAGGCATATCGACAGATGAATTCCGCGGCGGCCGAGGAGGCTATTGTTCGGGAATTCCAGCCATGGATAGATAGTGGTCTCGCGACAGTGACTCGAAGTTTCGAACACAATGTTTCGGCACTTACGATCGAACCTTCTTGTAGGTCGGCCGCTTCAATTATCGTTTCGTTCCCGGATCCAGGCGCGGTTGGGCTCGCGGTTGGCATGCACGAGTTGTTTGTGGAGCTTCCGATCGAGGTCGAGAAGGCCGCCGAAATGGCTCACTTGATCGATCTATTGCGCGCGGTTCGAAATGGCTTCGAGGAGAAAATCGGGGTGACCAGAACCGGGGAAGTCGTCTCGTGTCGGGCACTTTTGCCGATTGAAGGCTCGAGCCGGTTCTACCGCTTGCTTTGGCGTCGCGCCCGCTGGGTTGCCGGATCGAGACATGTTCGCTATTCGGCCTACGGAGACCCCGATTCGCAAGAGCCGCCTCCGCTGAAGACGACAGCTTGATCTGGCCGCACCGCGACAGGGCGGAGCCCACGCACCCTCGACGAGCTCGTCCGCCAGCTCCGCGCCTGCCTACGAAGCCGCCAACGCCAACCACGCGTCGTCGCCCGCTACTTCCAGGAACGCCACGTGAAATATGCCGCCGCAGCCTGACACCTATTTAGATTAGCCGCCCCCCGTAGTATTGCCCGAACCCCCGCGACGGTGAGCTAGTGGTTTGATTGTGAAATGGCATGGTCATTGGGTGTCTGGAGCGAGCGGGAGCGTTGCGCGACGCGCAGGGCTTGCTGATCGCGGGCGTGCTGGATAGCACGCCCGCTCGCACGCGTGTCAAGGCGAAGGCCTTGACACGCTAAGTCAAGCGGCGCGCGACGTTCCCGCGAAGCCGCAGCTGGCTGGCAGAGCCACCCGACGGGTGGCGGAGC
>JANYCN010000001.1 GCA_025360225.1 Actinomycetes bacterium | reverse complement strand
CCCCCCCCCCCCCCCCCGCCACCCACTCTGAGACCCGACCTGGAGCGACGCCCGTGCCCTCTGCCCGCAGCCTGCTAGCCCTCCTGCACCGCAGCTCGGTGCTCGCTCCGTTTCTCGTCTTCGTGATGGCGATCCTGCTGTTCACGATCTGGGATCGCGAACACTTCCTCACGATCACGAACCTTGCGACCGTCGTTCAACAGGTGATGGTGGTCGGCACGCTCGCGATCGGCCAGAGCCTGGTGATCCTCACTGCCGGCATCGATCTCTCCGTCGGCGCGATCATGGTCGTCACCTCGATCCTGATGGGAAAGCTGAGCGCCGAGCAGGGCCTGCCAGGGTGGCTTGCGCTCCTCATCGGCCTCGGCGCGGGGACCGCGTGCGGCCTCGCCAACGGCCTGCTGATCGTCCGTCTGAAGCTGCCGCCCTTCATCGTCACGCTCGGCACGTTCCAGGTGTTCTTCGCGTTGAACCTGTACCTGTCGCACTCGCAGACGATCCTCGGTGCAAACATGGGGTCGATCCTCACGTGGACGGGCGAGACGGCCTTCACGATCAACGGCTCGCCGATCCCTTGGGGCGCGCCGATGATGTTCGTGCTCTTCCTCGTTCTCGCCTACGCGCTCGGCGGGACGGCTTGGGGACGCCACGTCTACGCGACGGGCGACGACCGTGAGGCCGCGCGTCTCGCCGGTGTCCGCACCGATCGCGTGCTGCTCTCTGTGTACGCCGTTGCTGGCCTGCTCTGCGCGATCGCTGCCTGGATGCTGATCGGTCGGATCGGCTCGGCGAGCCCGCAGGCCGGGCAGACGGAGAACCTCGCGTCGATCACCGCCGTCGTGATCGGCGGCATCAGCCTCTTCGGCGGCCGCGGCAAGGTGCTCGGCGTGCTGTTCGGTGCGCTGATCGTCGGCGTGTGCAACGACGGCCTGGTGATCGTCGGCATCGAGGCGCTGTGGGTGCCGTTCGTGATCGGCATCCTCGTCATCCTCGCCGTCGCGGCGGACCAGCAGATCCGGAAGGTGCAGGCATGAGCGCGACCCCCGTGCTCGAGGCGCGCGGGCTCGTCAAGCGCTACGGCCACGTCGTCGCGCTCGACCACGCCGACTTCTCGCTGATGCCCGGCGAGATCCTCGCCGTGATCGGCGACAACGGCGCCGGTAAGTCGTCGCTGATCAAGTGCCTCTCCGGCGCCGTCGTGCCGGACGAGGGCGAGATCCTGCTCGACGGAACCCCTGTCCGGATGCGCACGCCGCTCGACGCGCGGGCCCTCGGCATCGAGACCGTCTACCAGACCCTTGCCGTGTCGCCGGCGCTCGACATCGCCTCCAACCTGTTCCTCGGCCGTGAGCGTCGTGCTCCCGGGCTCCTCGGCTCGGTGTTGCGAAAGCTCGACGTGAGCGGGATGCGCGTCGACGCGAGCAAGCACATGCAGGAGCTCGGCATCCTCACGGTGCAGAACCTTGGGCAGGCTGTCGAGACGCTCTCTGGCGGCCAGCGACAGGGCGTCGCTGTCGCGCGCGCTGCCCTGTTCGGCTCGCGCGTCGTGATCATGGACGAGCCTACCGCGGCGCTCGGTGTGAAGGAGTCAGCGCGCGTGCTGAAGCTGATCCAGGATGTCCGGGATCGCGGCCTGCCGGTGATCCTGATCAGCCACAACATGCCGCACGTGTTCGAGGTCGCGGACCGCATCCACATCCATCGTCTTGGCCGGCGGGCAGCGATCGTCACGCCGCAGTCGCACACCATGACGGAGGCCGTCGGGATCATGACCGGCGCTGTCACCGTCGACGCATGATCGTCGTCGCGGGCGAGTGCCTCGTCGACCTGATCGTCGACGAGCATGGGAACGTCGTCGCGCGTGCTGGTGGCGGGCCATACAACACGGTGCGCGGCGTCGCTCGTCTCGGCGGCACCTGCACGTTCCTGGGACGCGTCTCGACCGATCGCTTCGGGCAGATGCTCCGAGCGACGATCGTCGCCGACGGTGTCTCTGAGACCGCGGTCATCGGCTGCGACGCGCCGACGACGCTCGCGGTGGCGGAGCTCGACGCCGCTGGCGGCGCGCTCTACAACTTCTACTTCGAAGGCACAGCTGCGCCGGGCCTCACGGGTGAGGACGTCGCCCGCGCGCTCCCGCCGACGATCGACGCGTTCCACGTCGGCACGCTCGCCCTCGCGCTCGAGCCGATCGCGACAACGCTGGAGGCGACCGTCGCGGCGTTGCCCGCTGAGACCCTGGTGATGGTCGATCCGAACTGCCGCCCGACGGTCGTGACCGACCGAGGCGCGTTCGCTGCTCGAGTCGGGCGGGTCGCTGCGCGGGCGGACGTCGTCAAGGTCTCGGTGGACGACCTCGCGTTTCTGCATCCCGGCCTCGACGCCCGTGCTGGCGCCGCCGTGCTGGTCGGTGCTGGCGCCGGCGTGGTGCTCGTCACCGACGGCGGTGGCCCGGTTCGCGTCGTCACCGCACGTGGCGTGACGATCGTGCCGTCGCCGGTCGTGACGGTCGTCGACACGGTCGGCGCGGGCGATGCGTTCGGCGCTGGCTTCCTCGCCTGGTGGCGAGCCAGGGGCCTCGGCGTCGACGACCTCGGCAACGACGAGCTCCTCACCGCTGCCGTTGCCTTCGCCTGCCGCGTCGCGGCGATGACCTGCGAGCGTAGCGGTGCGATGCCGCCGACGCTCTCGGAGGTCCTCGCGAGCTCATGAGCTTCCTGCGCACGCTCACGGGATCGTTCTCCTCCCCGGCGGGCGACAACCCGACCGTCGCCGTGATGGAGGCGGCGTTCGGCGAGCTCGCGATCGACTGGTCCTACCTCAACTGCGACGTCGCGCCCGACCGGCTCGCAGACGCCGTGGCCGGAGCGGCCGCGATGGGGTGGAGGGGCTTCAACTGCTCCCTGCCCCACAAGCAAGCGGTGATCCCCCTTCTCGACGAGCTCGCAGGCTCCGCGCGCCTCACCGGCGCGGTCAACTGCGTCGTCAACGACGGTGGCCGTCTGGTGGGGCACAACACCGACGGGGCGGGCTTCGTCCAGGCCTTCGAGGCCGCGGTCGGGCCGGTTCGTGGACGCTCGATGCTGCTCGTCGGGGCTGGCGGCGCGGCGCGGGCGATCGCCTTCGCGGCTGCGGTTGCCGGTCTCGGTGCGCTCCGCGTCGTCAACCGGGATGCGGCGCGCGGAGCGGAATTGGCGTTTGCCGTCGACCGGGCGACAGGAGTCCGCGCGACGAGCGACGCCTACGACGTGATCGTCAACGCCACGAGCGTCGGCATGCTCCCGGCCGCCGACGCGGTGCCGCCGGTCGACCTCGCGCTCGTCGGGCCGGGTGTCGTCGCTGTCGACGTCGTCGCGAACCCGCCGCGAACGGCCTTCCTCAGCTACGCCGCGGCCGCCGGCGCGACGTGCGTCGACGGTCGCGGCATGCTGGTCGAGCAGGCGGCGCGGAACCTCTCCCTCTGGTCCGGCCGTGAGGCCGACCGGGCGGTGCTCCGCGCCGCGCTCGTACGCGCCTACGACCAGGGGTAGGGCGAGTTCGAGACCGGGTGCAGGTCGCCGGTCGCGAAGCGCTCGTAGCGGAACGGGTGCAGCAGCGTGCTGTGCCCACCGGTGAGGACGCGGGCGACCTCCTTGCCGACGCCGATCATCTTGTAGCCGTGGTTGGAGTCGGCGATGACGTAGACGTTCGGTCGCATGTAGTCGAACACCGGGAAGTTGTCAGCGGTGAACGCGCCGGCACCGCCGGAGCGCGCGTCCTTGTAGGAAGCGCGGCAGCCCTCGAAGCGCGACATGCAGTGCGACAGCGCGGCACACCACATGTCGGGGAAGGTGTCGTCGACGGACGCCGTCGGGTACGGGTCGACCTCGAACTCGCTGCCGATCGCGAGCGGCGAGGCGCCGCCCTGCACGCCGTGCCGGTCGCGCTTGTAGTAGATCCCCCACAGCTCGTCGGTGATCAGCGTGCCGTTGTCGGCGTACAGGGGCGCGTCGGTGTCGACGTGGATCACGGGCGGCGCGGTGCCGTCGGCGCGGTCGAAGGAGAGCGGGTCGACCTGGATCTCGCCCTCCTGCAGGTACCAGTACGTCCACATGTTCTGACCCGCGTGCACCTCGCCGGCGGGGGTTCGCACGTCGATCTTCGCCGGCAGGTCGAGCATGCGCCAGATCTCCGGCACCCAGGGGCCGACGCCGACGATCACCTGCTCGACGTCGACCGACCCCTCGTTCGTGTGCACGCGCGTCACGGCGCCAGCGTTGTCAGAGTCGAAGCCGGTGACGCGCACCCCGTCGATGATCGTCACGCCCTCGGCGCGCGCCTTGTTCGCGATCCCGTGCATCGAGTCGACGTTGAACGCGAACCCGCCGCGGTGCTCGTGCAGGACGATCTCGATGCCCTTCGCGCGCCAGTCGGGGAAGATCGTGCGCATGTACGCGTCGCAGGCTGCCTCGCCGGTGATCAGCGTGTTCGCGTAGCCGATACGCTCCTGTCGCTCCGCGACCTCGGTCAGGTCGGAGACCTGCGCCGCTGGGCCGAGCGCCATGTAGCCGACCGAGTTGTAGTGATAGGCGGTCGGATCGGACTCCCAGACCTCGACGTTCGCGGCCATCAGCTCGGACATCGCTGGCTGGTAGTAGTTGTTGCGTACCACGCCGCAGGCGATGCCCGAGGCGCCAGCGGCGATGCCCGTCTTGTCGACGATCACGATGTCGGCGCCAGAGCCCTGGCCGGACGCTTTCAGCTCGAGCGCGAGGTGGTATGCCGTCGACAGGCCGTGGATGCCGGCTCCGATGACGAGGAATCGCGTGCTCTTCGGCAGCGTCATGCGATCAAGCTCCTTAGAATTGCCATGTAGGCAATGGTGTTGCCGTGGTGGACGTTCGCATGATACTGCGGGCTGCGCTACAGGTCAAGGGCCTGCGCGCTCGTGCCGTGGATCGATCGCGCCATCGCAACCTGATGCCGTCCCGCGCAGAAGCTCCAGGAGTAGCGTCACTGCCGGCGCGACTGGCTCATCCTTGCGGGTGCAGAGAACGAAGCGGTAGTCCAGCCCGTCGGCGTCGAGCGGGACCTCGACGAGCCGGCCATCGGCCAGCTCCCGCTCGACAGCGATCACCGGCACGATCGTCACGCCGAGCCCGGCCTCCACGAAGCGCTTCACCGCCTCGAGGGTCGAGGCAACGAGTCGCGAGCGGGGGCGAACGTCGGCGCGGGCGAGCATCGCGTCGACCTCGCGCCGGTTCACCGTGCCAGCGTCGCGCACGACGAGCGTCTCCGCCGCCAGGTCGGCCATCGTCGCAGCTTGCGCGGCAGCAAGGCGCGAACCGTGGGCGGCGACGAGGACCAGGCGGCCGGGCGCGTAGTCATGCGTGGTCAGATCACGCGTGTCGGTGCGGTCGGTGAGGAGCGCGGCGTCGACCTCGCGGCTGCGTAGCGCCTCGACCACGCGCAGCTCGTCGCCGACCACCAACGTCACCTGAAGGCCCGGCAGCCGCTCCCGGATCGCGGCCACGGCTCGCGGCAGCACGTGGGTTGCGAGCGCCTCACCGGCCGCCACCGCGAGGTGCCGACGCGCGTCGCGGTCGGCGCGTCCGATCGCCTCTGCCGCGTCCTCGACGGTCGCGAGCAGCTGGGCGGCGAAGGGAACGAGCGCGCGCCCGGCAGCCGTCGGCCGCACCGCGCCGCGCGCCCTGATCAGCAGGTCGGCGCCGACGTCGCGCTCGAGCGCTCGCACCAGCTGGGAGACCGTTGGCTGGCTGACGCCGAGCCGCTCGGCAGCCCGGCTGAACCCGGCGTGCTCGACGACCGCGAGGAACGCCTCGAGCCGTCGCGTCTGCACGATCCCGCCTCCGTCAGCCATAGGCATTCACCTATCATGATAGCGACTGTCGCGGCTTGCAATGATCGTAGAGGGCATCTACGGTAGCGGCATGTCCCGTCGCGGCGCGATCGTGGTTGTAGCGATCCTCTCCCAGGTCGCGATCTCGATCGTCCAGTTCGGCCTGCCCGCGCTCACCTTCGCCCTCCGAGACGACCGCGGCGTCGGCAGGGTCGGCTTCGCGGTCCTGTTCGCAGCGACGGGGATCGGCCCGGCGCTGGCATTGCTTCCGGCGGGACGAGCCTGCGACCGGTTCGGCGCGCGCCCCGTCCTGATCGTCGGTGCCATTGCCGGATCGCTCCCGCTCGCCGCCGCCGGCCTAGTCCAGCGCCCGTGGCAGATGCTGGTCGTGCTCCTGCTCGCCGGGGTCGGGGCGGCCGCGGTGCCCGTGGCAGGGCTGACTGCGATGATGGCGGCGTTCCCGCCGGAGCTCCGCGGGCGCGTGCTCGGGCTGCGCCAGGCGGCGGTACCGGTCGGTGGCATGGTGGGCGCGGCGCTCCTTCCCGCACTCCACGCGGCCGGCGGCCTCCGCCTTGCATTCCTCGTCCCGGCAATCCTCGTCGCGCTCGGGGGCGGCGTGTTCGCGGTCGTGATCGGTCCGCTCGGCGTGCGGCGCGAGCTGGCACCGCTCCGCGCGTCATTCCCACCGGCCCTGCGGTGGGTGATGCTGACGGGAGCGCTCTACGTGACCGCGCTCGGTGGGGTGCTGACCTTCACGGTCGACGCGCTCCACGTGGCCGGCTTCTCGGAGCGCACCGCGGGGCTGCTGTTCGGGCTCGTCAACCTCGGCGCCGCGTGCGCGCGCATCACCTGGGGCGTCGTCGCCGATCGCCACGGCGGAACCCGGCGGGCCGCGACCCTCTCCCGCGTCGGGCTGCTCGGCGCCGGCGCCGCGCTCGCCTTCCCGCTCGCGATCACCCACGGCGTGCCGATCACGATCGTCGCGTGCCTGGTCCTCGCGTTCGGGACGCTCGGGTTCAACGCCGTCGTCTACGTCACCGCCGGCGAGGTCGCCGGCTCCTCACCAGGGGTCGCTCTCGGCGCCTCGTCAACGGTCGTGTTCTTCATGGGCTCGGCGACCGTCCCGGGCCTCGGCTGGATCGCAGACGCCGCGGGCTTCGGCGCGATGTTCGCGGTCTGCGCGGCGTTCTGCCTCGCCGGGTCGTTCGCCGCGCGGAGGATCGGCGCAGCATCGAGCGCGGCTGCGTAGACTACGACGGGATGTCAAGACCGGAGAAGGGCAGCGAGGTGGAGGTCGTGATCGACTCCCTCGCCTTCGGCGGCCGAGGGGTCGCACGCATCGACGACTTCGTGCTGTTCGTTGACCGCGCGTTGCCCGGCGACCGCGTGCGCGCACGCGTGACGAAGCTCAAGCGGCGCTTTGGCGAGGGCTACGCGACGGAGCTGCTCGAGGCTGGCCCGAGCCGCGTTACCGCGCCTTGCCCGCACTTCGGCACCTGCGGCGGCTGTCGCCTGCAGGCCCTCGACTACGCCGAGCAGGCGACCTGGAAGGCACAGCAGGTGCGCGACTCCCTCGAGCGGATCGGACACCAGCACGCGTTCGCGATGGACGAGATCGCGGCCGCGACGGAGACGCTCGGGTATCGCAACAAGCTCGAGTTCTCGTTCGCGTCGACGCCGGACGGCCCGACGATCGGCTTCCACCGGGCGGGCCGCTGGGACGAGATCACACCGATCGGTGGCTGCCTCCTGATGGGCGCCGCCGCCGACAGCGCCCGAGCCGTGGTGCAGGAGTGGGCGCGGCGCACCGGCGTCGCGGTCTGGGATCGTCGCGCCGGTACCGGGTACCTGCGCCACCTGATCGTGCGGGCGTCGGACCGCACCGGCCAGCTTCTCCTCACGCTCGTCACCTTCTCCGGCGCGCTGCCGGAGGTCGGCTGGCTTGAGGCCGAGCTCCGCGAGCGCTGTCCGGGAGTCGTCGGCGTCCTGCACGCCGTCACGGATGGCAGCGGGGAGGCGACCGCGGGGCTGCCGTCGTCGCTGGTGTTCGGCCGCGACTGGTACGAGGAGCGGCTCCTAGGCCTCAAGCTGCGGGTCTCCTCGGGCGCCTTCCTGCAGACGAACACGGCGATGTGCGAGCGGCTGTACGAGATCGCGATCGAGGAGGCGCACCTCTCGGGCGACGAGGTCGTCTGGGACCTCTACTCCGGCATCGGCTCGATCGCGCTCGCCCTGGCGGCCGCCGCTGGTCGGGTGATCGGCGTCGAGCTGCTCGAGGAGGCCGTCGAGCGGGCCCGCGAGAACGCCGACCTGAACGGCATCGGCAACGTTGAGTTCGTCGTTGGCGACGTCGCGAAGGCTCTCCGGCCCTTGATCGAGGACGGGCTACCCTCGCCCGACGTCGTCGTTGTTGACCCGCCACGCGCCGGGCTGACGCCGAAGGCGGTCCGGCGCGTGATCGAGCTCGCGCCGTCGCGGATCGTCTACGTCAGCTGTAACCCGACGACGCTCGCCGGGAACGCGGAGTTGCTCGTCGAGGCCGGCTACCGGCTCGAGCGCGTGCGACCCGTCGACATGTTTCCGCACACCCACCACGTCGAGTGCGTCGCGCGCTTCGAGCTCGTCGAGAGCGCGTAGCGGTCCGATCATCGCGACGGGGTGCGGGCGACCGTCGCGCAGGCGAGGTAGTCCACGCCGACGGTGAACGGCCAGCGCCAGAACGTCGTGCTGACGACAGGGATGCCGAGCGCCGCGAGCGAGTTGCGCGGGTCACAACCGGTCGGCCGGTTACCGGTTGCGACGAGGGCGAGCGCGTCCTCAGCGCCCTCCGCCGCAGCCGCCAGGACGCGGGAGAGCGGAAACGGCTGCTCGTGCCCATCCCACCACGCGAGCGGGTCGTTGACGTGCACCACGACGCCACGCGGGGCGCTCGCATGCAGCCGCGACACCGCGATGCCGGTGACGGCGTCACCGTAGGCGCGGAGCGAGATGCCGATCCTCGCCTCGGGCACGCTCGCGTCCGCGAGCGCGGGGTAGAGCAGCTGGCTGTAGAGGAGGTCGCCGATGACGACGTCGTACGGGCCGTCGCCGAGTGGCTCCCACGTCTGCTGCGCTACCGTTGGCACCCGGCCGCCGATCACCGCGGCGACGACGCTGTCGGCGACGCCACCGGTGACGTCGACGCCGAGCGCCCGAAGCCGTGGGCGCAGCAGCGCCGGCTCGCGGTGGATCGCGCGCAGGCAGCTCGCCACGTCGACGTCAAGCAGGTCGATGCGCTCGGCGCGCAGCGCGAGCCGCGTCAGGGGGACGTCGTCGCAGTTTCCTGCGCCGACGATCGCGATCGTCGCGCCGCTTGCCACGATCGGGTCAAGGACGGACCACAGAGCGTCTCTCGCTGGCCTCCAGCGAGCGGCCCGATCGATTGGCGCACGGGCGTTACGTCGCGCGTTCGCGCCCGACGCAGGCCGCTGCCGCTCATCGATCGTCGGCGCTGGCGGTGGTGCTGACGGCAGGAGGCGACGGGCGTTCGGGACGAGGAAGCCGAGCGCGAGCAGCGGTAACGCCGGGACTGCCGCGCTCGTCGCCGTCGCGAGGACGAGGCTGCCCCCGAACGAGGCGACGCAGAGCGGAAGGGTCACTCCGGGCCGCAGTCGCCAGCGCAACGTGACCGTTGCGAAGAGCGCGAGGAAGACGAAGTCGGTGACTCCGAGCGCCGCTGCGCCGTAGCGCCCTGGGGCCGACAACGGCACCGTCAACCAGCCGATCGCCGCCCCGCCGTGGTCGAGCAGCTGCCTCGTCGGACCGCGGAACACCGAGTACGTGTCAACGCCGATCACGAGCACCGCGACGATCGCCGCCTGCCACGAGCGGTCGAGCAGGCGTGCAGCGAGCGCGCCGACCGTGGCAGCCGCGACGAGCTTTGCCGCACCGGCGAGCGTCGGCGAGCCGAGCGCCGTCGCCCCGACGACGGCCGTCGCGGCGGCAGCGCCGGCGACGACCAGCGATCGCGGGGAGCGGCGCAACCCGGCGACGGCGGTGATCGTCGTCGCGCTGGCGAGCGGGATCGCGACGAGCGCCGTCGCGAGGATCTCGGTGAGCTCACGCGCCGCAGGCAGGCGCGGCGCCCCGACGGTCCAGAGCGCCCAGGCCGTCGCGAGCGTCAGTACGGCGGCAGCGCGTCGTACCACTGTCCGAGCGCCTTGAACGCGTTCCAGAATGCCCGCTTCGCGTCCTCGTCGTTGAGCGCACCGTCAATGTCGGGCACGACGAGCACCTCGATCGTCGGCGTCAGGCGCTGCACCTCGCCGAGCCGCGTTGCATCAACCGGCTCGCTCAGCGGCACCTTCAGGTCGTTCAGGGCATGCACGACGTCCTCGCCCATCGCGACGATGATCTTCGGCTCGGTGATCGCGATCTCGCGCATCAGCCACGCCGGGCAGGCCGCGACCGCGTCGTCCGGGTTGCCGTCTGCGCACTTGACGCAGTTTGTGCCGTAGATCACGAGCGGGTCGATGTCGAGACGACGCACCGACTTCAGGATTGCGGCGCCGGTGCGACCGAAGAAGGCAACGCCTTCCTGGATCTCCGCTGCCTGCGCCCGAAACTTCAGCAGCATGATGTCGGCGAGCGGGTGCCCGCTTCCGAGCACGGCAGCGTTCGCCGGGTGGGGGATCCGCGTGCAGGCGCCGATCTCGTCGCCGAGGGTGTTCATCTCGCGGATCGCCCTCGCGAGGTAACGCTCGTAGATCTCGTCGGTGCTCGGCATCGATCGTCCCTACGATTCGCCGCCTCCGCGCTGCTTCCTTGCCTGACGCACCCACTTCAGTGCTTGGACGTACGCGACGCTCACCTTCCGCCGCTCGATCACGCCCTCGCCGAGGGCGATGAGGAGCGACGCTGCGTCGTCGAAGCGCGGCAGACGAACGGCAGCCGTGCCGAGCCCTTCGAGGACGTGTGCGTCGGAACCTGCGCCCTCGAGCAGGCCGTGGCGACGCGCGAACGCCGCTGCCTCGTGGTTGTACGCCTCGCGGTACAGGCGCGCGTTGCAGGACTCGATCACGTCGATCTCGTCAACGAGGCGGCGCAGGAGTGCCGGGTCGCAGATGCTGTGGAGCCGGTCGAACGGGTGCGGCACGTAGACGACGCCGCCCTGCGCGTGGATCGCCTCGACCGTGTCGGCGAACGGCATCCCGCGGGGGATCTCCTCGGTCAGGTAGAGGCCGATCACCTCGCCCGTGGTCGTCTTGATCTCCGACCCGACGATCACGTGCAGGTCGAGGCCGCGGGCGGCAACGTCCGCTGCCGCTGCCACGCCGCCGGCGATCGTGTTGTGGTCGGTTACGGCGATCGCACCGAGGCCGAGTGCCACCGCCCGATCGACAAGCGCCCTGACAGGTGTCGCACAGTCACCAGAGTGGTCGGTGTGCATGTGAAAGTCGCAGAGGATTCGATCGCCGCCCTGCGACGGTCGCTCCTCACGGGGGCGAGCGAGGTCGCGGTACGCCTCCTCCCGTGCCGCGCTCGTCGTCGCGGCCCGTTCCCCGGCCCGCGTCACGCCGGCGGTGGAGAGGGCGTGGCGGAGCGCGTCGTTGGCGAGCAGGCGCCCTACGCTCGCCGCGAGCAGCGCCGGCTGGCCCTGCGCTACCAGCAGGCCGTCTCGCTCGTGCGTGACGTGCTCTGCTGGCGCGGTGTCGCGCACGGCGACGACGACGGCGCCTGCGGCCGCGGCGTGGAGCGCGGCGATCATGCTGCCGCGAGGATGGGCCACGTAGATCGTCGCACCGTCGAGGGCGGCGTCGCGAGCAGCGCCTCCTGCGGCGTCGACGATCTGGACGCTGCTCGCGCCCGCCGGCACGAGGGCACGGAGCGCCGGCGCGGCAAGGGCGGAGGATCGGGCGAGACGTACCGCCGCCGTGTGGAGGGCGACCTCGGCGAGCAGCGGGCGGATCAGCGATGGATCGGCGAGCGGACACTCGACGACCACCGTGCGCACGCGCTCCCGAGGCGTGGTCGCGTTCGGCAGCATCGGGCCCAGCACCGTCGTCTCGATCCCCAGGCGCTCCCGCGTGCTCGTTGCTGCCGCCTGCGACAGGGCGGTCGCGACCGCGGCCCTGGCGGCGATCCTCTCGGCCGCCTTCGCGGTGATCGGGCGCCGCGCGGTCGTTCGGCTGAACGTCGCCATCACCGGCGTCGGGCTGTCGCGCAACGCCGCGGCGCTCGGCCCCGGCAGGTCCGGGTCGAGGGCCTCGACGATGTCAAACGCGCCGTCGTGGAGCACCCGCCGGACGGCCGCCGCCACGGAGGGCAGCGTCGGGATGCCGCGACCCGGCTGTCCGACGGTGAACACGAGCGGGGTGCCCGGGGTCGGCTCTAGCGCCGAGCTGACGCCGCGCTCGAGCAGCCGCAGCCGGGCGCGGCCGTCACGGAGCGAGACGGGGCGGCTGGCAGGGGCGAGGACAACGACGACGTGACCGGCTCGCGTCAGGTGCGACGCGAGCGCGGCCACGTGGTCGTTCCCTTCGTGCGGCCTGTCCCACGCGTACGGCGTTACGAGACAGACACGCAGCGTCACTTCTTGGCCTTCTCCTTCGCCGGCTTCGTCGGGGCGCTTCGTGCGTGCTCGGCGATGAACGCCTCGACAGCGTCGCGCGCCAGCTCGTCGTGGTGCTGCACTGGCGGCGACTTCATCAGGTACGCCGATGGGTACTCGAGCGCACCGGCGATGCCGTTGTCGAGCGCGATCTTGATCAGCCGCACGGCGTCGATGACGATCCCGGCGGAGTTCGGCGAGTCCCAAACCTCGAGCTTCAGCTCGGCGTTCAGCGGCACGTCACCGAACGAGCGACCTTCCACGCGGATGTAGGCCCACTTGCGGTCCTTCAGCCACGGCACGTGGTCGGACGGGCCGATGTGCACGTCGCCCGGCGCCATCGCGTACGGGATCTGCGAGGTGACGGCGTTCGTCTTGGAGATCTTCTTCGACTCGAGGCGCTCGCGCTCGAGCATGTTCATGAAGTCGGTGTTGCCGCCGACGTTGAGCTGATAGGTGCGCTCGATCTTCACGCCGCGGTCGTCGAACAGCCGGGCGAGGACGCGATGGATGATCGTTGCGCCGACCTGGGACTTGATGTCGTCGCCGATGATCGGCAGCCCGGCCTTCTCGAACCGGCCGCGCCAGTAGTCCTCGCGGGCGATGAACACGGGGATGCAGTTGACGAACGCGACGCCGGCCTGCAGCGCCTGCTCGACGTACCACTTCGTCGCCTCCTCCGACCCGACCGGCAGGTAGGAGACGAGCACGTCAGCCTTGGTGTCCTTGAGGATCTGGACGATGTCGTCGGTCGGACCGTCGGCCTTCTCGATCACCTGCGACAGGTACTTGCCGATGCCGTCGTGCGTCATACCGCGGGCGACGGTGATGCCGGTCGTCGCGACGTCGGCGAACTTGATCGTGTTGTTCTGCCCCGACCAGATCGCGTCGGCAAGGTCCTTGCCAACCTTGTCCTTGTCGACGTCGATCGCTGCGACGAACTCGACGTCGCGGACGTGATAGCCGCCGAGGTTGACGTGCATCAGGCCGGGGACGAACTCGTCGTCGACGGCGTTCTTGTAGTACTCGACGCCCTGCACGAGGGACGACGCGCAGTTGCCAACGCCGACGATGGCGACGCGAACCTTGCCGTCGGATGGACGTCCAACAACCGAGCCGTTGCTCTCACTCACGGACTTGCTCCTTGCAGGGGTGACGGGTTGACTAACGAGGGTCGAGCGCGCGCATCTGCGCGAGCACGTGCCGGACACGCTGGAAGACCGTGACGGCGGAGAGACCGGCGAGCAGGTACATCGCCCACGGCAGCACCGGCCCGCCGAGCGGCGCGAAGAGGAGCGCGGCGCCAAGCAGCACGACGCGTTCGGCGCGTGCCATCAGTCCGGAGATGCCGTCGAGTCCCTCGATCTCGGCACGCGCACGCGTGTACGACGTCAGGAACGAGGCGACGAGCGCCGCGAAGACCGCCGCCAGCGCAAGCGTGTTTCCGTGTCGGGCAAAGACGAGCGCGATCGCACCCAGCACGAAGCCCTCGGCGATCCGGTCGACCGTGGCGTCGACGAACGCGCCGACGGAGCTCTCCTCACCCTTGTAGCGGGCGATCGCTCCATCGAAGACGTCGAGGATCGAGCCGAGGAGGAACACGACGCCGCTGGCGACCCACAGCTCGCGATAGATCAACACCGCCGAGATGATGTTGAGAGCGAACCCGGCCGCGGTGACCTGGTTCGCAGTGATCGGGATCCGGCGGAACATGCGGACCACGTCGGCGACGAGCCGGCGCGTGCCGGACGTGTAGCCGTGCTGGAAGCGTTCGAGATGCGCGTTCATCTCCGTGCAGCGTCCCAGGCTCCCGGCGATCAACCAAGCATGCGCCGACGAGCGGTCGCTTTCGACCGACGAGCGGTCGTCAGTCGCCGCCGGTGACGCACCGGAGCTCTGGTCCTTTGACGCGCGCCGCTCGTGCACCGTCTCGAACATACGTGGCGGTTCGAGCGCTCCGCAGCGGCGTCTGAAACGTCGCCCGACAGGTCGGGTCGAGAGCTGGGCAACCAGCGTGCGAGGTGATCTGGTATCCACCAGATCACCGGGTCTCCAGCTCGGTCACGTGCGAGCGGGCGTGCTATCCAGCACGCCCCGCGATCAGCAAGCTCCCTCGCTGGCGCTTGTCAGACGTGCTCCTCACGACGAACCACCAGGGTATGTACAAAACGGCACACTCGGTGGCTCATCACCGCGTCGTCGCAGCGGGGCGCGGCACGAGGAAACCGACAGGAGCGGCGCCACGGCGGGGGAACCGTCCTCTGGCGATCGCGAGGCTCGCGACGAGGGCGATTCCGGCGACGGCGAGGCCGCCGAGCGCGTCAAGCACGAAGTGGTTTCCCGTGGCGACGATGGCGTACACCACGATCGCCGGGTAGATCGTCCACAGCGCGCGCACGGCTGGGTGGCGGAAGACGACGACGCCGGTGACGCCGAGCACGATCGCGTACGCGGAGTGCAGGCTCGGCATCGCCGCGTACGGGTTGCCGAGCGCCTGCACCAGCGAGCTCTGCATGCTGATGGGCTGTGTGTGGAGCGTGTCGACGAACCCGGGGAACATCCGTGGTGGAGCCGTTGGGACGGTGAAGTAGCCGCCAAGGCCGATGAAGTCGATCAGCAGGATCGTGTTGCGCACGAAGTAGAACGCGTGGTTTGCCATCGCATACGTCCACAGCATGAAGCCGAACGAGATCGCGAACTGGCACGTGAAGTAGGTGTTGTTCGCGAGCCACAGGAAGGCCGCTGGCGCGTCGTGCAGCGTCCAGCGTTGGATGGCCGGCTCGATGAACAGGTGGAGCGAGCGCTCCACCGACATCACGCGCTCGCCGTTCGCGAACGCCGTCGGCCGAGCGCCGCTCGCGAGGTGTGCCGAGAGCTCGTAGCCGGCGTAGAACGTCCAGAACACCGCGAACTGCACCCAGAAGTCACCCCAGCCGTGCGGCAGCATCCGCCCGGCCCGTCTCACCCCTCGACGCATCCGCCAATGGTAGCCGCGGCTAGAGTCCGGGCGTGGACATCACCCGCTTCGAACCAGACCTCATCGTCGTTGGTGGCGGCATGGGCGGCATCTCGGCGACGATGCGCGCCCGGAAGCTCGGAGCTCGCGTGGCGGTGATCGAGCCGGCAGCGCTTGGCGGCACCTGAATCAACGTCGGGTGCATCCCGACGAAGGCCCTGGTCAGGGCCGCTGAGATCGCCCATCTCGCCCGACACGGCGAGGAGTTCGGCGTTCGCTCCGAGACCGTGATCGACGGGCGGGCGGTGATGACCCGCATCCATCGCGTGATGGACGACGGCCGTCGCTACTACGAGGACCTTCTCGGTGGGGATGACGGCGTGCTCGTCGTGCCGGAGGTCGCCCGGTTCGCAGGCGGCAAGCTCGCGGTCGGCGACGCGGTCGTTGCTGACGACGTTCCCGTGCTGCTCGCGGTCGGTGCGGCGCCGAGCGTGACGCCAATCGCGGGTGCGGCCGAGACGCCGCACCTGACGAGCGCCGAGCTGTTGCACCTTGACCACCTGCCGGCCTCGCTCGGGATCGTTGGCGGCGGCCCGATCGCGCTCGAGTTCGCCCAGGCGCTGAACCGGCTCGGTGTCGTCGTGACGATCGTGATGCGCGCCGCCGCACCGCTGCGCGGTGAGGAGCCGGAGGCGGGCGAGCTCGTCGCTCGGGTGCTGCGCGCGGAGGGCGTGACGGTCGTCACCGGGGCGACCGAGATCATCATCGAGCGCTCCGCGCCGGGCGGGCGACTGCGGTGGGCTGGCGGACAGGTTGATGTCGAGCGGATCCTGCTTGCGACGGGCCGCGAGCCCGCGATGGCCGACCTCCGCCCCGACGCCGGTGGTGTGGAGCTCGACCAGGGCGGGATCCTCGTCGACGCGACGCTCCGCACGACGCGCTCGTCAACGTGGGCGATCGGTGATGCGATCGGCGGTGCGCATCGTCGCTTCCAGTTCACCCATGCGGCGACCTACGAGGGGCCGCAGGCGGTGAACAACGCGCTCCGCGGTGACGCGATGACGCCGACCTACCATGCGATGCCGCGCGTCACCTTCACCGACCCGCAGGTCGCCGCCGTTGGCCTGACGGAGGCCGAGGCGCGGGCGGCTGGCCACGACGTGCACGTGCACGTCAAGCTCGTGCGCGAGCTCGGCAAGGCGCGTGCCCTGGGGGAGACGGAGGGGTTCGTCAAGGTCGTCCTCGACCGCTCGACGCACAGGCTCCTCGGGGCGACGATCGTCGCCGCGCACGGCGGAGACATGCTCGCATCGTTGACGATCCCGCTGAACATGGGCGGAGACCTCGGGCCGGTGCTCGCGACGACGTTCGCTCATCCGACGCTCTCGGAGGCGCTGAAGGTTGCGGTGCGCAACGCCGTCACCAGCCTTGGCTGACCGCCCGGACGGGGCCTACCCGCCGATCGCCGACATCTCGACGCGCGCGCTGCTCGTCGTTGCCGCCGCCCGTAGCTCGGAGTAGCGGTCGGAGCGTCCACGCCACACGGCGGCGATGCGCGCCTCGAGGGTGCCGGTCGAGCCGTCGCGCAACAGCGAGCGCAGGTCGTGGCCGGCGGCGGCGAACAGGCACGTGTAGAGCGTCCCGTCGGCGGAGATCCGGGCCCGGGTGCAGGCGCCGCAGAAGGGCTGCGTGACGCTTGAGATGACGCCGATCTCGCCGGCCCCATCCCGGTAGCGCCAACGAGCGGCAACCTCCCCCGGCGTCGTGCGGCCTACCGGGTCGAGCGGCCAGCGGGCGCCGATCCGGTCGATCACCTCCTGCGCGGGGAGCACGTCGGCGAGGTTCCAACCGTTCGTCGTCCCGACGTCCATGAACTCGATGTAGCGCACCGTCACGGCTGTCCCGCGGAAGCGGTCGGCGAGCTGGATGATCGCGTGCTCGTTCAGGCCGCGCTTGACGACCGCGTTCACCTTGACCGGACCGAGCCCGGCAGACACCGCGGCCTCGATGCCCTCGATGACCTTTGCGACCGGCACGCCGACGTCGTTCATCGCCTGGAAGGTCGCGTCATCCAGCGCGTCGAGGCTGACGGTGACGCGTGTCAGTCCGGCGTCGGCGAGGGCGCGCGCCTTCTGTGGCAGCAGCACCCCGTTGGTCGTCATCGTCAGGTCGTCGACGCCGTCGATCGCCGCGAGGCGCTCGACGAGGCGCTCGATGTCGCGTCGGACGAGCGGCTCACCGCCGGTGAGGCGGATCTTCGTCACGCCGTTGTCGACGAAGGCCCGCGCGACCCGCTCGATCTCCTCGAAGGTCAGCACCTCGCTGCGGCCGAGGAAGCGGTAGGACGAGCCGAACACCTCCTTCGGCATGCAGTACACGCAGCGGAAGTTGCAGCGGTCGGTGACCGAGATGCGGAGATCGCGGACGACGCGTCCGAGCCGGTCGGTCGTGGCCATGGCGATAGTATCGTCGATCACGGGTCGTCTGCTAGCCGAGCGGCACCCGCAGCCGATAGGTCAGGTCGCGGGCTGGGTGCCCGCTCTCCGGGAAGCCGGCGATCCAGAGCGCGTCGACGGACGCGGTAAAGCGCGTCCCGTCGAGGACGGCGCGTACCTGCTGGCGCGCTGGCGCGTACGCCGCCGGGTCCTCGGCGTACAGCGCCGTGCAGTGCGGGATCCAGGCGTGTGGCAGGACGTCGGTCTCGCACCCGCAGAGCGCGCGGCGGATCGTCCGTAGCTCCGCGATCCCCCGCTCGATCGCGAGCCACGCGACCACGCGCGTCGCGGTGGGAAACTCGCCGGCGCCGTGAAGCTCGACGTCGAAGGGAGAGAGCCCGGCTGCGGCCTCGCGGGCACGCGTCGCCAGGTCGTCGCAGGCCACAGCGCCGCGCAGCGGGGCGTAGAGCAACGTGATGTGACCCGTGCCCGGCGCCTGGGAGTGCTGGCTCGGCGACGTCGTGGCGCGCGCGATCGCTCCGAGCATGTCGTCGGCCTGGTCGAGCCGTACGACCACGCCCCAGTACCATCGCTCGGCGGACACGTCAGGAGCTCGCTCGCTCCCACGGCGGAACGTGGTCATCGTCGGCGAGCGGGTCGTACGCGCGCGTCTCGTCGGGCGTCAGCGCTGCGTGCTCGGCCGTGATCTCGTTCTCAAGCTCCTCGAACAGCGGGAAGTCCTGGGTCGTGCCGACGATTGGGAGCTGCGCGTCGAGCGGTACGGGCGGCGCCGAGACGCCGGGCGGCAGCGGAGTCCAGACGCCTGGCGGCAACACGTCGGAGGCTCGCGTCCCCGGCACGGACTCCGGCGGAACCTCGGGTGGCAGCTCGCGGGCGGGCGCCCGGCGCCCCCAGATCTCGCGACCGCCGTGCTCGAGGCCCGGTAGCTCGTCCGATCCCCAGCCGGGGGCGCCGTAGTAGGTCGGTGCGGCGGGCCACGGGACGCGCCGGCCACCGACGTGGACGGTCGAGACGAGCAGCTCCTCGCCTCGAGCGAGCGCGACGGCGTTCTCCGGGCAGACCCAGATCGTCACGAGCGACGCGTCCGGGCGCTTGACCTCGACCTCCACCGTGCCGAGCCCGTGCTCGTGGGTGAAGAAGCACAGTCCCGGGCGGTCGCCGCGGGGCTCGGGCGGCACCGTGGCGTCGGCGAGGATCGCCTCGGTGCACTGCACGTGCCACTCGGCGGCGTCGAGCTCGAGCGCGCAGGTGCGCAGCTCTCGCGGCGAGAACAGGCCAGCCATCTGACGCCGGATCGCGACGAGCTTCGCGCCCGCCGTCTCGTGGTGTGCGTGCAGTGCCGGGCTCTCGTTCTGCTCGCCGACGACGCCGACCTTGGCGGCGTGTCGGGCAGAGAGGCCGTCGAGACGGGCCAGGTGGAAGGTTCTTGCGGTGCCGATCGAGCCGACCCTCGCGCGCGACCGGCGCTCGCGCGAGACCTTGCGCAGACGCATCGACGCGAGCCCGGCGAGCAGGATGGCGACGCCGCCGACGATCCACGTAACGAGACCGACCCCGCCCGACTCCTTCGGCGTCGGCGCAGGAGGGCGGTAGCGGGCGATCGCATCGACGAAGGCCTTCATGGCACCGGGAAGCGTCGCGTTCTTTGCGGCCGCTCGTGCGGCGTCGCTAATCACGAGCGGGTTCGGCGTGGTGCGTGCCGCACCACCGACGTCCAATCCCGTCGCGGTGACGTGGATGATCGCGACGAAGGAGATCGGCGGCGTCGCCTTGCTCAGCCGCGCAAGAGCTGCGAACGCGGCGGTCTGGGCGCTCACCGTTCCCGTCGGCAGCGTGCCGAGGATCGCGACCCGGTACCCGGCGTGGGCGGTCGCGATCGGCTGCAACGTTTGCAGTGGCGCCCGCCTCGCCAGCTTCGGGTCGACGTAGGCGTAGCCGATCGTCAGCTTCGCGGCAAGGCCGGCGACGGTGAGCGGGACGGGCTTGTGCTTCTTCGCCTTCGTCTTCGCTTCAGCGTTCGCAACCGTGAGCGCGATCGCGATGAGCGTTCCGAGGGCAACCACGCGGCGGAGTCGCATGGGGAGATGCTACTCCCTCCGGTCTCTGTCGCCAAGATCGCGCCCATTGATGTCAAGCGCACTAGAAAACTTGATGTTTAGTCACTCATATTCTAGGATGAGGTTCGATCCAGCGAAACACAGGAGCACCACCATGGGTAGAGTCATCGGCATCGACCTCGGCACGACCAACTCGTGCATGGCCGTCCTCGAGGGCGGCGACCCGTCGGTCCTCGAGAACGTCGAGGGCGGGCGCACGACCCCGTCCGTCGTGGCGTTCGCCAAGGATGGCCAACGGCTCGTCGGCACGCCAGCCAAGCGTCAGGCGGTGACGAACCCGGAGAACACGATCTTCTCGATCAAGCGCTTCATGGGTCGCAAGTCCTCGGAGGTCAGCGAGGAGATGACGATGATCCCCTACCGGGTCGTCTCCGGACCGAATGGCGACGTGCGGGTCGATGCGGACGGCAAGCAGTACGCCCCGCCGGAGATCTCCGCGATGATCCTCCAGAAGCTGAAGGCCGATGCCGAGGCGAAGCTTGGCGAGCCCGTGACGGACGCCGTCGTCACCGTCCCGGCGTACTTCAACGACGCGCAGCGCCAGGCGACCAAGGATGCCGGCCGCGTCGCTGGACTGAACGTGTTGCGCATCATCAACGAGCCGACCGCTGCGGCGCTCGCGTACGGCCTCGACAAGGAGGGCGAGCGCACGATCCTCGTCTTCGACCTCGGCGGTGGCACGTTCGACGTCTCGGTGCTCGAGCTGGCAGACGGCGTGTTCGAGGTCAAGTCGACCTCCGGGGACAACCATCTCGGTGGTGACAACTTCGACAAGGCGGTCGTCGACTGGATGGTCGCCGAGTTCAAGAAGGACCAGGGCATCGACCTCGCCGCTGATCGGCTCGCCCTTCAGCGACTGTACGAGGCTGCCGAGAAGGCGAAGATCGAGCTCTCCTCGACCCAGGCGACGTCGATCAACCTCCCGTTCGTCACCGCTGACGCGTCGGGGCCGAAGCACCTCGACCTCCAGCTGTCGCGCGCCAAGCTCAACGAGCTCGTGCACGCGCTCGTCGAGCGCACCGACGGCCCGACCCGCCAGGCGCTGAAGGACGCGGGCCTTGACGCCAGCAAGATCGACGATGTGATCCTCGTCGGCGGCATGTCGCGCATGCCTGCGGTGCAGGACAAGGTGAAGGCGATCATCGGCAAGGACCCCCACCGCGGCGTCAACCCGGACGAGGTCGTCGCGATCGGCGCAGCGATCCAGGGCGGCGTGCTGCGCGGCGAGGTCAAGGACGTGCTGTTGCTCGACGTCACACCGCTCTCGCTTGGCATCGAGACGAAGGGCGGCGTGATGACGAAGCTGATCGAGCGCAACACGACGATCCCGACGCGCAAGTCGGAGACGTTCTCGACGGCAGACGACGGCCAGACCTCGGTCGAGATCCACGTGCTGCAGGGTGAGCGCGAGATGGCCGGATACAACAAGACGCTCGGCAAGTTCCAGCTGATGAACATCCCCGCCGCGCCGCGTGGCATGCCCCAGATCGAGGTCACCTTCGACCTCGACGCGAACGGCATCCTCAGCGTCTCGGCGAAGGATCGGGGCACGGGCAACGAGCAGCAGATCCGCATCGAGGGCGGCTCGGGCCTCTCCGAGGACGAGATCGCGAAGATGGTGCGCGACGCCGAGTCGCACGCCGACGACGACCGCAAGGCGAAGGACCTGGTGGACGCGAAGAACCAGGCTGAGCACCTCATCTACACGACCGAGAAGTCCGTCGTCGAGCACGGCAACAAGGTCGACGAGGCGGTGCGCGAGTCGATCACGAGCGCGATCGCCGACCTGCGCTCCGCGCTCGAGGGCGCCGACGCTGACGGCATCCGCTCGCGCACGGCGACGTTGCAGACCGCCTCGTACAAGCTCGCCGAGGTGATCTACCAGCAGGCGCAGGCCGACACGGCCGCACCGGGTGGAGCCGCGCACGACGGCCCGGACGAGGAGATCATCGAGGACGCTGAGGTCGTCGAACCCGACGCGGCGCCGAAGGCATGAGCGACGACCTGACGAACGAGCACGACGCGTCTGCGGCGAGCGGTGAGGGAGACGATCCCCTCGCCGTGCTCGCCGCCGAGCGCGACGAGTACCTCGAGCACTATCGACGTGTCGCCGCCGAGTTCGACAACTACAAGAAGCGGATGGCTCGCGACCAGGTGGCGCTCTTGCAGCGCGCGGCGGAGCGTCTCGTGATCGACCTGTTGCCGGTGCTCGACGACCTCGAGCGAGCGGTGGACGCCTTTGCCGACCACTCGAAGGAGCACGTCGCCGAGGGCGTGGCGCTCGTGCACCGGGCGCTGCGCACGCTGCTCGAGAAGGAGGGGCTGGTCGAGGTCGATCCCGGGGGTGAGGCGTTTGATCCGCACCGACACGAGGCGCTCATGCAGCAGCCGTCCGACACGCCGGAGGGGACGATCGTGCAGGTCCTTCAGAAGGGCTTCCTTCTCGGCGAGCGCGTCATCCGCCCAGCCCGCGTGATCGTGTCGGCGGGGAGCTGACCATCGCTCCCGTGGGAACCCATCCGGCGGCGCCGCTCGATGGTGGCGCGCGCGTCTCGACCGGGCTCATCTGGGGCGTCGTTGCGTTGCTCTGGGTCGCGTCCGGCTCGTCGGCGCAGGCCGGTCGAAGCGGCGCTGCTGCCGCCTTCGCCGCCGCCGCCGCTGGGATCGCGCTGCTCGCCTTGGTGCTTCGCCGCGCCCAGCCCGTCAGCTACCGCGTCGAAGCGGGCGCGGTCGTCATCGAGGGTCGTCGGCGAAGCACCCGCATCGACGGCGAGGTCGGTGCGACCGTGCCTGTTGGGGCCTCCCTGCGGGTGATCGGCTCGGGTGGCCTCTATGGCTACCTCGGCTGGTTCCGGGCGGACGGCCTCCGCGCCCGCTCCTTCGTCACCGACCGGCGGCGTGCCGTCGTCGTCCCGGTGGGAGCGGCGCTGCTGGTGATCTCACCGCTCGCGTCGTTGGAGGCCCGTGATGCGTGACCTCTACGAGACGCTTGGCGTGCCCCGTAACTCGTCGGCGGACGATGTCAAGCGCGCCTACCGCAAGCTCGCGCAGCGCTGGCATCCGGACAAGAACCCGGGGGATGCGAAGGCCGAGGAGACCTTCAAGGAGATCACCGCTGCGTACGAGACGCTGTCGGACGTCGACAAGCGAAAGACCTATGACCAGTTCGGCGCCTCGGGGGGAACGGCCGGCGGGCGGTTCGATCCGAACGCGTTTGGCGACTTCGCTTCGCAGCGCGGCGTCGACCTATCGGAGATGCTCTCCGACCTCTTCGGGCGCGTTCGTGGCTCCGGGGCGCGGCCGGTCACGCCGGAGCGCGGCGCCGACCTGCAGACCTCGGTCAGCCTCTCGTTCGAGGACTCGCTGAGCGGCGTGCAGCTGACGATCCCGGTCGAGAAGGAGGCGGCGTGCGCGGCCTGCAACGGCACCCGCGCGGCGCCTGGCACGTCACCGATGCAGTGCCCGGACTGCAAGGGGCGTGGCGTACGTTCGCGAAACCAGGGGTTCTTTGCCCTCTCGGAGGCGTGTACCCGATGTGCCGGGACGGGAGCGATCGTCGAGACGCCCTGCGCCGTCTGCGCGGGCCGTGGTCGGGTGCCACGGACGAAGCGATACACCGTCCGCATCCCGGCAGGCGTGAAGGACGGTGCGAAGATCCGCCTGCCGGGACGTGGCGGCGACGGGGCAGCGGGCGGGCCGCCGGGCGACCTGTTCGTCGTCGTCAACGTGTCGGGCTCTCAGCGCTTCGAGCGACGCGGTGACGACTTCATCGTCGAGGTGCCGATCACCTTCGCAGAGGCAGCGCTCGGCGCCCAGATCGAGGTGCCGACCCCTGACCGCGGGCGTGTTCGCGTCCGCGTCCCCGAGGGGACCGGCGACGGGCGCATGCTGCGCGTGAAGGGGCGCGGCGCCGCGGTCAGCGGCTCCTCGGAGCGCATCGGCGACCTGTTGGTGCGCCTGCGCATCCAGGTGCCCTCCTCCCTGACGCGGCAGCAACGAGAGGCGTTGGAGAGGTTCGCTGTGCTCGACGGTGGTGTCGACATCAGGGCCGGGCTGTTCACGTGACAGAAGACGCCACGCCCAAGTACATGATCGGCGTCGCTGCCGACCTGCTTGGCGTGCACCCACAGACGCTGCGGATGCACGAGACGCGAGGTCTGATCCGACCGCGCCGGACGCCCGGTGGCACTCGGCTCTACTCGGACGCCGACCTGGCGCGTGTGCGACGTGTCAGCCAGCTCGTCGCGTCCTACGGGCTGTCGCTCTCGGGCGCCGAGCACGTCGTTGCGCTCGAGGACGAGGTGCGAGCGCTCCGCGGCCGTGTCCACGAGCTCGAGGTCGCGCTCGACGAGGCGTCCGCGGTCGTCGAGCGGGCCGTCGAGCAGGTGCACCGCTCGTACCGGCGGGAGGTCGTGCTGTGGCGTGAGCCGGGCACCGCAGTCGTCCGCCATGCCCGTCACTGATCTGCAACCGGGGAGTCGATGATGGATCTGAACAAGCTGACGATCAAGGCACAGGAGGCGGTTCAGGGCGCCGCGGAACGGGCCCGCGCGTCGGGTCACCCCGAGGTCACGGCGCCCCACCTGCTGCTGGCGCTGATCGCCGAGAGCGACTCGGTGGCGGACACGCTGCTCGCTGGTGCCGGCGCGGACACGCGCGCGTTGCGCACGGCGATCGAGGCTGACCTCGCGAAGCTTCCCCGCGCATCGGGCGCGGCGACGGCGCCGCAGGCAAGCCTCGGCTTTCGTACGGTGCTCGACCGTGCCGCGCACGAGGCTCGGACGCTGTCGGACGACTACGTCGCGACGGAGCACCTGCTGATCGCGCTGGCGGACGAGCGCGGGCGGGCACGGGAGATCCTCGCAGCCGCCCACGTCAGCCGCGACGGGCTGCTCGAGTCGTTGCGCAGCGTGCGCGGTGGCCAGCGGGTCACTGATCAGAACGCCGAGGACCGCTACGGCGCGCTGTCGAAGTTCGCGATCGACCTGACGGCCCGTGCGAGCGCGGGGAAGGTCGACCCCGTTATCGGGCGCGACAACGAGATCCGGCGCGTGATCCAGGTCCTGAGCCGGCGGACGAAGAACAACCCGGTCCTGATCGGCGAGCCGGGAGTTGGTAAGACGGCGATCGCCGAGGGCCTCGCGCAGCGTGTGGTGGCGGGTGACGTGCCGGAGTCGCTGCGCGGCCGCACCGTGTGGTCGCTCGATGTTGGCGCCCTCCTTGCTGGCTCGAAGTACCGCGGCGAGTTCGAGGAGCGGCTGAAGGCCGTGCTTGGCGAGATCACCGCAGCCGAAGGGCAGGTCGTCCTGTTCATCGATGAGCTGCACACGATCGTCGGGGCGGGCGCGGCGGAGGGCGCGGTCGACGCCGCGAACCTCCTGAAGCCGATGCTTGCGCGCGGCGAGCTCCGCGCGATCGGCGCGACGACGCTCGACGAGTACCGCAAGCACATCGAGAAGGACGCCGCCCTCGCGCGTCGTTTCCAGCCGGTCCTCGTCGGCGAGCCGAGCGTGGAGGACACGATCGGCATCCTGCGCGGGTTGAAGGAGCGCTACGAGGTGCACCACGGTGTCCGCATCCAGGACGGCGCGATCGTCGCCGCCGCCGTGCTCTCTGACCGCTACATCGCTGACCGGTTCCTCCCCGACAAGGCGATTGACCTCGTGGACGAGTCTGCGAGCCGCCTGCGGATCGAGATCGACTCGCTGCCGACGGAGCTCGACGAGGTGGAGCGGCGGATCGTCCGGCTGCAGATCGAGGAGGCGGCTCTCGCGCGCGAGGAAGACGCGGCGAGCGTCGAGCGGCGCGACGCGGTGCGCGCCGAGCTTGGCGACCTGCGCGAGCGGGCGATCGCGATGCGCGCGCGCTGGGAGGCGGAGAAGCGTCACATCGACGCGATCCGGCGGATCAAGGAGATCGTTGAGGACACCCGTGCGGAGGCCGAGCGCGCGGAACGCGAGGCCGACCTGCAACGAGCCGCCCGCCTGCGCTACGGCGACCTTCCGGCGCTTGCCCGCGAGCTCGAGGCCGAGGAGATCGCCCTGCACGCGATGCAGGATGGTGGCGCGGTGCTGAAGGAGGAGGTCGACGAGGACGACATCGCCGAGGTCGTCGGCGCCTGGACAGGGATCCCGGTGACGCGCCTCTTGGAGGGCGAGATCGCGAAGCTCGTTGCGCTCGAGGGCCGTCTGCACGAGCGGGTCGTCGGCCAGGACGAGGCGATCGTGGCGGTCGCCAACGCGATCCGGCGGGCGCGCGCCGGCCTCCAGGCTTCCGATCGCCCGGTCGGCTCGTTCCTGTTCTGCGGCCCGACCGGCGTCGGCAAGACCGAGCTCGCGAAGGCGCTTGCCGGACTGATGTTCGATGACGAGCGAGCGATGGTGCGGATCGACATGTCGGAGTACATGGAGAAGCACGCGGTGTCGCGGCTCGTCGGGGCGCCGCCTGGCTACGTCGGCTACGACGAGGGTGGCCAGCTGACCGAGGCGGTGCGCCGACGCCCGTACGCCGTCGTGCTGCTCGACGAGATCGAGAAGGCGCACCCCGACGTCTTCAACGTCCTGCTGCAGGTCCTCGACGATGGGCGGCTTACCGACTCGCAGGGGCGCACCGTCGACTTCCGCAACACGATCCTCATCATGACCTCGAACGCCGGCTCGGAGTTCATCCTCGACTCGGCGTCCGAGGAGGAGATCCGTTCCAGCGTCGAGCGCGTGCTCGCCGGCATGTTCCGGCCTGAGTTCCTCAACCGCATCGACGAGACGGTGATCTTTCGACGCCTCACGCGGGAGCAGATCCGCACCATCGTTGACCTGCAGGTGGTCATGCTCGAGGCGCGCCTTGCGGAGCGCAAGCTCGCCCTCGTCGTCGACGACGAGGCGCGTGGCTTGCTCGGCCGGCTCGGCTACGACCCGGCGTTCGGCGCGCGGCCGCTGCGCCGGGTCGTGCAACGCCGGCTCGAGAACCCGCTCGCGCTGCAGATCCTCGAGGGCGCCTACCCGGACGGGACGACGATCGCGGTCTCGGCCGTGGGGGACGAGCTGCGGATCACGGCGGTTGGCGAGCCGGTACGCTGAGCGTCGTGTCGTCGTCGCCCCGTGATCCCGCGCCGCTCGGCGCGCTCTTCGAGGCCGCGTTCCGTCGCTTCGGCGCGCGCGTGACGAGCTACACGGTGTACTCGATCGCGGTCGCTGCGATCCCAGCGGCCGTCATCGCGCCGCTCCACCCGTCGACGACCGAGAAGCTCGGCGCGGGCGTTCAGGCGCTCGTCGTCGCGGCCGTCGCGCTGTCGAACCTGCTCCTCACGGGGCTCCTGACGGCGCTCGTGACCGGCACCGCCCGGGCCCGCGTGGCGCACTACTGTGGCGCTGCGATCGTTGGCGCCGCCATCCTCGGGGGTGGCTGGGCCGTCGGCGGTCCCTTCACCGTCATCCTCTACCCGCTGGTCGCGTTCGCCCCGGTTGCGGCCGCGGCCGGAGACGCCTCCGCGTTGTCCGCGCTCGCGACCGGAGCGCGCCTCGCCCTGCGCGACTGGGGGCGCAGCTACGGAGCCCTCGTCGGCCTTGGCCTGTGCGGCGGCCTGCTCTTCGGCGGCTTCCTCGTGACGCTCTCGCCGGTCGATGGCTCGGCACGCTTCGTCGCTGCCGTCGCCCTGACGGTGTTGCTGATGAGCCCGATCGCGGCGCTCCTGCAGCGCAACCTGTACGGCGATCTGACGGGCCGGATCGTGCTGCCCGAGTCGGTCAGCCGCTCACAGGTCGACCGCGGCAAGCGGCAGAAGCCGGCGCGGAAGCGGCGCTAGCGGTCTGATTGTCAAATGGCGTGGTCATTCGCGCGCCTGCTGGCTCTGCCAGCCAGCTGCGGCGACCACGATCCAGACACCCAATGGCCATGCCATTTGACAATCACACCACTAGCGCTGGGCTGCAGCCGTGGCGATGGCTCCTGCGAGTCCCGCGTTCGCGACGATCAGCTCACGGTTTACGGCTCGGCTTCGCTCGCCCGCCGCGGTGTGGATGTGATCGAGCAGAAACGGCGTTACGGCTTGCCCGTGGACGCCGGCCGTTGCGGCTGCTGCCAGCGCCGCGTCGATCAGGGCGTCGGCCTCGGACCGTTCGAGCGCGAACTCGGCCGGGGGCGGGTTGGCGACGAGCACCGCGGACGCGCGCCCGAGCTCCCAGTGCGTGCGGCAGATCTCTGCCGCACGGAGCGGCGTATCGGCTCGCGCGGGGACGGCGTGGTCGGACTCGCGGCAGTAGAAGAGGGGCAGGACGCTCGTCTGAAACCCGACCACGGGCACGCCGAGGGTCTCGAGCACCTCCAGGGTGCGTGGCACGTCGAGGATCGACTTCACGCCGCTTGAGACCAGGCACACCGGTGCGCGGCCGAGCTCGGTCAGGTCGGCGCTGATGTCGAACGTCAGCTCGGCGTTACGATGTACGCCACCGATGCCGCCTGTTGCGGCGTGGTGGATGCCGCAGAGGCGCGCGACGGCGAGGGTGCCGGCGACGGTGGTCGCCCCGATCACGCCGTCAGCGATCGTTGCTGCGAGGTCGCGAGGCCCGACCTTTCGCGCGTCGCCGAGGGCGATCCGCTCGAGGTCGTCGGGTTCGAGCCCGACGCGGATCTCGCCATCGAGCAACGCGATCGTCGCCGGTGTCGCGCCGGACGCGCGGACCGCTGCCTCGGACGCGATCGCCGTCGCGACCCCGTCGGGGTGCGGGAAGCCGTGGGAGACGTAGGTCGTCTCCAACGCGACGACGCCGGCGCCGCGCACCAGCGCGTCGCGCACCTCGCGGGTCATGTTGACGAACGGGGCGGGGTGGCGGGTCACGCTACGATCGTAGCCGTGACTGACGGATCGAAACGGCACCGGGCACGGACCTTCATCGTCGGATCGGTGCTTGGCGGCCTCGTCGTCCTGGTGGCGCCGAAGGCGCGGCGAGCGCGCCTGCCGCTACCACGCGGTCTGGCGGCGTTCGAGAGCGCACCGTGTTTCGACGCGCTCGCCGACGGATCGCTCGGCCCTCAGGGCGGGGGCGGGCCGTCGCGCAGGAGCGACTCCACACAGTCTGCGCCGCGATCGGCGAGCGCCGACGCGTCCTCGTCGTCGTAGAACGCGCCCAGCACGAAGTCCGCGACGGAACGAGGGTCTCCGCTTCGCGGCCGCCCGACGCCGCAGCGGACGCGCAGGAAGTCGGCCCCACCGAGGCTCGCCGCGAGCGAGCGTAGGCCGTTGTGTCCCTTCAGCCCGCCACCGTTGCGGGGGCGGACGTCGTTGAAGGAGAGCTCGATCTCGTCATAGACGACGATCACCTGCCCGCGACGCAGCTTGTAGAAGGCGGCGGCGGCTCCGGCCGAGCGCCCGGACAGGTTCATGTACTCGAGGGGCTCGAGCAGCGCGACCTGGAAGCCCGCCACGTCGGTCTCGCAGAAGCGACCGTTGTACTTCGATCGCCAGGATCCACCGTGGCGCTCCGCCAGCCGGTCGGTGACGAGAAAGCCGGCGTTGTGCCGGGTCGCCGCGTACCGCGGCCCGGGGTTGCCGAGCCCGACGATCAGCGCGTCGAGCGCCACCGCGAGCTAGCCAGCGGTGGGTGCTGCGACCTCGAGAAGGTCGATGTGCAGCACGTTGTCACGGACGGGGTGGCGCTGGATGTCCTTCAACACGGCGTGGGTGGCGGCGCTGCGGCCCGGTACGAGGACCGTGAGGACGGCGTGTCGCCCGCCAGCGCCGTTCACCGCGGCGCGCAGCACAGGACGCTCGACCTGGAACGGCACGGGCTCGTTGCCGAGGCCGTAGAGGATGCCGGGGATCATGTCGGTCTTCCGGGCAGCGCGCGCGGCCTTCGTCTTGCCGGGCGTGCGTGGCTGGAGCTCAAGGGTGTCGGACATCGCTGGGTTCCTTCGAAGGCATGCAGCCGCACCGATCGGCGGCGGACATTCGAAGCATACGGGCCAGAGCCGCGAATGGCGCCAGTCGCGCCGCCGCTCGCACGGGACGAACGGCGGCGCGGTGCGTCACGGGATCGCCAGGGTGGTGCCGTCCGTCATCTTCACGGCGCCGCTCCCGACGACCGCGAAGCTGACGAGGAACCCGGTGGTGGCGCCGAGGTTGCCGACACAGGACACGGGCAACTGGGGCGCGTAGCCGTAGCCGGACACGTAGGTGCTTCCAGCGACGCACTGACCCACGTCGGCGGTCGAGTAGTCGCCGGAGAACGCCGTGTAGTAGTTCGCGCCACCCGTGACGACGGTCAGGCAGCGGTTCCCGATGCGGGGGTAGAACTTGCACACCTGGCTCGCGCGCGGGGTCGCCATCTGCACGCCGCCCGTGGCGGTGAGCGTCGTCGAGAACGACTCGTTGAACCACGCGACGGTGACGATCTTCGTCCCGTCCGCCGCGGCGTTCAGGCCCATCGTCGCGGCGGCTGCCGTTGCCGGTGCCGCGACGGCAATCATCGCTAGCGTCGCTGCGACTGTTCTCTTGATGTGCACGGGCTCTCCATTCCGTCGCTTGGTGCCGAACGGGACCAGCGATTCATCTCAGAAAATACCTGGTAGATCGGTATATCCATGACGATATTTAGAGGATTCGCCGAGTTCGACAGATCGAATGTGACGCGTTCTGAAACCCGATTCAAGCATTGATTGAAAGAGATTTCTTTTGAATTTCGATACCGATTACGTGACAATTGATGACAGAGCCGGGGAGTCCGTCCCTCGGAGTGCGGCTACCATCAGCGGCATGAGCGTTGATGACACTCCCGAGCTGAGCCCGGTCGCCTGGGTTGCGGGGCAGACCAAGCAGATCCTCGAATCCGGGACGACCGCCTCGGTGGACGTGCTCGACCGCGAGGTGGTCCTCTTCACCGTGCGAGGCGCGCGTACCGGCAAGCTCCGATACGTCCCGCTGATGCGCGTGGAGCACGACGGCTCCTACGCGCTGATTGCCTCACGGGGCGGGGCCCCCGAGCACCCGGCCTGGTACGGGAACGTGCTCGCCGATCCGCACGTGCGCATGCAGGACGGCACGCAGACGGCTGACTACGTCGCGCGCGAGCTGCACGGGGACGAGCGGGCCGTGTGGTGGGAGCGCGCGGTGACTGCGTACCCGCCCTACACCGAGTACCAGGAGAGCACTGACCGCATCATCCCCGTGCTGCTCGCGGAGCCTGCCGCGGCCGTCTGACGCCGGGAGCCTGCATCGCGAGCCGGGCGACGCCAACCCCCGGTCATCGGTGGGAGCTGAAGACGCCCATGACTAGGCCAACGATCTAGAAGAGCTGGTTCGCCGAGAGGGCCGCCGGAGCTGGCTGAATGGCTTGAATGCGGGTTGGCGCGGTGCGTGGAGGGTCGTCTGGTGGCGAGTTTCCTACCCCGGCCCTACCTCGGGGAGTGGTCGTGAAGCCGGCGCGGTCGGATACCGGGCCGCTCCTGGTGGTGCCGTCGTGGCTCGTGGGTTCGGAGGGGATCGGGGCGCGCGAGCTGCAGGTCTACCTGGTGCTCGCCGAGCACGCCGACAACGAGACGGGCGAGGCGTGGCCGTCGCGGCGGCGGATCGCGGAGCGGTGCGCGGTCGCGAGCGTCCGCACGGTCGACGCTGCGCTCGAGCGTCTCGTCGGTGTTGGGGCGTTGCGCATCACGCGGCGTCGTGACGAGCGTGGCGACTGGACGACGAGCGTGTACACCGTGCTTCGGGCCCGGCCCGGGGTCGTGCAGCCGTCTGCGCGGGGTGGTGCAGTGGAGTGCGCGACCGGTAGCGCAACGGGCTGCGCAGGGAACTTGGATCCAGTTGAACGAAGGGAAGAGACCCCCAGACCCCCTCGGCGGCTTCGTTCGGCTCCGGGTGGCTCGGCGTTCGAGTCGCTGCCGACCTACTCGCAGTTCGAGGGTGAGCGATGAGCCGGCGCTGCGCGTGCGGCGCCGAGCGTGCCGTCGTCGGGAGCGGCGCCTTCCGGGTCGAGGCGGCCACCTGCCTTGCCTGCATGGCGGACGCGGCGGCGAGGAACGCGATCGACGGGGAGAAGGAGGAGTCGGCGCGGCGGTTGCGGCGTGCGCGACTCGATGACCCGCGCCGCCGCGCGTGGTCGTTCGCGTCGTACCCGGTGGACGGCGAGGCCCGGCGTGCCGTCGCTCTCGCACGGCGCTGGATGGCCGCTGACCGGCTCGCCGGTGGGAACCTGATCGTCGTCGGCGCCGTCGGTGCCGGGAAGACCGGCCTCGCCTGGTCGATCGTGCGCGAGCTCGTCCACGCCGGCACTGGTGGCCTGTTCGTGAACGCTCGCGACCTGCTTGCCGAGCTCCGCGACTCGTACCGGACAGGGGCGGAGGCGAGCCTGTTGGCAACGACAGGGCGGATTCCAGCGGTCGTCGCAACGCTGACGCGAGGCGAGGGCGACGATGGGGTTCGATGGGGACGGGTGCGGCGAGGTCGTTGGAGTGGCGCTGTCGGGGAAGCGCGAGCAGTTCGCCCGGCTGATCGCGCGCGGGGTGTCGAACGCGGAGGGGCGCCGGATCGTTGGTGTGCACCGGCGCACGGGGACGCGCTGGAGGTACGGGCGCACCGTTCGCGTTGTCGGTGGGCGCGCTGTTCACTATCCGCCGGTGATGATCCCGAGAACCCTTCCCGTCGCGCGGTCGGCGCGCTATCTGTCGGTTGATGAACGCGGTGTGATCGCCGACCTGGTGCGCGCTGGGCGCTCGATCAGGAGTATCGCCGGGGAGGTCGGGCGGAGCCCGTCGACGGTCAGCCGCGAGCTACGCCGGAACGCGGACGGGCGTGGCCGGTACCTTGCAAACGGTGCCGAGCACGCCGCGCGGCTTCGTCTCGCGCGGCCCCGGCGCCGTCGACTGGAGCTCGATCTGGAGCTCCAACGCGTCATCGTTGAGCTGCTCGAGTCGCGCTGGAGCCCGGAGCAGATCCGGAGTGAGCTGTGTCTGCGATTCCCTGACGACGACACTCGTCAGCTCTGCACGGAGAGCATCTACCAGGCGATCTACGACGACACGACACCGCTCACGCGCGCGGCATGGACGGCGCTTCGCAGCGGGCGTCGCCGCCGGCGTCGGCAGGCAACAACGACCCGGCGCCGGGGCCGGCTGGTGGCGATGACACCGATCAGCGACCGGCCGGCGATCGTCGACGGACGCAGCGAAGGTGGCCACTGGGAGGGCGACCTGATCATGGGCGAGTCAAACCGCTCGGCGATCGGCACCCTGGTGGAACGCCAGGCGCGCTTCCTGATCCTGATCCACATCCCCGAAGCGCACTGAGGCGAGGCAATCCGCGACGGCATTGCCGCAGCCGTCCGGACGCTCCCGCCAGCGCTGCGGCGCACGCTCACCCGGGATCAAGGCAAGGAGATGGCGCTCCACGAGCAGACGAGCGAGCTGACCGGGATGGGGATCTACTTCTGTGACGCCCACTCGCCCTGGCAGCGCCGCTCGAACGAGAACACCAACGGGCTCCTGCGCCAGTACTTCCCGAAAGGGCGGATTCCAGCGATCGTCGCAACGCTGACGCGAGGCGAGGGCGACGATGAGGTTCGATGGGGACGGGTGCGGCGAGGTCGTTGGAGTGGCGCTGTCGGGGAAGCGCGAGCAGTTCGCCCGGCTGATCGCGCACGGGGTGTCGAACGCGGAGGCGTGCCGGATCGTTGGTGTGCACCGGCGCACGGGGACGCGCTGGAGGTACGGGCGCACCGTTCGCGTTTCATGAACGACGCGATGTGTCCGCTCGCGTTCGAACCCGATCAACCTCGTCCGCGAAATCCCGCACGCGACGAGGGATGCACCAGCGCGGCCGCCCGAACCGGTACACCGACGCACTCAGCACACCCGCCACGGCAACCGGCCATACGGTCACACGCGTCGCCAGCGAATTCGTACCGAACACGACCATCGCGGTCTGCAAACAGGCTACCAGGAACATCGAGACCGTAACCGGGACGTATATTCGAACAACTCGCCCAGCTCTCCTCCCGGTGAAGGGGATGTCCTCCGGCGCTGGGAAGTGTCGCCACCGATGCCACCCCAGCACGACGAGCGATCCGGCGACCGCCCAGAGGAACACGACTCTAATCAGATCGCCCGCCACGTTGCGCCTCCCAAGTCCGCACCCTCAGAACGGGTTGAGGGATGACAGTCCCGTCCAGATCGCCTTGGCCACCGGTGCAACAACGTGGTCATACACGCCCGCACTGACCGCGTCAGATGCAGCTGCGACGCCGATACCGGCGGCAATACAGGCCGGTGTGCCAAAGCCGATAGTCACTCCCTCGCACACCGCACCAACCGCGGCGCCTGCCGCGACGCTCATACAAGCGATCGTCGCGCCGCGGGCGGCGCCGCTCCTGCCGCCCTCTGCGAAGCCTTCGGCGGCGCCGACGACGATCGACGCGCCGATCGCAACGCGCCCGGTTATTCGGATGATCTTCGCCGCCGTGGAGTGCTCGGCCAGGAAGCGCGTGGCTCTACCTACAGACCGGAAGTGCCGGCTAGGCGCGTGCCCAGCGCGGAGCCTCCGCGCCGTGGTGCTCACCTGCGAGCGGACCATCACGGCGCTGTCGGCCACGGACTGCGCGACGCCCGCCTTCGCAACAACGGACGATGCGATGGCCAGCCCGGACGCCGATCCGCCGCCGCCGCCGTCGGACGGCAACATCGTGCCGGACAGGTCGGACGCCCCGATCGGGTTCTGGTCGACGTAGTCGTAGGCGTTCGCTGATCCGCCGGGAACCGGATCGACCTGCAGGAACCGTCCCTGCGAGGGGGTGTAAAGGCGTAAGCCCATCAAGACCAGGCCGGTCGTGTCCGTTGGGCGTTGTCGGCTGCCGAGCCATCCGTATCGCGTGCTGCTACCACCTGGCCGAGGTACCCCGAACTCGGTCTGCTCCTGTGTAGAGACCGGCGACGCGGCTGCCGGATCACTCGATGTCACGGCGACCACGTCGCCATGGAGGTTCACCAGCTGGTAGGACGTCGACGGCGATGACGGCGCCCCGGCCTGAAGCGCGAACACCCCAGCGCCGAGATCCGGCACAACCCGCGTCCACGTCGAGCCATCGGCCGTCTCGGCGATCCAGCTCGGCGAGTCCCCGTCGCCGTTGTAGTGGTTCGTGTGCACGACCGCGCCCGGCGCTGTGCCGTCGGTCTGCGTCGTGAGGCGTAGCAACGGGTCGAGGCCGTACAGCCGCGCGGCCCCGGCGCCGGACTGGATGCTCTGCACGAGGTCGTTCGCGTAGTACGCCACCAGCGTCGATTGGCCGGAGTCGCTATACGCCGCCGGCACCACCGTCGCGCGGCCGAACGCGTCGAACGTGTAGCCGGCGTCGGTGACCTGGTCGGCCGCGTTGTAGGTGTGCGTCGTCGCGGTCTGTGCGCCCAACCCGGTGCAAGCCCCCGCGACCCCGGGCGCGACGCTTACAAGCCCGAGCCTGTTGGAGTCCACGTCGTAGCTGTAGCGCCGCTCGGTGCATGCGGCGAGGTAGGTGTCTTTGACGTCCACCAGTCGGCCCGCGTTGTCGTAGCCGTAGAGCTGGTTCGACAACAACGACTGCGACGTCACCGCCGCACCCCGCGCATCGCGGGCGACGGCGCTGCGCGCCCAGACCGCGTCGGCTCGACGGTCACGAGTTACTACACGGCGGCCGGGACCGGAACGTGCGGTGGCAAGCCCGGCTTCGCCGACTTTCCCTGCACGGTTAGTCACCCGGTCGGTGCGTCCGGCGTTTCCCTCCCGACGACGACGTTCACGAGCTACGACCGCGCCGGGTCGCCGCTCTCCACGGTTCAGTCGGTCGGTTCCGGTGCATCGCTCAGCCAACGGGTGACGACGGTGACGGAAGACCCGGCGTCGTGGCGGCTCTCGGGCGTCGCGGTGGCGAGCACGGGCCCCGTCGCGATCGGGAGCGCCGTCCCGACCGTGACGACGAGCTACGACGCGGCGACCGGCCAGGCCGGACGCAGTCGGTGACCGATCCAAAGGGCACGACAACGTACACCTATGACGACACCACCGACCCGCGCGGGCTCCCCGTCAGCGTCACCGCCGAAAACGACCGCGTCAACACCCCGATCGAGATGTGATCGGACAGACGAGAATCAACCTCCGGCTTCACCCACCCCGCACGCGGCACCCCCGAAGCATACCACGCTGACCATTCTTAAGTTAACGGTATTGGGGCTAATGCGCGCCGCCGGAGCCCTGTGCCGAGCTGACCGCGGCGCTCGCCCCCTGCCGGAACCCGGCGGATCGTGAACCGTCCAAAGGGCATGACCACGCGCCTTCGGATCCTCGCCGTCCTACCGCTCGTCGCGATCGCGGCGCTCGTGATCGTACTGCTCACGCGCCGAGAGGAGCGCCTAGGCCCAGTCGTCACCGGCACGGTCCTCGCCGGGCCGACCTGCCCCGTCGCGCGACCGGACGACCCGGCCTGTGCGCCGCAGCCGGTCGCCGCCCGCGTCCGGTTCGAGGACGCCGCCGGCCGCGCCGTCGCCACGGCAGATAGCGGCAGCGACGGCGGTTTCCGCGCATACGTCCCGCCGGGCGACTACACGGTGGTGGCCGAGGCCCTCAACGGCGGTCAGCTGCCGCGCGGCATCCCCGCCGTTGTCACGGTGACCGTCGCAGGCATCCGTGGTCTCCAGGTCGAGATGGACACCGGCATCCGCTGACGGCTCACGGCACGACCGTCGCCACCCGCAGGCCTGACTCACGGGCGCCCATGCGCACCGATCGGTTCATCGGCACGGACAGGGTGGAGGCGTCGTTGGTCTCGGCCCAGCCTTCGGTGTCGCGTGCCCACCCGAAACCGGGGAACACCCGGTCGAGGTGCTGGCACACGCAGGGTAGGACTCGCGTTCGTCGTGGTCGGCGATCCGCGCTACAGAGCCGAATCCGAGCACCGGAACCCTTCAGCGGATCCGGGGGCTGCGGGTAATGCGGGCCATGACGCCACATGGCGCAGCACGCAGGGACGGCGCGCCACCCGCCCCGGTCCTGGCTCCACGCCAGCGATCGCGTGCCACCGATATGCCGACCGCCCGCGCAGGTGTCAGAGCACCGTCAGCGCGAATGGGAACGCGGAGACGGTCGTCGCGCGCTCGCCGTCGCAGAGGATCGTGTCGATCGCGAAGAACTGGCCGACGTGCCAGGGGAGGAACACCTGGGTCTCGATGTTGATGCAGGTGCCGGCGTCGAGCGTCCGCTCGGCGTCGATCTCGGAGAGCGGGTCGAGGACGACGTTGCCGACCCAGTCGCCGTAGAAGGCGATCCCCATCTCGTAGCCGCCGATCCAGCCGCGCCGCTCCCAGAGGCCGGTCTCCGTGTAGTACTCGACGAGCGTCCGGCCCAGCTCGCGGAACGACAGCCCGGGCCGCAGCACGGCGCGGACGGCGTCGAGCGAGCCGGCCGCGAGGGCCGCGACCCCGGCGACGTCGGCAGCCGGCTCACCGAGCGAGAAGACGCGAGCCTGGTTGACGTGGTAGCGGTTCCGGACGCCGCAGACGTCGACGGTGACGATCTCGCCGGCGCGGATCCGCTTCGTGGTCGACAGCGAGTGGCTCGCGTTCGTCTTCTGCCCGGAGAGCACCGGCATCGTGATCGCCCCGTTCTCGCCACCGGCCGCGTACATCGCCCGCATCACCTCTCCGAGGACCTCGAGCTCGGTCACCCCGGGCGCGATCGCGTCGCGCGCGGCGGCGAGGCCGATGTCGGCGATCGTGGCGGCCTCGTGCAGGCAGGCGACCTCCGCCGGCGACTTGTGCCAGCGCACCTCCCGGACGATGCTCGTACCATCGGCGACGCGTCCGCCGGCCGCCTCGACCAGCGCCTGGAACCGCTCGGAGATGACGCGGTTCGGCCGGTAGGAGCGCAGCTCGAGGCCGACGGTGCCGCGCAGCCAGCCCTCGCGAACCAGCTCGTCGACGATGTAGGAGAGGCCGTCGCGAAGCGTTGCGCGGGGGAAGAAGCGGGTGTCCTCGGAGCAGGAGGTGAGCCGGCCGAGCACGGCCTCCCGCTCGGAGTCGAAGAGGATGAAACGGTCGTGGTCGACGTGGATCGCGATCCCGCTCGACGCCGGCCACTGCGGCGGCGACTGCGCCTGGTACCACTCGCACTGGTACCCGCTGATGTAGAACATGCTCTCCGGCGCCGTCAGGAACAGCACGTCGATGCCGGCCTCGGCCATCGCCGTGCGAATCCGGTGCAGACGAGCGGCGTACTCGGCCCGTGGAAAGGCCAGCTCCGGCTCGGGCTGGCTCTCGAAGTAGATCTCGTCGCGGTATTCCACCCCGGGGAGTGTGGCACGTCGACGAGGCTGAGGGGTGATTGTCATCACTTCGGGCCTGAGGATGAGCTGGATGTGGCGATGCTGCGGCGGTTGGTGGCGTCGATCGAGCGGTTCCTCGGCTCCGAGGCCGCGGGATCGCTGGGCGCGGCGCCGGCAGGCGACGGCTCGGAGTTCGCGTTCGTCGCCTCGCGCGAGTTGGGCGGCCCGCACGTGGTGGGCGCGTTGTGGGCCGAGCTGGGGCTCGCGAAGACGCTCGCGCGGCTCGCGCGGCGGGGCCGTGTGCACGCCGACGTTGAGCGGGCGATCCTGGTGATGGTCTGTCAGCGCTGTCTGGAGCCGGGCTCGAAGCTCGCCGCGACCAGGTGGCTTCGTGACGCGGTGCACGTCGACGGGATCTCGGATGTGACGGATGATCAGCTGTACCGCGCGATGGACTTCCTGCTTGAG
>JANYCN010000037.1 GCA_025360225.1 Actinomycetes bacterium | reverse complement strand
GTCAAGGCCTTCGCCTTGACACGCGTGCGAGCGGGCGTGCTATCCAGCACGCCCGCGATCAGCAAGCCCTGCGCGACGCGCAACGCTCCCGCTCGCTCCAGACACCCAATGACCATGCCATTTGACAATCAGACCACTAGCTCTAGGAGTCCGTCACCCGAGCAGCCTCAGGTGAGCGGCGCGCCTCTTGGCGTCACGCGCTGATCGGCGGGCATGGATCGGTAGCGGCGCATCGCCCAGCGCTCAAACGGAAGGGTGAGGAGCGGTGGGACGGACGAGGCGATGGCGATCAGGGTCTCACGGCCCGTCCAACGCATGTCCGGGCGGATGACGCCGCACGCCATGACGTAGAAGACCATCGTCAAGCCGTGCAGGTAGCCGAACGCCGTCGACCAGACAGGTGAGCCGTGAGCGACGTACTTGACGTACATCCCGACGAGCAACAACACCCACGTGACCGCCTCGGCGACGGCCATCAAGCGGAACAGGCGGATCCACGCGCTGAGCCGGTCGGTTCCGTCACTCCCCATCGACATGTCGCCAAAGGTATCCGGGACAGGCGACGGTGGTGCTACTCCCCGAGCGCGACCGGGCCGAGCTCGTGCCACAGGTCGCCCGGCCCCGGGTTCGTCGCGGCCGTCCCGCCACCGAGGTGGTGCATGATCCCCCACACCGCGTTGAGCGCCGTCTGCACCGCCCCCTCGACCCAGGCGGGCGTCCACGAGACGTCGTCTCCCGCCATGAAGATGCCGCGCTCAGCCGCCGGTAACGCGTCCTGCATGAAGTGGGAGTACATGCGGTGGTTGTAGCGGTAGTGACCCGGGAGCGCGCCTTTGAACGCGCCAAGGAAGTGCCGGTCGGCCTCCCAGGAGACGGCGATCGGGTCGCCGATGATGTGGCTGGCGATGTTGACGCCCGGATAGATCCGCCCGAGCGCATCCAGCGCGAGCTGCACGCGGCGTTCGACCGGCTCGGGGAGCATCTTCATCGCGTCGCCCATCCAGGCGTAGGAGAGGCAGATCACGCCAGGTCTGTCGGGGCCGTTGTCGATCAGGTAGGTACCGCGCGTCAGACGGTCGGTCAGCGTCATGCTCAGAACCTCGCGCCCCGTGGTCGGATCGCGATCGCGCCAGAATGGCCGGTCGACCATCACGAACGTCTTTGACGCCTGCATGTAACGCGTGCGGTCGAGCGCCATCCAGAGCGGGTGCGAGAACAGCGTCTCATCACACTGGATCTGCGTTGTCAGAAGCCAGCTCTGACACGTGACGAGCACCGCGCTGTACGCTCGCTCCGTTCCCCAGCTGTCGGTCACGGTGATTCGGCCGTCGGCGCCGCGCGCGAGACGCGTCACGCCGGGACGCGGCGCACCGCCGTGCAACGAGGCGAGCGACGTCCCCGGCGGCCAGTGCGTCATCTCGTTGGGCGTCGCGGCCCAGAGACCGCGCGGCACCTGCTCAACGCCGCCGACGACGAGGCGCTGCTCGTCGTCAAGCGCCGTCAGGACGACGCGGAGGATCTCGAGCATCGAGTTGGGGAAGTCCGAGTCCCAGCCACCGGTGCCGAAGCCGACCATCCCGAACACCTCGCGGTGTCGGAAGGAGAGCGAGGCGAACGCCTCCGACGTGGCGATGAAGTCGTAGAACGTCCGGTCGTCCCACTCGGTGACGAGCTGGTTCCAGATCCGCTTCAACGTTGGCACGTCGCGGCCGCGGATCGCGTCCTGTAACGACGAAAACGATGCGCGCTCGTCCAGCGCGCGCGCCCACGCCGCGGCGACCTCGTGGAAGATCGTCGGCAGGTCGGCGAGCCGCTCGGCGTACCAGGTCTCGCCCTCGAGGTCGATCACCGTGCTCCCCGCGGCGGCGGTCAGCGGGTTCGGGAACGGGGCCGTCTCGAGGCCGAGCAGTCCAACGTAGTGGTAGAACGCTCGCGACGAGACCGGGAAGCGCATCCCACCGAGCTCGGCGATCACACCCTCCGCGCCACCAAACGGCTGCGATCGGAGCCGCCCACCGACCCGCGACGCCTCGTACACGACGGGGCGAAGCCCGAGGCGCATCAGCTCATAGGCGGCGACGAGGCCGGAGATGCCAGCACCGACGATCGCCACCTCGTCGCCATACCGCGACGCCGGCACCGATCCAAGCCCGTCCGGATGTGTGAGCCACGTATCGAACGGGAAGGGGAAGTCGGGGCCGAACGCGGTGATCGGCGGGCGGTGCTCGTCAGCGTTCATGCTCGAACCGACGCTACCAGATGCGCGCGCTAGTGGTCTGTGACGATCAGACCACTCCGCGCCCGTCACGGTCGGCGCTCACCCGCAGAGGCGTCGGCTTGCAGCGAGTCGAACACGCGCCGGGCCGCTGGCGACAGGCGCTCGGGCGGCGCGGCGATCAGCTCGAACCGTGCGTAGAGGTCGCTCGTCGTGAGGGAGGTGACACGGACCAAGCCTGCTCGCTCGTGCGTCTCGACGTACGTTCGAGCGAGGAGCCCAACGCCAAGACCCGCGGCGACGGCCGACAGGACGCCAAGCGTGGATCCGACCTCCAGCGTCCGCGCCGGCCAGACTCCTGCGGACTCGAGCACGCGCTCCGCCGTCAAACGCACGCCCGATCCGCGCGCCTGCCAGAGAACGGTCCGGCTCTCGAGGGTGGTGAGCGGTGCGGAGGTGCCGAGCAGCGGATCACGGTGCACGAGCACGATCTCGTCGGCGAGCAGCGGGCGATGGCGCAGGTCGTGGTCGAGCCTGTCGGGCTCGGCGACGGCGATCGCGAGCTCGACCTCGCCGGCGACGACCTGAGCGATCGCGGTGCGTCCGTCGCATGGGACGAGGTCGAGCTCGATCGCACCGTCGTCGATCGCAACGCGGACGAGCTGTGGCACGGCAAGCGGAACGGCTGCCTCGGAGACGGCCACGGCGACGCGTGCTGGCAAGCCGATCGCCCCAGCGAACGCGTGGCTCGCTCGCTCCATCGCATGGGCGACCGCCCGCGCGTAGGGAAGAAGTGCGGCACCGGCCGCCGTCAGCTCGATGCCACGGCGCGACGGCACGTAGAGCTGCTCGCCGAGCAGGCTCTGGAGGTTCCGCAGCCGGCTCGACACCGCGGGTTGCGTGATGTTCAACGCCCGCGCAGCATCGGTAACGGAGCCTGCCTCGACGACACGGGCGAAGACGACGAGCTGGTCGGCAGATGCGAGCATACGTTCATTCTATGAGAGATGGCGCGAACCACAATTGGACTACTGGAACGATCGAGCGTACTGTACGGGTGTGACGATCGCCGAGATCACCGCCAGCGCGCTCGAGGCCGAGATCCGGGGAGGCGAGCCGATCGTGGTGCTCGATATCCGCGACCGGGACGACTTCGCCGGGTGGCGCCTGCCGACGGAGGCGGCGATGCTCGTGAACATCCCGGCAGCCGACCTCGCGCGCGACCCTCGCGCGGCCGTCGCGACGCTCCCGGCCATGCCGATTCGCGTCATCTGCACCCGGGGTCGAACATCGCTCGCTGCCACGAGGACGCTTCGCGACGCCGGTATCGACGCCGCGACGGTGACGGGTGGGATGATCGCTTGGTCGCGTCTGCTCGTCGCTGACGAGGTCGACATCGGTGCCCCGACCCGGGTCGTGCAGCTCAGACGGGAGGCGCGCGGCTGTTTGAGCTACCTCGTCGCATCCGATGGCGAGGCACTGGTCGTTGATCCAGCGCCGAACGTCGAGCCGTACCTCGCCGAGGCCGCGCGCCTCGGCGTGCAGATCACGCGCATCCTCGATACCCACGTGCACGCCGACCACCTGTCAGGGATGCGCGACCTCGCCGCCGCAACCGGCGCGACGATGCACCTGCCAGAGGCCGCCCTCGCCCGCGGCGTCCGGTACCCCGGCGCCACGCCGGTTCGGGACGGTGACCGGTTGCAGGTCGGCGTGGCAGACCTCAAGGTCGTCGCACTGCCGGGGCATACCAGCGACATGACCGGCGTGGTCGTAGACGGTCGTGCGATCATCGCTGGCGACAGCCTGCTCGCCGACTCGGTCGCCCGCCCTGACCTCGAGTCTGGCGACGAGGGAATGTACGAGTCGGCAAAGGTGCTCCAGCGGACGGTGCACGACCGCGTGCTCGTGCTCGGCGACGACGCGATCCTGCTCCCGTGCCACTACGGCGGAGGGAGACGTGTCGGCCCGATCGCCCCGACCCTCGGCGAGGTGCGCGCTGCAACGCCCCTGCTGGCGATCGAGGATCCCGACACGTTCGCCGCGACGACGATCGCCGCAATGCCACCGCGCCCCGCGCGCTACCTCGACATCATCGCCGCGAACCTTGACGGCGCGGACACGACGGAGGCCGCGGGGCTCGAGGTCGGCGCGAACAACTGCGCGGCGACGCGTTAGCCGGCGCCGAGCGGCCCGCACCCACTCGACCTCGTCTCCGGGCGAGCTGCACGGGCGCCCATGCTGCGACACTGCTGCGATGCAGATCGGCATCGACAGCTTCGCCGCCGGGTTCGAGCACGCGGACGCCACCGATCCATCGACGAGCCTTCGGCTGCTCGTCGATCGCATCGTGCGCGCCGACGAGGTCGGGCTCGATGTCTTCGGCATCGGCGAGCACCACCGCCGCGAGTTCTACGACTCCGCGCCGGCCGTGATCCTCGCTGCCGCTGCTACCCGGACCGAGCGGATCCGGCTGACGAGCGCGGTGACGGTGCTGAGCGCCGTCGACCCGGTGCGCGCGTTCCAGCAGTTCGCCACCCTTGACCTGCTCTCCGCGGGGCGGGCGGAGATGGTCGTCGGGCGCGGCTCGTTCACAGAAGCGTTCCCCCTCTTTGGCCTCGACCTGTGGCACTACGACGAGCTGTACGCCGAGAACCTCGGCCTGCTCCTGGCGATCCGAGAGCAGGAACACGTCGAGTGGTCAGGGAAGCATCGCGCCGCGCTTACCGGCCAGGGCGTCTACCCACGGCCGCTGCAGGAACGGCTGCCGATCTGGGTTGGCGTCGGCGGCACGCCGGCGTCGTTCGTGCGAGCCGGACTGCTGGGTCTGCCGCTGATGGTCGCGATCATCGGCGGTGACGTACGCCGGTTCCGTCCCCTCGTCGACCTGTACCGCGAGGCCGGCGCCAGCGCCGGGCACGCGCCCGAAGCCCTCCAGGTCGGCGTTCACGCGCTCGGCTACGTCGCCGAAAGCGACGAGCTGGCGGTCGCCGAGTTCTATCCGGGCTACGAGCAGTTCTTTGGCGCAGCAGGCCGCGAGCGCGGCTGGTCACCGGTGACGCCCCGGATGTTCGAGGCGCAGCGCGGCGGCTACGGGTCGCTCCTCGTGGGTGGGCCGACGATGGTCGCGGACGGCATCCGGCGTTTCGATGAGGCGCTCGGCGGAATCACCCGGCTCACGTTGCAGATGGACGTCGGCCTCGTCGCCCACTCCCGCCTGCTCGCGGCGATCGACCTCCTCGGCCGCGAGATCAGGCCACACCTCTCCATCGATCGCTGAGCGAGCGGTGATGGACGAGCTCGGCCCCTTCATGCGCGGCCTTGCCGACCGGCTTGCGACGCTTGCGGTCGAGGAGCTGCGCGAGCGGGTCCTCGCCTACGCGGCGCGTCTACCGGAGGCGCGTCGTACGCCGTTCGCGCACGCGTTCACCGCATCACGCGCCCTGCCAACGTCCGGGATCGACGGGCTGATCGCTGCTGCGGAGGCGCTGCTGGCTGATCTCGAGGCAGGGGTGTACGAGCGCGGGTGGGACACGGATGGGTCGTTTCACGAGCAGCCAATCTGGGAGGACACCTCGTGGGCCGTGCCGCTCCGGACGATCGCCGACGCCGCGACAGCGGCGTTCCTCGCGGGGGACGATGCCGCCTCGTTCGCGTTGTACGCGGCGCTCGTCCGGGTGCTTGACGCGCAGGACGACTACGGCGCGCTCTTTCAGCCCGATGACCTCGAGCTGGTCGACATCGTCCGTCACGAGCTCGTCGCGCGGTACCTCCGCGCGGCGGTCGGCACACCCGGCAGCCTTGAGGAGCGCGCCACACGTCTCGTCGAGGCGATCGAGCACATCGGTGAGAGGGACGCCGCGGCGGTCGGTCTGGTCGGCGCAACCGAGGCACGAATGGACGTCCCGCCGGACATCGACGCGCTCGCCGGAGCGGCACTCGGGCACCTCGTCTCCCGGCTCAGGGTGAACGCTGGCCAGAGCCCCTGGGCGCAGATCACGGTCGAGGCGGCGCTGATGGCCGGCGGCGCCGACCGCCTTGGTGAGATCATCCGCACCAGCCCGGAGACACACGACCAGCTCGCCGCAGAATGGGTCGACGCGCTGCGGTTGGAGGGTCGGTCGGCTGACGCAGTTGAGGCAGCGCGATCGGCGATCACGCTGACGACGGACGATCGGCTGCGCGCCCGCCTCCACGACCGGCTCGTCGGGCTGCTCGCAGACGCCGGCGACGACGACGGAGCGCTCACGACCGCGTGCCTCGCCCTGGATCTCGAACCGACCGTGCGACGCTTGTCGGTGGCGGTCGACTTCGCCCAAGCGAGTTGCGATCCGGACGGAGCGTTCTCGCAGATCGCCGACATCTTTAGCGATCAAGCGCGGTCGCGCACACCGCTCGGCGGGCTCACGCTCGCACTCGCCGGGCGCCTCGAGGCGGCGATCGATGCAGCCGCCGTGAAGTTCGGGGTCGCGGCGCACGAGGCGACGTCATGGCTCATCGTTGCGGCCGTCGTCCGCGTCGCGATCGGGGACGCCACGTCCGCCCGCGCCGACGCGCTCATGGTGCTCCAGGAACGGTGGCCACACCGGGACGATCTCGCGGAGCCGACCGGACAACGCCTCGCCGCGATCGCACGCGAACGCCTGACCATCGTCGCCGCCGCGTTACCTCGCGAACGCGTGATCGGAGCGCTCACCCGCGTGGGCGGCTTGGTAGAGGCACGCGTAGGAGCGATCTTGGAGGCGAAACGCCGCGGCTTCTACCGTGAGGCGGCAGAGGTGGCCGACATGTACGCGGAGGCCGTAGCGGTCGCTACAGACCGCACGAATGGCACAGCCTTCCTGGACGCGATGAAGGCGCGCTACCCGCGCCACACGAGCTTCCAACGCGAGCTGGTCGACGTCCGACGACGCGGGTCAAGGATCTGACGTCCGGCCACTCAGAGCCACCGTTCACGCCAGCATGGTTGACTGGGCCGATGGAACCAGAACATGAGGAGCGCGTCGACCGGCACGAGGCGCTCCGGCGCGTCGGACTCACGACCGCCACGGCAGCAGGGGCCACGCAGATCGTCCGGCACGTAGCCCATCTCAGACCTGTTGTCCAACCCAGGTGTCGCTAAGCGTCGAGATCTGCGCGTCGGTGGCGGACCAGCTGATCCCCTTGTAGAAGAGCTGGATCCGGTGCGCTGGCAGCGCACTGACGCCGTCGGCCTGGAACGTGAGGGTCTGCACGTGTGCGCTGATCAGCTTGATCGTCGAGAGGACCTTTGGCGCGCCACCGAGCTTCCCAGCCGCGGCGCGTGCAGCGACAACGTCGATCTGCGCATCGGCGGGGAGGTTCGTGACGACCAGGCCCGCGATCGCGGGACCAGATCCTGCTGCGTCGAGCACGAGCTCGATCGGGTGGTGTTGACGCTTGCCGCTCGCCTGGCCCGTGGCGAAGTCGATCGGTGCGGTTACCGACCAGTTGAATGACTGCACGACGAACCAGCTCTCGTGTCCCTTGACGGTGGAGGCTCCCTTGATCCATGTCTTCCCACCACCGGTCGTCAGCTTGAGAAAGATCGCCGACATCGCCTACACCGTCGCGTTCGGGGTCGCGACGTTGAACATCCAGCGGACGTTGTAGCGGTCGAGACAGGTGCCCCAAACGCCCCACGGCATCTCCTGGAGGGCGAAGCAGTCGCTGGAGCCGGCGGACAGCTCGGCGTAGAGTCGCTCGGCCTCCTCGCGCGTGTCCGGCTCGAGGTTGATCGTGGTGTTGTTGCCAACGACGAGGCGGTGCCCCATCGACTCGAGCATGTCGGTCGCCATCAGCACGTGCCCGGCGAGGATCTCGACCGTCGCGTGCATGACCAGGCCCCTCTCAGCGTCGGTCAGGGTCGGGCCCTGCTCGGAGGGCATGTCTCCCATCCGGACGACCGGCCCGACGCTCGTGCCAAACACCTTCGCGTAGAAGCCGAAGGCCTCCTCCGCGCTTCCCTCAAAGTTCAGGTACGTCGTCACGCGCGCCATGTCGGGCTCCTCTCGTGTTCGGAGGACAGCGTACCGGAGCGCTCCGAGCCGCGCTCGTCGCTCAACGGCAGCGACCGCGTAGCCGAGCGACACAGCGGTACACGGCGTCGCGAGCCGGCTGGGGGATGTGGCGTAGCGAGGCTGCGTGTCGCAGAACGCCATCGAGACGCGCTGCGATCGCGACGACGGCGTCGCTCTCCACCAGCACGGCCCCGTCGGCACGTACGAGGAGGAGGCTGTCAGGCAGCGCGTCTGGACGGACGGCGCGGGCGAGAACGGCGGACGCCGCGTCGGACCCGAGCGGGACGAGGCGAAATCGCCCCGCGCGGTCACGCCGGGCGACAGCACGGGCAGCGCGAGAGCAGAGTCGACACTCGCCGTCGAACAGCACGACGTCCGTTTCTGCGGTGACCTGCGTGTCCATCACCCGCAGGGTGCCCGACCGGCCGGGTGGACTCCTGGTTGCCTAGTGGTCTGATTGCAAACTGGCGTGGTCATTCGACTGCCTGGATCGTCCTGCGCTGGTGGGCTGCGCCACCCGTCGGGTGCTCCGCCGTCCAGCTGCGGCGACCACGGCCCGACGCGCTGCGCGCTCCGTGCCGTGGGCTTCGCGCTCCAGACACTCGATGAACGCGCCATTTCGCAATCACACCACGAGCTCACCGCGACGCCGACACCGCGCGGGCGGGACCAGTACCAGGATGATCGGTACATATATCCCGGCTCGTGCAACTGGTCGGCCGTACCGTTTCGGCGTGGAGATCGCCGTCGGGCAGCCGATCGTTCTTGTCGTTGAGGACTCGTGGATGTACGCCACGGTGTTCGAGGAGGAGCTAGCGACACGCGGAATGCGGGCTATTACCGCGGCTGATCCGGTAGCAGCGCTCCGGCTCGCGGTTCGTCGACGGCCGAGCGCGGCGGTGCTTGACGTCAACCTCGGAGACGGCGATCGAGACGGAATCGCCCTGATACCCGAGATTCGTCACGTCTCGCCCGCGACACGCTTCGTCGTGATGAGCGGCGAGGTACGGGAACACCTCGTACGTCGAGCCATCGCGGCCGGGGCCCACGGGTTTCTCGCAAAGCGCGATCTGACCGACGCTCAGCGCTGCTCCGACGCCGTTGGGCGCGCGCTAGCCGGTGGGGTCACGTTCGACTCCGAGGTTCATCCCTTCCTCGTCCGTATCGCTCAGAGCATCCCGGATCCGGCGACACGCGCCGGGTTGCGCGCCCTTGATGTGTTGATCCTGCTGCTCGTCGAAGAGGGCCTGCAGGACGTGGAGATCGCCGCCCGGCTCGGGCGGTCGGTACAGACCATCAGGAACCGGAACCACGAGATCTATCGCGCGCTCGGAGCGGCAAACCGGACAGCGGCCGTGACTCAGGCGCGGCGGCTCGGCATCCTCGACGGGTAGCGCTGGTGTTGTTGTACTGCGGTAGCGTCTCGCGGGATGGAGGCATCGTTCGGAACCGATGAGGTCGAGGTCCTCGCACGATCGCTCGGCCGGTTCGAAACCCGGCTCTTCCGTGGAATGCTCGTCGCAAGAGCGCTGCTGCCAGCCATCACGGCGCTGACGCTTGTCCTAAGCTCCCTCAAGGGCGGTCTGCCCATCGGTCGCATTAGCATCTGGATCGCGTTGGCGGTCTGGATGCTCGCGACCGGAGCGTTCGCCTGGCAGAGGCTCCGGTGGGTTCGAACGTTCCCATTTGCCTTACGGCTGGAGATCGCCGCGATGTGTTCGTTCGTCGTTCTCGGGCTCGGCGCCCGCGATTGGCACGTCATGCACATGTTCGTACCCGTCACCTTCGCGGCGTTCTTCCTCCCACGCCGAGCCTCTCGCTCGGTCACGATTGCAACGGTGGTCGCGATCTGGTTGCCGGCGCTGATCCTGGCCGTCCGGCCACAGACGCCGCTCGAGCCGCAGATCGGCGCGACCACGCCCAGCCTGCTCGTGGTGGTGGCTGGCGGACTGCTCACGTACATCCGCCTCCTCTTCGCCGACGCTGACCTCCTGGTCGCGGCACTGCGCGAGAACGCCGTCGAGATCGCAAGCGCGCTTCGCGGTCGGGCGCGCCTCGCACAACGCGCCGCAGCAGAGCGCGCGATCATGGTGAAGGTGCGCAGTCGAATCGCGACGATCCGCGATGCAGACGAGGCCCTCGAGGCCGCCGTCGACGAAACGCTCCAACAGATCGCGAGCGAGACGAACGAGGTGCTCGGTCGCGAGGATGAGCTGCTCGGGAGCTCGACGCTCGGCGAGGAGGTGTTCTCGGCGATCGCTCGGACGCGCGGGCTTGGCGCGACCGTCGAGCTCGACCACCGGGATCCGATTGGGCAGGTTCGGATCGCCGAACGCCACCGAGCTGCTGTTGGTCGGGTGTTGATCGAGGCGATCGCGAACGCGCGACGCCACGGCCGGGGATCAGTCCGCGGCGACCTTGGCACGGACGGCGACCGGGTGACGGTGCTGGTTACCAATCAGGCGGCGACCGCACCGGCGCCGCGCGTCGGCGGCTTCGGTCTCGGCGACCTGGCGGAGGATGCGGCGACGGTCGGGGCGACGGTTACGCACGGCTTCACCGGCGGCATGGTCACCACCTCGATCAGCCTGCCCGGAACGAACGACGAGGCGCCAGCCCTTCCGACCGCCGAGCTCACAGGTGCGCTCGAGGGCCGGCGCGCGCAGTTCGTTCGGGGAATCCTCCTCGCGCGCCTCGGGGTTGCCGTGCTCGCGGCGGTGATGATCCAGGTGAAGGCCTCGGTGCACCCGAACCTGATGCCGATCTTGACGGTTACGAGCGTGCTCCTCATCGTCTACCACGGATCGTGCGTCCTGGGATACCGGTGGGTCGGCACCGCAATCGACGGTCGTCCGGCGCTGGTGCTGGTCGACCTCCTCGTGACCCTCGTCATCCTCCTCGGCGAGGGCGGCATGGCCAGCCCGTGGATCCCTGCGTCGTTCGGCACGATCATGGTGGTGGGTTACGGCCTCGGGTTCCGCGGCGTCGCGTTCGGCGTCGTCACCTGCTGGCTCGCCCAGAAGGCGGGACTCGCGCTGCTCCTCGCTCGTGGCATCAACGATCCGGGGGCGGCCGTCCAAACCGTGTACGGCTGGGTCGTGAACCTCGTCGGAATCGTCGTCGTCGGAGCCATCGCGTGGAGCATCCACTGGGTCTTCACGCAGATGAGCGCCGCGAGCCGAGCGCACGCGCGTTCTCTCACGGAGCGGTTCGAGGCCGAGCGTGCAGCACAGGACGCCGCTGGTCGCGCCGAGGCGCGGCGCAGCATTCACAGCCAGCCGTACGCGCTGATCCGAGCGGCGCGAGAGATTGCCGAGCGACACGGTTCGCGGCGCACAGCGACAGCGCTCCGAGATCTGGAGGCGGAGGTCGCCTCTGCAATGGGAGAGCTTGACGGCGGCTGGCTCCGCCACCCCACTCACTAGCGAGCTGAGCTAGTGAGTGGGGTAGCTATGCCAGGATTCCTGACCGCCGCGCCTCGGTGACCGCGGCCGTGCGGTTGCGGACGCCGAGCCGGTTGAAGATGTCGTGGTTCCGGTTACGGATCGTCTGCGTGCTGCGAAAGAGGGTTCGCGCGATCTGGTCGTCTGTCTGCCCGTCCTGCATCAGGCGCAAGATCTGAACGTCAAGCGTCTTTAGCCCGGCCGCCGCAGCTGGATCTGGCGCTTCAACCGCCAGACGCGTCAGCGCAGCGTGCGCGTCCCGGTCAAGGGTGATGTCGCCGATGAGCGCCTGTTCAACGGCGTCGGCGCATCGGAGCGGATCGGCGCTGTCGCGCTTCAGGAGGTATCCATGGACACCCGCCGCGAGCGCGCGCCGAACGTGCGAGGCTTGGCGCTCAGCCGTCACGACGATCAGGCGCGTCTCGGGCGCGATCGCCCGTAGCTCCTCGCAGAGCGCGATGCCATCGACCTGATCGGCGCCGAGGTTGACGTCGACGACGGCAACCCGCGGGCGACGACGCTCGACGAGTCGCTTCGCGCTCACTCCGTCGTGGGCGAGGACGACTCGCATCTGGCGCCGCTCGAGCTCGCGCTCGAAGGTAGCTGCGTAGAGCCAGCTGTCCTCGATGACGAGCACCAGCGGCTGGTCAAGAACAGGCGCGGTCGCGGTTGGAGAAGGGACGAGAACGGTCTGCATGGTGGGGGACATCCAGGCTTCCAGTCGCAGGTACAGGTCTACCGCGCGTCGACCAGACAACGATCCGATCATCCGCGCGATTCACCCGTTGAGGCACGGGAAGAGTACGTAACAGCAGGATCGTCCGCACCGTGTCGGCTTACGTATCACTTACCTCTTTGAGGATGGAAGTACTGGCTGAGAAGGTACGTCTGCACGGGGTGGAGGCACATGGTGACGGCAAGGATGACGACCATGGAGACCATGGAGACCCCGCAGGCACACCGCGCCCCCGAACTGGCGTCCTTCGTCGACTTCGACCCACGCGCCTACGTCGACGAGTACTACGGATCGATTGGCGAGGAGAACGACGCTCTCCTGCGCTTCTTCGCACAGGCCTACCGCGATGTACCGACACGGGCGCGGATGCTGGAGTTCGGCTGCGGACCGACGATCTACCAGCTGATCTCCGCCGCGCCAAGGGTGGCCTCGATCGACCTCGCCGAACCCTCGGCCGCGGCCCGCGCCGAGCTCTCTCGTTGGATCGCAGCCGACCCATCGGCGTTCGACTGGACGGCGTTCGTGTCGCGCGCTCTCTCCCTTGAGGACGGCCGCCTACCGGATCCAGTCCAGGTCGGCGCTCGGTGCGCGCTGATCCGACGACGCGTACGATCCGTCATCGCGTGCGACGCGTTCGCGCCGCACCCGCTGGAAGGGGTGGCGCCTGGCAGCTATGACGTCGTGGCATCGAGCTTCGTCCTCGACTCCGTCACCGACCAGCGCACCGCCTGGCGAGATGCCCTGGTCGGCCTCACCGGTCTCGCTCGAGTCGGTGGCGTTGTCATCCTGGCATCGTTGCTCGGTGCCGAGTGGTGGACGGTCGGCGCGCGTCGGTTTCCGGCCGTCGCGCTCGAGGCTGACGAGATCGTTTCGGCGCTCAACGGCGCCGGGTGCACCGTTGATCTTGTGCAGACGATCGGCGCCGAGGAAGGTCTAACCCACGGGTATCGAGGGATGGCCTTCATCCGAGCCCGGCGGACGACATGATGAGCGTCGCCAGGCGGGGGAGTCACGCCCGGCTTCGTTGGCGACCCGTAGCAATCGATCACCGCGCGGCGATACGCGAGGCTGTCGGCGACTACGTCCACTGGTCGGACTTCAACCTCGTGAGTTTGATCAGCTGGGATGTGGACTCGGCAAACCGCTTCGCGATCGTCGACGGCTGCCTCGCGATCCGGATCAGCAACTACGCAGGAGGCGAGGAGCTTGTCGCGCTCGCGGGCGTGGGCGACGTCGCCCAGGTCGCCAGCACCCTGGTAGACGACGTCCGCGCGGACGGTCACAGCGGAACGCTCTCGCTCGTGCCGGCGCCGATCGCGGTCATTCTGGAAGGCACCGGCCGATTCACCGCGGCTCTTGAGCCGGATGACACCGACTACGTTCTCGACGTCGAAAGACTGGCTTCGCTGCAGGGCGGCGCGCTCGCCACGCGGCGATCCGCTGTCAATCGTCTGCTCCGTGATTGGCCGGAAGCGCGGGCGACGGCAATCGATCTGAGGTTCGAGCGTGGGCAGAACGCGCTGCGGCGACTCGTCGTCCAGTGGGCGACCGCGAACCCCGAATCCGCGTCACGCGCCGAAGACGAGCTCGTGGCGATCCAGCGCGCGATCGCGCATGCCGGCCCTCTGGGCATCGAAGCGATCGGCGTGGAGCAGGATGGGCGTCTGCTCGCCGCGATCCTCTTTGAGGTGACAACGGATGGATGGAGCGTGCTGCACTTCGACAAGTGCGATCACCGTACGATCGGCGTCGCGCCATTTCTGAAACGCGAGCTCGCACGGCACCTGCTTACCCGCGGCGTTCGGTGGCTGAACTATGAGCAAGACCTCGGGCTGGAGGGTCTGCGCACGGCGAAGCAGCGGTACGCCCCAGCGTTGTTGCTCGAGAAGGCAACCGTCACGCCCCGTTTCACGGGTCCCGGTTGAGCCGTGAGACGAACGCGGAGGCGCCCGCCCGGGCGAAGAAGGTCGCGGCCGCCGGAGCGCCACGGTGATCTCCGGCGTCTGCCGCCCAGAGCCGAACGAGCGCGGCCTCGACCGGCGCACCGGCCACTTCGAGCTTCCCGGCGGCGCGGGCGAGCTGCCCGTCGGCGACCAGCACCGCGGCGGCGTGCCACGTCGTTGCCGGTCTAGAGCACGGCGCCATGACGGTGCGGAAGTCGGCTCCTTGGCCCGTCGCGCGCAGCGCCAGGGCGACGTCGACGGCGGCAACCTCTCGCTCGAGGCTCGCGTGGGCCACCACCTCGAGCGCAAGCAGTACCGCATCATCAGGCCGCTGATCGAAGAGCGCGACGCGGATGCCGATGCCGAGGGAGGTAAGCGTCTGCCACTGATCCTCGGCAGCACGAGCAACACGGATCGCCTGCTCCACGGTTGAACGGGCGGTCTCGAGCTCGCCTCGTCCGAGCGCAATCTGCGCCAGGATCGCGTGACCAATGGCCTCGCTTCCATGGAGATCGGCGTCTTTAAGCAGCGAGCCGGCGAGGGGCTCAGCCGCCGTCCAGTCGCCGTCACGGAACGGCCAGAGCGCGCGATCAGCGGCGACGTACCAGAGCCATCGCCGATTGCTCGAGCGATCGGCCGTCGCAAGCTCACGTCGTGCATGCTCGCGGGCCACGACGGACCGGCCGACCATGTGACTGTAGTAGGCGATCTGGCCGTACTGCGCGGTCAGGCTCGGGAGGTTCGCGTCCTCCGCGACACGAAGCGCGTCAGCGAGATCCGCCAGCCCGTCAAGATCGCCGCGCTCGATGCGCACGGCACCGAGCACGTGGAGCGCGTCGACCTCGATCGCCGAGAGCCCCAACTCCTGGGCAACTGCCAGCGCGTGGCGTGCGCGATCGCCCGCCTCCTCGAGCCGGCCTCGGAGCCACAGCGTCTCGGCGCTCGCGGCGTCGACGATGGCGCCTGTACGGCGGTCGTCGACATGCACCAGCGACGCGCGGGCGACGCCAAGCCACCGATCGGCCGAGTCAGGGTGCCCGTCGCGCCAGAACGCGAGCGCCAGCGTGGCCGCCGCTTCCGCAGCGCTCTCGTGGTCCCCTGCCGCCAGAAGCTCGTCGTGAAGGGTGCTGAGGTGATCGACGCCGACACCCGAGGCGAGCAGCTCGCTGGTTGCCGCGCGGAACCGCAGTCGCAGGTCGCCGCCGTCATCGGCGAGGGTGCAGGCGCGGGCGAGATGGCGGTGCGCGAGCGAGAAGTCGGAGATCGCCCACGCCTCATCGCCGGCGACCCGGCGCATGGCGCCCGTCTCGCGGCGGAGCAGATCGTCGTTGTCCCCTCCCGCAACGAGCGCCTCATCGAGGTGGTGTGCGATGGTCGTCGACGGCGCTCCGCGACGGTGAAGCCGCACCGCGAGCGCACGGTGCATCGTGGCCCGCACCCGGTGGGGGATCTCCTCGCCGACCGCCTCGCGGTACATCGCGTGGCTGATCCGGTAGCCGGAAGCGTCGCACCGAACGAGGCCTTCCTCCACGAGGGCGGCGCCGACACCGGACACGCGCGAGGGGTCAATCCCGACAAGTGCGGCGATGTCGTCGTCGGTCGCCGTGTCGGGCATCAGAGACAGGACGCGAAGGAGCGCGCGCTGTTCGGCGTCAAGGTGGTCGACGCGCGCGGCGAGGAGCGAGCCAAGGGAGACCTCGTTCTCGGAGGTATGCGGTGCGCTGCTCCGCCCGACGTATGCGAGCGCAAGCAGCGGGTTCCCGTCGGCGAAGCGCACGATCTCGGTCGTCGCGGCCACCTCGAACGGGTCGGAACGGGTTTGACTTGCGATCAGCGCGCCGATCGCCACGTCGTCCAAACGCGCGAGCGGGATGGCGTCGCCGTCGATGCCCGCGACCCACGCCGGGCGACGATCAACGAGCGTCGGGCGGCTCGTGACGATCACGGCGATCGGCCCAGAGGCGTTCCAGAGAAGATGATCGAGGAAGTCGAGGAGCTCCTCGTCAGAGGCGTGAGCGTCCTCGATAAGGACCACGACAGTCCCGCGACGCGCCTCGTCCTCGATCGCCGTACGGAGAGCCGCGAACCGCGCGGCCGGATCGTCGCTGATCCGGACGGGCCAGGCGAGGGAGTCGGCCATCGCGCGCATGGACGCGCCAGATGCAAGCGCACCGCAGCGAACCTCGGCGCACGACGCCACTCCGACGCGACGAATCGCCTCCTCCACGAGGAACGACTTGCCGAGCCCCGCCGCGCCAACGATGGTCAGCCGGCGCGGGCGCCGAGCGTGACCTACAGCTGCGAGGAACGCTACGACGGTCGCCAGCTCACGTTCGCGACCGACGAGGGGCACGCCGTCGCCGTGGTCTCCACCCCCTGACCGCGCGGCTCCGACGGTCGCGACCGCGGCTGGGCGGCGCGCCCTTTCGACGGCCACATCGACCGGCTGGCCGTACACGTCGACGCCGCTGATCGTGCGTACTACGAGCGCCATACCGGTCTCGAGCGCGAACGCGAACGAGGGTCCGCCGACCGTCGACTGCGCCTCGACGGCGGCGATCGCGGCGGTCGCGCTGCGACGAACGGTGCGGCTCCCGTGCAGGCCAAACACCCCGACCACCATCGATGCGACGGTTGAGAGGACGACACCGCCACGTGACTCGATTGACCGTCGAACCGCGTCAACCGTGTCGACGACTTCCTCACCATCCAGACCATCGAGCGGGACGGTCGGCTCAACGCGAACAGCCACGACCGTGACGAGCCGGCGCTCGCTCGTCGTCCTCGACGTCATGGCGCGCGACTGTCGCACCACGGGAAGGTCGTGTCGCAACACCTGGAGGTGCAGCCGCCGGAGCTCGGGACCAGGATCAGCGCCGACCTCCTCTCCGAGCACCTGTCGATAGCTGTCGTACGCGTCCAACGCCTCGGCGATCCGGCCATCGTTGTAGAGAGCCCGAACGAGGTGGGCCACGAACCGCTCGCGACGTGGATGCGCCACCACCACCGCGCCGACCGCATCGACGGGGACCGGCAGGCCGAGCACCGCCCGCGCGCTCCAGGCGCCATCGAGAACGCCGAGGCGCAGCTCGTCGAGGCTCGCGACCTCGGCCGCGAAGACGATGCCGCCGAACTCGCCGAGGGGTGCGCCACGCCAGAGCGAGAGGGACTCCTCGAAGAGCGCGAGCGCCGCGCGGGCGTCTCTCTCGAGGACGTTCTCGGCGCGCGTGCGGAGGGACGCCGCGCGTGCCGCGTCAACAAGCTCCTCGGGAACCGCCAGCCGGTAACCGTCAGCGCGAGCCTCAACCGTCCCCGGCGGCAGGATCGCGCGGAGCCGGTGGATCGCGACCTGGAGGGTGTTCTGCCGTCCGTTCCCGTCTGGCCAAGCGGCGGCGAGCAGCTCGACGACCGGGACGGTCGAACCTCGGCGCGCGGCGAGCAGGGCGAGGATCGCACGCCGTCGAGCGCCAACGATTGGCACCGGTCGATCGTCAAAGACAGCTCGAAGCTCGCCGAGGATCGCGATCACTGCACCCAGCTTACGCGCTGCTTACGCCCTACGACGTGCAGGCGTCGTAGGCGTCCTCGAGCGCCTCGCACAGGTGCTGCTCGCTGACAAGCGCGAGCTCGAGCAGCATCGCCGGGTACCGGGCGAGGTGGGGGATCGTGAAGTGCCCGACGCGCCCGCTCGCGACGATCACGTCACGGAGCTCCACGTTTTCAACGCGGACGGCGAGGATCAGCCCTGCCGGCACAGGATCGGCACCGAAGCGCTTCACGTCGGCCTTGCTGAACGGACGCACCCAGGCGTAGGCGCGGCCGTTCACCAGCCACGTTCGATTTCCCCAGCGCGTTCCCTCGGTCGTCCCCGCAAGGGAGGCGATGATCCGCTCCACGTCCTGAACGTCCGGCGTGGTGAGCTCCTACGATGAACGGTCGGTGTACGCTAGCGCGATGGGCGATGACCATGCGGTGAAGGGGCCGGCCTCGTACTTCCCGTCGATCGAGCGCAGGTACGGGAAGCCGATCGAGCACTGGCAAGCGCTCGTGCGCGAGCGCCCCGACACCCAGCACATGGAGATCGTCACCTGGTTGAAGGCCGAGCACGGTCTCGGTCACGGCCACGCCAACGCGATCGTCGCTTTCACCCTCGCCTCGGAAAGGTCCCGCGATGCCTGAGCCTGCCCCGACGTTCTCGAACTGGGTCGGAAACCAGCACTGCACGCCACGCCGGCGACTGTCGCCCGCGAGCGAGGCCGAGGTGCAGGAGGCCGTTCGCTCGGCGACGGCACGCGGCGAGGGCGTCCGCGTCGTCGCGACCGGGCACTCCTTCACGCCGGTCCATCTCACCGACGGAACGCTGATCGACCTCGACAACCTGCACGGGATCACGGCGATCGACGCCGCGGCGCGGCGCGTCCGCGCCCTGCCCGGAACGACGATCCACGCCTTCGGCGAGCCGCTGTGGGACGCCGGACTCGCTCTCGCGAACCAGGGCGACATCGACACCCAGGGCATCGCCGGAGCGATCGGGACCGGCACGCACGGCTCCGGCCTCGCCCTCGGCAGCTTCTCCGCTCGGCTGCGAGGCTGCCGGATCGTCGCGGGCAACGGCGACGTGGTGGTGATCGACGAGTCGACGCCAGAGCTGCTCGCAGCGGCGCAGGTCAGCGTCGGAATGCTCGGCGTGATGACCGAGCTCGAGGTCTCCGTTGTTGGGCGCTACCGGCTCGCTGAGCAGATCCACCACTGGAGCTACGAGCAGCTGATCGAGGAGTGGGACGAGCGCGTCGGGAACCATCGCCACTTCTCGTGCTTCTGGTGCCCCACCGAGCGCTCCGCGAGCCTGTACGGGCTGGAGATGGAGCCGGGCAAGCCGACAGCCGACGCGGCGTTCGTGAAGGTGTACGACGAGGCCGGTGACGACCTTCCCGACAGCACAACGCACCGCCGGCGCGTCAACCGCCCCCACCTCGTGTACCCGATGGTGTACGAGCCAAACTTCCACGAGCTCGAGTACTTCGTCCGCTACGACCGCGCGAAGGAGGCGCTCGGCGCGATGCGCGAGCTGATGCTCGCCTCGCAGCCGGACGCCGTGTTCCCGCTCGAGGTGCGCACCGTCGCCGCCGACGACGGATACCTGAGCTCGCAGTACGGAACGCCGACGATCGTCCTGAGCGTCTCCGGCGAGCCCGGCACGGACTACTGGGCGTACCTGCGTGCAGTCGACGCGCTGCTCGGCGGCCAGTTCGGCGCGCGCGTGCACTGGGGAAAGCTCCACTTCCTCACCGCCGATCAGCTCCACGAGCGCTACCCGATGGCGCAGGCGTTCATCGACGTGCGCCGACGCCTCGACCCGGCCGGCACGTTCCTGAACGACCACCTACGCCCGCTGTTTGCGTGACACATGACCCGACCGCGAAGGAGCCCGGCGTGACCGGTCGTCTCAAGCCAGGTGCGATCCTCCGCATCCTCGGCGCGCTCCTGGTGCTCGCAAGCCTCGGGCTCCCGCGCGTGAACCATGGTGCCGGTGTGACGCTCACGGGCGGCGACAGCACGTCGTTGGTGATCGCCGCCGCATTCATGCTCGTCGGTGGCGTCGCCTCGATCGCCGCCCCTGACAGCAAGGTCACCCGGTACGGGCTCATCGCGACGATCGCCGCGGCGTGGTTCGTGTTCAGGGCGTACACGAACGCCAACGATCTCGTCAGCATGATCCAGTCGTCCGGTGTGAGGGCTTCGGTCGGCTCGCAGGTCTGGGTTGCCGCCTCGGGCGTCGCGGCTGGGCTGGTCGGGAACGCTCTCGATCGACGCCGGACGGCCGCTGCCTGAGCCTCAACCCCGCGTTCGTCCTACGATGCCCACGGGACACGGAGGGAGCGCCTGGTGCGCGTTGTGGTGAACGAGTTCATGAGCCTGGACGGTGTGGTACAGGCACCGGGCGGCGCGTCGGAGGACGTTGACGGCGGCTTCACGCACGGCGGCTGGTCGATGCCCTACTTCGACCTTGAGGTGATGGGGCCGGCGATCTTCGGTGCGATGGAGACGACCGAGGCCATGCTCTTCGGGCGCCGCACCTGGCAGGCGATGGCAGGCGTGTGGCCCGGCCGAGCCGGCGACCCGTAGGCCGATCGGATCAACGCGGTGAGCAAGTACGTCGCGTCCCGCACCCTCGATGCGGCGGCGATGACGTGGAACAACAGCACCCTTCTGCCAGCGGACGGCGCCCTCGACGCGGTTGCTGAGCTCCGCGCCACCGGCAGCGGCGACCTTGCCGTGTGGGGGTCGGCGACGCTCGTGCGCGACCTGATCGCGCACGGCCTGGTGGACGAGCTACGTCTGATGATCGAGCCGATCCTGCTCGGCGGCGGGAAGCGCATCTTCCCTGAGGACGGGCAGGCTCGACCGTTCAGGCTCCACACCATGCAGCAAGCCCCGACGGGCGTGCTGGTGTGCGTGTACCACTCCGCGTGAACCGCGCGGAGGCGAACGCCTGCGCAGCGGCGCGCAACGCTCCCGCGAAGCCCGCGATCCGACACGCACAGCGGGCCGGGGCGTGGTCGCCGGAACTGGGCGGCCCAGGCGCGCGAATGACCACGCGATTTGACAATCAGACACTAGGAGTGGGTGCCCACCGGTGCGGTCGATATCGCCGCGCCTAAGATGCTTCGACCAAGGTAGCGCGCGGCCTCGGCGCCGCTCCGAAGCGCGCCTTCGAACCAGCCCGCCTCCTCGTGCGCGACATCGGATCCGGCGAACGCGATCCGGCCGGTCGGCGCAAACCGCGTCGCGGCGACACGGTCGATGTCGGCGGCGGGCGCCGTGAGCCAGGTGCCGCGAGCGTCGGGGTCGGCGTTCCAGTCGTGAAACGCCCAGTCGACGAGCTCCGCCTCCGGGAAGACCATCGCGAGGACAGCCTCGACGTGCGCTCGCGAAGCGGGATCGAAGCGCTGGTCACGCCAGCCAAACCCCGTCAGGCGCGTGCACCCGTTCACCTCGTCATCGGCGTACCACCAGCGCAGGTGGAGGTCGGGTGCGTGCCCAACGGCGATGCCGTGCTGCTCGACGCCACGCGCGAGCAACACAACCTTCACCGCCGCGCCGGCGTTCGCGCCCGCCGCCTCGCGCACCCGTTCTGGCAGCGCCGGTGTGATGCTGATGTGTGGCAGGCAGTTCAGCGGGACGGCGATGACTCCCGCTCGCGCGCGCAGCGCGCCGTCCTCAACGTGACAGGTCACCCCGGCGTCGTCGACGTCGATCGCGACCACGCGCTGATCGAGCCGCACCGCGACGCCGGGACTCGCGGCGAGCGCCTTCGCGAGCGCCGACCAGCCATCGGCTGGGCCGTGGGCGAGGCACGTCACGAGCCCGGAAAGGCCGCCGTGACCAGCAATCGAGCCAAGGACGTCGGCGATCGCGCCCCGCTCCGGTGGCGCACCTCCCATCAGCTGCCACCAGCCGACGAGGAAGTCGCGCGTTGCCGGTGGCGGGTTGAAGGCATCGATGTAGGCGGCGGCGGACGGTGCGCCGATGCTCGTGTCGCCCGCCGCGTGCGCTGCGGCGTCGCCGAGCACCCGGCTGAGGATCGCCTCGAACGCCGCGAGCTCGGCAAACGGCACCGGAAACCCTTGGCGAAGCTCGCCGCCGGTGAACCACCGTGCATGCGCCAGCGGCGGATAGTCGCGCACGGCAAGCCCGTAGCGTGCAAGCTCCGCCCGCACCTCGCGATGCTCGGGCGTGAACCACGATCCGCCGAGCTCGGCCAGCCGACCGCCGAGCGGCGCCGTGAAGCCCCGCCCGCCGACCCGATCGCGCGCCTCGAGCACGACGACACGATGGCCCTGCTCGGCCAGGTCGCGTGCGGCGCGCAGCCCGGCGAGTCCCGCACCGACGACAAGGACGTCGGCTTCCGTTGGCGCGTCCCGGAGCGTCATGGGGCGAGCCTAACAGGTACCGCCGAACGGACATTGGAGCGCGTCACCCCTCCCCGCTATGACGACGCCGGGCGGCACGGTGCAAAGCGTCTCGCCGTGCCTCGACCCGGGCACCGAGTGGTCTGATTGCCAAATAGCGGCGTCATCGGGTGTCTGGGGCGAGCGGCGGCGTTGCGCGGCGCGCAGTGTCCGAGACGCGCGAGCCCTCATCGCGTGCTGCAATCACGCGTACCTCCCTTGTCACCCCGAAAGGTGGCAACGGAGTCCCGGGCGCCCCTTCACGAGCTACTGAGACGGACCCTAAGTGACCGAGCTGGAGCACCGCTCGCCCGGCCTTGACGGGCGAGGTTCCAGCCGTAGCTCCGCAGCCCGAATTCTGCCCCGAATCTAGCATACGATCACGCAGGCAGCGCGGCACGAGAAGGTGTCAGAGCAGTCGATCGGGAGGTGGACGGCAGAGTTCCTGGAGGGTGGCCGCACAGCGCCAGTAGCGGGTGTCGGTCGGGTCGATCGCCGCGGTCACGGCCGACGCCGGGTCGGTGTCAAGGAGGATCTCGCTTATCGTACGACGCCTGGCGGTCTCCGTTCGTACCTCACGCCTTCGGACCGTCGATGCCCACGGCACCGATCGCGCAGAGAAGCTTTGTACGCCACGCCGAGAACGACCACCGAACCGGAGCTTTGCGGCTGCTTGGCGTACGTTTTGCGGTTACTCTGACGGATGTCTTGCGTTCATTCCACGGAGACTCTGGGACGAATCAGGCCGGTGGTGCGGGCGGCGCGAGCACCAACGGGATGACGTCGGAGTAGATCAACCGAAGGCCCGGCACCGCGAGGAGCGAGACACCCGAACGGCCGTCGTCCTCGATCTGCTCGTACTGCTCGATGATCAGGCGGCACTGCCCGGCGGGGAGCTTCACGTTCATGAGCGACCAGAGCCCGTACCCTTGCTCGAGCAGCGTCCGCTCCATCGGCATCCGCGGGCCGGCCGGACGCCAGCCGATCGCCGCGTCGGCAATGGTCTTGTCACGTACCTCGACCGTCGCGAACGCGACCCCCGGACCGGAGATCCCGCTCGCCGTGCGATACGTCGGACCGGCCACAGAGATCGAGTCGATCCGCTTCGGCTTTGTGATGACGACCGTCGCGGAACGCTGTGGGGCGAGTTGCAGGAAGTCGGCGAGCACCACCCGCGAGGCCTGCGCGTCGGCGAGCGCGTCGGGTTGGAAGCGGGCGAGAGCCAGGCGGATGAACGGCGTGTATGCCAGCCCGTAGTTGATCGGGATGTCGCAGTACCAGAGGTCGGATGCGGGGTCGTAGAAGGGGGTGTGCCCGGCGATGTTGAACGTCGCCCCGTCGCGTTCGGCGAGCGTCACCGAGCCAGTAGCGGCCGCCGCTGGGAACGCCGCGAGCGACGGCAGGTCGGTCGGAAGCCGCGGCCCGGAGAACACCGGATCGAGACCCCACTGCGTCACCAACGACCGCAACTCGACGGGCACGTCGGGTTGACTTCGCGGACCCCGGCGACGGCGTCGGATCCGACGGAGTACCCTCGTGGTAGACCTGCTCCAGCAGCGCCTGCGGCGGCAGCTCGACCACGATGTAGGCGTCAAGCTTCGGCGCCTTGCGCACGAGCCGCCCCGACTTCAGCAACAGGTTGTAGAAGTCGAACCGAAGCGCCAGCGCGTCCTCGCGCCGGTGCACCGCCCAGCTCAGCGTCAGCTTCGGCCGTGCCGCCGAGCCCGCGCGGCCTGCGCGACGGCAGCGAGGGCCTCGTCGGCGAGCTCGCCGAGCACCAGGTACGCGCCCACGCCGGCCGTCGCCGTCGAGGCAAGAAACGTGCGTCGGTTCTGGCCCGCCAGGGGCCGCTCGTCCTCGAGCATCGGGGCGTCCCTTCGTCCACTGCGCAGTGTAGAGGACCCGGTGGTCGCAGCGTTTGTGCCGCTGTCGCCGGCGCGCTGCGCCGGATAGCACCATCCAAATAAACGAATAAGTGCTAGATTATCGCATTTATAACATCATTTATGATATATTATACGATATGACGAGCCGCTCGACTCCAACGCCCATGCCCGTTCGCCGCGCGCTGCGTGAGGCGAGCCAGCACCTGTCCGACTGGCGTCGGCTGCAGGGCCTCACGATCGATCAGGTCGCCGACCGCGCCGGCGTTAGCATCGCCACTCTGAACCGGATCGAGGGCGGCCGCGGCGCGAGCTTTGAGAGCATCCTGCGCGTTGCGCGCGCGCTCGGCGTGCTCGACCGGGTGAGCGCCGCCTTCGATCCGTCCGAGACCGACGTCGGACGGATGCGAGCGATCGAGTCGCTACCGATACGAATCCGCCGCAGCCGTGACGAGCAGCGATGAGCACCAAGGCTGTCGAGATCTGCCTCGACGGGCCGAGCGGGTCGCCCCTTCTCGTCGGACGCCTCCTCCTGGAGCGCGGTCGTCGTGGGCGCGAATCGGCCTCGTTCCGCTACGCCCACCAATGGCTCGAACATCCGGGTTCTTACGCGATCGATCCGCAGCTCCCGCTCGGCTCCGGCTCGTTCCATACCGGACCGCAACAGCGCCTCTTCCGCGCGCTCGCCGACAGCTCGCCGGACCGCTGGGGCGTCGAGCTGGCGCGCCGCTACGAGCGGCGACGAGCCGGCGCAGAGGGTCAGACGCCGCGCCCGTTTGGCGAGGGCGACCTGCTGTTGGCGGTGCGCGATCAGTTGCGCCAGGGAGCGCTTCGTCTACGCGATACGGAGACGGGATCGTTCCTCGCCGCTGACAGAGACGGCGTTCCGACGCTGATCGACCTACCGCGTCTGCTCTCCGCCGTCCGGCACCTCGACGAAGGGACGGATAGTGACGAGGATCTGCGGCTGCTGCTCGCTGCCGGCAGCTCCCTCGGCGGCGCCCGCCCGAAAGCCCACGTCCAGGACCAGGAACACTCTTACGTCGCGAAGTTCCCGCGTCAGGCGGACGCATGGAGCGTGACCGTCTGGGAGAAGGTCGCGCTCGAGCTGGCGGCGGCGAGTGGGATCCGCGTCCCGGACTCCCGTCTCGAACGGGTCGCCGGACGCCCCGTACTGCTCGTGGAGCGATTCGACCGGCGCCAATCGCGCCGGATCGGTTACATCAGTGCTCTGACGATGCTCGAGGCAAACGACGGCGAGCATCGCAGTTACCTCGAGCTAGCAGAGACGCTCGAGGTCGCGTCGTCGCGATCATCGGACGACCTCCAGGAACTGTGGCGCCGAATCGCTTTCTCGATCCTGATCTCCAACACCGACGACCACCTGCGAAACCACGGGCTCCTCCGCGAAGGCGCCGGGTTCTCGCTCTCACCGGTCTTCGACGTCAACCCGAACCCTGACCAGGTCGGTCTGCTCAGCACGGCGATCACGACCGCGTCCGATCGCACTGCCGACATCGAACAGGTCGTCGATGTTGCCGGCCTCTTCCGAGTACGCGACCCGCGCGCGATGCTCCGGCCGATCGTCGCGGCAACCGACCGATGGCGCGACGTCGCGACCCGCCTTGGTGTCGCTGACGAGATCGATCGTCAGCGACCGGCCTTCGAGCACCGCCAGCGCGAGGTGGCGCGCCGCATCGTCGACGCAGCCTGACCGCATCGAGCTCTCCCGCGGCGTAGCGCGGGGTCAACGCGATCGTCGCGTTCGACCGCCAACAGCTCACGAGCGCCGCAGAGTGGAAGGCATTTGAAGAACGCCCAGCTCCATCGACTGAGCCGACGCAGACGGCGACCTTCAGGTCGATCGTGGTGCTGCCGATGATTCATGACGTCGCCACGGACCGGCGCTGACCCGTCAACGCCGGAGGTCGTGGTGATCGAACAGGCAGGAAACGGTGAGCCTCGCTGACGCCGTCGCGCGCGTCGCGGCGCTTCGCACGCAGCTTGCGACGCTTACCCCGGCGCCGCTAACGGCCGCGACGCCAGCGGCGCTGTTCGGGTCGCTGCTCGCCTCACAGCTCGACCCCACCACGTCATCGCTCGGCGGCAGCGTGAGCAACGCGGCGCTGCCGGTGTCGGCGGCTGGGCTCGGCGTCGCGGCTGCGCTTGGCGCCCCGGGCAGCGCCGGCGGCGCGGCCGCGACGGCGGCCCGTCGCTGGCTGGGGACGCCGTACTCCTGGGGCGGCGGCAGCTTGTCCGGGCCGACGCTCGGAGTCGATCAGGGCGCGACGACGGTCGGGTTCGACTGCTCCGGACTGACCCGGTACGCGCTCGCTCAGAGCGGTGTCACCGCACCACGTACCTCCCAGGAGCAGTTCGCTGCCGGAACGCCGGTCGCGCCGGGAGACCTCCGGCCCGGTGATCTGGTGTTCTTCGATGGTGTTCCACCCGGGCACGTGGGCATCTACGAGGGCGGTGGACGGTTCATCCACGCCCCACACACGGGCGCCGTCGTCGAGGAGGCGTCGCTCTCGGACGGATACTGGGAGGGCGCGTACGTCGGCGCCCGCCGCTACCGTTAACAGGCCCGAAGCGAACCGCTACGCGGCCTGGAGGTGGACGCGCTCGCCTGGCTCCAGGCAGGGGATGCGCATCATGTCGTGTGGCTGGCGGACGCTGAGGCGGATGCCGTTGTCGAGGCGCAGAACCTCGCTGCAGTGGCTGATGCCGGCCTCGTCGGGCGCGCAGTTGTCGTCGGACACCACCGTTGCCTCGCCGGCGACGAACGTGCCGGTCAGCGGCGCGACGTGCGGAAGCGTCGGCGTCGCTGTCGGTGAGGGCTCGGCGCCGCGGAACACCAGAAGCATCCGCTCCGATGCCGGCGCAGGCGCGGCGGGGTGCGCGACGCCGTCTCGGTCGACGCTGCCGCGGCTTGTGGGTCGCAGCGTCCAGGTGGACGCGCCGGCGATCGCGACCGCGGCGAGGGTGACGGCAACGATCCCGGTACGGGCCTGGTTCACGCGAGTGCTGCTGTCTCGTTCGCATCGTCATCACGAGCGGGAGACGCGGTGTCGGCGGCGACGCCGATGCTGTCGCGGGTTTCCCTCGGAAAGCGGTGCCGGTGTGGGACACTGCGCGTGATGCCGACTCCGTTCGGGCCGACCTCGTCGGCCGAGGCCGCCGCCCGGTCGCGTTCCTGGAGGGTGCTCGTGTCGCTCGCGGCGCTCCAGGCGGTCGTGACCGCGGCCGTGCTGGTCGGGCAGACGCTCGGGACGATCGAGGCCCGTCGTCTGTCCGGGTCGGACGCGCTGGCGGGATCGGTGATCTCGGCGCAGCTCGTCGGCGGAGTGGTGGCGCTGCGTCTCGTTCGGCGCTACCCGGCGGCTTCCGATCGTGTCCCGGGTCTCGTCGCGGTCGGGTTCGCGACGATCGCTGCGGGCACGCTGGTCTGCGGCGTCGCCGTTGCTCGTGGCTCGCTGGCGATGCTCCTTGCCGGCAGCACGATCCTCGGCGCAGGCTCCGCCACCGCGCTGCTGCTGCGGACGACGGCGACCGGCCTCTTCGCGCCCGGTGTGCGGGCACGTGCGGTCGGCATCGTCGCCGTCGGCGGCATCGTCGGCGTCGGCGCGGCGCCGCTTATCCTGCGCCTTGCGCCGACGTCGAACGGGGCCGCCATGCCGTGGATCGTGATCGCCGGCACGGCGCTCGCGGCGGCCCTGGTCGCGCGAACCGTCAAAGTCACCGCGATCGGCGACCGCGACGGCGCTCCTGCCCCGACGGCGGCGGCGACGCGGCGGGCGGCGATCACCGCCTGCGTCGTCGCGGGCGCGGCGATGGTCGCGATGATGTCGACCGCGACGCTGCAGCTGCACCACCTCGGAGCGAGCGACGACGTCGTCGTAGCGGTGCTCGCCGCGCACTACGCCGCGATGTTCGGGCTGGCGATCCCGTTCGGCGTCCTCGCCGATCGTCGCGGACGGCGCGCCGCGCTGGCGCTCGCCGGCGCCCTTCTCACCACGAGCGGGATCGGGCTCGCCGCTGACCCACACCGCTACCTGACGTTCGCGGCGGTGCTCGCGCTCGTCGGCGCCGGCTGGAGCGGCGCCTTCGTCACCGGCACGGCGATGCTCGCCGACGCCGCGACCGACGCCGCGCGCACGACACTCGTTGCCCGCAACGACCTCGTGGTGGCCGTCACGTCGGCGATCGCGGCGACGTCGGCGACGGCGTTGTTCGCGCGCGGCGGTTCGCGGGCGGTCGGGACGGTGATCGTCGTGCTCGCGCTCGTCGCGGTCGCCGCCGCGGCCGCGATGAAGCCGGACGGTGCGAAGCCCTCGCTCTCCGGGCCCGACCGCTGACCACGAACGCGGTGCCGCCACCTTCATCTACCCCTACCAGGTATATCGCTGGCTCGGCGACTGCCGGAGCATGCGGATATTACGTGCGCTGAAAACGGATTGCCTCGACTCGGGAATACCAGCGCACGGTTTACCGTACGGGGGTATAGATAGAGAGACCTCCCAACCTGCGAGGTGTGAGATGACCGAGACGAGGAAGTACACGGTGGCCGGCATGAGCTGCGCGCACTGCGAGCGCGCGGTGCGGACGGAGCTGCTGCGCGTGAGCGGCGTCGAGGCGGTGGAGATCGACCTCGCGACGAAGCGCGTGGTCGCGGCCGGTGTAGGCCTCGATGACGCCGCGCTGCGAGCGGCGATCGAGGAGGCCGGGTACGAGGCGGCGTGATGGCAGCCGTCGACCATCACCTGGAGGGCTGGGTCCAGCTCGACATCGACGGGATGACCTGCGCGTCGTGCGCGACGCGGATCGAGCGGCGGCTCAACCGGATCGACGGGGTCGAGGCGTCCGTGAACTTCGCGACCGAGCAGGCAACCGTCGTCTACGACCCGGACAGGCACACCGTCGAGGAGTTCCTCGCAGCGGTCGAGGCGGTCGGCTACCATGCGGCCCTTCCGACCGCCGAGGCGGCGAGCGACGTCGACGAGGCCGGAACCGCGAAGCGGCGCCTCGTCGCTGCGGCGGCGCTGACGGCGCCGCTCGCGGCGGTTGCGATGGTGCCGGCGCTGCAGTTTGGCCGGTGGGAGTGGACGGCGTTGGTGCTGGCGACGCCCGTGGTGTTCGGTGCCGGCGCGCCGTTTCACCGGGCAGCGTTCGTGAACGCCCGCCACGGCGCAGCGACGATGGACACCCTGATCTCGATCGGAACGCTCGCCGCCTGGACGTGGTCGGTGGTCGTTTTGGTCGCCTTGCCCCGCGCACACACCTACTTCGAGGTCGCCGCGGTGATCACGACCCTGATCCTCGTTGGCCGCTTCCTCGAGGCGCGTGCTCGCCGGCACTCCGGCGAGGCGATCAAGGCGTTGCTCGCGCTGGGCGCGAAGGAGGCGCGTCTGCTGATCGACGGCGTCGAGACCTCGGTGCCGGTCGCGTGGATCGCGGTTGGCGACCTGATCGTCGTGCGGCCGGGCGAGAAGATCCCGACCGACGGCGTCGTCATCGACGGCGCGTCGGCGGTCGACCAGTCGATGCTCACCGGCGAGGCCGTCCCCGTGGACGTGGACGAGGGAAGCATCGTCGCTGGCGCGACGATCAACACCTACGGGCGACTCGTCGTCCGTGCCGAGCGCGTCGGCGCCGACACCGCGCTCGCGCAGATCGCGCGGCTCGTCGCCGAGGCGCAGGCCGGGAAGGCGCCGATCCAGCGGCTCGTCGACCGTGTCTCGTCGGTGTTCGTGCCGGTGGTGCTCGCCCTGTCGCTGGCGACGCTGGTCGGCTGGCTCGCCGCCGGCGCGGAGGCGGCATCGGCGTTCTCCGCAGCGGTGGCGGTGCTCATCATCGCCTGTCCCTGCGCGCTCGGGCTCGCCACTCCGACCGCGCTCATGGTCGGCACCGGCCGCGGCGCGCAGCTCGGGATCCTGATCAAGGGGCCGGAGGTGCTCGAGCGCACCCGCAGCGTCGACACGATCGTGCTCGACAAGACCGGCACCGTCACGACGGGTCAGATGACGCTCGCCGCCATCCTCCCCGCCCCCGGAACCGACGAGGGCGAGTTGCTGCGGCTCGCCGGCGCCGCCGAGAGCGGCAGCGAGCACCCGATCGGCCGGGCGATCGCGCTCGCCGCCACCCACCGCACCGGCGCGCCGCCGTCCGTCACGTCGTTTCGCAGCCGCGCCGGGCTCGGCGTCGAGGCGATCGTCGACGGACGATCGGTCCTCGTGGGCCGGCCGGCGATGCTCGCCGGCCACGGCCTTGCGCTCCCACCAGCGAGCGAGGCCGAGAAAAGCAACGAGGAACAGAGCGGCCGAACGGTCGTCGCCGTCGCCTGGGACGGCGAGGTGCGCGGACTGCTCGCCGTCTCCGACGCGATCAAGCCAACCAGCGCCGCCGCCGTCGCCTCGCTGCGCCAGCTCGGACTGGAACCGGTGCTTCTCACCGGCGACAACGCCGCGACCGCGCACGCCGTCGCGGCTGCGGTCGGGATCGACCGCGTCCTCGCCGACGTCACACCCGACACCAAGGCCGCCGTCGTCCGCGACCTGCAGGCTCAGGGCCGCGTCGTTGCGATGGTCGGCGACGGCGTCAACGACGCGCCCGCGCTCGCACAGGCCGACCTCGGTCTCGCCATCGGCACCGGAACCGACGTCGCGATCCAGGCCAGCGACCTGACGCTCGTGTCCGGCGACCTGCGCGCGGCGGGTGACGCCATCCGCCTCGCCCGGCACACGCTGAGGACGATCAAGGCGAACCTGTTCTGGGCGTTCGCCTACAACGTCGCCGCCATCCCGCTCGCGATCGCCGGCCTTCTTGACCCGATGATCGCAGCCGCCGCGATGGCCTTCTCAAGCGTCTTCGTCGTCACCAACAGCCTGCGGCTGCGGCGCTTCAGCACCGACCGCGCAACCCCGACCGGAGCAGCGCAGTGAGCGTCCACACGTATCCTGGCTACGCCGACGCCAAGCCCGACCTGGTAGCCCGTCTACGTAAGGTCGAGGGCCAGGTGCGCGGGATCGAGAAGATGGTCGAGACTGACCGCTACTGCATCGACGTCCTGACCCAGATCGCCGCCGCCCGCACCGCTCTCGACCGCGTTGCAACCAAGATCCTGAGCGGTCACGTCAACCACTGCGTCCGCGACGCCCTCGCCTCCGGCGACGAGGCCGCCGCAGCCGAGAAGAGCCGCGAGCTCCTCAAAGCCGTCGAGCGCTACGCGAGGACACGATGACACCGCTGACAAACCACCAAAGAGGTAGCCTCGCCAGTCCTGCCGGCAGGACGCGTCCGTCCACCACGAGGAGGTCACGGTGAACCACGATACAACGACCCCGGCCGGTGGCGGCTCCGGACACGACCACGACCACGCGGGTCACCGCTGGATGATGATCGCCTGCTGCCTGCCGATGCTGGTGGTCGCGGTGATCCTGGTCGAGACCGCGGTCGTCGGGCCCGGCGCTATCGTCGCAGCTGCCATGTGTGCCGCGATGATGGCGATGTTGATGCGCGGCATGGACGGCGCAGGCGGAAACCGCTAACACGATGACGCTGCGCTCGCTGCGGCGTGTCTGGAACACCGCCATTGCCGCGCTCGACGCGATCGCCGGGCCCATCCCGCACGTGCTGCACCACGCCGGGCTGCTGGTCGGCGGCGCGTTCGTTTCCGGCAGTCGCGGGACGGGACGATCGCCTTCGCCGTGGTCGGCCTGCTCTTCAGCACGCCGCTGCTCGTACGCCTCTACCGGCGCGACCACAGCTGGCAGGCACCGGCGATCGCGCTGGCGGTGGTCGTAGCGATGTTCAGCAGCTTCACCTTCGTCGTCGGGCCGATCCTCAGCGACAGCTACCGATTCGCGTCGAGCGGTCACGAGCAGCATCACCCGGCTCCCTGAGCCGTGCTAACGGTCACCGCTCGCGATACGGCTCAGGGCGTCGTCGTGCCGATCTGCATGCCGGGCATCGATCCGGTCATTCCCGGCATGTCGTGGCTGGTCGAGTTGCCATGCGAGAGCATGAACGCTCCGACGGCGACGATCCCTACGAGCAGGAGCAAGGCGAAGAGCACCAGCCCCACGGTGCGTTGACGGTTCATGACGAGCTCCTTCCGAGCTAGTAGGGGCGGACGCCGCCCTGGAACTGGTCGGCGTAGTAGCCGCTGAGGCTTGAGATCTCGACGACGGCGCCGGTGTGCGGCGCGTGGATGAACTGGCCGGCGCCGATGTAGATCCCTTCGTGGCCGAGATCGGAGCCGAAGAAGACGAGGTCGCCGATCGCGAGTTGACCGATGCGGCTGATGCGGGTACCGGCGTTGTACTGGTCGCCGGTATAGTGCGCGAGCCGGATGCCAACCTGGGCGTAGGCGTAGAGCGTAAGGCCGGAGCAGTCAAAGCCGACGGTGTTCGCGCCTCGGTCGATACCGCGGGTGGGGCCAGACGCGTCGCCGCCGCCCCACGAGTAGGGTGTGCCGAGCCAGCGCATCGCTGCGGTGACGACGCGAGCGCCGATCGACCCGTCGTTCGGCGGCGCGACGATCGGACCGCCCCCGCCGCCGCCGCCGCTGGTGCCGGAGCCGCCGATGCCGGGATCCGGGTGTGAGGCGGCATGCTCGGCGGCTGCTGTCTGTGCTGCGGCGAGACGGCGTCGGGCCTCCGCGGCGATCCGTGCCTGCCGTGCTGCCTCAACTCGCTGGATCTGCGCGATCTCGCCTTCGAGGCCGCGGACGATGCGCCGCTGCTCGGCGATACCGGCCGCGATCACGCGCCGCTCGGAGTCTGCACGGCGTACCAGCGCCGCGGCGCTGGAGCGCTCGCGCGCGAGGACGTCGCGGCGGTGAGCGAGATCACGCCGCGCGGTGGCGAGGTCTCGGACGAGGATGCTAAGGCGTGAGGTCGAGCGGTGCAGGATTTCGAGCCGGGAGATGACGTCGTCGATCGACGACGCGGTTAGCAGCAGGGCGGCGGCATCGGTGCCAGGTTGGCGGTAGCCGAGCACCAACTCGCGTGCGAGCTCGGACTGGCCGACGGTGAAGTTGTGCTGGACGACGCCGATCGCGCGCTCGTTCTCGCGGATCGACGCCCGCACCACTGCCAGCGTGGCCCGTGCAGTGTCGTAGCGGTTCACGGCGGACTCGAGCCGCATCCCGAGCGCGTTCGCGCTTGCCAGAGCCGCCTGTGCTTGACGGCGCTTCGCGGCGATGTCGCTCCGCGGCGATCCGGCGGCGCCGCTTGCCGCGACCAGCGCCAGCACGGCCGGCAGGAGGAGCAGTACGACGAGGCGTCTCATGCGACGGTGACGTCGCACGCCATCCCGGCTGCGAGGTGGTAGGCGTTGTGGCAGTGGAGCATCCACCGGCCGGGGTTGTCCGCGACCAGGTCAAACGCGACGACGCTCATCGGCCGCACCCGCACCGTGTCGCGCCGTACGCCGCTTCCGACCAGCGCGAAGGTGTGGCCGTGGAGGTGCATCGGGTGCCACATCGTCGTGTGGTTCATCATCCGCACCCGAACCCGCTCGCCATGTGCGAGGTTCAGCGGAGGAGCGGCCGGGTACGGGGCGCCGCCGATACCCCAGTCGTACGCGCTCATCGACCCGGTCAGGTTCACCGAGATCTGCCGGGCGCCGCCACCGCCTCCAAGCCGGGCGGCGTCCGTCGGCATCAGCGCTGCGTCGTCGAGGAGCCGGCGGTCAAGCGCGGCCGGACGAAGCGGCGCCGGCGGCGCCTGCGCGGTCGATGTTGCGGTACGAAGCACCGCCCGCACCGCTCCCGGCTTGCCCTCGGCAGCGGCGTACAGCTGCCACGCGCCGTCACGGACGTCGACGAGCACGTCGTAGCGCTCACCCATCCCGATCACCAGCGCGTCCGTGTCGACCGGCATCACGGGCCAACCGTCGGCGTGCGTGACGCGCATCACGTGTTGATCGACCGCTACCCGGTACGCGGTGTCCGCCGCGGCGTTCACCAGCCGCAGCCTGACCCGCCCGGGCCTCGGAAGCCGGATTGTCGTCGGGTCGCTGCCACCATGCCCGTTCAACAGGTGCAACGGATAGGCAACGTCGCCGCCGTCGGCCGAGCCAAGCGGCGACGAGTCTCCGCCCATCCCGCTCATACCGCTCATACCGCTCATACCGCTCATGCCAGTGGTCGAGTCCATCCCAGACATCCCGCCCATGCCGCTACTGCCGCCGCTCTTCAGCGCCTCGAGCACGGTGTCGGGGGTGCGCCCGTCGATGCCATCAAGCCAGTCATCGAGCAGCACGACGACGTCAGCGTCATACCCGCCCGGCTCGTGCGGGTCATCCACCACAAGCGCCCCGAGCAGTGCCCGGTCACCCTGCGTGCCGACGTGCGGGTGGAAGAAGTACGTGCCCGGATGGGGCGCGACGAAGTCGTACCGGAACGACGCACCCGGCGCGACCGGCGGCTGCGTCATGCCCGGCAAACCGTCCATCGCGTTGCGCAACGCAACGCCATGCCAGTGCACCGTCGTCTCCTGCGACAGCGCGTTAACCAGGTCGGCGACAAGCCGCTCGCCAGCACGCAGCCGCACCGGCTCGGTGAAGTAGCTATCGTTGAACGCCCACGTCTCGACCCGGCGGCCAGCCAGCTCCAGCGTCGAAGCACCGGCACGCAGCGTCACCCGCGCACCGACCGGACCGGTCGGCGCGGGCCCGGCGTCGATCGTCGGGCCCGACGACGCGCCCGCGCCGGTCGAAGCGCCGCCCATCCCGCCCATCCCGCTCATGCCGTCGTTCGAGCTAGAGCCGAACCCGCAGCCCGAGAGCCCCACCAGCCCGCCAGCAGCGCCTAACAGGAACCCACGACGACCGACAACGCCCGTCCGAGCATGCGCAGCTTTACGCGTCATCGAACACCTCCAAGGTAGAAGAAGCACGCGCCAACCGGCGCGCGCGAGAGCTACACCCCGAAGACGATCAACAACGCATCCGTACGCCGACCAGACACGGCGCCGCCCACAACGCCTGCCGGGTAGCCGGCGACCGGCTCGTGACGCGACGACGGAGCCCGTCGAACCGCGACACCGCGCCGTCCAGCAACCGCCGCCGAGCACGAACGCCGACAATCGCGACGACCACACCGACGGCGACGCACACGAGCGCGGCACAGGCATCGCCGAGCGCGCGCGACTCGCCGCCGTCGTGGCTCGACCCGGCACAGCCAACACACCTGTGATGCGTGGAGCGCTCTACCAGACAGGTGCCGCCGACTACGACGAACACCAGCCCGACCAGCGCAAGCGACGCGATCAGACGCCGACGCAGCATGTAAGCAACGAGCGCCATTCAGGACGCATCCTACCCGGCCACGCCCAAGAGCGCCCCTCTCGAGGGAGCGGAAGCTGCTGCACCAGCTCCACCGAAGCCCGGCAGGCGTCGTCTCCGTGCGCAGCGACCGGGCAGCGCCGAGAACGCAGACCGCCCACCCGGCAAGGAGCAGGAGCGGCGCCTCATCGAGGGCGTGACCCCACGTCGACAGGACGATCCGAAGCCCCACGGCAACACCGACGCTGACGACAACGCCGAGCCCTCCCGGGCCGAGGCCCGCCGATCGGGCCCATAGTCCAACGTGCCCAAATGCCGCGACACCAACCAATCGCGCGAGAAGCCGTCCGCCACCGCCAGCACCGCCGCGCCGTCAGCGCCTGAGCGCAGCTTCGGGGCGGCCAGGAACGCCTCGCCCGCGACCCCGGGAAGAGCGGCGCACAGCGACTCCAGCGCGGCACTCACGGCTCCGCTCCTGTGTCCAAATCTGAGCGGTCTGACCACGTTCTATGGCACTCCGTGCACCTGTGCGGAATTTCGCGGGATCCCTGCCAACCGCGATTCTGGCGCCGATTCTAGAGCCGGCGGGGGGAGTCGAACCCCCGACCCCATCATTGAAAGCCTGTAGCAGGGCTGTCTGACGCCGGAACGGCAGGATCACAATGACCCCTCAAGTCCTGCATCCGCGCCAAATCAGGGTGTCGCACGAGGGCCCGACCGAGGCGTCGCGTCTCGGGGTGATGTTCCCGCCATGTTCCCGCGAGGACGACCGTGGGGTGATGGTGTCCCGGTCCGGGCACGACCGACCTGTCGGGCGCCGGCGAGGGGTCTGGCGTGCTTGTTCGACGGCTCCGCGCGGATGCTTCGGCGATGGTCCGCGCAGCGCTGTTGGGACGGATCGAGGAGCGGTCCGCTGGTCGGGTGCTTGCGGTGCCGAGCGTCTTCGTGCGTGATCAGATCACGAACCGGTTCGCTCGGGAGCTGCGCGATCGCGCGGTGGAGGTGGGCGTCGATCGGATCGAGCAGGTCGTCGACGAGGCGGTTCCGGAGCGCGACCCGGACACGCCCGCGGAAGAGCCGAGGCCGGCAGCGGAGCGGCTTCGTGCCGAGCGGCGTCGTCGCGAAGCCCCTCGCGGAGCGCGGCTACCGGTCGCCGTCACCCACCGCCGAGCGCGTCCGGGTGGAGGACATCAAGGGGAGCCTCGTCGTGATCCCCGGCGGCCTCGGGGCGTGCGGGGTGTCAGAGGCGATCGTGTTCACCGGCCTGACGACGATCTGGGCAAACTGCGACCGTCTCCGACCGGTCGTCGAGAGGACCCTTCACCAACTCGCCGAGCTCTCCTGGGGAGGCCGCGTCGCGGAGCACCAACGAAGCTTGATCGAACGCTGACGACGACCAGCTATCGCCCGACGATCACTACCCGGATGGTGGGGTGGAACGGTTGTTCAACCGGTGATACGCCGAGACCGCCCAGAGCGTACGCAGGGAACGTCATCTTTCGGGGTCACCGCGCCGGCGCGAGTCCATCGGGTGGGTCGGTCGCCTGGCCCTCGTCGTCCAGACGTCGGTCAGCGGGTACCGGTCGTAGCTAGTGGTTTGATTGCGAGACGGCGTGGTCATCCGACTGCCTGGATCGTCCTGCGCTTGCCGGCTCTGCCACCCGTCGGGTGGCTCTGCCAGCGAGCTGCGGCGACCACGATCCGGCCCGCTCTGCGTGCCCGATCGTGGGCTTCGCGGGAACGTCGCGCGCCGCTTGCACTTAGCGTGTCAAGGCCTTCGCCTTGACACGCGTGCGAGCGGGCGTGCTATCCAGCACGCCCGCGATC
>JANYCN010000033.1 GCA_025360225.1 Actinomycetes bacterium | reverse complement strand
GTCAAGGCCTTCGCCTTGACACGCGTGCGAGCGGGCGTGCTATCCAGCACGCCCGCGATCAGCAAGCCCTGCGCGACGCGCAACGCTCCCGCTCGCTCCAGACACCCAATGACCATGCCATTTGACAATCAGACCACTAGTGCAGGCGCTCACGCCGACCGGGCGACGGCCGCCGCCGCGAAGCCGTCGCGCACGTATGCGGCGCGGCCTGGCGCCGTGAACGCTACTTCCGGTGGCCGGTTTCCGCGACGCCGAGCTGCGATGTCTCGCACCTCCCCGGAGGGAACGCCGCGTTCCTACACGGGGTTTGCGACGGACAGGAACGTCGTCGGAAGCCGGAAACGCTCCTCGAGGTGGGCGGCGACGGCGCGCACGCCAACCGTCTCCGTTGCGTTGTGGCCGGCGGCGATCACGGTCACGCCGAGCTCGGCCGCGAGGTAGAGCGTGTCCTCTGACGGCTCGCCGGTGACGAGGCAGTCAAGTCCGAGCTTGGCAGCGCTGCGGACCTCGCCGGCCGCGGCCCCCGACGCGATCCCTACCGTCCGCACCTGCTCCGCGCCACCGGGAAACAGCACCGGCGTCGAACCGAGCTCGGCGCCGAGCCGATGCGCGATCGAGCTGGCGCTCTCCGGCGCTGCGAGGGTGCCGAACCGGCCGAGCAGACGCCCGCGGTGCTCCGCGAACGGCTGCGGATCGACGACCCCGAGGAGCCGGGCGAGGACGGCGTTGTTGCCGAGCGTGTCGTGGCCGTCGAGCGGAAGATGGTAAGCGAGGAGCGTGATGTCGTGCCGGAAGAGCGTCTCGAGCCGGCGCCGCTCGAGGTGACCGACGACCTGGCTCTGCCCGTCCCACCACAGGCCGTGGTGCACGATCAACATCTCCGCGCCCGCCGCGCCGGCGCGTTCGAACACGTCGAGCGACGCGGAGACGGCCACCGCGACCTGCGTGACGGTATCGGCGCCAACGACGTGCAGGCCGATCGGGCCGTGGTCGCGGTAGGAGCGGACGTCGAGCAGGTCGTCGAGGTGCGCGACGAGGTCGTCTCGGCGCACCACCCCGGTCATCGTCGCCCGGCAGGCCGCGGCGCGTCGACCGGCCAGCCGTCGCCGTCTGCCTCGACGACAGCGACGTCGACGTGGTCGACGATCTCGATCGACGACTCGCGCAGGCTGATCACGTCGCCGTTCGTCGCGAGCACGACGTCGGCGCGATCCATCCCACAGCGCGCGACGGCGATCCGTGCCTGCGCCTCCTGCATCTGCGGCTCGCCGTGGACCGGTACGAGGAACCTCGGCCGCAGCGCGGTGAGCATCTCCTCGACCTCATCCGCACGCGCGTGGCCCGACACGTGAATCGGCGCGTCGTCATGGGTCACGACGGTGCAGCCGCGGCGCACCAGCTCGGCAACCAGCACCTCCACGTCGGGCTCGTTGCCCGGCACCGGACGGCTTGCGAACAGCACCGTGTCGCCCTTGCCGAGCATCAGGTTCGGGTGCTCGCCGCGAGCGGCGCGCGCGAGGACGGCGTTGCGCTCCGCCTGTGAGCCGGTGCAGATCACGAGCGAGCGCCGCGGGCGCAGCGACTCGAGGTCGCGTGCCGGAACCGGCTCGCGGGACGATGCCAGCAGCTCGCCGAGGCGCTCGGCGATGCCGACGTTGCGCAGCATCGAGCGCCCGACGAAGGACACGTTGCGCCCGGTCGCGTCGGCGGCGCGGATCGCGTGATCGACCCGGTCGACGTTCGAGGCGAAGCTGGTCAACACGACGCGCCCAGGAGCGCCAGCAACGAGGTCGTGGATCGGGTCGAAGGTCGTGTCCTCCGACGCCGTGCGCCCCGGCTCGTCCGCGTTCGTCGAGTCGCCGAGCACGGCGAGCACGCCAGCGCGGCCGAGCTCGGCAAGGCGCGCCTTGTCCGTTCGTCGGCGCAGGTTCGCGATCGTCATATCGAACTTGTAGTCCCCCGTCATCACGACGACACCGATCGGCGTCGTGATCGCCACCGCGCTCGCGTCGGGGATCGAGTGGGAGACGCGGATGAACTCGAAGCTGAAAGCACCGGTCGTCACCGGTCGGCCAGGCGTGGCGATGGACGTCGAGGGCATCGGGATGCCTTCTGACAGCTTCGCGCGCACCAGCTCGATCGTGAACGGCAGGCCGACGATCTTACCGATCGGACAACCAGAGCGGATCAGGTGCGCGAGCGCCGCGATGTGGTCGTCATGGCCGTGCGTGAGCACCACCGCCGCGATCGGCTTGCCGCCGAGCACGGAAACGTCGGGCAGGTACTGCTCGACCAGGCCGTTGCGGTCGCCAGACGCCGGGAAGCCGATGCCGCAGTCGACGACGACCCGCTCCTCGCCCCACGAGAGCACCGTCATGTTCCGTCCGACCTCGCCGAGCCCGCCGACGGGGATGATCTTCAGCTCGCGTTCCACTTCCTCGCACACTACTACCCCCGCTCGAAATGCAGCGAGGAGTCGTGGGGTCGGGGCACATCCGCGGCGCTCCTGCGATACTCTGAGCCGGTACGGGGTGTGGCGCAGCTTGGTAGCGCGCTCCGTTCGGGTCGGAGAGGTCCCCAGTTCAAATCTGGGCACCCCGATACGGCGGGTCTGGTCCTCGTTCCTCGACGGACCAGGCCCGCATCTCCTCTACCCTTCCCGCCGTGCGGATCCCCTACGGCAGCGCGTACGTCGCCCTGTGTGTCGCCCAGTCGCTCGCGGTGCTCGTCCCGCGAGCGTCGCCCGCCGTGCCAGCGCTCGGCCGGCATCGCGTGCTCGGGCTGATCCCGTTGCTTGCGATCGGTGGCGCCGTGCTGATGATGTCCGCAAAGCCCGAGCTGGCGCAGCAGGCGACCGATCTTGCGACGTTCGCGACCCCTGTCGCATTTCTTGCGGGCGCCTTCGCGTTTCGGCTGCGGAGCCCGTGGGTGCTCGCGCCGGTGCTGTATCTCCTGGCATGGAAGGGGCACGGCGACGTGCACGACGGCGCTGTCGACGCCTTGATCGTCGGTGCGTGCGGTGCGTTCGCGTGGGTCACGGGGATCGTTGCGCCGCGCCGCGCTCTGGCGATCGGCATCCTCGTCGCCACCGCGGTGGACGTCTATCAGGTGCTCGCGACGACGACCGTGGCGGTCGTCGCGCACGCCCTCACGGCCGCCGTGCCGCCCTCGACGCTTCCGCACCTGCAGGAAGCCATCTGGCGCGGCGCCAGCATGGGGTGGGGAGACGTCTACGTGGCGGCGCTGCTCGGCACGGTCGTCGCCGGTCTCTCGCTTCCCCGGCGGCTGGCGGTGATGGCGACCGTCACCGTCGCGGGCCTCGCCAACGGGTTCACGTTCCTGTCGCTCGACCTGATCCCCGCGACCGTCCCGGTCGCTGCTGGCGTGCTCGTCGCGGCACGCCTCGGCGCGCTGCGTGCCACGACCTGACACCGAGCTCGGCTGACGTAGTACCGTGCCCCCGTCACGAGGAGGACGAGAGATGACTAGCACGATGACCCGCCGCGATGAGCGGCTGCTTGTTGGTGGCGTATGGCGCGAGGCCTCGAATGGCGGACGCTTTGATGTCACGAACCCCGCGACCGGCGAGGTCGTCGGGTCTGCTCCAAACGGCACCGCCGAGGACGTTCGCGCTGCGATCGACGCCGCCGCCGCGGCACTGCCGGCGTGGCGCGCGACGACCGCGCTCCAGCGAGCGCGCCTGCTACGCCGTGCCGCCGAGGTGATCCGCGAGCGCGTCGAGGAGATCGGCATGATCATGACGCTCGAGCAGGGCAAGCCGCTCGGCGAAGCGAGAGGCGAGGTCGAGTACGCCGCGAGCTTCCTCGAGTGGTTCGCGGGCGAGGCCGAGCGCACCTACGGCGAGGTCGTGCCGCCGATGAACGCCGCCAACCGCGTGCTGACGCTTCGCCAAGGCGTCGGCGTCGTCGCCGCGATCACGCCGTGGAACTTCCCGGCCGCGATGATGACGCGCAAGCTCGGGCCGGCGATGGCGGCCGGCTGCACGAGCGTCGTCAAGCCTGCCTCGGCGACGCCGCTCACCGCCGCAGCGGTGCTGCGCGCGATCGAGGATGCCGGCGTGCCGAAGGGCGTCGTCAACCTGATCACGTCGCGCGACTCGGGCATGGTCTCGCGCGAGCTGTTCGGTGACCGACGCGTTCGGAAGATCTCGTTCACGGGGTCGACCGAGGTCGGCAAGGACCTGATCCGCGCCTCCGCTCACCAGGTCAAGCGTCTCTCGCTCGAGCTCGGCGGCCACGCACCGTTCGTCGTGTTCGACGACTCGGATATCGATGAGGCCGTCGACTCGCTGATCGCCTCGAAGTTCCGCAACGCCGGCCAGACGTGCGTCTGCGCGAACCGCGCGTACATCCAGCGCGGCATCTACGACGCCTTCGTCGCGAAGCTCGGCAGCAAGGTCGCGGCGCTAGCGGTCGGCAACGGGCTCACCGCCGGCATCGCGATCGGCCCGATGATCGACGACCGTGGCGTGGAGAAGGCCGATGAGCACGTCCAGGACGCCGTTCTTCGTGGCGCGCGCCTCGTCACCGGCGGCACGCGTCTGACGGGTGACGGCTTCGACGGTGGCTCGTTCTACGCACCGACCGTGCTCGACGGCGTCACCGACGAGATGCTGATCTACCGCGAGGAGACGTTCGGCCCGGTCGCCGGGCTCACGGTCTTCGACACCGAGGAGGAGGTGGTCACGATGGCGAACGACTCGATCTACGGCCTCGCTGCCTACTTCCACACGCGTGACTACGCCCGCCTGTTGCGCGTCGCGGAGAAGCTCGAGTACGGCATCATCGGTGCGAACACCGGCATCATCAGCGCCGCGAACGCGCCATTCGGCGGCGTCAAAGAGTCTGGCTACGGCCGCGAAGGCGGCTCGGTCGGCATCGACGAGTACCTCGACACGAAGTACATCTGCATCGGCGGCGTCGGGGTCTGACGGCGATGAGGGCGATGCGTCAGCTCGCGTACGGGGCCCCGCTCGTCCTCGAGCACGTCCCCGAGCCGGTTCCCGGGCCCGGTGAGGTCGTCGTCACGGTGACCCGGGCGGCCGTGAACCCGCTCGACGTGTGGATCTCGCGTGGGAGCGTCGCTGCCGCTGGCCCGCTCCCGCGCACAGGGGGCGGGGAGGGGGCGGGGGTGACGGCCGACGGTCGGCGCGTGGCGTTCCGCGGCGCCGGTCTCGGGGTGACGCGAGACGGTGCCTACGCCGAGCGCGTCGCCGTCCCAGCCGCGGCGCTCGCCGACATCCCGGACGGCGTCTCCGATGCGCAGGCAGCGGGCGTCGGGATCGCCGGCGTCACTGCCCTCGACGTCGTCGAGCTGTCGGGTATCACTCCGGGATCGACCGTGCTCGTGCTTGGGGCGTCCGGAGGCGTCGGCTCCTACGCGTTACAGCTCGCTCGCGCCCGAGGAGCCCGCACGATCGCTCAGACCTCGGACGCGTCACGGGTGGCGTCGCTGACGCAGCACGCTGATCGCGTTGTCGTCTCCGTTGGTGACGACCTCGAGGAGGCCGTCAACCACGCGGGGGAGCAGGCGGTCGACGTCGTCCTCGACGGGCTTGGCGGGGCGTTTGGCGGGCCAGCGGTCCGGCTCCTTCGGGCCGGCGGCGTGATGGTCGTCTACGGCGCGAGCGCAGGGCCGAGCTTCACCGTGACCGCGACGGAGTTCTACCGGAAGATGGCCCGCGTGGTCGGGTATGGCGGGCTTGGATCGAACCCGGCCGAGCTGTCAGCCAAGTCCGCGACCCTCCTCGCCGAGATCGCGTCCGGTCGGGTAGCGCCGCGTATCGCCGCCGAGCTGCCGCTCGTGGCGGTCAACGACGCGCACCTTCGGATCGTCGAGCGACGTGCCGGTGGCAAGCTGCTGCTCGTGCCGTAGCGGCCGTCATGACCCCGCCCTGCTAGCATCTGCAGCGAAGGTCGGGGAAGTCCGGTGTGATGCCGGCACGGTCCCGCCGCTGTGAGGGGTACCGAACCGTCGCGGGCGCGAGCCCGCCCACTGGCCGTGAGGCTGGGAAGGGCAGACGGATCGGCCGGTTCGCCGGAAGCACGCCCTAAGTCAGAACACCCGCCTTCGACAACCCAAGTCCCCTCGAAGGAAGGTGGCAAACCATGCGGACCATCAGGGTCCTCGCCGCGGTCATCGCGGCGCTCGTCGTCTCCGTGCCCAGCGCGCTCGCCTCGCGCGCCGAGCTGCGGATCCTCACGCCGACCGCATCCCTGCTCGGTCAGGACGCCGTTCTCGTCGGCTCAGCACGGTCGTACTTCGACGACAAGGCCGTGGCGCACGCCCTCGTCGCGAACACGGCGCTCGGCCAGCTCGTGGCCGGCGGGCTGCTGGGTGAGCTCGACACGGTCTTCACCTACAACCAGCAGTACAACGCGGCGCTGATCACCGGCATCGGCGGCATCAAGCCGACGGGGAACGCCTCCTGGTCGCTGTTCGTCAACGACGTGCTCGCGCCGGTGGGAGCGGAGTCGACGGTCCTCAAGCAGGGAGACAAGGTCACCTGGCTGCTCGACCCCGACTACAACCTCCCCGGGCCCGAGTTCCTCGACCTGAAGCTCGTCAAGCGCACGACGAAGACCCTCACGTTGTCGGTCGTTCGCGCCGGCATCAGGCCCGTCGCGGCTGTGGGTGCGCGCGTGAAGGTGAACGGTCACACCTACAAGGTGAGCAAGCAGGGAAAGGTGACCGTCAAGGTCGTCGGGCCATGGTTCGCGCAGGCGACGCTGAGCGGCACCGTCGCCTCACAGCGGTTGTTCGGCGATCGGTAACCGGGCACTCGCTGGCCAAATGCGCCGGTTTCCCGGCATCCTCGTCCTGGTGGTGCTCGTCGCGGCTTGCGGCGAGCACCGCCTCGTGCCGACACCGGCACCGGCCCGGCCGCACGCCACGATCGTCGTCACCGTCGGCTATGGCGGCCGGCTGACGCATGCCGGGCCGGTGGCACCGGGACAGTCGGTGATCGCTGCGCTGGAGGGTGTCGCGACGGTCGACACGACCTACGGCGGGCAGTTCGTGCAGGCGATCGACGGGCTCCAGGGCTCTGCGGGCGACGAGCGCGACTGGCTGTTCTTCCTCAACGGCATCGAGTCGGCGGTCGGCGCCGCCGACGTGCGGCTACGCGCCGGCGACCAGGCCTGGTGGGACTACCGTGATTGGGGCGGCGGCAAGCTCCACGTTCCGGTCGTCGTCGGCGCCTGGCCCGAGCCCTTCACCCGTGCCACGGGCGTCGCCGTCGACCCGCCGCTCGACGGTGCGCTGCGGCGCCTGCACGTCAGCGTCGGCGCTGGATCACCACCGTTCCGGGTGCTCGTTGGCGCCGATCGCGACCTGCGCGTCCGCGACGACGGCTGGCGTCGAGCGGCAGATGACCCGGCCGCGGCCGGGCTGACAGCGTGGATTGACACGGATGGCACGGTGCGTGTCTGGAGCGCGTCGCGCCATCTCGGCGTCGCCGTCCCGACGGGCGCGGCCGTCGCCGTCGCGACGTCCACCGCTGCCGGCGGCGCGCTGCTCGTCGTCACCGGCGTGAGCAGCCGAGCTGCACGCGCAGCCGCGACGACGATCGCGGCGGATCCCGCGGTGCTCGCCCACCGCTACTCGGTGGTGTTCGATGCCGCCGGCGCGGCGATAGCGTACGGCGGTGTCGGATGAGCGAGGGTGCGGCACCTCTGCCGACGGTGCTCGTGGTCGCTCCGCTGGCGACGATCTCGTTCGCCAGCGACGACCCGCTCGTCCTTGCCGCGACGCTCCTCGCCGCTGCGGTCCTGCTCGCTCGTTCCCGTGCGCCGTGGCGGCTCTTCGCCGGCGTGGCGGGGATGACGGCGCTCGGTGTGGCGCTGCTCAACCCGTTTGTCGCCAGCGAGGGCGACCTGATCCTCGTAAACGGCCCGCACACGGTGCTGATCGACCTCCAGGTGACCGTCGAGGAGCTCGCGTACGGCGCCGCCGCTGGCGTGCGCGTCGCCGCCGTGACGCTGATCTGCGGTGCCTTCCTTGGCCTCGTCGACCGGGACCGTGCCCTGGCCGGGGCGGCCCGTCTCGCGCCGCGCTCGGCGATGGCTGCCGCGCTCGGCGCGCGCATGCTGCCGCTGCTGCGCCGCGATGCGACGACGATCGGCGAGGCCGCCAGACTGCGCGGCCTGGCGACCGGCACGAGCCGTGCAGCGTTGCGTACCTGGGGGCGTCTGCTCGTGCCGCTGACGGCGTCGGCGCTCGAGCGCGGGCTCGACCGTGCCGAGGCGATGACGGCGCGCGGCTACGCGACGACCCGCCCGACCCGGCTCCCGGAGCGCGCGTTGACGGGTGCAGAGCGGGCCAGCATCGGTGTCGGGCTGGTCCTCGCGTTCCTCGCCGTCCTGACGGTTGCTGGTGCGGCGCCGTTTCGCTACTACCCGACGCTCGCGACGCCGACCATCACCGGCGCGGCCGTTGCCCTCGCGACCGCCGCGCTCGGTGTCGTCGGCGCGACGCTCCTTGGTGGACGACCTCGGTGATCGCCGCCCTCGACCACGTCACCTACCGCTACGGCGCCGGCACGACCGACGCGCTCGTCGACTGCTCGTTCGCGGTTCGCGCCGGCGAGGTGGTGGTGCTTGCCGGCCCCTCTGGCACCGGCAAGACGACCATCCTGCGTGCGCTCGCCGGGCTCGTGCCGCACTATCACGGCGGACGGCTCCGGGGTCGGGTGACCGCCAACGGCTCCGTCGCCATCGCCTTTCAGGATCCCGAGGCCCAGGGGGTGTACCGCGACGTCGTACGCGATGTCGCCTTTGGCCTCGAATGCCGCGGCGTGCCTGGACCAGAGCTGTGGCCGGCGGCGCTCGCCGCGCTGGCCAGGGTCGGTGCCAGCCATCTCGCTGGGCGGACGCTCGACTCCCTCTCCGGTGGAGAGCTCCAGCTCGCTGCGCTGGCAGGGGTGCTAGCGCCGACACCTGAGCTGCTGCTGCTCGACGAACCGACGGCGCAGCTCGACGATGGCGCAGCTGCTGCGCTCGTCGCGCACCTGCGCGCGATCGCCGACGACGGGACGGCGATCGTCATCGCCGAGCACCGGCTTGATCGCGTGCAGCACATCGCCGACCGCGTCGTGCAGCTTGGCGAGCATCTCGGCGGCTCGGACGCTCCGCTCCGATCACCGCGGTCGCCGGGAGCGGTCGGTGCCGAGCTGCTGGCGGGACGCGACCTTCTCGTGACGCGCGGCGCTCGCCGTGTGCTCGACGCGCAGACGATCGTCGTCCACGCCGGAGAGGTCGTTGCGCTGCGTGGCGCAAACGGCGCCGGGAAGTCGACGCTGCTTCGCCTGCTCGCCGGCCTCGACCGCCCTGAGGTCGGGTCTGTGACGCTTCTCGGCGAGGATGTCACGGCCGTCGCGGCGGAGCTCCGCCACCCCCGCCTCGCGCTCGTCCCCCAGGATCCGGGTCGCCATCTGCTGTGTGAGTCCGTCACCGACGAGGTGGCGTTTGCCGGCTCGCCGGCTGCTGCTGTCGCCCGCTCGCTCGACGCGATGGACGTCGCTCACCTCGCCGACCGCCACCCGCGCGATCTCTCGGCCGGTGAACGCGAGCGGGTCGCGCTCGCCGTCGCGCTCGCCGTTGATCCGGCGGTCCTGCTGCTTGACGAGCCGACGCGGGGGATGGACTCGGGGCGGCGACGGCGCCTCGCCGCGCTCCTTCGCGAGCGTGCCTCCTCGGGGCGGGGCGTGCTCGTCGCGACGCACGACGGAGCCTTCGGTGCCGACGTGGCAGATCGCGAGGTACGGCTATGACCGCGCCACACTGGCTGCTGCTCGCCGGGATCCTCGTCCTGATCCTCGGCACCGTGATGTGGGAGCGCTCGCGCAGCGGCGCGCGGGAGATCGCCCTCGTCGCAACGCTCGGCGCGGCTGCGGCCGGGGGACGCGTCCTGTTCGCCGCGATCCCGTCCGCACAGCCGGTGACGACGATCTGCATCTGCGCCGGCATCTCCCTTGGCTCGCGCTCCGGTGCCACCGTCGGTGCGCTTGCGGCGTTGCTCTCAAACACGTTCCTCGGGCAGGGGCCGTGGACGCCGTGGCAGATGCTCACCTGGGGCCTCGTTGGTGCCTCCGCTGGCTGGGTGCGGCGAGTCCTCCGTCACCGCTCGGTCCTGCTCGCGTTCGGCGCCGTCTGGGGCATGCTGTTTGGTGCCGTGATGGACGTCTACCAGCTCGCCGCTTTCGGACCGGTGTTCACCTGGCAGGCGTTCGTTGCGACGGACGCGCGGGGTATCCCGTTCGACGTCGCTCACGCTGTGACGAACGTGGTGTTGCTCGCCGTCGCCGGTGGGGCGCTCGTCCGCCTCCTCGATCGCTACCAGACGCGGCTCTCCTTCGTCATCGAGTCAGCGGACGCCGCCTGATGATCCGAGCGCTCCTCATTGCAGCCGCGATCGCCATCGCGCCGGGGGCACACGCAGTGGAGTACCTGAAGGGGCAGGCCGGCTCCGACGGCTGTGTTGGCGCCGGCTCCCTGACGGCGTGGTCGGCGATCGCCTTCGCGGCGGGCGGTGACCGGGCGGCAGCCCACGCCGCCGCTAGGTGCCTCGCGACGCGCGTGCCGGAGATCCAGAACCAGACGGATCGCGAGCTCTACATCCTCGGCCTCGTCGCCGGCGGCGTTAGCCCGCGCGGGGCCGGTGGACACGACCTCGTCGCCGAGCTCGAGCGGGGACGCGTGGGCGGCTACTACCGGCCCGGGGGGACGACGAACGGCGCGATCTTCGGCATCCTCGCGCTGCGCGCCGCTGGTCGTCCCGTGCCGGCCGCCGTCACCACCCGGTTGCTCCGCGACCAGGCGCCAGATGGCGGCTTCAGCTTCGTTCCACGCGGCACGGAGGTCGACATGACGGCGGCGGCGATCGAGGCGCTCGTCGCAGCGGGTCACCGCTGCAGCTATCGCCCGATCGTCCGGGCGCGGAGGGCGCTGGCGCGACTGCGCAACCGCGACGGCGGCTTCCCGATCGACCCGGGTGGTGCGTCCAACGTGCAGTCGACGGCGTGGGCGGTGCAGGCCGCCGCTGCCTGTGGCGCTCGCGATCCTGCTGCGACCGCCTACCTGGTGCGCCAGCAGGCGCCGGACGGCTCGATCCGCTACGGCACGCTACCGCGCCTCTGGCCGACGGCGCAGGCGATCCCGGCGCTCTTTCGCCGCGCGTTGCCGGTGCGCTAGTGCACCGTCTCGAACAGACGTGGCGGTTCGAGCGCTGCGGAGCGGCGTCTGAACCTCGCCCGAATCGCACAGGTCGTCGTGCTCCCGATGACCTTCATCTCCGGCGTCTGGTTCCCGGTCGACGGCATCCCGTCCTGGCTGAAGGTGGTCGCCGAGGTGCTCCCGCTCCGCCACCTGATCCGCGCCCTGACCGACGTCGCGATCCGCGGAGAGGGCATCGGCGCCGTCGCCGGCGAGCTCGGGATCATGCTCCTGTTCACGGCCGTGCTCGGTGCGATCGCCCTCCGGCTGTTCCGCTGGGACCGCGCGTAGTCTGACGCTCGAACAGCGCCGCCTGGCCCTGCCCGACCCCGATGCAGAGCGTCGCCAGGCCGCGGCGCAGGTTGCGGCGGCGCAGCTCGTGCAGGAGCGTTACGACGAGACGAGCGCCGCTCATGCCGAGCGGGTGGCCGATCGCGATCGCGCCTCCGTTCACGTTCACGCGGTCCTCGTCGAGGCCGAGCTCGCGGATCACGGCGAGGCTCTGGGAGGCGAACGCCTCGTTCAGCTCGACGAGGTCGACGTCGCCGATCGCGAGGCCCGCCCGATCCAACGTGCGCCGCACCGCGGGGACGGGACCGATCCCCATCACGGCCGGGTCGACACCTGCGGAGGCCGATCCGACGAAGACGCCGAGCGGCTCGATCCCCAGCGCCTGCGCACGCTCCTCGCTTGCGATCACGAGCGCAGCAGCCCCGTCATTGACGCCGCTCGCGTTCCCTGCCGTCACCGTTCCGTCAGCGCGGAAGGCCGGTCGCAGCGAGGCGAGCTTCGCGAGCGTCGTGAGGCGCGGGTGCTCGTCGCGCTCGACGCCGGCAACGGGGACGAGCTCGTCCGCGAATCGGCCTGCGGCGTCCGCGGCGGCCCACCGTTGCTGTGAGCGATGCGCGAACGCGTCCTGGTCGGTGCGGCTCACGCCCCATCGCTCGGCGACGTTCTCTCCCGTCTCACCCATCGCCTCGGTCGAGTACCGGGCCGCGTACGCCGGGTTGACGAACCGCCAGCCGAGGGTCGTGTCGTGCAGCGTGCGGTCGCCTCGCTCGAACGCGGTCGCCGGCTTCGCCATCACGAGCGGCGCACGCGTCATCGACTCGACGCCACCCGCGACGAAGAGGTCGCCGTCACCGGCGATCACCGCGTGACACGCGCCGACGACGGCCGAGAGCCCGGACGCGCAGAGCCGGTTCACGGTGACGCCACCGACGGAGTCCGGCAACCCAGCGAGCAGCGCGGCGAACCGCGCGACGTTGCGGTTGTCCTCGCCGGCCTGGTTCGCACAGCCGAGCCACACGTCCTCGATCGCCGCCGCAGCAACACCGGCCCGTTGTACCGCGGCGGCGATCACCGTCGCTGCCAGGTCGTCGGGGCGCACGCCGGCAAGGCCGCCGCCGTGGCGCCCGACGGGCGTGCGCACGGCCGAGAGGATGACGGCGCGGGTCACGGGCGCCGAACCGTTGCGCAGATGAGCCGCCAGCCGACGAGCGTCACGAGCGTGAACGCGAGTGCGACCACCACGAACCCGGGCGCGAGGCCGCGCCCGAACAGCGTCGAGCGCAGGAGGAGCGCGAGCGGAACGCCGACCGCCCACGTCCGCAACGCCCGCGAGGCGGAGTGCGGAGCGCGGTCGAGGCGGGTCATCAGCGCTCCGACGAGCCAACCGATGATGAACGGCGCGGCGACGGTGATTGTGCCGCCGATCGCGCTTCCCTCCGCGTGCGTCCGGCGCCCGATCGCTGCGAACGCGGCGAGGATCAGCACGTCAACGATGAGCGGAACGAGGCGGGGCATCGCCCAAGCCTATCCTTCGCGTCGATGAGGTCAGCCACGACCAGGATCGAGACCCTTGACGGCCTTCGCGGCGTCGCGGCGCTCTGCGTGTTCGTCTACCACGCGCAGTACCCGTTTCCCGACCTGTCGAACCCGTTCAGCCGCGGGGCGTGGATGGTGGTTGACCTGTTCTTCGTCCTCAGCGGCCTGGTCCTCGCAGACTCCGTTGCCCGTGCGGGGACGAACCTTGCAAGCGTCGTCTCGTTCGTTGCACGACGCGTTCGCCGGTTGCTGCCGTTGCACCTCGTGGTGCTCGCCGTTCTCGTCGCCGTCGAGCTCGGTCGGCTCGCGCTCCGCCACGCCGGATTGCTCCACCCGCAGGTCGCCCCGTTCAGCGGGACCATGACAAGCTCGGCGATCGTGCCGAACGCCCTGCTCGTTGGCTCGCTTGCCGGGCCGGATCTGAGCTGGAACGAGCCGTCGTGGACGACCTCCGTGCAGGTGATCGTGAACGCCTTCGTCGCCATGGTGGCGCTGCTTGGAGCGCGTGTCCGCGTCCGTGCCTTCACCCTCGTCGCGCTCGTCGCGGGCACCGGACTGTGGCTTGCACTCTCGCCGTCGGCGACGATCACGCACGGCCCGGTCGCGTTGTTGCGCGGCACCTGTGGCTTCTCTCTCGGCCTCTTGATCGCCCGCCTGCCCCGGCCCTCCGCGCCTCTCCGTCGGTGGACGGTGATCGAGCTTCTCGTCGTCGCTGGAGCCGTCTCGGCGATGCTCACCCAGTCGACGATGCTCGCGCTGCACCTCCTTCCAGAGATCCTGCTTCTTGCCGCGCCGGTCTGGGTGTTCGCCGCCGGACGTGGCGGCGTCAGCCGGCTGCTTGCGCGGCGCCCGCTCCTCGCTCTTGGACGCTGGTCTTTCGGTCTCTACCTGTGGCACTTCGCCGTGCTGTACGTGGTCGTCCTTGCGGCCGAGCGGATCGGTCGCTCGCCGGTCGAGGACCTTCCCGCCGCCGTTCAGGTTCTGCTCGCAGCGACCGCACTGGCGCTCTCCGTCGTGGCCTCGGCGACGACCTATCGCCTCGTCGAGCGGCGGTTACGGTAGGTGGGTCAACGAGAACGTCGTGCCGTCGATCAGCCCGTCGGGCGAGTGCGCGGTCAGGCCGTCGATCGTCGTCCGGTCGGCGCCCATCGTCCCGCACTCGAGCCAGAGCGAGCCGGCGTACTCGGTGATGCACGCCTGGCCGGGCGCGGTCTCCGTCAGCACGAACTGGCGTACCGGGGCGGTCGTCGGACCGGCGCTGACCATGCCGTCGTACACCGTCCGGGTCGCGTCGCCGCTCGAGGGGGTCAGGGTGACGGTGGTGCCGGCTGGGTCGAGCCGCCAGGCCCCCGTCAGGTCGACGCCGTCGCGGTAGACGCCGCAGAGGAGGCCGCGGAGCGTGCCGTGCGGGCCGATGTCCGGCAGCAACAGCTTGCCGCCGGAGACCGGGACGCGCGTCTCCGTCCCGGCGTCGTCGCGCAACACCGCCACGTCGCCGGCGGTGGCGTCAAGCGCCTGGCCGTGCGCCACCTCGCCCGAGTCGTTCAGGACCGCAAAGCCGCGCACGGCGCCATCGCAGCCCGTCGCGTCGGTCTGGGACGGGACGGTCGCGAGCCGCAGGTGGCTGCGCTGGCGCCAGAACGCGCCGAAGTCGTCGACCGAGCCGACCCACACGTTGCGTGGCAGCCGGGCGAACAGCTGGCGCACGGCAGCGACCTTGCGTGGTGCGTCGTTCGGGTGCACCATGACGACGCTCGGTGCACCGTTCGCGCCGTTCGCGGCGATCGTCGCGAGGGCCTGGGCGATGCGCGTGTCGAACCGTGGCGGCGCCTCATCCTCGACGGCGATCGGCAGCTCGAGCACGTCGGCGTAGCCGAGCCCGTCCATCCGTGGTGGGTGGAACGGGAACGCGCCCTGCACCCAGCCCTGCGTCGTCGACGAGTCGAACTGGTAGCCGGTCGCGTCCTCGGCCTGGGCGAGCGGTCGCGAGGCCTCCAGGTATGGCGCGCGGAACGACGTCACGGTCTGCTGCACGCCGCCGATCAGCTGGCGGGAGACCCGGAGCTCGCCGAGGAGCGACGCGTCTCCGGTTGCCGTGCACCTGCGCAACGGCGTGACGCAGTCGGCCGTCGCGAACACGAACGGGGTGTACGTTGCATACTCCTCGCGCCCGGTGCCGCGCGCTAGCCGGTCGAACTGCGGCGAGTGGGAAACGGACTCGCTGCCGAGCTGACCCCCGCGTCTGGCGATCCCCGTCAGGACCGGCACGAGGCGGTCGTTCCAGTACCCCTGGTCGAGCCAGTCCTCGACGTAGCGGGTCGGCGTGAACACCGTCGTGGTGGCCTGGGGCGCAGCCGAACGGATCGCGTCGAGGTAGTCGAGGGTCGTCGCCATCCCGCCGGACCAGTTGGCCGAGATGGTGGGGATCACGGCGTACGCGGTGCCGGACGGCGACGTCGCGATCGTCAGACCGCCTGGCTCGTGCTGGCGCCAGATGCCGCGCAGGAGCAGCGCCCAGACGTCCGCGTCGGTGCCGCCGGCGTTCGCGTAGCTCGACCGTGAGGAGAACCGGGCGCCCTCCTGGTGGCGCTCCGTGAGGTCGAGCAGCCGAGCGCCGATCGCGATCGCCGAGCCGCGTCCGTACGCGTTCGCGGACACCGCGCGCGACCCGTCGGCGAACGTTGCGAGCGCCGTCGCCGTCCCGCCGACGTGACCGACCGTGCCGATGCTCGTCGCCTGTGCCGCATCGTCGAGCTGCACCTCGCGCTCCGCGGCGGAGTTGATGTCGCGAAGCAGCCGCGAGGCCGACGTCGTGAAGTGCAGGAACGCGCGTTTCCGTGACTCCGGTGCCGTCGCAAAGCCGAACACGGGTGCGAGATCGGTCGCCGTCACGGCCTCGCCGACGAGGACGCCGCCGCTCGCGACCCACAGCTTCAAGGCGTCGCCGCCGATCGCGGTCGCGGTCGCGTGGTCGAGGGTGCCGGCGAGGACGATGATCGGCGCGCGGCTTGCGTCAGCAAAGCTGGTGGTGATCCACGACGGCACGCCCATCGTCTGGAGCGCCTGGTACTCGGGGCCGCCAGCCGTCGCATCGAGCGCGAGCACGGCCACCGCGCTCGCAGGTCGGTCGGCGGTCGGATCGACCGGCACCGGCGGCAGCGGGTCAACGATCACCGACTCGGTGGCGGCCACCTCGTGTCGCGCCCACTTCCCCGTGTCGTGAGCGAACAGCCGGGTGTCCTGGATCGTGCTCCTGTGCAGCAACGCGCCCGTCCGGCGGAGGCAGGCGACACGAGGCGCGCGACGCGAACGACCGCGCGCGGGGATCGTCTTCCAACGGGCGCCGGGAGCGCAGCCGTGAGGCCGGCTCGCCCTGGTCGCCGCCATCGCCGCATCACCGACCGACGCCGCCAAGGCAAGGCACGCCGCGACGCACGCGGCGAGCGCTCGCAGCCGAGACGGGTGTCGAGGAGCGGAGGGGATACCGTTGTATCGTCGCAGCGAGCGGCAGCTGGCCTCACCCGTCTGGGGGATTAGCCAGGATTCGTCGCGCCCCTACCGCGTAGACTACGGACGGCTTGGGGTCGCGCAGCACGGTGGTTGGCTCGGTCGTCGCGATTGGCGGCGGGCTCGCGGCGGTCCGGATCGACGGGGAGGAGCGTCTCGCGAAGATCGCTGGCCGGCTCCGGCTCGAGCTCCGTCCGGTCGTCGGCGACGTGGTTGACTGCCTGCCCGCGGCGGACGGGACGGTGCGCATCGACCGGGTGCACGAGCGCCGTACGGAGCTGCTCCGCGAGCAGCGTCTCGGCCGTGGCGACCAGGTGCTCGTCGCGAACGCTGACGTGCTGGTCGTCGTCGCAGCGCTCGCTGATCCGCCGTTTCGGCGTGGGCTCGTTGACCGGCTGCTCGTTGCGGCGTGGGCGGGGCGGATGGAGGCGGCGCTCGTGATCACCAAGGCCGACCGAGCGATCGACGCCCCCGAGCCGGCCGCGGCGCTGATCGCTGACTACGGCGCCCTCGGCTACGGCTGCGTCGCGATCGACGCGCGATCGGCGGAGGGGGCCGACGCCGTCCGGACGCTGATCGGCGATCGCACAGCAGCGTTCATGGGGCACTCCGGTGTCGGCAAGTCGACGCTCGTGAACGGCCTGACGGGCGGCGCGCAGGCGACGGGCGTCGTCAACCAGGTGATCCGCCGCGGCCGTCACACGACGACGACCGCGCGGCTGGTCGAGGGGAACGGCATCTCCCTCGTCGACACGCCGGGGATCCGTGGCTTCTCGCTCACCGGCCTCGACCCGGTCGACCTTGCCGACGCCTTCCCGGAGATCGCCGCGGTCGCGGGCGGCTGTCGCTTCCGCACCTGTCTCCACCTCGGCGAACCGGGCTGCTGCGTCCCCGACGCGGTTACGCCGCTTCGGTATGACAGCTATCGCAAGCTCCTCGCTGAGCTCTCCGCGTAGTGGTCGATCGAGCGTGGTACACCTCCTGCGTGCGTCGCGCCCTGCTCGCCACCGTTCTTGCCGGGACGCTCGCCTCGTGCGGGCTGGCATCCGGTAGCCCGGACGGACCGCCGGCGGGGACGCCCGCCGGACCGACCCTGCAGGCGATCGTTGCCCCGGCTGGCCCGACCCGCACCCGCCTCACGGCGACGCTGACGATCGACGGGGCGCCGTCCTCGTTGGGTGTCGCAGGCGCGTTGCTTGCGAGCCCGATCCCGATCGTCGTTGACCTGACCCGCGACCCGGCGTCCGGCGCCGTCGACGGCTCGGTCACGGTGACCGCTGGTGGCCTCGATATCCCGCTCCGCCTCCTCGCCACGGCGAATCGGTCGTGGGTTCGGTACGGGGCTGACTGGTACGTGGCTGACCGGTCCTCCGTGAGCGCCTTGCTCGCGAGCGCGACCGGCTCGGCCGTCCCCGACCTCGCCGCTCTCGCCCCTGATCACGTCCTCGCATTCCTGACCGACCCGAGACACCTGCAGAAGGGGGCCGTCGTGGCGGGCTCGGGTGATGTCGCAGGAATCGCCTCGAGCCACGTCGCAGGGAAGGTCGACGGCGTCGAGCTTCTTGCCGCTGTCGGGCGGTTGCTCGGTGCTGCCGGTACCCTCAGTGCGGTACAGAACTCCGAGCTCGCCGCGTCGATCCGCACGAACGCCCTGGACGTCTGGGTCGGGACGGCTGATCACGAGGTGCACCGTGCGACGCTCAACCTCATCGCCAACACCGAGGGCGTCGGGGCGTTGCAGGGCACGCGGCGGATCAGTCTGGTGGTGGACGTGACGATCTCGCCGGCCGACCCACCGGTGGTCGTGGCACCGACCTCGCCGCGGCCCCTTTCTGCGTTGGTGCAGGCGGCGCTCGGGTCGCTCGCGCCGGCGCTGCTCGGCGGTGGCACCCCGTGATTCGCGCCGCCTGCGTGCAGCTCAACGGCGGCGCTCCGCTCGATGACGTCCTCGCGACGGCGGAACGGCTCGTTGCACGAGCGGTGTCGTTGGGTGCGACGCTCGTGGTGTTGCCGGAGAAGTGGAACCAGATCGGACCGAGGGAGCGGATGCTCAACGCGGGCGAGGGCGCCGACGGGCCGACGACTCGCGCGATGAGCACCTGGGCGCGCCGGCACGGGATCTGGTTGATCGGCGGGTCGATCTCCGAGCGGGTCGAGGGCGACGCGCGCATCCGCAACCTCTCGCTCGCCTTCGATCCGTCCGGCTCGATCATCGCGCGCTACCGCAAGCTCCACATGTTCGACGTCGAGCTTGACGGGCGCGAGGTGCGCGAGTCGGCTAGCGACAGGGCTGGCGACGAGATCGTCGTTGCGCCGGTCGACGGCCTGCCGGTCGGGCTGACCGTGTGCTATGACCTGCGCTTTCCCGAGCTCTATCGCGCGCTCGCGCTACGCGGCGCGCACGCCTTCACGGTGCCCGCTGGCTTCATGCTGCACACCGGGCGCGACCACTGGGAGGTGCTCCTGCGCGCTCGCGCGATCGAGAACGGCGCGTACGTGTTCGCGCCGAACCAGCATGGCTCGTGGGACACGAACCGGATGTTCGGGCGCTCGCTGATCGTCGATCCGTGGGGCGTGGTGATCGCCAATGCCGGTGATGGCGAGGGGATCTGCATCGCGGAGGTCGATCCGGGACGCGTGACGGAGGCGCGGCGTCAGCTACCGGTGCTCGCGAACCGGCGGCCCGACGTCTACGGCAACCTCGCTGCAGAGCCGTCGATCGTCACAGCACGCGGCTGAGCGTCGCTGAACGCCCGACCTGCCGACCGAGCTCGACGGTCGCGCGCAGCTTGCACGGTCGGCCGTAGAGCGGCCACGGATACGCCCAAACGCGCGAGACCGACGCTCCGGTCAGGGTGGTGCGGAAGGCGGTTCGCCAGGCCCCGGCACCGCAGCGGTACTCGAGCCGGGTGCGGTAGGCCCGTCGTCCAACCTGCGCGGCATCGTCGACGACGACGGTGTCGACACGAAGAACGTGGCTTGCGCGCTGGACGACGACGTCGAAGACGAGAAATCGCGGCGGTGCGTCTGCCGCGAGCGACGGGACGCTCGTGGCTGCTGCGAGCGCCAGCGCGACCGCGCCGCTCCGTGCACCGCGCCTGAGCGACGCGCTGCGCCGGTGCCGCGGGTAGGCGTTGCGGGGTGGCACGTGGTTCCCATCGGCGCGACCGGCGCTCGGCGGAACGCCCGTTTGGGGGAACGGCCGGCCGTTCCCGTGGTGAAGCGTTGATAGCGAGTGCTTGTCAACGATCACCATACTTTTTAGAAGTTGTACATTGATGCTAAAGGAATGCGATAAGTCTCCGATACTAGTGTGGCGCCGGTAGTTTGAAGCGCATGATCAGGAAGCTACGACCCGAAGGGACTCGGGTCGCAGAGATCAAGGAGGATCTCGAAATGTCCTTGCGAGTGAACACGAACGTCGAGGCGTTCAACGCCCATAGGAACCTGTCGCAGACGTCGATGGGCCTGTCGAAGGCGATGGAGAAGCTCTCCAGCGGCCTTCGCATCAACCGCGCGGCCGATGATGCCGCCGGGCTGGCGATCTCCGAGGGGATGCGCGCCCAGATCCGCGGCACGGCGCAGGCGACCCGGAACGCCCAGGACGGCATCTCGATGGTGCAGACGGCGGAAGGCTCGCTGAACGAGATGCACTCGATCATCCAGCGCATCCGCGAGCTCGCCGTGCAGTACTCGAACGGCACCCTCTCGACCTCCGACCAGTCGAAGATCACCGCCGAGGTCGCGCAGCTCACCGCCGAGCTCGTGCGGATCCGCGACAGCTCGATGTTCAACGGCATCATCCTGTTCGGCTCGACGCAGCAGACGACGGTGACGATCCAGGTCGGGGCGAACCAGAACCTCGACGCAGCGAACAACACGAACCGCGTCGGTGTCGCGCTGCAGGCGCTCGACTTCTCGACGATCTCGATGGACGTCGCGCAGATCGACCTCTCGCTCACGACCGTCTCCCAGGCCCGCGCCAGCCTCGGTGCCGTGCAGAACCGGCTCGAGCACGCCGTCGCGAACCTCGGTGTCTACCAGGAGAACCTCACCGCGTCGGAGTCGCGTATCCGCGACGTTGACATCGCGCAGGAGATGGTGAACTTCACGCGGCTGCAGATCCTCTCGCAGTCCGGTACCTCGATGCTCGCGCAGGCGAACCAGTCCTCCTCGAGCGTGCTCAAGCTTCTCGGATAGATCAGGTAGCGCCACCGCGCGTCGGTGGCGTGGCCCGTCCGTACAAGATGATCCCTTCCTGATCGGCAGCGGGGGCTGGCAGCGTCAAGCGCCAGCCCCCACTGTCGTTCTTGCGGTAAATACAAAACGCTAAAGTAAACTTGCATGTTGTCCGAAGTACATATGGACACGGTTCGTCGGGCGATCCAGCCGGGCGGATGCGAGGTAACCACAGGGAGGTGGGGCACGACCATCGCGATCCGGCCGGAGCATCCGGCGACCATGCAAGGCTCGGCGCCCGAGGCAGGAGGCCCCGGGCGGTACGGAACATCCAAACGCTCAGGTCAAGGAGGATCTGAATGTCCCTTCGAGTGAACACGAACGTCGAGGCGTTCAACGCTCACCGCAATCTGTCGCAGACGTCGATGGGCCTCTCCAAGTCGATGGAGAAGCTCTCGTCCGGACTGCGCATCAACCGCGCCGCAGACGACGCGGCCGGCCTGGCCATCTCGGAGGGCATGCGTGCCCAGGTTCGCGGCATCGCGCAGGCAACCCGCAACGCGCAGGACGGCATCTCGCTCGTTCAGACCGCTGAGGGTTCGCTGAACGAGATGCACTCGATCCTGCAGCGCGTCCGCGAGCTG
>JANYCN010000032.1 GCA_025360225.1 Actinomycetes bacterium | reverse complement strand
GTCAAGGCCTTCGCCTTGACACGCGTGCGAGCGGGCGTGCTATCCAGCACGCCCGCGATCAGCAAGCCCTGCGCGACGCGCAACGCTCCCGCTCGCTCCAGACACCCGATGACCATGCCATTTGACAATCAGACCACTAGCGGTCTGATCGCGAGCTGGCGTGGTCATTCGGCTGCCTGGATCGCCCTGCGCTTGCTGGCTTCGCGGCTGACCATGCGATCTCGCAATCACACCGCTCGTGGCGTGATCGTCGCGTTGGCGGTCGCCTTCGCGACGCCGGCGCCCGCGCTGGCGGATCCGGGCCAGGTGTACCAGGACTTCGTCACCAACGGGGTGCTGACGTGCAAGCACCCCCAGAGCGACCTGCGTTCGGTGATCGCGAACGCGGCGTTGAACCAGTACAGCGACCAGGCGACGATGACCGACCTACGGATCGCCGTGCAGCGCGCGCTCGCACGCGGCTGCTATCTCGGCGCGACGCCGTCGACCGGGCAGGGCGGCGAGGGTCTCGTGGGCTCCGTCGGCGTCTTCGCGGCGATCGGCGGCGGCGCGTTGCTCCTGCTCGCCGGCGCTGGCATCATCGTTCGGCGAACGCTGACCGGCGAACGATGATGGACGACACCGGCTCGTCCTCGCGACAGCGCTCGCTCGCCGTCGCGGCCCTCGCTGCGCCACCGATCGCGATCGCCCTTCTGGCGCTCCTGCTCGCCTTCTCGGGCGGCGGCATCGATCCGGCGCTGTGGACGCGGTACGCGATCGCGATCCCGGCCGGCCTTGCGGTCCTCGCGATCTCCGGCGCGGTGCCGGCCATCTCGCGGCGGGCGCTTCCCGCGCTCGTCGTCGCTTGCGCCTTCGCCGCGTGGTCGGCGCTCTCGCTCACGTGGTCAGAGGCGCCGGGGGCGACGAGCGGCGTGGCCCTGCGCACCTTCCTGCTCGTCACGGCGTTCGCCGTCGGCAGCATCTACGCCGCACGCACGGCGAGCGCGATCGCCCTCTGTGGCGCGATCGCGGCGACCGGCGCGATCGTTGCGGTTGGCGCGGTGATCGAGCTCGCCCGCGGCGACGTTTCGGCGTTCGTGTTCGGCCGGTTCTCCTGGCCGATCGCCTACCCCGACGGGGTTGCGGCGATGCTGTTCCTGCCCGCGCCGATCCTTCTCGTCTTCGCGGCGTCGGCTCGCATCCGGCCGTCGCTGCGCGGCGTGTTCGGCGGGCTCGCTGCCCTCAACCTCGCCGTCGGGCTGCTCTCCGAGTCGCGCGGCGGCGCCCTCGCGGTGGGCCTCGCCTTCGCCGTTGCCGTCCTCACCGCGCGTCCGCGGACGCCCGTGGCCTTGACCGCGCTGCTCGTGCTGGCGCCGGTCGGAGTCGCGTTGCCGGCCCTCGCGCACCCGACGACGGACACCACGACAGGCTTGCAGTCCGTCGCGATCCGTGTCGTCATCATCGCGCTCGTCGCGGGAGTGGCGGTTTGGGTTGGCGCGACGTGGCTCTCGCGTGCCGGATCCACACGACGGATCGCTCGGGCGACCCTCGTCACGTGGCTCGTGCTGCTCCTCGGTGCAGCCGGCGGAGCGGTGGCGCGGACGTCCGACCCGATCGGCTTCGTTCACGGGCGTTGGGTCGAGTTCTCCCGTGTCGATCGACCGGCGCCGACGACCGACACGCGCCTCCTGTCGGCGGCCAGCAACCGCTACGAGTACTGGCGCGTTGCTCTCAGGGCGACCGCCGACCACCCGCTCACCGGCGTCGGTGCCGGAGCGTTCTCGGTGCCGTGGTTTCGCTATCGCCAGGTTGACGAGAGCGTCACCGACGCGCACTCGGCGCTGTTCGGCTCGCTTGCCGAGCTCGGCATTCCTGGTGCCGTGCTGCTCGTCGGGTTTCTTGGGCTGCCGTTCGTGCGACGCGCGCGTAGCGAGGCGACGCCGTATCTTGCGGGCGCGGGTGCCTACGCGCTGATCCACAGCGCGGTGGACTGGAGCCTCGCGATCCCCGCCCTCGGCTTGCCGGCGATGCTCGTTCTCGGTGCCGGTTGCGCGGGGTCAGAGGGTCGTTCCGACGTGCTGGCAGGGCGGCGCACGAGGTTGCTGCTCAGCGTCGGCGCGCTCGCCGTCGTCGTTGCCGCCGTGCCGCTCTACCTTGCCGCCCAGCGCATGGACGAGGCCGACGTCGTCGCCGGCACGAATCCGGGCGCGGCGCTCAAGTTCAGCCGCTCGGCGGCGCGTTTCTCGCCGCTCGACGCGGCCCCTGACGTGCAGGGGAGCGCGATCGCGGCGATCGCCGACCGTCCCCGTGATGCGCTCAACCTCGCGCGCGACGCGGTGCGTCGCGAGCCGGACAGCTGGGCCGCGTGGTTGCGCCTGCGCACTGCGGCCCAGGGGCTCGGCCTTGCTGGCGTTGCGCACGAGGCGGACCGGCACATCGCCTCGCTCAACCCGCGCATGCCGTTGATCGCGCACGACAAGCAGATCGTTCGGCCTCCAGAGGCACCGACGAAGTGCCTTGCCGACCCGCGGCCGTTCGAGCTTGACGGCTCGCTCGCCTTCAAGGAGTACGCGTCGCTCGGCGTGCGAACGTGGGTGCGGCCGCTCTCCTGGGCCGACGTCGCCCGCTCTCGGCCCTTGCACCCGCGCGACCCGAACGACCCGGCGTATCGCTGGTCGCCGTTCGTGCAGCAGGAGCTCGACGCTGCCGTCGCTGCGGGGATCGAGCCGGTCATGTACATCACGGGCGCGCCGATGTGGGCAAACGGCGGACGGATCCGCTTCTACGCGCCGAACGACCCGAACGACTTTGCCGACTTCGCCGTCGCTGCGGTGCTGCGCTATCACCAGGTACGTCGCTGGCAGATCTGGAGCGAGCCGACCCGCTCGAACTCGTTCCGCCCGCAGGGTGGTGGCGGGACGACCGCGCCCCGCCTCTACGCGCGCATCTTGGATGCGGCGTACGGCGCGATGCACGGCGTCAGGGCAGACGTCGTCGTGATCGGCGGCAACATGCATCCGAACGGGCGAAACGACGATGGCACGACCGCGCCCGCGACCTTCCTCGAGAACATGCGACTGCCGAACGGGCGTCCGCCACGGCTCGACCTGTTCGGCATCAACCCGTACTCCGAGCGGCGCCCCGACATCACCCTGCCGATCCGTCCTGGACGGCTCGACATCAACGACCTCGACTGGCTCCTGGTACAGGTCAAGGCGATCTACCCGCAGCGGCCGAAGCTGTTCATCGGCGAGTTCGGCTGGCTCACCGAGCACGGCAACAACGGCTGGTACTGGAGCGTCAGCCGAACCCAGCAGGCGACCGACCTCACCGCGGCGTACAGGCTTGCGACGGTGCTCGGGCGCGTCGACACGTTCTGTTGGTTCCTCCTGCGCGACCGGCCGACCACGTCGATCACCGTCGACGGCGCGAAGGTGTACACGAACTGGACGAGCGGCCTCGAGCTGCCCGACGGGGCACACAAGCCGTCGTACGACGCCTTCAAGGCCGTGGCGTCCGGGCCCGACCAGCTCCGACCCTGACACGTTGGCGCTCACGATCTTCACCGGCCCGGGTCAGGACGTTCACCGGACGGCTTGACCGGCCGCTGCTTTTGCCAGTAACCTGCTCGCACCGGGCGGGGACCACGTAGGGCTTGGAGGAGCATGTTCGTGATCACGGTTCGGCGCGTGCTGGCGTTCGGCGTAACGTCCCTCGCTGCCCTGCTGCTCGTCCTTCCGAGCACCGCGTCCGCCGCGCCGACGTCCGTCCTCCGGATCGGCACGACGTCTGACCTCGACACCGCGAACCCGTTCAACCTGAGCGGCGACGCCGGGTGGGAGGTCGCCGTGCTCGAGTACGACATGCTCGTGCGCTTCGGGTCGACTGACCTCTCGCCAGAGCCGTCGCTCGCGACGGCGTGCAACCACAGCGACGACTTCCGCACCTGGACGTGCACCTTGCGGTCGGGCCTCAGGTGGAGCGATGGGACGCCGCTCACCTCCGAGGACGTCGCGTTCTCCTACCGGTTCGTGATCAAGCATCAGATCTCGCTCTACACCGCCTACTTCCAGGGCGACCCGACGTTCGAGACGCCCGATCCGCAGACCCTGGTCTGGAAGGCGAAGGAACCGACCTTCGCGCTCTCGATGCCGCCGTGGACGTACGTCGTGCCCGAGCACGTCTGGAAGCAGCACGACGGCAAGAAGACCGAGGAGATCGTCAACCTGCCGAACCTCCCGACCGTTGCGAGCGGTCCGTACACGCTCTCGACGTGGCAGCACGGCCAGAGCTGGACGCTCGTTCGGAACCCGTACTTCTGGGGCCCGAAGCCGGCGTTTGACGAGATCTCCTACCGGCTCTACACGAACCAGGACGCGATGGTGCTGGCGCTCAAGAACGGCGAGATCGACATCGCTGACAACATGAGCCCCGCCTCCTACCCGGCCCTGAAAGGCGCGAAGAACATCGTCGTGCAGAAGGTCGTCCCTGATCGTTGGCTGAACCTCGCTTTTAACTTCGGCGGACAGACGAAGACCGCCCGACCCCTGCCGGCATTGAAGGACCTGAACGTGCGCCGGGCGATCGCGATGGCGATCGACAAGCAGGCGATCGTCGACAAGGTCTACGACGGGCTCGCGCTCCCCGGGGACACCGTGATCCGGCCGCTCTCCAAGCGCTGGCACCTCGACATCCCCGCCGCGGAGGAGATCCCGTTCGACCCGGCCGCGGCGAACGCCCTGCTCGAGCAGTCCGGCTACCGGGACACGAACGGGGATGGCGTCCGCGAGGACCCGAGGACGCACAAGCCGCTCGTGATCCGGATGCCGGTGGACGAGCCGACGCCGGGTGCGGTCGACGCGGGGCGGCTGATCGTCGGCTTCCTGAAGGCGATCGGGATCACCGTCAACATGCAGGTCGTCTCGGATGCGAGGATGGGCGAGATCGAGCCCTCAGGCGCGTTTGACATGTACATCTGGTACTGGAGCGGTGATCCCGACCCGATGTACCAGCTCTCGGTCTTCCTCTCGCGCGAGTGTCTTGACCTGAGCGATGGCTGCTTCGCCGACAAGACGTACGACGCGATGTACGCGAAGCAGGCGAGCACGATGGACCAGACGGCGCGCCTCGCGATCGTCCAGGAGATGCAGCGCTACCTGTACGCGAGGCTGCCCGGGATCGTGCTCGCGTACCCGCGGAACCTGCAGGCCTACCGCACTGACCGGCTCGAGGGGTTCTCGCCCGTTCCGGGCCCCGACGGGTACGTGATCGGTAACTACAGCTACGCCTCGGCGCTCGCGATCCACCCGATCCCGGCACCGGTCGCCGGCTCGACGGGCAGCGGTGCGGGGACGCCGGCTTCCCCGTCTGCCGGCTCCGGTCTCAGCACGACGACGTGGACGATCATCGCCGTGGCGGTGGTCGGACTGCTCGCGCTCTCGCGGATCATGCGCCGGCGCGACCGCGACGACGAGGCTTAAGCGGTGCCGGCACCGCTCGTGATTGCGCGGCGGGTCGGCCACGCGCTCGCGACGCTGCTGTTCGTGATGACGTTCAACTTCTTCCTGTTCCGGGTGATGCCGGGCGATCCGATCTCGATGTTCGTACGGTCGCAGCGCCTCACCTCCGCCGACGTGGCGCGCCTGCGGGCCTTCTACGGCCTTGACCAGTCGCTCGGCGCGCAGTACGTCGCGTACCTGAAGCACACCGCGGTGGGGAACTTCGGGACGTCGCTCGCGACCGGACAGACGGTCTGGAGCGAGATCTCGGCGCGCCTCTGGCCGACGATCCTGCTCGTCGGCACCGGGACGATCCTCGCGACGGTGTTCGGCGTGATCGTCGGGACGCGTGGCGCGTGGCGTCGCGGGCGCGCCTTCGACACGACGACCCTCTACGGGTCGCTGTCGCTCTGGTCGATGCCGGAGGGCTGGCTCGGGATGCTGCTGCTGCTCGTGCTCGCCGGCACGTACGCGATCTTCCCCGCCGGCGGGTACACGAGCGGGAACCTGGCCGGCGTCGACCACTACGTCGACATCCTCAACCACCTGGTCCTGCCGTGCCTGACGCTGGCGCTCTCCTACGTCGGCCAGTACGTGGTCGTGATGCGCTCCTCGATGATCGAGGTGATGAACGAGCCGTTCGTGCTGACGGCGCGGGCGAAGGGCGTCCCGGATCGGCTGGTGCGCCGCAACCACGCCGCGCCGAACGCGTTCCTGCCGACGTTCACGCTGATCTTCCTCAACCTCGGCTTCGTGATCGGCGGCGCGATCGTGATCGAGACGGTCTTCTCCTGGCCCGGGATCGGGCTCCTGACCTACCACGCGATCAGCTCGCTCGACTACCCGGTGCTGGCGGCGGTGTTCTTCCTCGGGAGCGCCGCGATCGTCGCTGCGAACCTCGTCGCCGACCTCGCCTACGGCGTCCTTGACCCGCGGGTGCGCCGTGGCTAGTGGTGTGATCGCGAAATGGCGCGCTCATCGGGTGTCTGGAACGAGCGGGAGCGTTGCGCGTCGCGCAGGGCTTGCCGATCGCGGGCGTGCTGGTAGCACGCCCGCTCGCACGCGTGTCAAGGCGGTTCGCCTTGACACGCTAAGTGCAAGCGGCGCGCGACGCTCCCGCGAAGCCCACGGGACGGCGCGCGCGGCGTGCCGGGCCGTGGTCGCCGCAGCTGGACGGTGTAGCCACCCGACGGGTGGCAGAGCCGACAAGCGCAGGACGATCCAGGCGGCCGAATGACCACGCCATTTCGCGATCACACCACTAGTGGCGTCGCGTCGACGCGGCGGCGTCGCGCGCTCGGCGCGGCCTGGCGGACGTATCGCCACAACCGTCCCGCGATGGTCGGGCTCGTGACGGTCGTCGTGTTCGGCCTGCTCGCCGTGTTCGGGTCCCTGCTGCTTGATGCGCGCCAGCTCGACGTCTCGAGCGCGACCGGGCCGGTGCTCGCGCACCCCTCCGGCTCGTACCTGCTTGGCACCGACAACTTCGGCCGCTCGGTGCTCGCCCTGGTCGTGTCGGGCGCACGTGTCTCGCTGCTCGTCGGCCTCACCGCGACGATCGGCGCGATGGTGATCGGCGCCGCGATCGGCGTCGCCGCCGGCTACTTCGGCGGCACCTGGGTCGACACCGCGCTGACCTCGGTGATCAACTGGTTCCTGGCGATCCCGTGGGTCGTGTTCGCGATCGCGCTCGCGGCGATCCTCGGCCCGACGCTGCTGAACATCATCGTCGTGATCGCGATCACGTCGTGGCCGACGACGGCGCTCGTCGTCCGCGCGCAGGTGCTGACGGTGCGCGAGCGCACCTACGTCGAGCGTGCCCGCGCGCTCGGCGGCGGGCACTGGCACGTCGTCACCCGCCACGTGCTGCCGAACGTCGCGCCGCTGATCCTCGCGAACGCGACGCTGACCGTCGGGCTCGCGATCCTCGCCGAGACGACGCTCTCGATCCTCGGGCTGGGCGACCCGGGCTCGATCTCGTGGGGGCGCGTGATCGAGGAGGCGTTCACGAACGGCGCGGTGTCCTCGGGCTACTGGTGGTGGCTGATGCCGCCGGGCCTCGCGATCGTCGCGGTCACGCTGGCGTTCACGATGTGCGGGTACGGCCTGGAAGAGGTCCTCGACCCGAAGCTGCGCCGGTGAGCGTCCTCGAGCTCCGCGGGCTCTCGGTCGCCTATCGCTCCGCGGCAGGTATGGTGCCGGCCGTGCGCGGCATCGACCTGGCCGTCGAGCGCGGCGAGGTCGTGGGCCTCGTCGGCGAGTCCGGCTGCGGCAAGTCAACCGTCGCAACGGCGATCCTGCGGCTCCTGCCGCGCGGCACGAAGGTCACGGGCGAGGTGCTGCTGGATGGCGTCGACCTCCTCAAGCTCTCCCCTGCGAGGATCCGCGCCGTCCGCTGGGCCGGGGCCTCGATGATCTTCCAGGGAGCGCTGCACGCGCTCAACCCGGTGCAGCGCATCGGCGACCAGATCGCCGAGGCGATCCTCGTGCACGAGCCCGTCACGCGCCGCGCCGCGCTCGTTCGCGCCGCCGAGCTGCTCGAGCAGGTTGGGCTTCCCGGCCGCCGCGCATCGGACTATCCGCACGAGCTCTCGGGCGGTCAGAAGCAGCGCGTGATGGTCGCGATGGCGCTCGCGTGCCGGCCGTCGCTCGTGATCGCGGACGAGCCGACGACGGCGCTGGACGTGATCGTCCAGGCACAGGTGCTGGCGCTGCTCGCGCGCCTGCAGCGCGAGCTGGGTCTGGCGATGCTGTTCATCACCCACGACCTGGCCGTGCTCGGCGAGGTCTCCGACCGGCTCGCGGTGATGTACGCCGGCGAGATCGTCGAGGAGGGCGCCGCGCGCGCCGTGCTGGAGACGCCCTCCCACCCGTACACGAGAGCGCTCGCGTCCGCCTTCCCGCGCATCGGCGACCCGGCCTCGCGCCGCGCACCGAGCGGACTGGCGGGCGACCCGCCCGATCCGCGCGAGCTGCCCGCCGGCTGCGTCTTCGCGCCGCGCTGCCCGTCCGTGTTCGATCGTTGCGCCGCGGAGCGACCGGTGCTCGCGCCGGTCGGCGACCGCCGGCAAGCGGCGTGCCTCCTCGGCGCGGGAGGCGCGAGGTGAGCGACGCCGTCCTGTCCGTGCGCGACCTCCACGTCGCCTTCGGCCGCAAGGGCGTCACCGCCCGCGCCGTGGACGGGGTCGACCTCGAGCTCCGCCGCGGCGAGGTGCTCGCGCTCGTCGGTGAGTCCGGCTGCGGCAAGACGACCGTGCTGCGGTCGCTGATGGGCCTCGCGCGGCCAACGGGTGGCGAGGTGCTGTTCGACGGTGCTCCGGTGGCGGACCTGAAGGCGTTCCGCCGGCAGGTGCAGATGGTCTTCCAGGACCCGACGGGCGCGCTCAACCCGCGGCGGACGATCTACGAGGCGGTCGCCGAGGGCCTGCGCATCCACCGGGTGGCGGGCGACGAGCACGCGCAGGTGTGCGGCGCGCTCGCGCGCGCCGGGCTGCGGCCACCCGAGCGGTTCCTGCTGCGCTATCCGCACGAGCTTTCCGGCGGCCAGCGCCAGCGCGTCGTGATCGCCGGAGCGCTCGCGCTCGAGCCGTCCGTGCTGCTCGCCGACGAGCCGGTCTCGAACCTCGACGTGTCGGTGCGCGGCGCCTTCCTGCAGCTGCTGCTCGACCTGCGCGAGACCCTCGGGATCAGCGTCCTGATCGTCACGCATGACCTCGGGCTGGCGTGGACGATCGCCGACCGCGTCGCCGTCATGTACCTCGGTCGGGTCGTGGAGGTCGGGCCGACGGAGCAGGTCCTGTCGAGCCCGTGCCACCCGTACGCGCGCGCGCTGCTCGCCGTCGCGAAGGAGCCGGATGGTGGCTCCGGCCTGCTTCTCCAGGGCGAGCCGCCCGACCCGACCCGGATCCCGGGCGGCTGCCGGTTTCACCCGCGCTGTCCGATCGCCGAGGAGCGCTGCCGCTCGCTCGACGTCGCGTTGCGTGACGTCGGTCCCGATCATGCGACCGCCTGCCACCTGGCCGCTCCGACCGAGGATCCCGCATGAGCCCGTTCGACCGGCCCGGTGTCTGGCTTCGCTGCCAGCTGCATGCGCACACCACCAACTCCGATGGTGACCCGACGCCGCAGGGCCTGATCGACCACTACGAGCGCGCCGAGTACGACGTGCTCGCGATCACCGACCACTGGCACATCACGCGGCACGACTCGGAGGAGATCCTGCTGCTGCCGGCGAGCGAGCTCTCGGCGCGGATCGAGCACGGCCCGCACCGCGAGGCGGACGTGCTGGCGTACGGCATCGAGGAGCTTCCGGAGGTGCGCGACCACTTCCCGACGATCGCCGAGGCGGCGAGCTGGATCGTCGCCCACGGCGGCGTGGCGATCCTCGCGCACCCGTACTGGTCGGGCCTCGGGCCGGACGACTACCTCGGCGCGGACGACCTCTCGGGGATCGAGGTCTTCAACGGCGGCTGCGAGATCGCCCAGGGCAACGGCCTCTCGGCGGTGCACTGGGACGACATCCTCGACCGCGGCGGCCGCGCGCTCGCGATCGCCACGGACGACGCGCACCACGTCGGGCAGGACAGCCGCCTCGGCTGGACGATGGTGCGCGCGGCCGAGCGATCGGTCGCCGCGGTCCTCGCGGCGCTGCGTGACGGCGCCTTCTACTCCTCGACCGGCGCGACGATCGAGGACGTCCGTCTCGTTGACGGTGGCGTCGATGTCCGCTCCTCACCCGCGCGGTCGATCACGCTCCGCTCCGGGGCCTGGGACGGCGGGCGCGTGAACGCCGGACGCTACGCGATGCACTACCGCGGACGCGTCCTGGAGCGCGACAGCGCCGGCGCGATCGTCGCCGCCCGCTTCGAGCTGCCCGAGTTCCGACCCTGGGCACGGGTCGAGGTCGGGGGCATCGACGGCAGCCTGGCGTGGGGGAACCCGATCGATCTCTCCGGCGCGATCCCCCGGTCGGACTGACACGGGCTCCGCTCGATCCCCACGCATTCCGGGTAGCACGGCCCAACCCGACGCCGCCTTCGCCCGCGCTCCGCGCGGTTGGCGACTGGCGGAGGCAGTCCTGGTGTGCTGAATATTGACGGATAGGCAGATGGTTATGACCGGGAGGAGGTCTGCTTGACAACAGCGTCGGAGAGGGTGTAGAGTCGCCGCTCCATGACTGATTCGCCGCGTCCCGGACGCCTTCGTCGCCCTCTCGTCGGTGTCACGGTTCTGACCGTTCATCGGTGTGGATCGCTCGGTCGGTCGGTCGTTGGCTCTGTCGGAACCGTGCTCGCGCTGCGCGCTGCGGCGCTGCTTGTCGGGTTGGCGGGCGCGTTTTTGGTGTTCGGCGGGTCGGCTGGCGCGGATTCGGTGGTCGTGCCGGTCTCGACGTCGGGTACACCGGTTGCGGTTGCGGTCGATGCCGGTGCTTCGCAGTCGCTGACGTTCTCGGGAACGGCGGGGATGCGTGTGACGGTCGGTGTCGCGGCGTCGACGTTTGACGGGTCGGCGTCGCTGAGCCTGGTCGCGCCGGACGGGTCGGTCGCGGGCAGCGGGCAGCTCGGGTCGGGTGGTCGCTTCTTCGGGCCGTTCCCGCTCGCAACGACCGGGGTCTATGCGGTCGTCGTTGCGAGCGGTGGCGCTTCCGGGTCGGGCAGGGTGTCGGTGTCGTCGGTGCCGGCGGACGCTGCCGGCGTCGTCGGCGCACCGTCGATCGCTGGCGCGTCGTCGGGGACGCTCGGCGTCGTCGCGCCCGGTCAGGGCGCGGTCGTCGCGTTTACCGGGACCATCGGCGAGCGGGTCAGTGTCCGTGTCGATGGTTCCTCGGTCGGGTACGGCGTGGTCGCGGTCGCGGCGCCGGACGGATCACCGGCCGGGTCGGGCTGGTTCTCCTATGGTCGTTCTCTTGTCGGGCCGCTGACGCTGGGGTCGTCGGGGGTGTTTGCCGTGCGGCTGGCGCCGTCGCTCGGGATGACCGGTTCGCTACGGGTCGTCGTGTTCGACGTCCCGGCCGACGTGAGCGCCGCGACGACCGCCTCGCCGGGCGGCACGCACAGCGATGTTGTCGTGCAGGCGCCGGGGCAGCAGGCCGGTGTGTCGTTCTCGCCGCTGGTCGGGTCGCGGATTGCTGTGCGGGTCGCTGCGGGCGCGTCGTTGACGCGTGGCAGCGTCTCGCTCCTGAACGATGCCGGCGCCGTCGCCGGGAGCATCGCCGTCGATCGCGGTGGTGGGTTGGTCGGGCCGCTTGTCGTCGCTGGTGGGGGTGGGGTGTGGCGGGTGCGGGTCGATGGTGAGGGCGAGACCGGCAGCGTCGCGCTGGATGTGTTCGCGGTCCCCGACGACGCGACCGGTCAGCTGGTTGTTGGTGGAGCGCCGACGGGCGTCGCGATCACCGCGCCGGGGCAGCTCGCACGGTTGACGATGACGCTTACGGCGGGTGATCGCGTCGCGATCGACGCGTCTGCGTCGTCGGTCGCGGCGATGACGGTGCGCATCCTCGGGCCCGATGGTGGCGAGGTCGTGCGTGCGTCGTGCGGGGTCGGGGCGTGTCAGCTTCCGGTCTTCGACGCTGTGTCGAGTGGTGTGTACACGCTCGCGGCCGATCCGGCTGGTGCCGGGACGGGCGCTTTTGTGGTCGGTGCCGTGAGCGTCGTGGCGTTGTCGGCCGCGACGATCACGACCGGTGGGAGCGTGTCGGAGGTGTTCGCGGGCCGGGGGCAGTCTGCGGATCTGATCGCGACGGCGACGGCGGGCTCGCGAGTGTCGCTCGTCGTCGGCGGGACGTCGCTGCGCGGCGTTGTCCGGGTTCGCGACGGCGCCGGCGGCGTGATCGCGGACGGCCCGACCGGTGACGGCGTTGTCGTGGTCGGCCCGTTCCTGGTACCTGCGTCCGGTGGGTTCCTCGTCGGTGTCGAAGCTGCGAACGCCGGGCCGCTCGCGCTGCGCATGGAGAGCGTCGTCGTCGACACCGTCACCGGCACCGTCGGGACCGTCACTGATCCGGCGCTGCCGGTCGTCGTGACCGGCGCAGGCGCGGTTGGACGGGTCGATGCTGCACTGACACGGCTTGAGAGCATCCGTCTTGACGTGTCGACCTCGACGCTCACGAACGGGTCGCTGGTAGTGCGCGATCCCGATGGCAGCATCATCGAAACCGCGAGCTTCGGCGTTGGTGACACGGTCGGGGCGGCGTCGCTGGTGGCGGCGGTTGGTGGGCGCTACTCGTTCTCGTTCACGGCGCCCGATGGCGGGTCTGGGGGCGTCGCGGTGCGGTTCGTACGTGTCGCGCGTCCCGCGACGGCGATCAGCGCTGGCGCGCCGGCGCGGCTCGAGACGCTCCCGGACGGCGTCGAGGCGGCCGCGACCGTCACGACCAACAGCGCCTCGACGCGTATGTCGGTACTCGTCTCGAACGCGTCGCAGGATGGTGTGATCCGGCTTCTCGACGGCGGCGTCGTCGTTGCGTCTGGACCGGTCGCGGCGGGTGGTGGGTTCTTCGGGCCGGTCACGGTGGGTGGTGGGTCGCTGCGGATCGAGTGGGTACCGACCGATGGGACGGTCGGATCGTCGTTGCTGGTCGACCCGGAGCAGGTCGCGCCGGACACGACCGGCGTCCTTGATACCGATGCTGCCAGTCATTCGTTTGCGATCACGACGCCCGGGCAGGGCGCGGTCCTGCGCTTCCACGCCGACACCGGCGAGCAGGTCGCGCTCGCTGTGACGACTGTCGACCCGTTGCAGGGCGCGTTGAGCGTCGTCGCGCCGGACGGCACGATCATCGCGAACTCCCCAGCATTCTCCTTCGCGGATCCTGCTGCGTTGACGGTGACGGCGTCCGCGACCGGGTGGTATCGGATCGTGATCGCTCCTGCGCGCGGGTCGACCGGCGTCGTCGGGGCCGTCGCGCGCGATCTTGGTGGTGGCGGGGCGCGCAGTGTCGGGTTGGATGATCCGAGCGTCGCCGTCAACATCGCTGCCGCCATCAGTGAGGGGGTGGTGCTGTTTGACGCGCCGGCCGGCGCGCGCGTGAGCGTGTTCGCGGACGACTCCACGATCAGCGGCCGCCTGCGGCTCGTCGACGGCGCTGGTGGGATCCTTGCGGACACACCGATCAGCATCGCCAGCGGGGCGTCGTCGCTGCCGGTGGTCGTCGCCGGTGGGACGTACCGGATCGTCGTTGTGCCCGATCCCGGCGAGGTCGGCGGTGTTCGTGTTCGTGCCGCGAGCGCCGGGGCTGATGTCGCGCTCGCCGCCACCACGGACGGCGCGTCGGTGTCGGCAGCGACGACGCGGCCCGGCCAGCGCGTCGCGGTCTCCCTGACGACGCTCACAGCGGGTATCGCACGGATCGCGCTTCACGCCCCCGGCCTTGTCGGCGCGACGCTCACGGTCACGACCAGCAACGGGTCGACGAGCGTCCCGCTCAGGGCTGCTGACCAGGTGCTACTCGTCCCCGCCGTCGCCGCCGCCGGGTCGATCACGGTCCTGGTTGACCCCGTCGGTGCCGTGACCGGCGCCGTGTCACTGAGCGCAACGACCACTGCTCGGGGCGTGCTCGCGGGGGATGGCGTCGCGGTGTCGGTGCTGACGCTTGGCGGGGTCGACGCGCCGGTCAGCTACCACGCCGCGGTCGCGGGTGGGCGTGTCGCGGTCGCCGCGAGGGACGGATCCGCAGGGTTTGCGGTCGCGTTGCGCGACGCGACCGGCGCGGTCGTCGCGAGCGCGACCCCGGACGCGACGGGCAGTGCCTGGCTCGGCGTCCAGACCCTCCCGGTCGTCGGTGACTATCCGCTCGTCCTCTCCCACCCGACCGGGATCAGCGGCGCGGTGACGGTGACGGCGTACGACACAACCGATCCGGCACCGGTTGCTCTGGTCGGGTCGGCGACGGCGCCGATCACGATCACCACCCCGGGTATACGGAACGTGTTCGCGCTCCACGCGCATGCCGGTGACCGGGTCGCGTTGCGCGTCGCGGACTCGACGATCAGCAGCCTCGAGGTCGTCCTGACAACGACCGACGGCACGCTCGTGACGTCGACGACGATCATCGGCGTCGGCGCCGTCGTGCCCGTCGTGACCGCGCCGTCGACCGGCATCTACCGGATTCTCGTGTTCGCGGACGGCGCGGAGACCGGCACCGCGACGATCCGCGGCTACGACGCGCCCGCCCCGACAGCGCGGATCGTCGCCGTGAACGGCGCACCCCTCGCCCAGACGATCGCGTCGCCCGGTGGCGCCGCGGCGTGGGCGTTCTCGGCGGACGCCGGCTGGCACGTGAGTGTGTCGGAGACCGGCACGATCAGCGACGGCACGCTCCGGATCGAAGCCGCCGATGGCTCGATCGTCGCCACGACGCCGCTCGGCGGCGCGATCACGACCCTCACGAGCGGCGCGCTACCCGCGTCCGGGCGCTACCGCGTCGTTGTCGACCCCGCACCCGGCACAACCGGGACGGCGACCGTCACGGTCACCAGTCCCGACAACACCACACCGTCTCCTTCCAGCATCGTTGTCGGCGGCGACGCCGTCACCCTCCAGAGCGCGGCTGGCGCGTCTTCGAGCACCGCGATCACGGCAGAGGTGGGTGCGCGGATCCTCGTCGAGAGCAGCGGCGCCTCCGGTACCGGCACGATCACCCTCACCGATGCGATCGGCGCGACGCTCGCAAGCGGCGCGCTCACCAGCGCAACGACGTTCCTCAAGCCGATCACCGTCCCGACCGGGGGCGTGCTCGTCACGATCAGCGCCCCCACGACCACCGCGACCGCGTTGCTGGTACCCGTCACGGTGCTCGACGCGTCCCCGTTCACCGCTCCGATCAGCGTCGGTGACGCGATCACGCGGATCCCGATCGACGTCCCCGGCGGCGACGCACAACTCCAGGTCGACCGGGAACCGGTCGACCACGCCGTCACGCTCGCGCTCGCGGCAAGCACGATCAGCCCCGCGACGATCACGATCACGACGCCGTCCGGCACCCTCGCCAGCTCGACGCTGACGGGTGAGGCAGGAACGATCGACTTCACGATCCCGGCGACGATGCCGGTCACGATCATGATCAGCGCCGCACCGGGTGAGATCGGCAGCGTCGAGGCGCTCCTCCTTGACCCGTCGATGATGCCGACGATCACGCCAGCGCCGGTGCCGGTCGCGCTCGAGGCGTTGTCGGCGAACGCGTTGTTGGCGGCGCCGAGCGGGTCGTTCGTGGTCGGCGGCCAGGACGTCACGCCGACCGTGAAGCGCGTCGGTGGTGGGTTCGCGTTGCGGGGTGGATTCCAGACGACGCGGGTGCCGCGGGATCCGCGGGACGCGACGACGCTGCCGACAACGGCGGGGGATGTGGTGTTGTCGCCGGTCGGACTGCGGTTGGCCGATCCGCTGATGATCGCGTCGAACGCGGTCGTGTACCAGGGCGTTGCGCGCGCAACGGACGAGATCATCCGTCCGACGACGCTCGGTGCCGAGTCGTTCCTGCAGCTGCGGGGAGCGGACGCGCCGGCAACGTTCTCGTGGACCGCGCATGTCCCGGATGGCGCGGTGCTCGAGCAGGTCTCATCGACCCGTGTCGCGGTGATCGCCCTGGCAGCGCCAGGCGATCCAGCGACGCCGTTGAATCCGTTGAACGCGGACACGACGATCCCGACGAGCCTCACCAGCCACGTCACCGACCCGTCCGGCCAGCTCACCGATGGAGTACGGAGCTTCGCCGCCAGCAGCGACGCGACGCTCTCCCAGTACCCGCCGCTCGACACGGGCGATAGCGGCCGTCGCCTGACGACGACCACTGCCTGGCACGTGCTGGCGGTCGTCGATGCGGCGTGGGCGCGGGACGCCGCCGGGACGCTCGTCGCGACGACGCTTCACGTGTCCGGTCAGACGATCACTCTCACGATCGCCCACCAGGGCGCCGCGCTGCAGTACCCGGTGCTCGTTGACCCGGTCGTCTCGAGCGACGCGTTCAACAGCACCTTCCGGGACTATCAACGGTTGTGGGCGGACGAGCCGGCCGCCCAGCAGGTGACGGAGGCGAGCCCGGAGATCCAGCAGTGCCTGACGGGCGCGGCGACGGGGCCGTTCACGAGCGCGAACTGCGTGCGGGTCTTCTCGTCCGCGACCGGGGTGATCGATGAGGTGAACAACTACCTCGGTGGCCTGCCCTACGGGTACGCCGCGAACGAGGAGAGGGTACGCGCGTTCCGCCACGCGATCTGGGTCGCACGCACCTTGATCGACTTGGAGTGGGCGACGCCTGTGCAGGCCGCGAACATCAGCGAGATCCAGGCCTTCATCAGCAGCCACGATCCGGGGGCGAGTGCGATACCCGCGAGCGTGACGAACCTCGGCGGCGCCGACCTCTGCGGGTTGTACGTCGTCACCGCTCAGCAGTGCGCCCTTCAGCCACCGGCGAGTACGAGCTACACCCCGCCGGCGGTACTCACAAACCAGCTCACCCCGCTCGACACCGCGTCGTTCCCGATCCGGACGCTGCCGCCGGGCGATTTCCGCTACCAGCCGGTGCGGGCCTTCCTGAAGACATGGGCGAACGGATGGGGCGCAACGACGATCGCTCCTGTCGCCGACGCCACGAAGGGCCTTGACCGTCTTGGACTGGAGCGCCAGTACGCGTTCACGTCCGGCTCCCTTGGATGGGGCGCGCAGTGGCTCGTGAACAACGCATCAGCGTTCGACGAGCCCATCACTCCGACCACCACGACGCCTGGCGCGACCCCGCAAGCCCCGAACGTGCTCGTGCACTGGGTGCCGCTGTCGGCACCCGGGAAGGGCCTCTCGACCGTCGTCAGCGTCAACTACAACAGCCAGGAGCAACGTGCCCTCCCGGTCGGTCCGCGGACCGCCGCGAACGGCCCGAACGCCCTCGGCCCGGGATGGCTCCTGTCGATCAGCAGCCTGACGCCACTGAATGAGGGCCTCGCAATCAACTCGGGCGAGGTGTCGTTCCGCGACATCGACGGCACCACCCACACCTTCGAGCAGAGCACCGGCGCGACGAGCGCCGGCGTTGTCGAGTACTGGCCGCTGAACGGTGAGCAACTCTACCTCGCACGCGTCACGACCGGAACGACGCCGGTCACGACCTGGCAGATCACGACGCGCAGCGGCGTCACGTATGACTACAACGCGAACGGCTGGCCGCTTGACGTCCGGGACGCGAACGCAAACCAGATCAGCTACAGCTACGACACGACGACCGGCCCCGTTGATGGGCACCACATCATCGCGGTCGTCGATCAGCGCGGCCGCGCGTTCACGATCAGCTACGCATCCACCACCGTAACTGACGACGGCTACTGGCGTGTCATGGCAATCACCGGTCATCAGACGCTGACGGCGCAGGGAGCGGCGTCGCCGTATTTGCCGACGCCGTCGCTCGCATTCAACTACACCGCCGGCGTCGGCACCACGCAAATCCTGAAGGAGCTCGGTCGCTGCGCCAGCACGACCGGGTGCGTGCCGCTTGCGGCAGGCACCACACCCGTCGATCACTACCTCGAGATCGGCTACACCCGCGATCTGAACGGTGTCGCGACGCCGCTCTACTCGCGGACGGCGCCGAACCTCGCGTCGGTGACGACGGTGCGCTCCGCGACCGCGAGCAACGGCACGTTCGCGATCAGCGGCGACACGACCACCTTCAGCGCGCCGACGCTGGTGACGGCTGATCCGACCGACACCCGGAGCCAGATCACGATCACCCCCCCGCAGCCGGCGGCGCCGATCCCGCCTGCGGTGCAGGGCGTGAATGACGCGACGACGGTCACGTCCGACCCGCGCGACCGCCAGACGATCATCACGACCGCGGCACCCGGGTCATCGACGATCGACCGGATGCGGGTGGTCGATCTCGATCTGCTCGGGCGGCCGGTGCGCGTCACGGACGTCGCGAACCCGGCCGACCGCACCCAGAGCAACGGCAACCAGATCACGACCCTGCGATGGGCCGACAGCCCGGGCTACAATCTCCAGACCGGGAAGACGCAGTTCCTGTCCGCCAACCGCGTGGACCGCACTCTAGACGCGACCGGTGCGATCACGACGACGACCTACACGCCGCTTGGCAGCGTCGCGTCCGTCACGACGGACGACCTGCAGACGACGCGGTTCGGGTACACGGACTACAACGTCTACCCCGCGGGCAGCACGACCGCGCCGGTCGAGCTCGAGACGCAGACGCAAAAGCCGAGCGGTGCGTTCATCTGCACCGACCGGCAGGGAGCGACCGGAGCGCTGATCCGTGCCGCCGGCACCCCGGCGATACCGACCGGCGCCCCGCTCCAGGTCCGCGAGCAGTACGACCACCTCGCGACGCCAACGAGCTGCGCCGACACAACGAACCTCCTCGCCCGGACGACGACCTACAGCTACTACCCCGCGACCGCAATCGCCGACAACGCCTACCAAATGCAGACGATCACCACACCCAGCGGCGACACCACCACAGTCGATCGTTGGGACGCCAACGGCCAGCCAGAACGCGTCTCCCACGGCGCACTCGAGCACTCCTACACGCTGCACGACGCACAGGGCAACACGATCTACGCCCAGGACCCGATCAACAGCTCAACACTGCTCGCCGACTGGACAACGACAGAATCGAGCGTCGACGCGCTGATCGACGACCCCGATGTCATACATGGCACGTGGGCGACGTTCGACGCCTTCGGGAGGCCCACCGCGACGACGTTCCCGAAGTCGTCCGCAATCGACCCCGGGCGCCTGTACCTGACCCGGGTTGGCTACGACGACCCGCATCGCCGCGTTGTCACCTCCGACCAGGCCTGGTTCAACGTCGTCCCACCGGCCGGGTCGACGGTCGTCGACCCGTACGCGTGGGTGATCATGCCGAGTGGCTCATGGACGCCGGTCGCCGGCGTGGGCTATAGCGAAGCCGTCGCCGACGAGCTCGACCGACCGGTGCTCGCCGCTCGCCACTCCGCCGACGGCCCGGGCGCCACCACCCCCGGCAGCAAGGTCACGACCACCACCAGCGACACCGCCTACACCGCGACCGGCGACATCGCGTGGACGACCGACCCCGCGCAAAGCGCACTCTGGAACACCTGGCATTCGCAGAACCAGGGCTCGACTCTGTTCAGCGAACAGGATTTCGGTGTCCAGCACTTCTACGACGCCGTCGGGAACGAAGCTAGGCGCCTGCAGAACGACTTCGCGCCAGCCGCGAATAGCTCGCTCCTCGGGCGCGTCAAGACGCGGCAGACCTACTCCTGCTGGAACAACGCCGGCAGGCTGGTCGCGGAGATCCAGCCGATCACGACGCCGGTCGGCGGCGTCGCGCCGAAGTGCACGTACAGCGACCTCAACTACAACACGCAATACCGCGACCTGAACTACTACGACAGCGTCGGACACGTTGTCTTTGTCCGCCACAGCGGCCGGTACGACTACAACTCCGGCACCTACGGCACCGATCGCTACACCTACACCGCCGACGGACAGGTCGCGACCCACACGGACGGTAACGGCGACATCACCCGCACCTTCTACAACGACGCCGACGAGCCCTACCTGACGTCTGTGCCGGTGCAGGGAAGTACGTGGTCAAACACCTACACGAGCTACAACGCCGACGGTCAGGTCGCGGCGATGATCGACCCCAAGGCCGTCCTCGCTGCCGGACTGCTCAACGGGACAAGCACCGCCGGCCCGTACTCCACGTACAGTGCCGTCGTCGCCGCGGCCGCCAGGGTCAGCGGCTACGGGGCCGCGCCCGGGACGACGTATGACTACACCTGTGGCCGGCTCACGAGCGTCCGACACAGTCTGCTATCGCCGGCCAGCGCGATCGCGCAGAGCTACCTGTACGACCTGAACGGACGCGTCACGTCGATCTCGCCCTGGGACACCCGCAACCGGGCAGCCACCTACGGCACCGTCACCGGGTCGTGCGCGACCAAGAGAGACGCCGCCAACGGCGTCGGCTGGACCGAGCCGCTGGTCAGCAGCGTCGTGCTTCTGGACACGGGCGCGATCGGCGCGGACAACACGCCCGGCCGCAACGCCGTCGCCTACGCCTACGCCGATCCGATGCTCCCAACCACCAAGACATCACGCTGGGTCTGCACGGCAGTCACACTTGCTCTCGGCTCGGTAGCCGCGGGCGCGCCATGCGGCACATCGGGCGCCGCCGAACCGGAAGAGCAGTGGGCGTACGACCACACGAACGCCGCCGCCCCGGCCCTGACGCACAGTTGGCTCGCGACGACACAGACCGTCGAAACGTTCGCGAACGACGCGGACGGACGCGTCACGTCCGCAGCGACACCGGGAAGCGCGGTCGCGATCAGCTACGACAATTACGGCAACCAACGTGTCGTGAAGTCAACCACCGGCGCGACCTACACGACCACCTACGACATCAACGACAACGGACAGCTCCAGTCCCGCACCGACACCGCCACCGGCACCGCCCCCGGCACCCCAAGCGTCGTTACCACCAACTACCAGTACCTAGGGGAGACGCTCGCGGCGATGCTGATCACCGGCGCCGGCGTCCCGGCAGGCAACGAGACGGATTACCAGTTCGACCCCGCCGGGCAACTGATCGGCCGCGTCCGCTATGACTCGAACTTCACGATCCGTTCCGACCAGTCGCTCTACTACCTCCATAACGGTGCCGTCAGCGAATCACTGATCCAAGACGCCAATGCGGTTACCCTCGAACAACACCAGTACACCTACGTCGACGCCGCCGGGGTCTACGGCGACGGCAACATTCTCAGCGAGCGTATCATCCGGCACGCCGCTGCCACCTCCATTCACGTCGGCAACGACCCGCTCCGCTGCACCACCTCCGGAACCGCGTGCACGAACACCTACAGCTATGATGACGACAACCGGCTGACCCGACAGATCACCCAATCCGGTTGGGAAAGCACACAGCTCACCGCCGGGGGAACGACCAACGTCGGCACCAGCGAGACCGATTGCCTCCGGTACAACGCGAGCAGCCTCGTGACCAGCACGTGGCGGTTCCCGGACACCGACACGGCCGGCACGGACTGCACCGGCGGCGCGCCGGCCAACAAGGTCACCAACAGCTACAGCGCTACGAACCAGCTGACGTCGCAGACCGTCAACGGGCCGCGCGAGTACGACCTCAAGAACTTCGTGCGCAAGTTCGTCTACAACGCGGCCGGCGACGTCTGCGTGACCCGACGCGAATTCACCAGCCTGAAGCATGGCACAACACCAGCCTCCTGCACCGCAGCACTGCCCGTCCCGCCGGGACAGGACGCCATCACCTCGACAGTCAACAACACCTGGTGGTACGAGTCGCAGTACACCTACGGCGCATTCGACCGCATCGACTCACACTACACCTACAACGAAGAAAACACCGTCACCACCAACGGCATCACCACCACCACCGCCGGAGCGCAAAACGCCGACACCTACACCTACGACGCGTTCGGCCGCATCGCAACAGACACGAGCATCTACCACCTCCAAGGCGAGCAACTCCGCACCTGGAACAACTACGTCGGAACCACGCCAAGCCTCTTCGAGCAACACTACCGCTGGATTGGAACAAGCGCCGGGACCTCACCGATCGACAGGACCATCGCGTCAGGCCTCGACGGCGCGCCCGCCGCGATAAAATTCACGCCAAACATCCGCGCCACCAACGCCGGCACCTACTACCCGCACCAGGACGGCACCGGCAAAACAACCCTGATCCAGAACAAGGATGGCTCCGTCTACGAAACGTTCGGACAACTCCCGGACGGGACCCCCGTCGGCGGACTGAGCGACGGACCCGACCTCACCACCGGTTGGCTCGGGTCGATCATCACGAAAGACCGCGCATTCATCACGGATATGTCGTCGTTCAGCGGCGCCACGAGCAACAGCGTCAACAATGCGAACAACGGCTATGGTGCGCAACTCGGTCAGCGACAGTACAAGGCAAATATCGGCGCGTTTTCTCAGTTCGATACCTACCACGACCCCAATGCCGACCTCCAGCTCGTTCTTAACCCCCTCACCAACAACCGCAGCGCCTACGGTGCCGCCAACCCTGTCGGATACGCCGACTACGACGGGCATTTTCCCTTTAACCCGCATTGGATGGACCACGTTACGGCTGATTTCACTGTGGCCGGCGAGTTCGCTTTGGGCATGTGGGACGGCAGCGTCGGCGGCATCATTGACACCTTCGCCCACCCACTCGACACTGCCCGCGGTCTCTACAGTTGCGCGAGTTCGCTCGTCGAGTGCACCGTGGCGATGGCGAAGTCCTGCGTCAGCGGAGCACACGGCGCGGGCGTATGCCTCGCCAGTGTCATCGGCACCAAGGGACTCTCAAAGGTGTCAAGCCTCCGACACGCCGCAAAGGACGTCGCAGACACCGCCGTCGGCGACGCCGCCCGCGCCTGCGGCCTCAGCTTCTCCCCCGACACCCGCGTCCTGCTCGCCGACGGAACCACCCGCCCGATCGCGCAGCTGAAACCCGGCGACCTCGTCGTCGCGACCGACACCCACACCGGAACGACACGCACCCAGACCGTGCAGGCGGTGCTGATCAACCACGACAGCGACCTTCTCGACGTTCGCGTCGAGGACGCCTCCGGACGCGTGTCGACGATCCGCACGACCGCCAAGCACCCGTTCTGGGACGCCACCACCCACGTCTGGGTCCGCGCCGGGGTCTTCCCGATCGGTGACGAACTCCAGACGATCGACGGACGCGTGCTGCGCGTCGCCGCGCTCGTCACGCCACCCGCCGCGAGCGGGGAGATGTGGGACCTCACCGTCTCCACCGATCACGACTTCTACATCCGAGCCGGCAGCTCTGCCGTCCTCGTCCACAACTGCGGGCGCAGTCTATTGACGAGCTCCCAGGCCGCACAGATGGCTGATCGAGTTGGTTTCAGGGCGACGAGCCAATTCTCGAAAGGTCAGCGTATCTTCACCGATGGGAAGAGGTACATCACTCAAGACATCGACTCGCACTCCGGTGGCCTTTGGAAGATGGCACGTACGATCGATGGGTTCGGACTCCGATCTCGGCTGGGTACCTACGACTACGACCTCAACAGGATCGGAGGCTGATCGAGGTGCCGTATTGGTCGCTTGACATCCCCGGACTTGGGGAGGCCGAGGCGCGCGAAGTTCTCGCCCTTGCCATCAAACAAGGTCTCACGCCCTTTGGTGACGTCGTTGATCCGCGGATGTTTCTTACGCTGCACCTCGACCGGGATTCGGTGGCCGCTCTCGCGGCGGCCGTAGCGCGGGCACGTCTGACGGCTAGCGGCGAGGAGTCGGTGATACTCGCGGGGCTGGCGGAGGTGTTCGAGGAGTGGCTCCCAGGAGCTCTCTGGGATCCGTTCGGCGACGAGACTCGGTGAAGTTCGACCTCCGCGGCTCAATCGTAGGGCCCATGGTGGCCGACGTGACCGCGGGCGCTCATCGTCCGCGCTCGCGGCCGTCGCTGCGCAGACGGATCGCCTGCCTCGGCGTCCTCCTGCTCTGCCTGTCAGCCGGCGTCGTCGTCGCGTTTGCGAGTGCCAGACACGTGAGCCGGCTGACCGGCGCGCCGGCCCTCCACGTTACACCACGCGCCGCCGCTTGCATCGCCTTGTCGTCGTTCGGGCCGATCGTCGTCGCCGATCCCGGCTCGCCGACGATTCAGCGCGGGACGTCATTCCTCTACGACGGACGAGTCGACGCGTACGACGGCGCGCGGCGCTTTGCGCAGTCTCCGGTGCGCACGTTGCTCTGGCTGGGCGCCACACGCGTCTTGGTCGACGGTGGATCAGCGGCCTGTGCCAGCCTTGCCGCAGAAGACGCAGGCGGCACCCTCATCGGCGACGCCGCGCGGGCGTGCGACGCCAACAGCTTCACCGCCACGACCCTCGTCACGATGGCGGACGGCTCGAAACGCCCGATCAGCCGGGTACGCCTCGGCGACCTCGT
>JANYCN010000031.1 GCA_025360225.1 Actinomycetes bacterium | reverse complement strand
AACGAGGTCGCCGATCCCTACCCGGCGGATCGGTCGTTTCGATCCGTCCGCCATCGAGACGAGGGTCGTAGCGGTGAAGCTGTTGGCGTCGCACGCGCGCGCCGCGTCGCTGAGGAGGCTGCCGCCGGCGTCTTCTGCGGCGTTCCCGCCGAAACCGAAACGCCGCACCCAATTTAGAACGCGCTCGCTCCTGACCAGAGCGCCTACGGCGCGCCCTGCCTGGACTTCCTCACCAACCGGCACAAGAAACAGCACCATGTTCAGCGCGATCTCTGGGTGTTCGTCACGGATCGGGACGCCGTCCATCGTTGGCAGGTCACCGGAGCATCCTAGTGGTCTGTAAAAATACGGGCACGACGCGGGCCCTTCCCGCCATGCCCACGTGTCCTTGTAGTGGTCCGCGTGCGGAGGTGCGACTTTCAGCTGCTCCGGCGACGGATAGACGGACGATCGCCCGTGACCCGTGTCTGCGGGGGTCGGCCTCTCTGGGCACGGCTGACTCGGCGACCCACAGTGTCCGTCGTAGTCGGTGTAGGTGGCGGCGTTGCCAGATCCGTAGGCGGTGCGGTTGTTGGTGAGGGGGTTGAGGGTGAGGTTGAGGTCGGCGTTGGGGTCGTGGTAGGTGTCGAATTGCTGGAAGCCTCCGAGGGTTGTGTTGTATTGGCGGGCTCCGAGGTTGACGGCGGAGGGGCCGCCGAAGTTGGTGACTCCGTCGAACGGGGTGTTGTGGATGGTGTTGGCGGCGCCGGCGAACGCGCTGAGGTCGCTGACGAGTTGGCGTTCCGCTTGGCCGTTCTGGGTGGAGCCGATGGCGGCGTTCCAGCCGGAGGTCGCGGCCGGCCCGTCGCTTGCTGCTTCGATCTGGGTGCCGTTTGGCTGGGTGGCGTAGGTGCTGAGGATCGTGCCGGCAGCGGTCAGGATCAGGCTGTTCGTGCCGTGCGGTCCGGGTACCGGGTAGTAAGGCCCGGTGCTCGTGCGGATGTCGGGGACGGTTTGTAGCGCGAGTGGCGTGCCGTCGGGGCTGTCGGCGTAGGTACGGTCGACGCCGCTTGCATAGTCGTTGAACGTGGTGTGGCTCTGGAGGACGCCCTGCGCGAGGTCGATGTAGGATGTCGTGGTGGTGGCGCCGTAGCCCTGTTGGTGGTAGGCGGCGGCTTGTTGGACAACGCGTCCGAGCGGGTCGTAGGTGTTCGAGTCGCTGTTTTGGGCGCCGCCGATGGACGCGGTCGACTGGCCGTCGTAGTGGAACGTGGTCTGGATGCGGTCGAACGGACCGTAGGTGTTGTCGGTCTCAAACCACCACTCGTAGGTCGCGTTGCCGTTTGCTCCGGCGCCGGCTTTCTGGTCGTTCCCGAAGACCGTGGACTCTGCCGGACAGGCTGCATGGATCGACGGCGTCGCGACCGAGGTCGGCGTGACGCCGTCGGCTCGCCGGCGGGTGGAGCAGACGTCGCCGCTTGCGTTGTAGGTGTAGTAGCGCGTCCAGTTCTGTAGCGTCGCGCCCTGCTCGTTCGCGTCGCGTGGTGTAATCACGCGTTGGGAGGTGATCTGGCTCCCTGCTCCGAGGGTGCTCGTGATCGATCCTTGCATCGTGCCGCCAGTGCCTCCACGGAAGGGGCCGTTCACGTACTGGCAGAGGGAGAGGTTGAGGGTCTTGTAGCGCCAGATCGTGCCGGTCTGGGTGGTCTGCGCGTCGACGTCGACGTTGCCGGCGTTCGTCTGGTTCCAGTAGCAGTCGGTCTCATCGGCGTTGGTGTGGACGCCGGGCACGGCGTCCCAGCCCTTCTGGATCGCCGCTCCCTGGAGCTGGCCCTGCGTCGTGTAGCTGTAGCTGTTCGTGCAGGCGGTGGCAGACGTCGTGCAGGCGAGCGCGACGGTGGTCGCCGTGTGCCAGCTCGACGCTTGCGACGGTGATGTCCAGTAGCGCTCCGACACGAGCCGCCCGTCCTGGTAGCCGCCGCTGCTGTCCAGGTAGGTGTAGGTATGATCGGCGATTTTCGTACCGGCGGCGTTGAAGACAGCCTGGTCGGTCGGCTGCCCGGTGTAGGAGTAGCTAGTGGTCGTGTCCTCAAGCTGCGCCCCGGTCGCGCTGTTGGAGCGCTGCGCGTCGATCAGCCTCCCGGCAACGTCGTAGGAGTAGGCGACGGAGCCGTTGTTGCTCCAGAGGGAACTGGTGCCCGAGTAGACACCGATCAGCAGGTCGTCGCTATACCGGAAGTCGAGGGCGGTGGACGTGATCGCACCGGTCGCGACGTGATTGCCAGTGCTGGTTACTCGTCGCCAGAGCATCCCGTCCGCGTCGTACTCGTTCGTGACGACTGCACTGTTTGTCGTCGGCGCGCCGGGCTTCTGCTCGACGTCGTGAGTGTCCTGCCCGAAGTCGTTGTACGTGATGTACATCGTCGTCGCACCGGTCGCCGAAGTCGTGTGCGTCATAGAAACCGCCACACCCCCGCCGCCGACGGCTTTCGTGACGCGTCCTACCGGGTCGGTCGTGAACGTGTCCGTGACCGCCGGCGATGTGCCGCCTGCGTTCGTCCAGGTGTGCGTTGCCACCGGACGACTCCATCCGCTGAGGTCATACGTCCACCCCTCGGTCCCTCCCGCGTCGGTGCCGCCGCTGCATGCGTTCGAGACGACGGTGCCGGTCCAGCCGCAGACCTGACGCGACGTCTTCGTTGTTGGTTGTGTTGGGTCGGTATAACCGTAGGCGAGGCTCGAACGGCCCGCGGTGTGGTCGCTCGCGATCGCTCCGGTGTCCATGTAAGTCGTGTACGATAGCGACTTCCCGCTCGTCCATCCGGTGTTGTACGCGCCGGTCGCGTGGACCTCTGCGCAGCTGTTGGTTGCGTAGGCGTAGTCGCCGTTGACCGGGTCGACGCCGTCCGGGGTCAGTGCGTTCCAGCCGCCCGAGCGAACGATGTTGCCGCTATGGTCGTACAGCAGGCTCTGCTGCGTTGAGAGGTCTTGACCGCTACTATGGAGTGTCGATGTGAGCCTGCCGCAGCGATAGTAGTAGAACGTCGCGTCGAGTTTGGACCCGCTCGCGAGGCTGCTGCGGAAGGCCGTGTAGGTCGGCGCGGTCGGTGTCGTCGAGGTCGCGATCCCGTCCAGGACGACCTCCGACGGCGTCATCGTCGCGGCGAGGTGACCGTCGCTGGTGTAGGACGCCAGCGACATCGCATTGTGCGTGGCGTCGGTGGGTTGGATCACGGCGTAAGGTTGGTCGCCGACGGTGTAGACGGTCGTGGTGGTGTGACCGAGCGGGTCGGTGTGGGTGATCGGGTTGTTGTCCGCGTCGTAGGTGTAGGTGTCGGTGCCGCCGGTCGCGGAGTGCGTGGACGCGACAAGATTCCCGACACCGTCGTAGGAGTTCAGGTCGATGTAGCTAGCGGCGAATCCGTAATCATTCCACGAGCACGGTGGGGTGGTGCCAGTGTCGTCCCTTGGTCGTGTCTGCAGAATCAGCCGACCAGCGTTGTCCCAACAGTAGTAGCTTCGCCGTGTCACCGCGGACGGCGGACTCGTGGCCGGGGTAACGTCGCCGGCGGTCTTGCTCACGACCCGACCGAGCGCGTCATACGTCGTTGCGGCGCCGAAGAAGCTCTCCGACAGGTTCGGCGTGACGCTTGCCTTCTGGAGTAACCAGTTGGCGTACTGGGATGCGTCGAGCGTGAACGCGGCCTCGCCGGTCGCGGCGTACCCGGTCTCGCTCTGAAGTGCGACGGGAACACTCGGCGTTCCGGCGGTGTCGGTTGTCCACGTCTTCGTTGCGATCGTGCCGGTCGCGGCATTCGCGAGCCGAGCCGTGAGGCCGGCTCGGTCGAGGGCGTCGATGAACGTCGCGCTCCCACGCACACCGGCGGGCTGGGGCGGCGCAGCGGCGACCGGGAGCGCACTCGCCGCGGACGCCGCGAACGCGTCGCGCATTGGCAGTGGCCCCGCGCCGGTGATCGTCGTGAACGACGCGTCGCTGGTGATCGCCTCGCGCTGCGTGACGCCCGCCGTCGGTGTCGAGGCGGCGTTGTCGATGTAGCTGGAGATGGCGACGTAGAGTTTCCCGCGCTGCGACACGTCGGCGGCCCATTGCGGGGTCGTGACGGACATGTCCCGGCCGTACGGGTCGTACTGCGTCCAGGTGCCGTCGAGCAGGTCGGGGTCGTCGATCAGTTGGTCGACGCTCGTCTCGTTCGTTAGCGCCCGGACGTTTCCGAACCGGGTCGTTGACTCGTTGTTGGCCTGCTGGGCGTAGATCGTCTGGCCCTGGTTGTCGTGCAGCGAGGTGGTGTAGTCGTTCGCGACGTAGGCGCCGCTGGTGGCGTCGATCGTGCCGTGGCTGACGCGGTCGGGGAGGCCGTTCTGGTCGTAGCGTTCCACCCGGTAGGCGTCGCGAGCGCTGAGCGGATCGTTTGCGACGGTCTGAAGCTGCCACTCGTTGTCGAGCAACGCACCGGCCGCGGCATTGGAGTAGTAGGCGTAGCTGACGGAGCCGAAGCTGTTCATGTCGTTCTCGCTGCAGACCAGGATCGGCTCACCGACTGGCGCGGCGAGGCCAATGGTCGTCGCCGCGCGGATCACGCTCGCGGTAGTCGCATTCGGGGCCGCCGCACAGGACGGCGCGCCAGACCCTTGTCTGACTGTCCAGATCCGGCCCTGGTTCGGTTTCGTCGTGCTCGTCTCGAGCTCGGCAACGCCGCCCGGGCAGGACACCGCTTGAGGGCACGTGTAGAGCGGGAATGTGGTGTAGCCAAGGCGCGTCGTGTGCTTGTTGTCGTCGGTCACACTCGCAATGCTGCCGAGCGGGGTGGTGTACGTCGTTCGGGTGACCGCGCCGGCCGGCTCGACGCTCGTCGCGACGAGGTCGTCGGCGACGAAGCCGGTCGTTCGGCTCCCCGGCGCGGGGGAGGCGGCTTGCCAGCGAAGGCGTGTGACGAGGTCGTTGGCGGTGCCGGCGGCGCGGTTCGTGGGCGTTGCTAGGTCGCTGACGCGTACCGGTCGCCCGGCGCCGTCAAGGTCGACGTAGCGGACGCGGTCCGGGGTCGTCGAGCCGGCTGGGTGGTCGCTGATGATCGTTTGACGGGTGTCGGCCTCGACGCCGACGGAGATCGCGTCCGGATTCGTCGTCGACAGGTCAGAGTACTTGTACCTACTGGTCCCCTGCGGCGGGGTCACCGTCACAGCATCCCGCACGTGCACGCCGTCCGGCATCGAGGAGGTGTAGCCAACGGTCGTGGTGTCACCGGTGTAGGCGAGCGGCGTCGTCGCGCAAGCCGCGCACGCCGTCGCGCGCGTCACGCTCGTGAGTAGCGGCACCTGGCCCGACGTATCAGCAGCGTATCCGATCGCCAGAACGTGGTCAGAGAGCGTCGCCGACCCTGTCGTGCAGGCACCGCTCGCGACGCCGTTCGTCCGGGTGCCGCAGCGCAGCATCGCACCAAGATGGTTGCCGGCGGTGTAGAGGAATGCGACGCCGGGTGTTGGCAGGTAGGCCTGCGGCGTGTTCGTGATCGTGCCGACGAAGCCGGACGTGTTCGGCACCGTCGGGTGGCCGGTGATCGTCGCGACGCGACCGCTCCCACCGACGTAGCCAATCGTGAACCGCCGGCCGCGCTGGTCGACGACGCCGATGATCCGACCGCCTTCGCTGGTTGATTCGTACTGGTAGGCGATCCGGTTGTAGTCGCGGTCGCGGACGTACATCGGCTTGCCTGCGGCGTCGAACACGTACGTGACGCCGTCCCGGGTCGAGACCTCCCAGCGCGGCACCGGAAGTGCCGCGGCGGCGCCGATCGAGCCGTCCGGGTTCGCCGGCGCGACGCTGTCGCCGGCGTTGATCGTGGTATCGGTGATCCGCGCCGCGTACAGTTGCTCGCCGTTCTGCGGCCAGTACGCCGTCCACCCCGTCGGCGTGGAGGAGGTGTCCTTCAGGAAGCGGTGCACGGTGCCGTCGATGTCGCGGAACGCGAACCGATCAGGCGGCGTGCTCGTTGTCGCGGTTGCCGAGGCGTCAGACAGGACGAGGCCTTCATTCAGTGGTGTCAGACCGCTGATCCCGAGCGTCCACCCTTCGCCGAGCGCGGACGGGTTGACGCCGGGCGTCGTGCCGGTCGCGAGCGGTGCGGCGCCGTCCCAGACCGCGGACGGCTTCTCGTTGCTGTTGTAGGTGACGGACACGACCGTTGCCAGGCCCTTCCCGGCGGACGACAACGGTGACCAGTGCACGAGCACGTTCGGGTAGGCGGGGGTGCCGTCCGCTGCGACGTGGGTGGTCGTCGATGTCGGTGTGGTGTCCTGGTTCGCGGCGTCGTTCACGAGCCACGACGCGCCCCACCCGAGGGTGCCTGATGTGTACGCGTACCGGCGTTCAACGCCGGTCGAGACGTTCAGAACCGGCGCCACGGCGTCCTGGTTGATCGTCGATGCCCAGGTCGTCAGGGGTGGCACCGCTGCGTCAGTCGTGCCGGTGCGCGTGTTCAGGTGGGACTGGATCAGGTCGCCGACCGCCGGGACGGTCGAGCAGGCGACGCCTGACGCGATCGACTGGCCGCACTGGTCGTATCCGAGACGTGTCGTGGAGGACGGGTCGGTGACTGGCGTCGGTTCGAACAGTTGCGCCAACCCGATGGCCGTTGCATCCGACTGGCCGAACTGTGCGAGGTCGATCGCGAGCCAGGCCTGGTAGAGCGCGTGACGATAGGCGGTCGCACGGGTCTGGTTGAGCGCGACGCTGTAGGGTTGCGCGGAAAGGAACGCCTGCACGGCATCGATCATCGAGGCTGCCTCAGAGAACGCCGTGACGCACTGGTTCACGAGCGTCGTCGTCGCGTTCGCTGCGGTGCACTGTGCGACGGCGGGGGTGTCCTGGGTGATCACCGGGTCCTCGTCCGCGAACAGACGCTGGTAGTCGCGCATGCGCTCGTTCTCGAAGTCCGCGACGAACGCCGGATCGACGAGCACCGGATACGTGACGCCCGACAGCGTCGTGTGGTCCACGGTGAGCGTGATCGTCGTCCCGCTCACCGATAACCTGGTAGGCACGAGCGTGTTGTTGTGGTCGCGAGCCCAGGCCGCGTCGAAGACCGCGAGCACCTTGTAGGGCCGCGACCAGGGCGCGGGTGCGCCGCTGTCGAGCGTGTCGACCGGCGGGTGCTGGATCAGCGTGGCGTTCGTGGCGGCCGCAAGCTCCTTGTTCGCGTCAGCGAGCTGCGCCGCCGACTCCGTGACATGGCTCGTGAGTGTCGTCGGGACAGCCGTCGACCCCGGACGAGGTGAAACCGCGGCGGCGAGGTCGTCGGCGGTGGTCGGGACGACGACCGCGACGCGCGTCGCCGAGACCTGTTCGAGCGATGCGCCCGGCGGGAGCTGTGCCTGCCAGCGGAATACCGTCGGAGCGGATCCGTCCCGAAGCTGCAGGAACGATTCGTACCCGGCTGCGCTCGCGCGATAGATCATGTCCGTTGCGGACGCTGTGTCCTGGTAGACGACCGCGCTCCCGCCGATCACCTGCGGATTGGCGGGTTGCTGATCGAGCGGGTGCAGCGTTACCAGTCCAGCAGCGGTTGTGGTGGCGGTGCCGTCTCGCTGGTCAGCGCCGAGCCGAGTGGGGCCGGCGACGGACGAGAACGAGAAGCCATGCGCCGCGTCACCGGTGACGTGCGGGGTAGCGTCGTTCCCGGCGATCGACAACGCGGTGTTCGCGGCCGCCGCGAGCGCGTTGTCGGCGAGCGCGCCAAGCGCCGCCGCGGGAGGGGTCGCGATGATCGTCGGGTAGGCGGCCGGGTCAGCGAGCACCGCATCGAACCCACCGGCCGCACCCGCGGCAGCGGTCACCTTGATCGTGATCGTCGCCCCGGCGCTCGGCGCGGTGAAGTCGACGTAGCCGGCATCGGCGGTGATCGTGGCCCGTGCGAGCACGACGTTGGCGCTGGTGATCGTGATCGCGGCGGGCTCAATCGTCGATCCCGCGATCGCGAACCGCTCCCGATCAGTGGTCGCCGCGGTCGTTGTCAGCTCGATGCTGGCGCCCGGCGTGTCGAGTATCTCGCCGCGCGGGTCATCGCCGAGGCTGATCGTGTCCTGCCTGGCGGTGGCGTCGAGGACACTGACCTGGGCGGTGAACGCGGACGTCGTCGGTGCGGACACCACCAGAACGCCGTCTACCCCGGGTGTCACGGCCGGCAGGAACGTGTCGGTGCCGAGCATCGCGCCATCCGCGGCGGCGCCGGCGTTCAGCTCGCGGATCGCGCCGCCGCTGGTGCTTGATGAGGCGTGCACGACGATCGCGGTGCTGCTCGTCGGGAGCGCCAGCGTGCGCGTCTCGCCGGCCGGCACGGTAACGCTGATCGGCGCCGCGCCAATAACGAGCGCGGACCCAGACGAGGCTGGCGCGTCCGCGCTCGACACGCCGATCACGACCGAACCGTGTGATCCGTCGGATGGGTCAACAACGACCCGATAGGCCCCGGTCGCCGGAAGCGGCACCGTCGCGAGCGAGGTGGCGCTACCCGAGAGGGCGCTCGCGGCGACGAGTGCTCCGTCCGGCGCCCAGATCGAGAACTGGCCGCCAGCCAAGGTGCCGGACTCGTTGATTGTGAGCGTCCAGCCCTGCTGGGCGTTGACGAGCCAGGTGCCCTGCCCGGCGCCGGTGATCGTCTCCGCGACCGCCGCGCCGTTCACGACCACCCGACGCGGAGCCGACTTCGCGGCCCGGTCAACGGTCAGCGAGGCGGCACCGGTGGAGCCATCACCAGCCGCCACCTCGACCGTGTACACGCCGCCCGTCACGACCGCCAGCGACGCGACGACGCCGGTGTCGGCGCTCGTCGCGCCCCGCGCCGCGACACTCTCGTCCGGGGCGTGGATGGTGACGTCGGTCTCGCCGAGCGACGACCCGGCGATCCCTGCCGCGAGACGATCACCGGGCTGGGCGTGGATCATGAACCGGGCTCGCGCGCCCGGGATCGGGAGCACGGCAGCGGCCGCGACGCCGGCGTGCAGCGCGACCGCGGCCGCGTCCTGCTCCGCCCAAGCCCGCACCGTCACGACCGCCGCCCCGGACGGATCACTCGTCGAAAGGCGTATCGGGTAGGAACCCTTCGCGAGCGGCTGCACACCCAGCCACCCGGCGCTCGTAGCGGACACCACCGGCACTCCCGTGCTGTCGCTGACCGCCAGTGCCGCACCCGGGGAGACGTCGACGGTCTCGAAGCCGACACCAGCGCCCGCGTCGAGCGTCAAATCTGCCGGCGCGGGCACCCCGGCGATCTCGAGGATGCTGGTCGGGACGCCGTCGTTGCTGACAGGAGCGGCGCTCGTCGTCGACGCGGTCATGGTGACGCTGCCCGTTGCGGCGCCATCGGGATCGATCACCAGTCCGATCTGGGCACCGGCCGGCGTCGACGGCACGACAACCGTCTGGTCGTCGCTCACCAGCCGTGTCGAGACGGTGCCCGTCGCGGTCGTGACCGTCAGGGTGGCGCCCGTGAGGCCCGGAGCGTGCACGGCGATCGCGACCGGACTGGTCGCCGTGCTGGTGATCGTCGCGACGACGCGCTCACCGGGCCGCGTCGTCGTCGCGGTCACAGCGCCCTGGCCGGTCGCGGCGGCGAGCGCGAGATCCGCACCGGCGCTCGCGACCCGCACACGCACAGCCCCGGTCTGGCCCGCGTCGGCGACGATCCGCACGAGGTAGCTTCCCGAAGCGCTGATCGCCTGCGGTGTTGATGCGGCGTCGCCGTCGGCGCGAAGCGGCGTGGACGCGATCGTCGTGCCGTCGCTCGTCGCGAGCTCGAGGTGGCCGGTGATGGTCGTCGGCGCCGCAAGGAGCGTCACTCGCGCGCCGGCCGGCACAGCTACGACGCCCGTGGCGGACGCGGTGTTGTCGAGCGGGATCGCGACGAACGGGTCATCAAGGCCAAGGCTCCGCGTTGCCTGCCCGCCGAGACTGGTAGCGGTCACCGATACGCTCCCGAACGCCGCGCCGGTCGCTGCGAACACGACACGCAGCCACCCAGACGACGCCGCGACGACGCTCGACTGCCACCGTCCACCAGCGGCCATCGTCGTGGACGGGGAGAGGATCGTGCCGTCCGCGCCGATCACCGACACCGACGCGGCGAACACCCCGTCCGACGCTGCGTCCAGGCGGATCTGCTCGCCGGTGTCGGCGTGCACGCGCACGACCGCGCCCTGCCCGGCCGCAACCGTCGATACCGAAACGGCGCTGCCGGTGGCGCCCACAACGACATCAGCATCGTCCGGGACGACCTCCGGATCAACCAGCAACGACCCGGCAACCGCCCCATCCGTCGGCGTCCAGACAACCCGAAGCGAGCCAGACACCGACCGCACCGGCCCGACCAGCACCGACCCGGCGCCACTCGTGATCGTCGCCTGGGCAAGCACGGAGGAGCCATCAAGGAGCGCCACGACGCCCGGCGTCGACGCGGAGGAAACGACAACCCCGAGCCGCGCGGTGCCGATCGGGAGCGTTGCCTGGGCGCCGGCGCCGTCGCCGGTCGTCTCGAGCAGCACGGGCGAACCCGGCGTCGCATCGATCGGTGGTCGCGCGACATCGACCATCCCGATCAGCAGCGAACCGGAAGTCACCGATCCGGCGGGGCGCAGGCGCAGATGATAGACCCCGCTCGTCGGCGCAAGGAAACCGTCAAGGACGCTCCCATCCGCCGATCCCGGAAGCGGCGCAGTCGCAAGAACCGTACCGGCGTCGTCCTCGACGCTGATCGTGCCGTCCGCAAACGTGGAGGCCGACAGGTCGACGCGGATCGCTTCCAACCGGCGAAGCGCGACGTCGACGGAGCCGACAGCACCGGCGCCGGAAACAGTGAGCGCCACCGCGGCGGCGCCGACGCTCGTTGTCGTCGAGGCGTCGATCACGGTGTCGGCGTGCAGGGTCACGGTGCCGGCGCTCTGCGCGTCGACGCGCACCGAGACCGACCCGGACGCGCCCACCACCACCGGGCCCAACAACAACCCGCCAGCAAGCGGCGCGGAACCGACGATCCCGCCGCCGACGCCGACAAGCCCGGCCGCACCACGCACGCCCGCGGCGTCAACGCGCACCGAGAGCCGCGAGCCGGCAGCAGCGCTGACGCCGACCAGTGCCGACTGGCCCCGCGTCGCGAACGTGAGCGTCGTGGACGCGCCCGCCGCGATCACCGCCGCGGAGACATCCACGACCGAGGCAGCGCTCACCGTCACGGAACCGGTAGCAGCACCGTTCGGATCGACCAGCACCTGGTAGGCACCGGTGCTCTGCGCGGCGACGATCGGCAGCGGACAGGCGCCGACGCCGCAGACCGCGCGTGCGACCTCCACACCGGCAGGGTCAACGACCCGCACCAGCATCGCCACCAGCGATGACGCGGACGCGTCGACCGCGACCTTCTCGCCCATCTCGAGCGGGAACGTGACGCTGCCACGCATCCCCGGCGCCGGCAACGCGACCGCCACCCCCGCCCCGCCGAGGCTGCCAGCAAGCGCCGGATCCTCCGGCACCGCGTACACGCGTACCGCGACCTGGCCGGTCGTGCCGGCGCCGTCCGCGACGACCCGCCACACCCCACCAGCCTCGCCAGAGGCGACGACGACCGGCCCGAGATAGCCGCCACCCGGGAGCGCGACCCGGCCGCGCACAACACCCGCGCCATCGACGAGCGTTACCGACCCCGCCGCGAGCGACCCGGCACCATCAACGACGACCCCGACACGGCCCGTCGGAGCAGCGAACAGCGCCGAGGAGCGCTCCCCCGGCACCGGAACCGCGAGCGACGCCGACGCTCCATCACTCACCGCGACCAGCGACGTCTCAGCGTCCGCCGGCACCGCGAACACCGACATCCGTAGTGAACCGGTCAACCCAAGCTGTGGCACGACGCGCACCGAGACGGCGCCGTCCATCCCAACCACGAACGGTCCGACGAGGCTTCGGCCGTAGGAGAACCACCCCGACCCGGCGAGCGTGCCGGTCGCGTCCGTGACGGCGGCCGATCCGTACCCGATCGACGACCCGTCGATCCGGACACTGACCCGCTCCCCGGCATGACCAGCGAACACGACGACACCCTGCTGACCCGGCACGCCCAGCGTCAACGACCCCGCCGAGACGCCCGCGGTCGTCGGCGCACCAACGACCGCGGAGGCATCCGCCGGCACCGTCCACACGCCAAGGCGGGCCCCGCCGCCATCGACACCACCATCAACCGTCACCGACACCAGCCCACCCGAAGGGACTGTCAGCGGGCCGAGCCACACCGACGACCCAACAAGGTCAGAGCCCGCGACCTCGGCCCCAGACTGGTCGGTCACCAACAGTCGTCCTCCAGCCCCAAACGACGACGCCGTCAACCCGACGACCAGCCGCGACCCAACCGGAGCCGCCACCGAGAACGTCGCCGACGAACCCGGCTCCAACACCAACGACCGGGACGAGCCATCGGCCGCCACCGTCGTCACGACGGACGCCGCGCCCGCCAACCGCACCGACACCATCAACCCGGCGCCCGCCACGACCATCACCAGGATCGGCACCATCGACACCCGCAGCGCCCCCACCTGCGCACGACAGCGCGCCCCGAGCGTGCCGGACACGCGGCGCAGGGAACGACGGAACTCGACGAAGAAGGTGGAACGGAGGCGACGCATGGGAGTGGGACTCTACGGACTCCCCACCACCGTGTCAAGGGATGAAACACGGGAGTGCCCGCGAACCAGCAACGGCCATCAGGAACACCACGCCCTAGCCATACCGCCCATGCAGCGCCCGACGCGCTCGCTTTGTCGAGTACCTCGACGACTACACCAAGGCGCGACCCCCCCGCGGCCGGGCGCTCAGCCTCACGATCCGCCGCCCAAGACCTTTGCTGGGTAGCCACGCGGGCGCCGACCACCGCACCGCGCGCCCACCGCGTCTGCGACGCCCTCTCCACCCACCAGGTCCTGGTGGGCACCAGTCTGCGCACCAGTCCTCTCCCAGTTGGAGCGGCGCTCGGCGGCTTCGTGCGGCCACATCGGCCAATCGGGACAGCAGCTCTCTCGCCCGATATTGCCTGCTAAACGAGAGGTTTCGCTGCGTGCTAACGGAGGAGGGGGGATTCGAACCCCCGATGGAACTCGCGCCCCATAACGGTTTTCGAGACCGCCGCTTTCAACCACTCAGCCACCCCTCCGCGAGGTGCTCTGAGAATACTACGTCCCGTTGAAGGCATCGACCGCAGCAGCCTCGCCGTCGGCCGCCGCGTTGAACGCGACGAGCGCTGCGGCGAGCGCGGTACGGTTGCGCGCGATCACCGCGGCACGAACCGCCAAGGTGGCGGCCCGAAGCCGCGTGTAGGCAGCAACGAGGGCGTCGGCGGCGGTCTGATCAGCCTCGGGTGTCGGCACGCGCTTCACCTCGGCGGCGAACGCGGCGATCTCCTGCGCGAGCGCTCCAAGGTCGACGACTGCCGCGTCCATCCGACCAGCCAGGTCAGCCGTCGCCTTCGTTGTCAGGGCTGTCAGGCGCGCCTCGTGACGCACCTGCACGTCGTGCACGGCAGCACGGTAGTCGTCCGCACCGACCCCGCAGGCGGCCAGCGTCGCGATGCCGGCGAGAACGACGATGCATGCCAGCGCGCGCGTCATAGGAGCCGTGCGTCCTCCTCCTCCACGTGGGTTGCTGGCTCGACGTGGATCACGACGTCCGCGCCACCGAGACGATCGCGCAGCCGCTCCTCAATCGCGTCGGTGATCGCATGCGCCGCTGCCACAGACATCGCCGGATCGACGATCAGGTGCAGGTCGACGTGGCGGACGTTCCCAGCCCGCCGGGCGCGGAGACGGTGATAGCCGCGCACCTCGTCGCCGGTGAAGCCGTCGAGGACGGAGCGAACAACCTCAACCTCCGTTGCGGGAATCGCGACGTCCACCAGGACCCGCGTTCCACCAACGATCAGCTTGATCCCGGTCGTCGCAACGAGCGCGGCGATCACGAACGCGACGAGCGCGTCAAGCTGGCTGATCCCGGTGACAGCAACGAGGGCAAGCGCGAGCGCCGCGCCAAGCGACGTGACGACGTCAGCGAGCAGGTGCGCCGCATCTGCCTCGAGCGCAGCCGAACCGGTCTCCCGCGACACGGTACGGACACGTCGCGCGACGACGATGTTCAGGGCCGCCGCTCCGACCATGATGACGATCCCGGCCGAGCCGTGGGAAACGGGCGAGCCGATGTTCAGGCCAGCAACGACGGCGACCGCGACCGCGCCGACCACGATCAACGCACCCTCCACCACGCTCGACACGTGCTCGAACTTCTCGTGCCCGAACGGGTGCCCGGGATCAGGGGGCTGGTCGGCGGCACGCACGCTCAGGAGCGCGATCACCGAGGCCGTGAGGTCGCCAGCCGAGTGTGCCGCCTCGGCGAGCACGGCGGAGGACCCCGTCACGGCCGCCGTAGCGAGCTTGACGAGCATCGCGCCGAGGTTCGCGCCAACCGAGAGCCACGCGGCACGCTGCTTCCGGCGGGGGTCGGCGACGGGCACCGACGGACCGTAGCCGACCGGATGGCGGTCCGCTGGTAGACTCGGTCTGGCGCGGAGAAGTGGCCGAGTGGCTGAAGGCGCCCGCCTGCTAAGTGGGTATGGGGGGTTGACCCCCATCGCGGGTTCGAATCCCGCCTTCTCCGCCTCGTGCCTATGCTTCGGATCGCTCACCGTGGCTACGCCGCGATCGCCCGCGCGAACTCGCTGGAGGCGATCGCGGGGGCAGCCGCGCTCGGTGCCGACATGGTCGAGGTCGACGTCCGTCGACGGCGCGACGGCGTCCTCGTGCTCGACCACGACAACGCGCAGGCGCCCGGCGCCCCTCCTCTCGCCGAAGCGCTCGCGCTGCTGGCAACAGCCGGCGTCGGCGTCAATCTCGACCTCAAGGAACCCGGCGTCTGGCGCGACACCGCCGAGGCGGTTCGCTCCGCCAACCTGACCGGGGCTGCGACCGCGACCGGAACGTGCTGGAGCAGCCTCTCAGCGCTGCAACGCTACGAGCCGGGGATCCGCGCCGGCCTGACAATCCCGCGGCGTGGAGCCTCGTTGCCGCGCGCGCTCCGCCCGCTCGCCGCGCCCGCGCTGCGCGGAAGGCTTGCCGTCGCCGCGCCACGCCTGCTGGCACGCCACGAGGCGACGCTCGTCACCGTGTACCACCGACTCGTCGACGCCGCCCTCGTCGACGCCGTCCATGCGGCCGGCGGCGAGGTGTGGTGCTGGACGGTCGACGATCCAGCCGAGGCCGCGCGCCTCGAGCGGCTCGGCGTCGATGGCATCTGCTCCGACCATCCCGCATCGCACGGGCTCACCGTCCCGGTCTGATTCGAAAGCGGCATGTCCATTCGCGTGTCGACGAACGCGCCATCACAGACGATTGTGGACGGGCTCCTCAGTGGTCTGATGGTCAAATAGCGTGGTCACTCGCGCGCCTGGATCGTCCTGCGCTGCTCCGGACACCCGACGACGCCGCGAGTTGACAATCACACCACTAGCCGAGCTCGATCAGCTGGTTGTAGGTGCCGCGGTTCATGTACGGAACGTCGGAGGGCGGCGTCACGAGCGTCGAGAACGACGTGTATGAGAGGTGGTCGACCGGCTCGAGCCACCTCGCCGGATCTGCCGTGCCGTACTGCGCCTTCAGGTCGGCCATCGTCTCGGTGAAGGCCTTCAGGACGATCGCCCGCAGCGGCGCACCAGCAGGCCAGACACCCTTCAAGGAGACGGACGAGGCGGAGCCACGCAGCACGTGCAGGAGCAGGCTCGCGCGGTCGGAGCCCCAGAACTCGCGGTCGAACGTCGAGTCACCGGCGAGGTCGAAGGCCGGCTTGCCAAGCGTCGTTCGTAGGAGGTCCTGCTGCACGTGCAGCCACCAGCCATCAAGGATCGCGACGCCGCCAGAGTCGACCTTGCCGTCGCCGTCGCGGTCGATCCGCATGCCGTCCCAGCTCGCGAGCACGTCCGCGGCACCCTGCACCGGCACGCTTGTCGAGCGCTCGACGGCGTCGAGGATGAGCGGACGGAACGGGCGAACACGACCGTCGAGGTAGGCGGCGTTCTGCGCAACACGGCGGAGCTTCGTCAGGCTCATCGCGTGCGCGCCGGCGAGCTGGTCCTGCAGCATCTGCACCCGCTGCGCACCTCCCCACGGCGTCGAGTCGCCGTCAAGCCAGCCGGCCTCGGGCTTGTTGTTCCAGTTCGCGAGCCAGCCCTGCGCCGGGTTGACGATCGACGGCATCTGGGCGAAGGGGATCCGACCCGTCCACTCGTGTTGGCCGTTCCCCCACGCCGGCAGGCGCGCGTCGCTGTCAGCCGCCCGTAACGGGTACCAGCCAAGGTGGTAGTAGGCGATGCGCGTCGGATCGCCGTAGAGCAGGTTGAACCCGGCCGGGAAGGTCGGGAGCGCCGCAAGGATCGGGGCGAACGTCGTCTCGCGGTTGAGCGCGAGGATCGCCCCGACCACGTCCAGCTCGTGCGACTGGAACGACGAGCCGGTCGAGAACGCGACCTTCTGCTTGGCGACCGTACCGGTCGATCGGACGAGCCCGTGATGATGCCCGGCGTAGCGCAGGTGGAGCGTGCGCACGACGTCAAGGGTGCCGGTCGCGTTGCGCGCCGAGATCACCTCGGTCCGCGTCGAGAACGTCTCCCACTTGCCATTGAAGCGGTACTGCGCGGCGTTCTTCGGGTTGACGAGGTTCGCCCAGGTGTCAGACTGGTCGTCGGCCCCGGTGGTGAACGTCCAGGCGTGGCTTACCGTGCGCCCGATCAGCACGAACGGCCCGATGCCGGGGAAGGTCGCGCCGCGCGCGTGCACCGTCTTGCCGTTGATCGCGACCTCGAGGAGGATCTGCGGGTCGTACTGTCCGACCTGCGGCCCGCCGAGCAGCAGGTTGTTTCCCGTCACGCTCAGCGCACCGGACACGACGATCGCGTTCGACGCGAGGTGGCGCAGCCCAGCGATGTACGGCCCCGATATGCCTGCGCGGGGCGCCGCAGGCCGCGGGGCAGCATCAGGAATGGCGACCCCCCGCCCCGTGACGCCGCTCGTCCCCCCGGTCGGATACGTGAAGAAGCGGGCCGAGCTGGGGATCGTCGTCGGCGCGGCCGGGTCGGTTACCCACGCAACGTCGTCGAAGTACGCGTTCGCCCGCGCCAGCGGGAAGGCAGCGCGGAGCGCTCGAAGCATCTCGGCGTCGCGGAGCTCCTGCCCGCCGGCCTGACCGAAGTTGCGGGCGATGTAGGCGGCAATGTGCAGGGTGTCAACCATGCGCCAGGCGTCTGGCCGTCCCAGGAGGAGATACTCGACCGGCAGCCCGCCGTTCTTGACGCGATCAGCGCGCCAGCCGTTGATGCCATCGACGAACGCCTGGAGCATCTGGCGCTCGGCCAGCGGGCGCTTCGCGAGCTGCGCGAGAAGGTTGGCGTCGGTCTGGTCGGCGGTGCGGTTAGTGGCGTCGCCGTCGATCGTCGCAGCGCGTTCGGCGAGCGTCTGCTGCGAAGGGGGAATCAGCTCAGCGAGCCGCCCCTCGACCTGGTGGCGCAGCACGTCCATCTCAAAGAACCGGTCCTCGGCCTCCGCGAAACCGACGCCGAAAGCAGCGTTCGCGTCCGTCGCGGCCGCCACGTACGGCACGCCCCACGTATCGCGGGCGATCGTCGTGCCTGCCCTGGGCGTCTCGACGATGGCGTTCGCCGGCGCGGTGAGCGGCATCGGCTTGAACGTCCACGAGCGATAGAGCGGCAACTGGTCGGCGAAGTGCGCGCTCGAGGGGTCGCCGCTCTGACCGGGCTGCAGCACGTTCTGCGCCACGGCGATCGGCGGCGGTGGCTTCGTCGCGGCACCGTTCGCGGCAGCGGTTATGGCAAAAGCGGTGCCCATCGCGAGCACGGGGAGCAGTCGGCGCATCCAGCGATCGTACACGGCAGGCTCAAGTCTCGGCGCGGGATGGTCGATGCGGTGGGCAGGACGCTCGGCGTCCGTCCCGAACACCCCCGGAGCGATGCGCAGGCTTCTCTGCCAGATCCTCGGTCGTCACCACCCCTCGGTGATCGTCGTCGTCGGTTTCGCGGACGACCATCCGGTGACGCGCGCGGTGTGTCCGCGCTGCGGGCGACCGAACTCGGCGCACGCCGACTACTAGTGGTCTGACGGTGAGATAGCGTGGTCATCCGACTGCCTGGATCGTCCTGCGCTGGTCGGCTCTGCCACCCGTCGGGTGGCTCTGCCAGCTAGCTGCGGCGACCACGTTCCGGCCCGCTGTGCGTGCCGGATCGTGGGCTTCGCGGGAGCGTCGCGCGCCGAGTTCTACCCTCGCTGACGGGGTGGCGAGCTGCCCTCAGCGACCAACCCGTCCGCGTAGGCGGCGAGCGTTCCGTTCGCGCCGACGATCGTCCGGGCGCCGTACAGCGCGTTCAGGACCGCCTCCTCCGCCGCATCGACGGTCGCCAGGAACAGCGGGTTGAGGGCGCTGCCCGTGAGCACGTCCAGGCGGAGGACGTCGCCCGACCGGTCGCGCGCAAGGGCGTCTCGATTTGCCGTAGAGAAGGCGAGCGCGACCTCACCCGAGCCGTCCGAGGCGTACGAGCCCGCACGCGCAAGGCCGAGGAAGGCGCGACGAGCGAGACGCTCGAGCTGTGCGCCGAGCAGCGGCGCATCGGTCGCGACGACGCACACGCACGAGCCCTCAGACCCGCGCGTCGGCGGGATCCGGGTGCGGCCGACGGGCTCGCCAGCGACGCGGAGCTCCTCGGCGTCGCCGAAGTTCACGAGCAGCAGGACGCCGACCGTCCAGGCTCCAACACGCCGCGACGACGTCCCGATGCCGCCCGCCCAGTCGAAGCAGTTCATGCCGACCCCGGCGCCGACCTGTCCTTCGGCGACCGGGCCAGCGGCGGCCGTCCGGAGCACGCGGTCGACCAGCGCCCGGTCGGGGACCGGTCCATCACGGACGTCGCAGACGGCGTTCGGGTTGCACTCTGCGACGAGCGGGATCACCACGTCGTCGCGCCCGATCCTCGGCTGACGAGCGCCGAGTTCCGCGGTCGCCGCGTCGTACACGGCGCCGACGTACGGTGTCGCCGTGAGGAAGATCGGCGTCTCGCCGATCCCCCACTCGTCGACCTGCGTGATGCCGGCAACCTCGGCCGCGCCGTTCAGTCGCGCTGCGCCAACGGGAAACGGCTCGAGCCAACAGTCTCGGTCGATCCCTGGGACGACCACCGTCACGCCACAGTGATCGGGATGCGCGTTCGCGTGAGCGACGCCCACGCCGGCGACGTCCGTGATCGCGTTCGCCGCACCCGGCGAAAGGCGACCGATGACGATGCCCATGTCGCGTGCGCGCACCAGCGCAGTCTGCCAGCTCGACCGCCAATCGAGCGACGCGCGGCGGCGCGAGTAGCCTTTCACCATGGCGGCCGTCAAGGCGGTGTCACTGCAGAAGCGCTTCGGCGCGACGATCGCGGTCGATGGGCTCGACCTCGAGGTGCCTGAGGGCTCCTTCTTCGGCATCGCCGGACCGAACGGCGCCGGCAAGACCACCCTGATCCGGATGCTCGCGACGCTCTCGCGACCGGACGCCGGGACGGCCGAGGTCGGCAGCCTGGACGTCGTCGCAAACACGCTCGAGGCCCGCCGCGTGCTCGGCTTCGTGCCGGCGGAGCCGGTCCTGCTCGATCGTCTGACAGCGCGCGAGCTGCTCCTGTTCCTCGGCCAGATGCGGCGCCTGCCACCAGCGGCGGTCAGGCTGCGCGCCGACGAGCTGCTCGACGTTCTCGGACTCGGTGACGAGGCCGACCGCCAGGTTGCGGAGCACAGCCTCGGCGCTCGCCGAGGCGCGGCAGATCCGCCGACACCCGGGGCGGCTGATGAGCGTCGCCTTCCCGGCCGGGATGGGCATGTTCATGTACGGCCGGAGCGCGACCGACCGACCCGGCCTCTGGCCGTACGTCGCGGTCGCTGGGATGGCCTGGGCGGCGTCCCGGGAGGCTGGCATGCTGGTCGCGTGGGACGGTGCCGCGTTCTGGTCGCTCGGCCTGGCGTCGAGGGCTCGGCCGATCCTTCTCGGCAAGCAGGTTGGGCTCGCAGCGCTGGTGCTACCGCCGACGATCATCGGGGTGGTGGCAGCCTCGATCTGGCGCGCCCAGATCGGCGCGATCGTGCCCGCGATCGCGCTCACCCTGGCCCTCTTCGCGCTCTGGATGGGCGTCGGGGCGGTGCGATCCACGCGGGTCGTGTTCGCCGTTCCGCGCGACGTGAAGCGCCGCGGAGGGCGCCGCGCCGCTGGCTGGTCGTCAATCGGCTACCTGATCGGAGGGGGAACAGCGTCCGTGATCCTCGTCGAGATCGTGGTGCGCGAGGTCGTCTTCGGGTCGACGTTTGCGAGCGCAACGGTCGCGATCAGCCTCGGGGCCGGCGCGTGGTGCCGGGGCGTGCGGTACGGCGCCGCGCGCCTCGACGCGCGATCGATGGAGATCATCGCGACCCTCAGCTCGTAGCTCCGAGCGAGGCTCCTACACGATCCGGAACGTCCGACGAGCGGAGAGGTTGGCGTTCGTTGCGAGGATCTGGATCGAGTAGCCATCGCGCCGGAACTCGACCTTCGGGATCCGAATCACTCCTCTCGACGCACCGGCCGGGACGATTCGGACACGGTCGAGGATCACCGCCCCATGGCGGAACAGGATCACCTCGATCTGCGTCCTGACGTCGCTGTACACGCGGTAGCTGAACTGGCGACCGTTGCTGGACACGGCCGAGAAGCTCATCTTCCGGATCAGGTCGACCTTGAGGATCTTCGGCGGCACGCCGCCAGGCGGGATCGTCACGGTGATCGACCGTCCGATGAGGACGGTCACGTTGCCGAGGATGTCCTTCACCTTCACCGTCACGGGATAGGTGCCCGGCGCCTGGTAGGTGTGGGCGATGCCGTTCCCGAGCAGGTAGCCATCGCCGAGGTCCCAGCTCGCCTGACCATCGACGCTCGACAGCACGTCGACCGGCACGACGGAGAACGTCACGACCCGTCCAACGTACGCTGTTGCCGGAAGCGTCACGTTCGTCAGGGTCGGACCGTCGAGGTCGACGATGACGTCGAGCGGCGCCGTCGGCGCGCCAGAGTTGCCCGCCGAGTCGATCGCGCGCACGGTGTAGATGCGATGCCCTGACGACCCGGGATTGACATCGGTGTAGGTCGTCCCGAGCGTGTCACCGAGCAACGCGCCGTCGCGGTACACGCGGTAGCCGGTGATCGCCGAGCCGCCCGTCCCTGCGTCCGTGCCAGCCGACCAGCTGAGGATCGGCGTGTGCGTCGGCGTCGCCGCGGTCAGATCGCCGGGCGCGGGAGGCGGGGTCAGGTCGACGCGCACGACGAAGACGCGTGAGGCGAGCGACTCGTTCCCCGCTCGGTCGACGGCCGTCACCGTGTAGCCGTAGCTGCCGTCACCGGGCACCGTCGCGTCGTCGAACGACGTGGTGGTGGCGTGGCCGACGACGCTCGAGTCCCGGTACACGTTGTAGTGGTCGAGGCCGGACGCCCCGGTGTCGTCGTCGACGGCAGCGTCCCAGACGAGGTGCGGAAGGTTCGTCGGCGAAGCGACGAAGAGCCCGGTAGGCGTCATCGGCGGCGTCGTGTCGTAGACGACCGTGACGTGCGGCGACAACGGCGAGCGGTTACCGGCGACGTCCACCGCCCGGACCGCGTACGTGTGCACCCCCTGCACGCCAAGCGCGGCGTCGACGAAGCTCGGCAACACCGGCGAGCTCACCAGCACGTCGTCGCGGTACACGTCGTAGTGGTCGAGCCCCGACAGGTTGTCGTTGCCGCTCGGCGTCCAGGTGATCACCGGCAGGTCCGCCGTCGGCGTCGTCGACTGCACGTGCGAGGGGATCGGCGGCGGCGTGACGTCGAACAGCACGGGAACCCCGAGCGACGGCACGGACACGTTCCCCGCGCGGTCGATCGCCGTGACGGTGTAGTACGCCGTCCCCTCCGTGGTGATCGCGTCGTCCTGGTAGGTCGTCGCGGACGTCGACCCGATCAGCACGCCGCCGCGGAACACGTCGTAGCGAGCGACGCCGACCGGTGCCGCGCCGAGGTCCGCGCTTGCCGTCCAGCGCAGGACGGGCCGCGCCGTCGGCGAGGCGGCGGCGACGCCTGCCGGCACCGCCGGCGCCGTGCGGTCGATGCTCGCGTTCACGCTGTCGGAGAGAGCGCTTGCGTTCCCGGCGCCGTCAACGGCCTGGACGGCGTAGACGTGCACGCCCTCGACGGCCAGGACGTCGCCGTCCTGGTAGGTCGCATTGGTCGTCGAGGCGATCGGCGCGGCGTCGCGATACACGACGTACCGCGCGATTCCCGCACCGCCCATGTCCCCCGACGGCGTCCAGGAGAGGACCGGCTGGATCGAGGGTGTCGAGACGACGACCGATCCGGGAACGTCCGGTGCGGTGGTGTCCCAGACAACCGCAAGGGCGGGGGTGGGAAGGGACAGGTTCCCCGCTGCGTCGACGGCCCGCACGATGTAGACGAACGACCCGTTCACAGGGAGCGCGGCATCGACGAAGGTCGGCACCGTCGGCGATCCGATGAGCCCGCCGTCGCGGTAGACGTTGTAGTGGGCGAACCCCGACAACGCGTCCGGCACACCCGACGACCAGCTCAGCGATGGCTTCGCCTGCGACGTGGTCACCGCCAGCAGGCCGACAGGCCTGGACGGCGGCGTGTGGTCGAACATGACGGTCGCGATCGACCCTCTCGCCGACTCGTTCCCCGCACCGTCAACCGCGGTGACGGTGTAGTCGTAGACGTCGTCGAGCGCCACAGCGACGTCGATGAAGGTTGCTGTCGCGCTCGTCCCGATGAACACGGTGTTGCGGTAGAGGCGGTAGCTCGCGATGCCGGAGCCGCCGGTCAGCGCGTCGGTGGTCTGCGTCCAGGCGAGCGACGGCTGGCTCGTCGGTGTCGGCCCTGCGAGCCCGGACGGGGCGGGTGGAGCGGCCGTGTCGAGCCGGATCGACGCTGCGAGCGACGGGCCCGAGCCGTTGCCAGCTCCGTCCGTCGCGACGACGGCATACGCGTAGACGCCGTCGACGAGGGCAGCGTCATCGATGTAGGCGAGCGCGCCGGTCGTGAAGATCGGGACGCCGTCACGCAACACCGTGTAGCTGGCGACGCCGGACCCCGTGCCATCGCTCGGCGCGCTCCAGCTCAGTGCTGGCTGCACGCGGGTCGGTGTCGCCGCGGTGAGGATCACCGGCGGCGCCGGCGGCGTCGTGTCACGCACGACGATGCGGGGGATCGACGCAACGGACGCGTTTCCCGCCACGTCAACGGACTTGACGGAGTACGAGAAGGTGCCGTCGACCAAGAGCGCTCCGTCGTCGAAGACCGGCATCGTCGGCGACCCGACAAGCGTCGAGCCGCGGTAGACATCGTAGTGATCGAAGCCGGAGAGGCCGTCGGGTCCGCTGGAGAGCCACGTCAGGTGCGGCGAGCCCGTGACAGGCGTCGCGGCGGTGAGCCCGCTCGGAGCCGGCGGCGGCGCGTTATCCCACGCCACCTGGATGCCGGCCGTTGGTGCTGAGGTGTTCCCGGCGACATCGACGGCCGTCACGGTGTAGGTGTAGATGTCGTTGGTGGTCAGCGTCGAGTCGGTGTAGGCCGTCGCGAGCGACGAGCCGAGCGGCGCGCCATTGCGGAACACGTCGTAGTGGGCGAAGCCCGAGCCGACGTCGGCTCCGCCGCTCGTCCACACGAGCAGCGGCTTGCCTCTCGTCGGCGATGCGCCCGTGAGCGACGTCGGCACGGGGGGCGGCGTGGTGTCGACGACGACGTTGATCGCCGACGTCTGCACCCCTGCGTTTCCGGCGTTGTCGACCGCAGCGACGGCGTAGCTATGCGTGCCCTCCGCCGGCGCCGGGGTGTCCGTCCACGTCTTCGCCGTCGTCGACCCGACGGCGATCGCGGCGCCATCGCGGTAGATGAAGTACTGGTTGATGCCCGACGTGTCCACCGGCGCTACCCATGAGAGCACCGGCAGAGCCGTCGGCGAGGTCGCCTTCAGCCCGCTCGGAGCTGGCGGCGGGGTCGTGTCATACACGATCGAGCGGGGGACGCTCGCCGCCGACACGTTGCCAGCGAGGTCGACGGCCTTGACGGTGTACGAGCTCGTGGCGGAGGGTGCAAGAAGGTCGCTGAAGGTCGTCGCCGTCGTCGAACCGACGAGCGTCACCCCGCGGTACAGCTCGTAGTGGTCGAGGCCAGAGAGCGCATCAGGGCCGCCAGACGTCCACGAGAGCACGGGCTTTACGCCCGTCGGCGACGGGCCGGTCAGGCCGGTCGGCACCGGCGGCGCGAGCGTGTCGTAGACGACCGACGCGGGCGCCGTGAGCGCCGACGTGTTCCCGGCGACGTCGACCGCGCGCACGGTGTACTTGTACGTGCCGCTCGTCCGAAAGCTCGCCGGTTCCTGATAGCTGAGCCCCGTGACCGAACCGACCAGGCCGCCGTCGCGGTACACCGTGTAGGTGGCGATGCCCGAGCCGCCGACGTCGCTTGCTGCCGTCCAGGTAGCGGCCGGCGGGTTCTTCGTGACGGCGGGGGCGCTTGTCGGATCGCCCGGGGCGAGCGGTGCGGCCGTGTCGTAGGTGACGACCTTCGGCGCGGTCTGTGGACCTTCGTTGCCGGCGTTGTCGACCGCGCTTACGGTGTACGTGTAGCTACCGTCCGCGAAGGTCGGCGTCGGCTCGGTGAACGTCAACGCCGTGGCAGTGCCGGCGAGCGCGCCGTCGCGGTAGATGTTGTAGCGGGCGATCCCCGACCCGCCAGGGTCGGTCGACGTCGTCCACGTGATGGTCGGCTTGAGACGCGTGGCGACCGGTGCGGTCACGGTCGCCGGCGCGGGCGGTGCCAACACGTCGTAGGTGATCGACCTGACGGCCGAGGCGGCCGAGACGTTGCCGGCGATGTCGACGGCCTTCACCGTGTAGCTCTGCGGGCCGGAGCTCGCGAGCGACGAGTCGGTGAACGACAGCCCGGTCGTCGATCCCGCGAGTGCCGCGCCGCGGTAGATGTCATACCGCGCGAAGCCCGACAGGTTGTCGGGCCCACCGGAGCTCCAGCTCAAGGTCGGTGCGCTCGAGGTGGGCGACGGTCCGGCCGTGAGACCGGTCGGCGCTGGCGGCGCCGTCTTGTCGTACACGACCGTGACCTGGTTCGATGGCGCTGACTCGTTGCCAGCCGCGTCGACGGCAGTGACGTAGTAGGCGTAGCTGCCGTCGGTCGCCACCGTCGAGTCGGTGACGGTCGCCGACGCGGACGAGGCGACGCCCGTGCCGTTGCGATAGAGGCGGTACAGGGTGACACCGCTACCGCCGGTGTCCAGGGCGGTGCCGAACGCGAAGATCGGCTTCGCCGCCGTTGGCGAGGGCCCGGCGGTCAACGTGCCAGGAACGCTCGGCGCGGTGACGTCGTACTGCACCGGGCGCACCGCGGTCGGTGGGCTGACGTTACCGGCGTTGTCGACGGCGACAACCTGGAAGGCGTACGTCCCCTCGGTCGTGATCGCGGCGTCGACGAAGCTGGTCGCCGTGGTGCCGCCGATGTCGACGAGCGGGCCGGATGCCGGCACGAGATACACCTCGTAGTGGCCGATCCCGGCGCCGCCTGTGTCGACCGCTGCCGTCCACGACAGCGTCGGCTTCGTCCGCTGCGCACCGGACGGGGCAAACCCTGCCGGCGTCGCGGGCGCGACGTTGTCAAAGACGACCGTCTTCGTCGAGGCGCCCGACAGGTTTCCCGCCCAGTCCTCGGCCTTGATGCCGTAGGTGTTGCTGCCAGCCGAGACCAGCGTCGCGTCCGTGAACGTCGCCGCCGGGGTGCTCCCGATCAGGGTCGTGCCGCGGTAGATGTCGAACCGCCGGAAGCCCGAGAAGGCGTCGGCGGCGCCGGCCGTCCAGGTGAGCACGACGGCTGCGTTCGTCGGTGTCGCCGCCGCCGCCGCGGTCGGTGCGGGCGGTGGTGCGGTGTCGTACGCGACGCTCAGCGCCGCCGACGGCGGGCTGGTGGCGAGGGTTCCGACCTCGACGGCGACAACCGTGTAGCTGCTCGTCGTGTTCGCGCCAACCGTCGTGTCGGTGTACGTCGTCGCGGAGATCACGCTCGTCGTCAGCTTCGTCGCGCCGCGATACACGTTGTAGCCCGCGATCCCGGCGCCGACCGACGCGGGCACCGCCCAGCTGAGCGCAGGGCGCAGGTTCGTCGGCGACGCGGCCGTCAGGGAGAGCGGCTGAGACGGCGCGGCGAGCGCTGAGGCCGCATCAACGAGCGCGAGGATCGCGAGCAGGGACAAGGATCCGAGCAATCGGCGCACAGCTCAGGTATCGACTTGTCGTGAGTGCTCCTTGAGCCTACCGCAACGTGCCGCCGAGATCGTGCGCGAGACGGCGGAACGGCCCGTCGACCGCCAACAGCGCCGTGTACGTCCCGCGCTGGGCGATCCGCCCGTGGTCGATCACGACGATCTCGTCCGCGCGCCGCACCGTCGAGAGCCGGTGAGCGATGATCAGCGACGTTCGGCCATGCAGGAGCCGATCCAGCGCGCGCTCGATCAGCACCTCGGTCGGGCGATCGATGTTCGACGTCGCCTCGTCGAGAATCAGGACTCGCGGGTCGGCGAGCAGCGCCCGCCCGATCGAGATCAGCTGACGCTCCCCCGCAGACAGCCCGGATCCGCCTTCTCGGACGACGTGCGCGAGCCCGCCATCCAGCCGCGCAGCGACGACGTCGATGCCGATCGCGCGCGCGACCTCCTCAACCTCGGTGTCCGATGCGTCGGGCTTCGCGAACCGGAGGTTGTCGGCGATCGTGCCGCTGAACAGGAACGGGTCCTGCAACACGACGCCGAGCTGGCGACGAAACCCGCGGAGCTCAACCTCGCGCAGGTCGACGCCGTCCACCCTGACCGTGCCATGCCCCGGGTCGGGGTCATAGAAACGCGCCATCAGCTTCGCCGTCGTCGACTTGCCGCCACCCGACTCGCCGACGAGCGCAAGACAACCTCCAGCGGGGACGTGCAGGTCGATCGCCCGCAACACCGGCTCAGCGCCGTAGGAGAACGTCACCGCGTCGAGATCGATCCGCCCCTCGATCCGCGGCAACACGCGCGCGCCGGGACGCGAGGCGATGTCCGGCTCGGTGTCGAGAACGCTGACGATCTTGATCATCGCCGCAGCGGCCGACTGCACCTGGCCGTACAGCTCCGAGAGCTCCTGCAGCGGCTGGAACAGCAGGTTCAAGAGCCCGATGAACGCGATCAGCGTGCCGATCGACGTCGAGCCAGACCCGTGCAGGTTCGCGCCAACCCACAACACCGCCGCTGTCGCAGCGACGCCGAACAGCTCGATCCCGGGGAAGAACACCGACCACAGCGTCTGGGCGTGGAAGTTCGCCTTGCGGTTGGCCATGTTCAGCTCGTCGAACGTCGCCTGGAAGTGGCGCTCACGGTTGAACGCCTGGATCACCGCCATGCCGGCGAGCGACTCCGCCATCCCGGCAGTGACAGCGGCGATGCGCGTTCGCACGTCGCCGAAGGCGACGGACGAGCGCACCTGGAACCAGCGCGCGAACGCGATCGACGGCGGCATCACGCAGAGCGCGACGAGCCCGAGGCGCCAGTCGATCGCGAGGAGCGCGACGACCGCAACGACGAAGGTGATCGCGTTGCCAACGAGGTTCCGGAGCCCCTCAGAGAGCACGTCGGAGAGCGCGTCAATGTCGCTGGTCAACCGCGCAATCAGCCAGCCGGCCTTGGTCTGGGAGAAGTAGCGCAACGACAGCGTTGTGAGGTGACCGAACAGGTGGCGCCGCAGCTCGAGCACGATGCCCTGGCCGACCGCGGCGAGCCCGCGCACCGTGAACGCGCCGACGACCCAGGCGGCGGCGTTGACAGCAACGTAGGCGATGACGTCAACCAGCAGCCGCGTCTCGTCGCGCGCCTTCATCCCGTGGTCGACGGCGTCGCGCACGAGGAACCAGCCGCCGACCTGGATCGCCGACGCCAGCGCTGCCGCGCCGAACACCAGCACCAGCCGGCCGCGGCTCGCCGTGACGTAGGTCGTCAGGCGCAGGAGGCCGCGCCTACGCGACACCGGTCGTCTCCTCCGCGAACAGGTGGGCGAACGGACCGCCTCGGTGCAGCAGGTCGCCAGGAACACCCTGCTCGGCAACCTTGCCAGCAACGAGCACGACCGCGCGGTCAGCCACCAGCACCGTCGAGAGACGCTGGCTCGCCACCAGCACCGTGCGACCGACGACGGCCGGGCGCAGGCGTTCGAGCAGCGCGTGCTCCGTCTCGGTGTCAACGGCCGACAGCGGGTCGTCAAGCACCAGGACACGCGCCGTGGAGAGCAGCACCCGAGCGAGCGCGACACGCTGTCGCTGACCGCCGGAGAGGTTCACGCCACGCTCGCCGATCAGCGTGTCATAGCCGTCGGGTAGCTCGTCGACGAACGCCGAGACGCCGCCGGCGTCGCACGCCGCGAGGACCTCTTCCCACACGGCGCCAGGCCGACCAGCAAGAAGGTTCTCGCGCAGCGTGACGCTGAACAGCACCGGCCGTTGCGTGACGATGCCGACGGCGGATCGAAGCTCGCCGAGACCGACATCGCGGACGTCCACGCCGCCGACGCTGACGGTGCCAGCATCAGCGTCGTAGAAACGCGGGAGAAGGGACAGGAGGGTCGTCTTCCCAGAGCCGGTGGCGCCGCACACGGCGACGATCTCACCGGGATGAAGCTCGAGAGCAAGGTCGGTGAGGACCTCCTCCCCGTCCCCGTAGCCGAAGCGCACGTCGTCGAACCGCACGGCGAGCGCCCCGTCCGGTAGCGACGTCGGAGCGGTGGCCTCGACGACCGGAGCGACGTGGTCGAGCCAGGCGAAGCTGCGTGATGCCGAGGCGATCGCTCGTTGCGCCAGGTTGAGGATCCAGCCGAGCGCCTCGAGCGGCCAGACGAGCTGCAGGAGCAGCGTGTTGAAGAGCACGAACTGGCCGATCGTGAGCGATCCGGAGATCACCAGGTGCCCACCGATCAGCAGCACGAGCGCGATCGCACACGTCGGTAGGAAGGTCAGCCCCGGCAGGTAGCGGCCTTCGACCCGTGCGCCGCTGAGCGCGACCGCTCGCACCGCCGCGGCCTTGTCGCCGAACCGCCCGCGCACGTCATCCTCGCGGCCGAACGCCTGCACCATCTCAACGCCGACGACGCCCTCGTCCGCTGCCTCCGTGACGTCTGCGACCTTCTGTTGGGCGACGCGCGAGATCGGGATGATGACGTGCGCGAACCGCCACGTGAGGAGCGCGATCAGCGGCATCGCGAGCCCCGCCATCACGGCCAGGAGCGGGTTCACGTAGGCGAGGACGACCGCGGTGCCGACGATCGTGATCGCGCTCTGGAGCGTCTGTACGACGCCCCAGCCAATGAAGTAGCGGATCGGGTAGAGGTCGTTCGTCGCCCGCGACAGGACCTGACCGGTCGAGTGGCGATCGTAGAAGCGCCGTGGATAGCCAAGGTACGCGGCGTACATCATCTCCCTCAGCCGTGCCTCGACACGGATGCCGATCTGGGACGTCGTCCAACGGCGGAAGAAGTTCGCGCCGAAGCGCACGGTCGCGAGCACGACCATGAGGACGAGGATCGGCACGAGCCTCTCCGGCCGGTCCGGCACGATCGCGTCATCGATCGCCTGCTGGATCAGCGTAGCGATCCAGATCGACAGGCCGGCGACGACGAAGGCAGCCGCGACGCCGCCAACGACGTACCGCTTCTGCTCGCGCCAGAGCACCGAGAGCCGGCGCACGGTGGCGAGGAACGAGAGGTCAGCCGGGTCGACGTCCGGCCGATCGTTCAATGGTGGTCCTTGCCTGGTGCGTGTGGCCGGGTCGCAACGTCGTCGATGAACTCCGCGATCTCGCGGATCGCCTGGGCGAGCCAGATCCGACCTTTCTCGGCGGTGCCGGCAGCGGCGTCACCCGTCACGCCCGACTCGCTGATCGCGCTCCAGTGCGGCATGTAGGAGAGGGCACCGTCCGACCAGTCCATCCAGACGTGCTTGGTGTAGCTCGCCGGGATCTCGGTGACGGCGTGCTCCATCTGCACGAGGTCCGGCCGGATCGCGAGGTAGAGGCTCGTCTCGAGCTCGCAGGCGTGCGCCATCCCACCCTGGCCGGACGTGCGGTGCTGCTCGAGCAGGGCCAGCGACTCGGGACTCGTCAGGTAGAACGAGGAGGCGCAGATCGCGCTGCGGTGCTCGACGTTCAAGAGCCGCGCCGCCATGTTCACGAGCGGGATGTTCGAGCCGTGCCCGTTCACGATCAGGATCCGCTCGAAGCCGTGGTGGATCAGGCTGCGCCCCTGGTCGAGCAGGCTCTCGACGAACACGTTCCACCGCAGCGTCATCGATCCAGGGAAGTCCATGTGGTGGGGCGTGTAGCCATGCACCTGGGTTGGCGCGAGGATCGCTCGCGAGCTGCCCGCGGCATTGAACGCCTCGACGGCTCCGCTCGCGATCGCCTCGACGAGCCGAACGTCCGTGTCGATCGGGAGGTGGTAGCCGTGGTCCTCGAGCGTCGCAGCGGGGATCACCACGACGATGTCGTCGCGGCGCGCGAGCTCGCGCAGCTCAAGCCACGTGTGATCGCCGTAGCGGAGCCTCGGCAGGCCGGTCATGTTCGGTGTTGGTTCGGTCACGTGAAGAGGCAGGCAGATCGATGGCCCGCCTCTCGCGCGTCACGAGCGGTCGAGAGCGGCGGGTCGTCCGTCCGGCATTGCGCCTGCGCGACGGGACAGCGCGGGTGGAACCGGCACCCGGATGGTACCGCGACCGGGTTCGGCGTCTCGCCCTTGAGGATCTGCGGCTGCGTCGTCAGGCGTGGGTCACGCTTCGGCACGACCGACACGAGCGCCCGCGTGTACGGGTGTTGCGGGTTGCGCACGACCTCCTTCGCGGGGCCCTCCTCGACGATCCGCCCGAGGTACATGACGCAGATCCGGTCGGCGTAGTGCGCCGCGGTCGAGAGGTCGTGGGTGATCATCAGGATCCCGAGCCCGGCGCGGCGCTGCTCGTCGAGGAGGCCGAGGATCCCGGCGCGGATCGAGACGTCGAGCATCGAGACCGGCTCGTCGGCGAGCAGTAGCTTCGGCTCAAGTGCGAGCGCGGCGGCGATCGCGACGCGTTGGCGCTGGCCGCCCGAGAGCTCGTGCGGGAAGCGGTCGAGGTACAGCTTCGGGGGCGTGAGGCCGGCGCGCACGAGCGCGTCGTGGACACGAGCGTCGCGCTCCTCGCGCGGGACGCCGTGGATCTCGAGCGGCTCGGCAACGGTGTCGCGCACCTTGAAGCGCGGGTCGAGCGACTCGTAGGGGTCCTGGAAGATGATCTGCATCTCGCGTCGCAGCGGTCGCAGCTCGCCCGCCGACAGGTTCGTGATGTCGCGGCCGTCGACGCGGATCGTTCCGGCCGTCGAGTGCACCATCCGCATCACGCTCTGCGCGGTCGTCGTCTTCCCACAGCCCGACTCGCCGACGAGCGCGACCAGCTCGCCCGCGTTGACGCTGAACGAGACGCCCTCCACGGCGTGCACGACCTTGCCCTTGCCGGCCGGGTAGTGCACGACGAGGTCGGAGACCTCGAGCAGCGGCGTGCCGCTCACGCCGGGTCTCCGTTGTGGCACGTAACGGAGCGGCCGGGCGCGACCGTTCGGAACCTGGGCGCGACCGTGTCGCAGCGCTCGAGGAAGGCATCGCAACGGGGCCGGAAAGGGCAGCCAACAGGCTCGTGATCGAGGCGGGGCGGGGAGCCCGGGATCGAGACGACGAGGTCGTCGCCGTAGATGTCGGGCGTCGCGGCGAACAGGAGCCGCGTGTACGGGTGGCGCGGATCGGCGTACAGGTCGTGGACCGTACCGATCTCCGCGATCTCGCCGGCGTACATCACCGCGGCGCGGTCGCAGACCTGCGCGATCAGCGGCAGGTCGTGCGTGATCAGGATCAGCGCCAGCCCGAGGTCGCGCGTGAGCGAGACGAGCAGCTCGAGGATCTGGGCCTGCACCATCACGTCGAGCGCGGTCGTCGGCTCGTCCGCCAGCAGCACCTTCGGATCGCAGGCGAGCGCCATCGCGATCGCGGCGCGCTGGCGCATGCCGCCCGAGAACTCGTGCGGGAAGCGGTCCTGGCGCTCGCCGGCGATCCCGACGAGCTCGAGCAGCTCCGCGACACGCAGTCGCGCCGACCGGCCGGTCGCGGTGCCATGCAGCTCCATCGCCTCCGCGATCTGCTTGCCGACGCGCTGCACCGGGTTGAACGCGTTCATCGCGCCCTGGAACACCATCGCGACGTCCTTCCAGCGGTGCGGCGAGATCGTGTCCTCGCCGCCCGCCATGATCTCGCTGCCCTCCAGCAGCACCCGGCCGCGCACGCTCGCGCTCGCCGGCAGGAGCCCCATCAGCGCGAGGATCGCCGTCGTCTTGCCGCAGCCAGACTCGCCCACGAGCCCGAGCCGCTCGCCCGGGTGGAGGTCGAAGGAGATCCCGCGCACGGCGTGCAGCTCGCCACCGTCGGCGAGGTCGAACCAGACGTGCAGGTCCTCGACCGAGATGACCGGTGCGCCGCTCACGCGCCGTCCCGCTCGCGAAGGGCCGGTCGCACGCGGAATCGCCGCACCGAGAGGTGGCCGACGCGCAGGCGCGGGTTGAGCGCGTCCTCCATCGACTGGCCGACCAGCGTGCAGGCGAGGATCACGATCGTCACCGCGAGACCCGGCGGGACGACCGCCCACCAGGCGCCGTTCAGGACCGCGTCATCCTTGAACGAGTTCTCGATCAGCTTGCCCCAGGAGATCGCGGACGGGTCGCCGAGACCGAGGAAGGTGATGAAGGTCTCGAGGAAGATCGCCTGCGCGACCATCAGCACCGTGTTCGCGATCAGCAGCGGCGCGATCTGGGGGACGATGTGGCGGAAGATCAGGCGCGTGTTCGATGCGCCGAGCGCCTGTGCCCGGCGCACGTACACCCGCTCGCGCACGGACTTCACCTGCGCACGGATCAGGCGCGCCGTCGACGTCCAGTAGATCAGGCCGATGATCAGCACGATGTTCTGCAGGCTGCGTCCCCAGATCGCGGCGACGATGATCAGGAGCGGGACGTCGGGCAACACGAGGAAGTAGTCGGTGACGCGCATCAACGCGGCGTCCGTCTTGCCGCCGAAGAACCCCGAGAGCACGCCGACGAGGCCGCCGATCACCATCGCGACGGCGGCGCCCGCGAACCCGACGATCAGCGACACCCGCGCACCCGCGATCAGGAGCGTCACGAGGTCGACCCCGCCACCATCGGTGCCGAGCCAGTGCGCGCTGCTCGGCGGGTCGAGCGTCCCGCCGACCTGCTGATCGATCCCGTAGGGCTCCAGCAATTGCCCGAACACGGCCGCGATCAACGTGACGAAAAGGATCGCCAGGCCGATCCGCGACTGCCACTCGCCCAGCACTGCCTGGAGCACGGGCCCGCGGCGCTTCACGACGACACCACGCGGGGATCGAGCTTCGGGTACAGCAGGTCGGCGATCAGGTTGAACCCGATCACCGAGAACGTCACGAGCAGGAAGATCCCCTGCAGGATCGGGTAGTCGCGCTGGTCGATCGCCTCGACGGTCGCATAGCCGATGCCCGGGTACGAGAAGATGAACTCGATCGTGTAGGTGCCGCCGATCACGAAGCCGAGCGAGAGCGCGACGAGCGTCACGATCGGCAGCAGCGCGTTCCGCAGGCCGTGCCGCCACACGATCCGCCAGCTCGAGAGCCCCTTCGCGCGGGCGGTCAGGACGTAGTCCTCACCGAGCGTCTCGAGCATCGCGGAGCGGACGATCAGGGAGTAGTCGCCGTACAGCACGAGGCCGAGCGTGAGAGACGGCAGGACCATGTGCTGGAACCGGTCGACGAGGATCGACCAGGTCGACGCGTCGCCGAGGATGTCGATCGAGGGGTCGGCGAGGCCCGACGTCGGCAGGCCGACCGCGCCGGCGACGAAGAGCACGATCAGCAGCGCGAGCCACTGGGTCGGCATCGAGTAGAAGGCGAGGGCGGTCTGCTGCGTGATCTTGTCGACGAACGTGCCGCGCCTCCAGGCCGAGATCACGCCCGCGATGATCCCGAACACGATCGAGAAGACGGTGCCAAGCGTCACCATCGGCACCGTGTTCTTGATCGCCTCCCAGATCGCGCCACGCACCGGCGCCTCCGTGCGCAGAGAGCTTCCCAGGTCGCCGGACGCGATCCCTTTCAGGTAGAGCCCGTACTGGGTGACGAGCGGACGGTCGAGGCCGAGGTCGTGCCGCTGTGCGGCGCGGAACGCTGCGGTGCAGGCCTTGCACCGCAGCGCCGAGACCGCGTCGCCGGGGAGCGCGCGAAACAGGACGAAGTTGAGCGTGATCGCGACGAGCACCGTGATCAGCGCAAACCCGATCCGTTTCGCGGCATACCGGCCCATGGCAGGCTACGCCTCGTGCGGCGCCGCCAGGTACGTCTTGGAGTACGCGTCGACCTTCTGGTCGATGCCGACCCACGCGTTCGAGTGAGCTGACAGCGCGACCTCGTTCGCGATCACGGTGTAGATCTGGGCGTCGAACAGCATCTGCTGCATCTGATCGACGATCACCTTCCGGGCCGTGCGGTCGATCGTCGTCGACTGCTGGTCGTAGAGGGCATCGTAGGCCGGGTTGTCGTAGCCCGTGTCGTTCCACGAGCACCACTGGGCCTTCGTCATGTAGCTGAGCTGCTGGTCGGGATCGGGGTACGGAACCCAGTCCCAGAGCGCGATGTCGAACTTCTCGTATCCGGTGCCCTTCGTCGCGTCGCAGTTGTCGCCGGTCTCGTAGGCGTAGCCCGCGGTCGAGTCGCCGCCGGAGACCTGGGTGACCTTGACGCCCATCTGCGCCCAGCCGTCCTTGATGATCTGGAACGTGCGGTCTCCGTCGTAGTCGAGGCTCGTGGGGATCATGACGTCGTAGGCCATCGGGTGGGCGGCCTCCGTTGCGGACGCCGGAACGACGCGGGATCCGTCAGCGCCACGGGTGTAGCCGAGCCCGTCAAGCGCCGCGTTCCCGGCGGCGATGTCGAACCTCGTAGGCACGAGGTTCGTGTTCTCGAAGTACCCCGCGACGTGACCGACGACGGAGTCGACGAGCGACGCGTTGCCCTCGAAGACGACGTCGATGATCCGCTGGCGGTCGATCCCCATCGCGAGCGCCTTCTTCACGGCCGGGTCGAGCAGCTCGCGGTGCTTCTTCTTCTTCGGGTTCGAGTTCCACGTGACGTCGGTGAACTCCGCGCCGGCCGACTTGTCGACCGTGACGTTCGGCATCGCCGAGACGGCCTTGACGGCCTTGAATGGGACCTGGTCGAGGTAGTCGAGCTTGCCTGCCTTGAGATCGGCGATCATGGCGTTGGGATTCGTGTAGAACGTCAATGCCACGGCCTGGGCGTGCGCCTTGGGGCCGTAGAAGTTCGGATCGGCCTTGAAGACGGTCGTGCCCTTCTTCTCGTACTTGGCGATCGTGAACGCCCCGGCGGTGACCATGGGCATGTGGAGCTCCGGCCTGTACTTCTTCAGGCCCGAGCCCTTGCCGTCGGTGTCCAGCGGCTCCCAGACGTGCCGCGGGAGGATCGGCATCTCGCCGAGACCCCCGAGGACGGTCGCGGACGGCTTGTCGTAGGTGATCACGAGCGTGTTCGCGTCCGGTGCGGCCGCGCTCACGACGTGGCCGACGTTGACGGCGGCGTTCGCGGTCGCGTCGTCCTTGTACTTGACCGACGTGTTGATCGTCCAGGCGGCGTCGTCAGCCGTCAGCGGCTTCCCGTCCGACCACTGGCCGCCGGACTGGAGGTGAAACGTCCACGTCAGACCGTCCGCCGAGGTCTCCCAGGTCTGCGCCCAGTCCGGCACGAACTTGAAGTCGTGGTCGTACTGCACGAGCGCCGGGTAGATCTCGTACATCGCCATCCCGGACTGGCTCTCGATCCAGTTCCAGGGGTTGAAGGAGTCGATGTAGTTGCCCGTGCCGATGCGGAGGATGCCGCCCTCCTTGACCGCGACCGGCCCAGGGCTGGTCGAGCCGCTGCTGGTCGTCGGCGTTGTCGCCGAGCCACCGCCGCAGGCGGTGAGCACCGTGCAGGTGACCGCCACCCCCAGAACCACGAGAACACGTCGCATCAGAGCCTCCTCGCCCTCACTGATCCGGCGAGTGTACAGGACTGCAGATCCCTCCGTCGGGGGACGCATTCCCCGCTCGTAGCGACATAGCTTGATCATGTTGCCCGTGATCCGACTCGCGCGCAGCGACCGAGGGGTTAGAATTTCGACGTTCGCATCGAGGGATGCTACGACTCTTGAAGGTTTTCAAGGTCGAGATCCCCATCCAGCATCGTTCACGCACAACCTGAGGTCCCCCATGAGAAGGCTCCGCACCACGCTCGCACTCGTCATCGCCGCGCTGCTCGTCGCCGTACCAAGCGCGCTCGCAAGCGTCACGGACCAGATCATCAAGGACGCCCGGGACGGCCACATCAATGGCACGTACACGACCGCGCAGCTCCAGGCGGCGCTCAACAGCCCGTTGCTGAAGACGTACGGCGGCGACGGCGGCGTCGAGGCGGTTCGCTCAGCGCTCGGCGACCAGACCTCCTCGTCCGGCGCCGGCACCTTGCCGTTCACCGGCTTCGAGACCGGCACGTTCATCGTGCTTGGCTTCTCGCTGATCGTCGTCGGCTTCGTGCTGCGCCGCAGCGGCCGACCCGACGCTCAGGCCTAGCCTAGGAGCCCGTCGAGGGCGATCGCCGGCGATTCTCACGCCGGGTCGAACCGGCAAGCGCTTCTGCAACGTCAGTGCGGCGTGCCGCGATCGGTCGAACGCGGTCGGACAGATCACGCATCCGAGGGAGGCACGCGACGCGTGAGATCGCTACGGTGCGATGCGATGAGCCTCCGCATCGACGCGTCGAATGCACCGGGCATGCCGCCACGACCGCCACGACGGGACGCTGCTGCGCGCACCGAGCACACCGACACGCCCCCGGCGCGCACGGCCGAGGTACGCGACCCGCGGGCGCTCGTCAATACGATCACCCGTCACGCTGCGAGCGCTCTTCGCGCGCACGCGCACGTCGACCCCTCGCGGGTCCGTGCGCTCGTCAGCTGACCGAGCGCACGCCGCTACCTGGATCCGGCCGTGATGGGTGGATCGCGGTGGGGTGTCCCTGTCCATGCTTCGACCACCGCCAGTAGCGGGATGTTTCAGGTGCACCGTTTGCTCAACCCGCGAGCGTTCCTCCTGGTATCTGCGAGCAGGGCGATACAGAAGTGCTGAATACCAACGGGAAAGCCCGGACATTCTCCGGGCTTTACCCCAGGGCAAGACTTCGCTCCCGGGTTCCCGTCAAACGTCGCACCGCGAAGATACGGACGTCTCCGGGCCGTTAGGTCGCGAATGAGGCGTGCTCATCAGTGATATTCCTGCACGACGTTGCCGCCGTCGACAACGATCGACTGGCCGGTAATGTAGCTCGCGCCGGGCGAGGCGAGGAACGCGATCAGCGCGGCGACCTCCTCCGGGCGCCCCGCACGACCAACCGGGGTGTGGCGACCCGCCTCGATCTCCGCGGCCGAGGATGACGCAGTCTCGATCCACCCGGGAGCGACCGAGTTGACGGTGATCCCCAGCGGCCCGACCTCGATCGCGAGGCTGCGCATCATCCCGTCAACGCCGGCCTTGGCGGCGCTGTAGCCGCTCGACGTTGCTGCCGACACGAGCGGGCCGGTGACGGAGGACACGTGGATGATCCGGCCAGCGCGACGCTCGATCATCTGCGGTACCACGGCACGGGTCATCGCCCACGCCGTCTTCAGGTTCAACGCGATGTCGAGCTCCCACTCGGCCTCCGCCATCTCCGCCAGGTGACGCGACGGCTGGTCGACGCCCGTCTGGGCCAGACCCGCGTTGTTCACGAGCACGTCGATCCGCCCATGACGAGCGATGACCTCGGACGCCAACGCCTCGGCGTTCGCCAGGTGCGTCAGGTCGGCTACGTGCCCCGAGACCACCAGGCCCTCGGCTGCGAGCTCGGCGACACGCTCGTCGATCCGGCGTGTCGTCGCAGCGACCGCAACGGTTGCACCAAGGCGACCGAGCGCCCGCGCCGCCGCAACACCGATGCCGGCGGGCGAGCCCGCGCCGGTGACGAGCGCAACGCGGCCCTCGAGAAGAACAGATGTCAGATCAGGCATGGCGACAGTGTCGCCGAAGGATTGATCTGGTGCACGCGCAAGCAGGACATCCGCTCCTCCGTGGCTCGGCCGAGCAACGCCGCCGCGCCGGCACGCTTCAACCACGCCGTCCACGACGCCGGTTCTCGATCCGTCGCCGCGCGGAGCGCCGACAGTGCCTGCGCTGGCCGCCCGGCACGTTCCTCGACACGCGCCAACGCAACCAACGGAGCGGCGGAGAACGGTGCGAGCGACGCCGCTCGCGAAGCCGCCACCCTCGCCCCAGCGACGGGCAACCGGTACGCGGCCTCGGTGTAGCGCTCCGCGAGCATGGCAGGCACGACACCGATGACGCCGACGGCACCAATCATCACGGCCGCCAGCCGCGCATCCCGACGACGCACGCCCCGCGCTCCTTCGCTGCCGAGCGCGGCGAGCGCGACGCCAAGCAGCACGGCCGTCGTAAGGCCGACCGGGAAGAGCTCCCAGAGCCAGTCGACCTGGCCGTGACCGACGACGCCGACGAGCATTGCCGCGAGCGCCGCGGCGACCCGTCGATCATCGGCCGCGAGAAACCGTCGCGTCCCGGCGACGGCGAGGGCGATCACGACGAGGTAGAGCGCGAGCCCGGGCACGCCGAGGTCAGCCGCCATCTCCCACACCGCCCCGTGCGCGTTGTCAGGCGTCTCGTAGGACTGCCGCCGGGCAACGTACGGCCAGCCCCAGTTCCCGGCACCGTACCCCGTCAACGGCCGGTCGCGCAGCTCGCCGACGGCGACGCGCCAGAAGTCGTAGCGGTTCGTGCCCGCCGTCAGGTAGCGGTCGACGCCGACCGGATGCTCGGCGAGCGACCCTCCCTTGAACACCGTCCACTTGCGTCCAACGAAGCCTGCTGCGTCGTGCTCGATGCCGACGCCGACGCCCACGAGCACGCCGACGACCGTCAGGACGCAGAGCCCACGCCGCACGAGGCGACCGACGGCGTCCGGCGGGCTGAACCGCCGGTCGAGCAGCAGCCATCCCGCCCCGGCGACCAATGACAGCGCGACGCCGACGAGCGCACGACGCCCGGCGTCGTTTGCCGCAGCGAGCGACGCCTCGTCCATCGCCGCGAGCGCGTGGAGCTCGTGCCAGCCGATCACGACCGGGATCGCGACCAGCGCGAGGACCACGCAAAGCCGCGTGCGAACCGGCGTGATCGCGAGGAGCGTGCCGACCGCGAGCAGCGCGAACAGCGCTCCAGCGCGCGAGGCGGTGAGGACGATCACGGCGGGAATCGCCGAGCCGGCGCCAAGTGCGCCGAGTCGCGCGAGCAACCGCCCCTCGCGGCTTGCGGCGACCGTCAGGAGCGGCCAGAGCCCGATCGCAACGAGGGTTGCAAGGCCGTTTGGTGAGCCGACCGGCCACGTCAGGCGCGCCTGGTCGTAGAACGCAGTGGCGCCCGGCAGCGCCGAGCGCACGAGCGCCCACCAGGCAACGATGGCGACGGCGACACCAACCAGGACAACGATCTGCCGTCGCGCTGTGGTCGTGCGCGCCGACAGGGCGACGAGGGCGACGACGACCGCGTAGGTCGCGGTGCGGTTCGCAGCGACGACGGTGGAGCCGGGAAGCTCGGCCCAGGCGAGCGAGAGGAAGCTCCACACCGCGAGCAGGCCAAGGGCCGACAGGCCGACGCCTTGCAGCCGTGTCGGGCGCGCCACGGCGCCCGACACCAGGGCGAGGATCGCGACACCCAGGGCCGCGAGGGCGAACGGGTACCAGTCGGCGGGAGCGGTCGCACCGGTCATCGCCGCTGCGGCCACCAGCGCGACGACGCTCGCCGTCGGCAGTACAGCGTTGCGGGTCACCGTGGCGTCGCCGCCAGCTCGAGGCGTCGAGCGAGGGCACCGAGCCCGCAGCACAGGCCGAGCCCGAGCCACAGCGTGCGCGTGTACTGGCCGGAGAGGAAGAAGTCGGCGGTGAGCACGCCGATCGATGCCGCGACGGCCGTGCGCGTGAGCAGCTCAAGCTCGACGTGGCCCGACCGGCGGAACCGACCAGCCGCGCGCACCGCCATGCCGACGCCAGCAAGGAGGCCGCCCGCGAACAGCAAGAGGCCGATCACGCCGGTCTCCACCAGCAGGTGCAGGTACATGTTGTGGGCGACCTTCGGGTCAACGATGATCAGGTCGGTTCGGCGCAGAAGGCCCGGCTCGGCGAGCAGGAACCGTGGCGTCACGTTGGTGTAGTTGCCGAGCCCGGACCCGCGCACCGGCTCCGCCTTGAAGGCGCGCCAGCCGACCTGCCAGATGTCCGTTCGTCCAGAGCCACCATCGCTCGCCGAGCTGCCCTGGCCGGCGATCGACGCGACCCGCTCGCGGGCCGCCGGACTGGCAATCGTCGCGTACCAGACACCAGCCGCGGCGACCATCACCACCGTCATCAGGATCGCGTGGCGCCGCCAGTGACCGCTGAAGGCGACGAAGGCGATCACGGCCGACGTGAGGGCGATCATTCCACCGCGAGACAGGGTCGTGAGGAGCGCGTAGGCAAGGAGCGGCGCGGCGAGCGCGAAACCGAGGCGCAGCGCGCGGCGGCGAATGACGCCGTTGACGATGCCGATCGTCAAGACGACGCCCTGCCCGAGCACGACGGCGAAGTCGTTCGGATCTCCACCGGCCCCTTCGAGGCGATCACCACCGGACGACCCGAGGGCGATCGAGGCGGTGGCGGAGAGCACGGCGCCGATCGCCAGCGAGAACGCGATCGCCTTCGCGTCGCGCTGCGAACGGATCGAGGCGACGATCATCGCGACCAGCAACACGTTCAGGCCGATCCGCGCCAGCGCGGTGACCACGTCGCCGTGCGAGGGCGCCCACTCGATCGAGACGGCGCCCCACAGCAAGAAGGCCGTCAGCGAGCCAGTGACGAGCGGCGCCGCACGCCAGACGGAGATCGACGTCTGACGCCCGACGCGGGCGAGGACCCAGCTCGCAACGAGCACTGCACCGAGGAGCTTGAGGATCGTCCCCTCCGCCAACCCGAAGGTCGGCGTGAGGTACTGCAGCACGATGAAGAGCGCGACGCCAGTGGTGAAGTCACGCAGGACGCTCGCGACGACCGCGACGCCAAGGACCAGCGCGAGCGTGAGCCGCGGCGATGCGCCGACGGCCACGCCGAGGAGCGCTGCGGTGAGAAGACCGCCAACGACGAGCGGGATCGGCGCACGGGCTTGCGCAGGGGATGCGACGAGCACCCTCTGATCGTACGGAGTACCGTGAGATCGTGGAGCCATCGACCGTCAGCATCATCATCCCCGCCCTCGACGAGGAGGCGACGATCGACGAGCTGCTCGCGGCGCTCTCGGCCCAGACCTACCCGTTAGATCTGATCGACGTCGCGATCGCCGACGGCATGTCGCGTGATGCGACACGCGAGCGGATCGCCGCCTACGCCGCCGCCCACCCCGACCTCGTGATCCGCGTCATCGACAATCCGGGCGCGGTGATCCCTGTCGGCCTGAACCGCGCGATCGCGGCGGCGACGGGCGATCTCGTGCTGCGCCTCGACGCGCACTGCACGCCGCAGCCCACCTACGTCGAGCGCACCGTCGCTGCCCTCGTAGCCGGCAAGGGCGACGTCGTCGGCGGCCGCTGGGAGGTGCGAACCCACGCCCAGACGCCGATCGCGCGCTCGATCGTGCAGGCCGTCACGCATCCTCTCGGGATCGGCGGCGCGCGCTACCGCTTCTCCGAACGCGAAGGGGAGGTGGAGACCGTCCCCTTCGGCGCCTGGCGACGCTCGTTGCTCATCGAGGTCGGCGGCTTCGACGAGGCGCTCGAGGCGAACCAGGACTTCGAGCTGAACCACCGCATCCGCCTGCGCGGTGGTCGCGTCTGGTTCGATCCGACGATCCGCTCCACCTACTACTGCCGCGAGACGCTCCGCCGCCTCGGCCGGCAGTACCGTCGCTACGGCGTGTGGAAGGTGCGGATGCTGCGCCGCGACCGCGCGAACCTGAAGAGCCTCCGACCACGGCAGGTCGCGCCGACGATCCTCCTCGCCAGCCTCGTGCTGCTCGCGATCGGCGCACCGTTCGCGACGCCGATCGCGCTGCTCTTGACCCTCGAGACCGGCCTGTACGGCGGGCTGCTGCTCGCCGTCGGCGTCCGGCTCGCGCTTCGCAATCGCGATCCCGTCCTCGTGCTCGGTGTCCCGGCGGCGATCGCGACGCTGCACCTCACGTGGGCGTTCGGGTTCTGGAGCGAGCTCGTTCGGGCGCGTAGCGCACGGCGATGAGCCGTGTCGCCAGGTCAAGCTCGAGCGCCGCGCTGACGACGCCAACGTCGCCGTAGGGGAGCGCGACGACGAGGTCACCGTCAGGGCCGACGATGCCGGTGATCGATCCCTGATCGGGCATCGCCGTGTTCGCCTGTGCGACGAACACCGTGTTCTCAATCGCGCGGCACATCAACGCCTTCTCGTTGTAGGGGTTCGCGGCGTCGCACCAGCGTGTCGGCAACGAACCGTCGTCGGTCGTCACGTGATGGGGCGCGAAGATCACCTGCGCGCCTTCGCGGACGGCAAGACGGGCTAGCTCCGGGTAGCGGAACGCCTCGTGACAGGTGACGATGCCGAACGTCAGGTCACCGATCGTGAAGGTCTGGCGTCCCGATCCGGGGACGTACCAGCGCTCCTCGCTCGGGTCGATCTGCGTCTTCGGCTGCTCGCCAACGCGCTGCCCCGACGCATCGAACACCACCGCGACGATCTCCCTCCCGGCAGGGCTGGGCCGCTCGATCCCGAGCACGACCGACACGCCGGCGACCCGCGCCGCCGCCGCGACGACCGCGACCGCCGCCTCGACCTGATCAGCAGTGGTGTCCTCGACGGCGTCGGGCTGGCTGCGGTGCCCGGGAATCGCCGTCTCCGGCACGCAGACGATCGCCGCCCCTTGCCGCCCCGCCTCCGCGATCGCCGCAAGCACACCCGATAGACCGGACTCAACGCTCGACACGAGCGGCGTCGCGGCGACCGCTACACGGACCGTCGTCACGACCGGATCGTACTCTCAGCCGAAGGGTCAAACGCTCGAGTCGTTCCGAAGGATCACGGAGATGTCACGCTGGCCCGTCACGCCACGAGCTCGAGCCACTGTCGGGGCGCGATGACCACGAGGGTGGGGTAGCTGACGCCGAGCAGGTGAGCGTCTCCCGAAACGAGGTAGCGGACGCCGGTCGCGAGAGCAGGCGCGACGAGCTAGTGGTCTGATTGTCAAATGGCATGGTCATCGGGTGTCTGGAGCGAGCGGGAGCGTTGCGCGTCGCGCAGGGCTTGCTGATCGCGGGCGTGCTGGATAGCACGCCCGCTCGCACGCGTGTCAAGGCGAAGGCCTTGAC